>NZ_AFWJ01000046.1 GCF_000222685.1 Vibrio nigripulchritudo ATCC 27043 | reverse complement strand
CTTTTCCCCGTTTTTTCTAACTTTCGATCCAATCCCGATAAAGGGTATCTTTGTCCCCTAAGTAATTGATCATCCAGTCTCTCAGTCGATGATCTTCATTTTGACGCCAGACCATACAACATGCACTCATAGGGCTGTTTTCTGAGGTCTCTATTTCTCTTTCTATCAGTTCTCCACGTGCCAAATATCCGCTGGCAATGTGTTTGGGCATATACCCTACCCCGACACCATTTTTCAGACATTCAATAGCACTGAACCAGTTAGGCAATAGAATGCGTCTCTGTTGTCGATAATGCCAGTTGTGCCTTTTCGGCAATACGATAGAAGTATCATCCAAACAAATCGCAGGAAAAGGGCTCACCGTCTCTTCACATAATGATTCAGCCAATACACAAGGATGAGCCGGCGACATCACAAATACCCACTCCAAATCCCCCATGGGTCGAATACCAAAATCCCCTCCGACAGGCACGGCAGCTGTCGCACCAAGGACAATATCTGCGCGCTCTTGTGATATGGCTTCCCACGAGCCATTAAACACTTCCATGTTGATTTGCAGCTCGGCAAAATCAAACGTCTGGTAAAAGTCTTCAATCAGGGGCTTCAACTTATCCAGCTTGACCACGTTATCCAATGTCAGTTTAAGCGTCTGATGCCAGCCCAGAGCGGCACGTCGGGTTTGCGCTCGCACGTCTTCCATCTGGATAAGCATCTGCCTTGCATGCTGGATGAACGTCTCACCCGCAGGGGTTAACTCTACCTTTCTCGGCAATCGACGAAACAGTAATACGCCCATCTCTTGCTCTATCTGCCGAACGCTATAACTGATGGCTGAAGGGACCTTGTGAAGCCGCTCAGCAGCCGCGCTGAAACTGCCCATCCGAGCGACCGTATCCAGCATTTCTAAAGACTGTTTGGAGAACATTTGCTTTCAAATTTTTTGATAGATAACTACAAAATATAGCGCTTATCGTTTGGTATATCCAAAAATAGAATCATTACCTCAATTGGTTTCAAAGAAAAACCATCTTCAATCATACAAATAATTTGAACGGTAAAAAGATGAAAGCGACTAAGTTTCAACTTTTCTATTTAGCCCTCCTCTCGATGTCGGGATTCATAGCAACGGACATGTATTTACCCGCTTTTAAAGCCATGGAACATGACTTTGCAACTGGTCCCGAATCGATCGCAATGTCTCTGTCTGTCTTTCTGGCAGGCTTAGCAGCAGGGCAATTTCTATGGGGGTTGGCGAGCGACAAATACGGTCACAAGCGCACCCTTACTTTAGGGTTAGTGTTATTTGGTCTCTCTTCACTGGCACTGGCGGCGTGTACCAGCATTTGGCAATTGCAATTGCTTCGATTTATTCAGGCGTTGGGCGTATGTGCACCTGCTGTTATCTGGCAAGCAATGGTCATCAAACAGTACGAGGAAAAAGTCAGCCAACAGATTTTTGCTACCATCATGCCGCTGGTGGCTTTGTCTCCTGCTCTCGCTCCTCAGCTTGGTGTTGCGTTGTTGAATCTTTCTGGGTGGCGGAGCATTTTTGTCGCTTTAACCGTGCTGTCTGCTATTTTGGTCCTCATCACGTTAAAGCAAGTCGATTCTCATACAGAAAAGAAAACCACCAGCATGGGTAAAGACATCAAATCGTTAATGGGTTCACGAATCTATCTTGGCAATGTGATGATGTTCGCCATGGCTTCGGCAGCATTCTTCGCTTATCTGACGGGTATGCCGGAAATCATGGCGAAACTGGGTTACGACGCGAAAGACATTGGTTTCAGCTTTATCCCTCAAACTATCGCGTTTATGGTGGGTGGATATTTGGGCAAACGTTGTGTTGCGAAATACGGCGATGAATTGGTACTGAAACAATTACTGGCGCTGTTCAGTGTGTCTGCATTATTGGTCTTCATGGCGACACAATGGACGTTAACGACCATCTATCCATTGTTAGTACCATTTTGCTTTATTGCCATCGCCAATGGGGCTCTTTACCCTATAGTGGTCAACCGAGCGTTATCCAGTGCCAAACAGAGCCCGGCCACCGCAGCTGGGCTTCAAAATAGCTTACAAATTTGTGTCAGTGGCATCGCCAGTGCTGTGGTTGCTGCTTATGCCAGTATGGCGTTGACCATCACTGGGTTCGCGATCCTTGTGTGCTTGATAGGATTGTGGACGGGTTACTTTGTGTCTCACAAGAAAGCGGCGAGGCATTTTACCCTGCCAGACAACTCTCGTGTGGTCGCTCAGGAAGAAAAGTAGAAGACAAAAAGAAAGGAGCGCTATGCTCCTTTCTATCAATCGACTTACTTACAGGCTTTTCAGCCCCCACTTCTCTGCGGTCTTCTTGAAGAACCCTTGCGTTTTCTTAAGCTCGACCCAGTGATTGACGTAGTTTATCCACACTTGGTCATCTTGAGGAAGTAGCATAGAAATAGGCGTTGGACGACGAGGCTCTTTCACAGGAACAATAGCCAGTTGCTTGAACTTCTCAATCAAAGTTGCCGCTTCCACATTTGATGTCACCGAAACATCAGCGCGACGTGCCAACAGCTCTTGGAAGTCACGGGCAGGTGCTTCAATCACCACATGCTTAGCGTTCGGGAAAAAGTCTTTCACCATTTTTTCTTGTACTGTACCCAGTGTCGCAGCAACACGAATATCTGCCTTATCAAAGTCACTCCAGTCCGCGAACTTACCAAGGTCTTTTTTCTGTACCACTGGCACGAATGCTAAGTAGAAATATGGCTGGCTATAGCCTGCGACTTTAGCTCGAGACATATTTAAGGAAGCACTGCCCGTGATGTCGTATTTATTGGCTGTCACACCGTTCACCAAGGTTTTCCAGTCAGTCGCGACATACTCGACTTTGACACCCAGGTCTTTTGCTAACTCTGTCGTAACATCAATGTCAAAACCGCGGTAGCTGTTATCCGCAGGATTCTTCATTGTCATTGGATTCCAGTCACCTGTGGTCCCCACACGCAACACTCCGGCATCTAAAATTTCATGCAAACGGCTGGCGGCTTGGGCTTGAGCAAGCCCCAATAGCAATACGCCAACACTTAATAACCACTTTTTCATTTTAATTCCTTCTTAAATGTTCGAAAAAACAACGTTTTCTCTCGACAACACTGATAACATAGCAACATCTTTGAACATTTTTTAGCGTTTGGTTATAAATATTGTGCGCTTGTCTTCGCTTTTTGTTGCCTTATCCGTTTTCTTGCTCTCCGGATGCAATGACTACCAATGGGGCTGGTATGTTTTAGACCCAACGACTGAACAGGGTCTCACTAATCTCAAATTCTTAATCGCGGGCTTTGAAGATACGATTTATATCTCTCTGATAAGTATGTTTCTGGCTATGTTGCTGGGTTTGATCGTCGCTTTACCAGCTCTGAGCGAGAAAAAAGCGCTGCGGGCTGTTAACCGAGTCTATGTCGAATCCGTACGTTCTATCCCCGTTCTGGTTCTTCTGCTCTGGGTCTATTACGGCTTACCGACTCTTTTGGACGTGTCTCTGGATTACTTTGCAGCAGGCGTCATCGCACTCACTATTGCTGAAAGTGCCTTTATGGCGGAGGTATTCCGAGGAGGCATTCAGGCGATAGCTCGAGGTCAGCATGAAGCTGCGGAATCTCTGGGATTGAATTACTGGCAAAAAATGCGTCTGGTGATTTTGCCGCAGGCCTTCCGTCAGATACTGCCCCCTCTGGGTAATCAGTTTGTCTATATTTTGAAGATGTCTTCTCTCGTGAGTGTGATTGGCTTGAGTGATTTGACAAGGCGAGCCAACGAATTGGTGGTTAATGAGTACTTACCTTTGGAAATCTATACTTTCTTAGTTATCGAATACTTGATACTGATTTTATTTGTCTCCCAATGTGTTCGCTGGTTGGAAAAGCGAATCGCGATCCCAAGTAACTAGCTCCAAGAAAACAAAAAAGGCTGACAATCGTCAGCCTTTTCACTAGATAAAACCGTGATTACTTGTTTTTGACTGGGCGCCGCCAATCTGCAATCTTGCGCTCTTTAGCGCGAGTGATCACCAACTCACCTTCTTCGACGTCTTTGGTCACTGTCGTACCTGCGCCAATAGTTGAGCCGTTGGCAACCGTTACTGGGGCAATCAGCTGGCTGTCAGAGCCGACAAATACGTCATCACCAATGATGGTTTTGTGTTTATTTGCACCGTCATAATTACAGGTAATGGCGCCAGCACCAACATTGGTTCGCTGACCAATTTCCGCATCGCCCAGATAAGTCAGGTGATTAGCTTTTGAACCCTCACCTAAGCGAGCATTTTTCACTTCAACAAAGTTGCCGACGTGAGCATCGTTACGAAGCTCTGCACCTGGACGTAGACGAGTAAACGGACCAACCGTACACTCTTCACCCACGGTAGCCCCTTCAATCACACTGTATGGACGAACGACTGTATTGTCGTCAATCTCACAGTCTTTCAGCACACAGCCAGAGCCAATTACAACGTTATCACCCAAGCTAACGTTACCTTCAATAATAACGTTGGTATCAATCTCGACGTCCATGCCACACTGCAAAGTACCACGTAAGTCAAAACGATTTGGATCACGCAGCATCACCCCTTGTTCAAGCAGCTTCTGTGCATTTGCCTGTTGGTAAGCTCGCTCCAAACGCGCCAGTTGCGCTCTGTCATTCACCCCTTCAACTTCGATTGGGCTAACAGGATGAACTGCTTCTACCGCTCGACCTTCATCGTGAGCCGCAGCAATGACGTCTGTCAGGTAGTACTCACCCTGTGCGTTTTCATTCTTCAGGTTGGCAAGCCAGCGCTTCAAATCCCCACCCGTCGCTACCATCACGCCAGTGTTGATTTCTTTAATCAGTTTTTGCTCTTCGGTAGCGTCTTTCTGCTCGACAATCGCCACAACGGGTCCATTCTTACGAACAATACGACCGTAACCCATTGGGTTATCCAACACGACTGTCAATAAAGCAATGCCACCTGTAGGCTGGGCTTCTAGCAGGTTTTCAATAGTCTCAGAAGAAATCAGCGGAACGTCGCCATACAATACCAGCACTTTTTCATCGTCAGCAAATTCTGGAGAAGCCTGATTCACCGCATGCCCGGTACCTAGCTGCTGCGCTTGCAGAACCCAATTCACAGGTTCCTCAGCTAATACCGTTTTCATCTGGTCACCGCCGTGACCGTACACTAAGTGAATGTTTTGAGCGCCCAACCCTGAACAAGTGTCAATCACGTGTTTCGCCATGGGTTTGCCAGCTAAGGTATGCAGAACTTTCGGCTTATTAGAATACATGCGAGTGCCTTTACCCGCTGCGAGGATAACCGCGCTGAACTTCATATATTGTGGTTCCTGAGACGTTGTTGTTAAGTGCTAGATTTTAGCTTGAATTTCACTGTCTGTTAAAGAAATGGCACGAATTTCATGCAAAAGGATGGTTAAGTTTAAGAAAAGTGACGAGAGCCTATTCAATCAGTAGAGCCAAATTGCTCAAAAAATAATGAAGTAAGCGACAGAAAAAACAAAGGCGACCCTAAGGTCGCCTTAATCGCTGCGCTAATGGTTAGCGTATTTTTTTGGTCAGTTCGATAACTCGAAGCTGAGCAATGGCTTTAGCCAGCTCACTGGCCGCTTGCGCGAAGTCCATATCGCCGTGCTGATTATGAATACTCTCCTCAGCTTTGCGTTTGGCTTCTTCTGCCTTAGCCGCGTCTAGATCTTCACCACGAATCGCTGTATCAGCCAGTACAGTCGCTGTACCAGGCTGAACTTCGATAAGACCACCAGAGACATAAATAACCTCTTCGTGTCCGTGCTGTTTCACAACGCGTACCATACCAGGCGTGATAGCGGTCAGCAGCGGTGTATGCCCAGGATAAATACCCAGCTCACCTTCGCTACCGGTCACCTGAAATGTTTCAACAAGACCAGAGAACAGTTTTTTCTCTGCGCTTACTACATCCAGATGAAAGGTCATTGCTGCCATATCGCCTCCTAATTAGCCTTATAGCTTCTTCGCATTCTCGATAGCATCGTCGATAGTACCGCAGTACATGAACGCTTGCTCTGGAATGTCATCGTATTCGCCAGACAACAGACCTTTGAAACCGCGTAGAGTTTCTTTAAGAGGTACGTAAATACCAGGGTCGCCTGTAAATACTTCTGCTACGTGGTAAGGCTGAGTTAGGAAACGCTCAATCTTACGCGCACGAGATACGATTTGCTTATCTTCTTCAGAAAGCTCATCCATACCTAGGATAGCGATGATGTCTTTCAGCTCTTTATAGCGCTGAAGTGTAGACTGTACGCCACGTGCAATGTCGTAGTGCTCCTGACCAACAACCAATGGATCAAGCTGACGAGAAGTCGAATCCAATGGGTCAATCGCTGGGTATAGACCCATAGCTGCGATGTTACGGTTAAGTACAACCGTTGCATCCAAGTGAGCAAACGTTGTTGCTGGAGATGGGTCAGTCAAGTCATCCGCAGGTACGTATACAGCCTGAACAGAGGTGATAGAACCCTGTTTCGTTGACGTGATACGCTCCTGAAGTACACCCATTTCTTCTGCAAGTGTTGGCTGGTAACCTACCGCAGATGGCATACGACCTAGAAGTGCCGATACCTCTGTACCTGCTAGTGTGTAACGGTAGATGTTATCAACGAACAGTAGAACGTCACGACCTTCGTCACGGAAACGCTCTGCCATTGTCAAACCAGTCAGTGCAACACGTAGACGGTTACCTGGTGGCTCGTTCATCTGACCATAAACCATTGCTACCTTAGACTCTTCAGGATTCTCAACGTTTACAACGCCCGCTTCCTGCATCTCGTGGTAGAAGTCGTTACCTTCACGAGTACGCTCACCAACACCAGCGAATACTGATAGACCAGAGTGCTGAAGTGCGATGTTGTTGATAAGTTCCATCATGTTAACGGTCTTACCTACACCTGCACCACCAAACAGACCGATTTTACCACCCTTAGCGAATGGGCAAACCAAGTCGATTACTTTTACACCTGTCTCTAGTAGAGCTGTTTCGTTAGATTGCTCTTCGTAACTTGGTGCTTCGCGGTGAATTGCGTAGTGCTCTTCAGCACCGATCTCACCACACTCATCAATCGCGTCACCTAGAACGTTCATGATACGACCAAGAGTCTTAGTACCTACTGGTACTGAGATTGGAGCGCCAGTGTTTTCCACTGTCAGTCCACGACGTAAACCATCAGAGCTACCCATTACGATTGCGCGCACTACGCCACCGCCTAACTGCTGCTGAACTTCAAGAACAAGACGCTCTTTTGCTTCAACAACGTTCAGAGCATCGTATACACTTGGTACTTCGCTCTGTGGGAACTCTACGTCGACTACCGCACCGATGATCTGTACGATCTTACCTGTAGCCATCGTTAATCCTCTAACTTATTAGTTTTACCTATGCTTAAACCGCGGCAGCACCACCAACGATTTCCGACAGTTCTTGTGTAATAGCCGCTTGACGCGCCTTGTTGTACACAAGTTCCAGATCTTCAATCAGGTTGGTTGCGTTATCCGTTGCAGCTTTCATTGCGATCATTCGAGCCGCTTGCTCACAAGCAAGGTTCTCGACCACGCCTTGGTATACCTGAGATTCGACGTAACGAACCAATAGGGTATCCAGCAGTGGTTTTGGCTCAGGCTCATAAATGTAGTCCCAAGCATGTTCGCGCTGCATCTCTTCGCTGTCCGATTTAGGCAGAGGCAGTAATTGATCGATCGTTGGTTCTTGTACCATAGTGTTCACAAAGTGGTTGTACACTACGTACAGACGATCCAACTCGCCTTCATCATATTTCTTCAGCATAACGCTTACGGAACCGATCAAGTCTTCAAGGCTTGGGCTATCGCCAAGACCTGATACCTGAGCAGCTACCTTCGCGCCGCTGTTGTTAAAGAACGCCGTTGCTTTTGAGCCGATAACAGCCAATTCAACTTCTGCGCCTTTTTCAGACCATGATTTCATGTCCAGTACGGCTTTCTTGAACAGGTTAATGTTCAATCCACCACACAGACCACGGTCAGTCGAAACGATGATGTAACCAACACGTTTGGCTTCACGTTCCTCAAGATAAGGATGCTTATACTCAAGGCTACCGTTTGCCACATGACCGATCACTTTACGCATTGTTTCAGCGTATGGACGAGAAGCTTCACGCGCGTCTTGTGAACGTCGCATTTTAGAAGCTGCTACCATTTCCATCGCTTTCGTAATTTTCTGAGTGCTTTTCACACTACCGATTTTATTACGTATCTCTTTTGCGCCGGCCATCGTATTACTCTCCGTTTATGGTAATGGGTGACCGTAAGGTCACCGACCAATTACCAAGTTTGGGTTGCTTTGAAATCGTCCGCTAGCTTCTTAAGCTGCGCTTCGATGTCGTTGTTGTAAGCACCCGTTGCATCGATCTCTTTTACAAGATCAGCGTATTGACTGCGAGCATACGACAGTAGAGCTGATTCGAAATCAGCCAGCTTTTCGATCGCGATATCTTCAAGATAACCACGCTCTGCCGCAAAGATTACTAGTGCCTGGTCAAATACTGACATTGGAGCGTATTGCTTCTGCTTCATCAGTTCAGTTACTTTTTGACCATGGTCTAGCTGCTTCTTAGTCGCATCATCAAGGTCAGACGAGAACTGTGCGAATGCCGCTAGTTCACGGTACTGTGCTAGAGCGGTACGGATACCACCAGACAGTTTCTTGATGATTTTAGTCTGCGCTGAACCACCTACACGAGATACTGAGATACCTGGGTCAACCGCTGGACGTACGCCCGCGTTGAACAGTTCAGTTTGTAGGAAGATCTGACCATCGGTAATCGAGATTACGTTTGTCGGTACGAATGCAGATACGTCACCCGCTTGCGTTTCGATGATAGGAAGAGCGGTCAAAGAACCAGTCTTACCTTTCACTTCACCGTTAGTGAACTTCTCTACGTACTCTTCGCTTACACGAGCTGCACGCTCTAGTAGACGTGAGTGAAGGTAGAAAACATCACCAGGGAACGCTTCACGACCCGGTGGACGCTTAAGCAATAGAGAGATCTGACGGTAAGCGACAGCTTGCTTAGATAGATCATCGTAAACAATCAGTGCGTCTTCACCGCGATCGCGGAAGTATTCACCCATCGCACAACCAGCGTATGGTGCTAGGTATTGTAGCGCCGCTGATTCAGAAGCCGATGCAACAACAACGATAGTGTTGGAAAGTGCGCCGTGCTCTTCTAGTTTGCGAACTACGTTAGCGATAGTCGAAGCTTTCTGACCGATTGCTACGTAGATAGAGAAAATACCTGAATCTTTCTGGTTAATGATCGAGTCAATCGCCATCGCTGTTTTACCAGTCTGACGGTCACCGATGACAAGTTCACGCTGACCACGACCGATTGGGATCATTGAGTCAACAGATTTGTAACCAGTTTGTACAGGTTGATCAACCGATTTACGGTCGATTACGCCTGGTGCGATAACTTCTACAGGAGAAGAAAGTTTCGCTTCAATTGGACCTTTACCATCAATTGGCTCACCAAGTGTGTTTACAACACGACCTAGCAATTCAGGACCAACTGGTACTTCAAGAATACGACCAGTACCTGTTACTTTCATGCCTTCCTTAAGGTCGGCATATGGGCCCATTACTACCGCACCAACCGAGTCACGCTCAAGGTTAAGTGCCAGTGCATAACGGCCACCCGGTAATTCAATCATTTCACCTTGCATCACGTCCGCTAGGCCGTGAATGCGAATGATACCATCGCTTACCGATACGATAGTACCTTCGTTACGAGCTTCACTAACAACGTTGAAAGATTCAATACGCTGTTTGATCAGTTCGCTAATTTCCGTGGAATTAAGTTGCATGCTCCAATCCCCATCAAGACTGCAATGCATCGCTCAGGCGGTTCAAACGTCCACGCGCTGAGTTATCAATGACTAGGTCTCCGGCTCGAATTATAACCCCACCAAGTAGGGTCTCTTCTATGCTGCAATTCAGCTTTACTTTGCGCTCTAGGCGTTTTTCCAGTTTGCTGCTGATGTCTGCAAGTTGCTGTTCAGAAAGCTCGGTTGCTGAAGTGACTTCAACTTCGATTTCTTTCTCATGCTCGCGTTTAAGAGCAAAGTAACCTTCACACACTTCAGGCAGAGCCTTAAGTCGGCCATTTTCAGCCAGCACCTTAATCAGGTTTTGGCCATATTCATCAAACTGTTCGCCGCAAATCGCGATAAAAAGCTCAGAAAGCTTTTCAGCTGTCATTGACCCGTCTAGCAAGTCAGCAACATCGTCATTTTTTGCGACTTCCGCTGCGAAAGTGAGCATCTGTCCCCATTGGTCCAGCGCATCTTTCTCAACAGCAAAGTCAAAAGCTGCTTTAGCATAGGGGCGTGCGATTGTAGTCAAATCAGACATATGCTGCCCCTTGCATCAAAGTTTTGCAGTAATGTTGTCGAGAATATCTTTGTGCGCGTCTGCATCAATAGAGCGCTCCAGAATTTTCTCGGCACCAACTACAGCCAGAGTAGCAACTTGTTTGCGCAGTTCATCGCGCGCACGATTGCGTTCCGCTTCAACTTCCGCTTCCGCTTGGTTTAGAATCTTTTGGCGCTCTGCCAAAGCATCTTCACGAGCTTCATCAAGAATTTGAGACTTACGCTTGTTCGCTTGGTCGATGATCTCAGTTGCTGTGCGCTTAGCTTCTTTCAATTGATCAGAAGCATTGGCTTGCGCTAGATCCAAGTCTTTCGCAGCACGTTCCGCCGCGTGTAGACCGTCAGAAATCTTCTTCTGACGCTCTTCGATCGCCTGCATAATTGGCGGCCATACATACTTCATGCAGAACCACACAAACAGTGCGAACGAGATTGCTTGACCTAGCAGAGTTGCGTTCATATTCACAACAGCTACCCCTCTTTATTGGACTTAGTGTTAATCAGTGACAAGCCAGAGCCTGTCGCTCATTACCTATGATTAACCAGCTAGTTGACCAACGAATGGGTTTGCGAATGTGAATAGTAGAGCGATTACGATACCGATCATTGGAACCGCATCCAGAAGACCTGCGATGATGAACATCTTAACTTGAAGCATTGGTGCCATTTCAGGCTGACGTGCTGCACCTTCAAGGAATTTACCACCCAGAATTGCGAAGCCTACCGCAGTACCAACTGCACACAGACCTACGATGATTGCTACTGCGATTGCTGAGAAGCTTAATACAGTTTCCATTACTATCTCCAATATATAGCGATTAACTTAAACTAAATAAGAATAAAAAATTAATGATCATTATCTTCGTGTGCCATGGACATGTAGACAATTGTCAACATCATGAACACGAATGCCTGAATCGTGATTACCAGAATATGGAAAATAGCCCACGGTAGTGAACCCATCCATTGTAGATACCATGGTAGCATTGCAGCACAAAGAATGAATACAACCTCACCTGCGAACATGTTACCGAACAGACGCATACCTAGAGACAGAGGTTTCGCCAGTAGCGATACCACTTCAATAAGCAGGTTGAACGGGATCATGGTCCAGTGATTGAATGGGTGTAGTGCGAGTTCTTTTGCAAATCCACCTAGGCCTTTCACTTTGATGCTGTAGTAAATCATCAGAGCAAAAACGCCTATTGCCATAGCCATGGTGATATTCACATCAGCCGACGGTACTATTTTCAAGTAAGGAATACCGAGCCAATGCTCTGCTGGGTAAGGTACGAAATCGATAGGAACTAAGTCCATCAAGTTCATCAGGAATACCCAACAAAAGATAGTCAGTGCCAAAGGTGCTATCAGAGGGTTGCGTCCATGGAACGTATCTTTGACGTTTAACGCGACAAATTCTACGATCATTTCAACAAAACACTGAAGCTTCCCTGGTACACCTGCTGTCGCTTTTCTGGCTACTGCATAAAACACTCCGAGGAAGATTAAACCAGTAAACCATGAAAAGAACAGGCTATCGATATGTACATTCCAGAAACTAGACTCTTCCGCCACTAACCCTAACTTGTGAGTAGATAGGTTAGTAAGGTGGTGAGTAATGTAACCAGAAGGTGTTAACGCTTCGCCTGGCGCAGCCATAACTCATCCTATTTTTTGTTGTTAATGAATAGCGCTGGAGCAAAGATATTTATCCCTAAAACCAGCAAATAGGTTAGTTTCAGGGGAACAAGTTCCACCTGCATATACATGTAGGCGACTGAAAACAGGGCTACTGTGATGAGAATTTTGAGGGCTTCACCTGTATAGAAAGAAGCGGCGACAAACTTAGCTGCTCGCGCCCCGACAAACAAGAATGCACATACTGCGAAAACGGCGTTGGCAACTACAAAGATGCTCCCACCTATCAGCGCTGATATTCCCCATTCAACATTCACAGCAACTGCCATTCCAGCTGCCACAAACATAACCGCGCCAACCTCGATCAATAACAATTGCTTTGCAAGCTCTCGTCCTGGTCTGGCTATCGCAGCTACCATGTATTCGTACCTCTCATAAACACCCGCATCACTCCATAATCGCGAGCGAATAGAAATTGCCGAAAATTATACGGTCAGTCGCTTTGAATGCAATTAAAACGCAGCAAAAACTTACATTTTTGTTTACAAACCGACAACTTTCGAACAAAAAAACATTTTTTAATAATTGACCTACATCAATTATCTCACTTAAGCCTCTAATATTGCAACGAGTTGCTCCAATTTGTGAGGTTCATCAATACTTATTGTCAGTTTTGCTTTGCCGTTCGAAGAACGGACAATCGACACTTGAGAGCCCAGTTTTTCGCTCAATCTTTCCGATAAAGCTTGCGTTTCAGGGTCAGTTTTCGCTTTTTTGCTCTCAACCTGTGGTGAGAGATGTTTTTTCACTAACTGCTCTGTCTGACGCACGTTAAGTTTCTTGGCGATCACTGTTTCAGCAATGCCTGGCTGCTCATCTTCTTCAACAGCCAACAGGGCACGGGCATGACCCATTTCCAACTTATTGGTTTGCACCAGACGCTTCACATCAACGCTCAGTTGATTCAGGCGAAGCAGGTTAGAAACGGTGGTGCGAGATTTGCCTATCACATCCGCAACCTGTTGATGCGTCAGCTCAAATTCATCCTGTAGACGCTCGAGAGCCTGTGCTTCTTCAATGGCGTTTAAATCTTCACGTTGAATGTTTTCAATCAGCGCCATAGCAACCGCAGCGCGATCCTGCACTTTTTTCACCAGGCAAGGAACCTGTTTCAGCCCTGCTTGTTTGGCCGCTCGCCAGCGACGTTCACCGGCGATAATTTCGAACTGCTGCTCTCCAACCTGACGCACAACGATAGGCTGAATGATGCCCTGCGATTTAATCGATGCCGCGAGCTCACTCAGCGCTTCAGGTTCCATGTCTTTACGAGGTTGGTACACACCTGCCTGCAATTGCGACACAGAAAGGTCTCTCAAATCCCCTTCAGAGGACAGAGACTGGCTGTGGCTGATTGTCTGTTGCTTTTCTCGCGCCATAGAGCTGGTCGCAAGCAACGCATCGAGGCCTTTTCCTAAGCCGCGTTTGGACATGATGCTTTCCTTCTAAATTGAACTATGCAGGCATTTCTTCACGACGCAGCATCTCGCCAGCCAACGCTAGATACGCCTTAGCCCCAGCGGAATACTTGTCGTAATACATTGCAGGTTTACCATGACTTGGCGCTTCGGCCAATCGAACGTTTCGTGGGATCACCGTTCGGTACACTTTGTCGCCAAAATGCGTTTTTAGCTGATCCGACACCTCGTTGGACAATCGATTGCGAGGGTCATACATGGTTCGAAGCAAACCTTCAATTTTTAAGTTTTCATTCACGACCGCAGCCAGCTTGCTGATGGTATCCATGAGTGCAGTTAAGCCTTCAAGGGCAAAATATTCACACTGCATGGGTACTAATACCGAATCAGAGGCAGCCATCGCATTGATTGTAAGGAGGTTTAGCGAAGGGGGACAATCGATAAAGATGAAATCATAGTTGTCACGAACTGACGCAAGCGCGTTTTTCAGGCGGACTTCTCGGGCGAACACTTCCATGAGCTTGATTTCAGCGGCGGTCACGTCACCATTGGCGGCAATCAAATCATAGCCCCCTGATGTGGTACATGTGACCACGTGCTCGAACGGGGTGTCTTCCACCAGAAGATCAAAAGCCGTGGCTTCGACGTTGTATTTGTCGACGCCACTTGCCATGGTTGCATTGCCTTGAGGATCAAGATCAATTACCAGTACTTTGCGTTTTGTTGCTGCCATTGATGCAGCCAAATTTATACACGTTGTGGTTTTGCCCACACCACCTTTCTGGTTGGCAATTGAAATGATTCTTCCCACGGAATGACCTCGCTATTATCCCTTGCGCGATAAGATTACAAGATGTCGCTCACCTTCCAGCTCTGGAACTGCCAAAGATTTGATGTCTATCACAGAACACCAGTCCGGTAGCTGAGCAAGCTCTGATTCGGGTTTTACCCCTTTCAGTGCTAAAAATACGCCGGAATCTGCTTTTGGTAAATGTTGGCACCACTCTACCATGTCTAAAATCGAAGCGAACGCACGACTTAACACTCCATCAAAGCCATTTTCCGGGTCAAATTCTTCCACTCGGCTTTGAACGGCATTAACGTTTTCGATATTCAGCTCATGAAGCACTTGTTTGATAAAACGGATGCGTTTACCAAGGCTATCAAGCAGAGTGAACGACTTATCGGGGTTCATGATTGCCAGCGGAATACCGGGTAAACCAGGTCCTGTTCCGACATCGATAAACCGATCGCCCTCAAGGTGAGTGCTTACTACGATGCTATCGAGGATGTGTTTCACCAACATTTCCATCGGGTCGCGCACAGAGGTCAGGTTATACGCTTTGTTCCATTTATGCAGCAGAGCCACATAGCCAACTAATTGATCGCGCTGATGATCGGAGACATCCAGATCGGTCTGAACCAGCAGGCTATCCAGTTTTTGTCGAAGCTCTGTCACTTAGGCTGCTCCTTTTTTCAACATGCCTTGCTTTTTCAGATGAACCAGCAGAATCGAAATTGCCGCAGGCGTAACTCCTGAGATGCGTGATGCGATACCTATGGTCAGCGGTTTGGCGTCTGTCAGTTTCGCCATCACTTCGTTGGACAGACCTTTCACTGCGGAATAATCAAGATCCGCTGGAATTTCAGTGTGTTCATGGCGCAGGGATTTTTCTATCTCGTCTTTCTGACGCTGGATATAACCTTCGTACTTAACCTGAATTTCCACCTGCTCTGCCGCTTCAGCATCTTCCAGCGCAGGAGAGAACACGTCAAGCTTGGTCAACTGGTCATAACTCATTTCAGGTCGGCGCAGCAGATCCTCACCACTTGCCTCGCGGGACATTGGCGTCTTAAGGATCGCATTCAGTTCATCCACACCCGCCGATTTTGGATTCATCCAGGTCTCTTTCAGACGTTGACGCTCCTGCTCCATATTTTCGATCTTCTGGTTGAAACGCGCCCAGCGAGCGTCGTCCACCAACCCAAGTTCGCGACCTTTTTCGGTCAGGCGAAGATCGGCATTGTCTTCACGCAGCAGCAATCGGTATTCTGCGCGAGAGGTAAACATGCGGTACGGCTCTTTGGTGCCCATGGTCGATAAATCGTCGATCAAAACGCCGACGTACGCTTCGTCACGGCGAGGGCTCCAGCCCTCTTTGCCCTGAGTTTGCAGGCTTGCATTTAAACCAGCCATCAGACCTTGTGCCGCCGCTTCTTCATAGCCTGTTGTGCCGTTAATTTGACCAGCAAAGAACAGACCAGAGATAAATTTGGTTTCGTAGTTGGGTTTCAGATCGCGTGGATCAAAGAAATCGTACTCAATGGCATAACCAGGGCGCACAATATGAGCACTTTCAAAGCCTTTCATTGAATGAACAATGTCAACCTGCACGTCGAACGGCAAGCTGGTGGAGATGCCATTCGGGTAGAGTTCATGGGTGGTTAGCCCTTCTGGCTCAATGAAAATCTGATGGCTGTTTTTGTCCGCAAAGCGCATCACTTTGTCTTCAATGGACGGACAGTAGCGAGGACCGATGCCTTCGATCACCCCGGCATACATAGGACTGCGATCCAGATTATCTCGGATCACGTCGTGCGTTTTCTCGTTAGTGTGGGTGATGTAACAAGGAATCTGAGCAGGATGCTGATTGCGATCGCCCATAAAAGAAAATACAGGCGTCGGGTTGTCGCCATGCTGAACATCTAATGCGCTGAAATCGACAGTGCGGGCATCAATTCTTGGTGGCGTACCTGTTTTCAGGCGATCCACTCGGAAAGGCAATTCTCTCAGACGATCCGCCAGAGCGATCGATGGTGGATCACCTGCGCGTCCACCAGAGAAGTTTTCCATTCCAATATGGATCTTACCTCCAAGGAAGGTTCCAACGGTTAACACAACGGCGCTGCCGCGGAATTTGAGCCCCATTTGAGTCACAACCCCCGTGACTCGATCACCTTCCACAATGATGTCGTCCACCGATTGCTGGAAAAGAGTCAGGTTAGGTTGATTTTCTAGAGCATGACGAACATACGCTTTGTAAAGCGCACGATCCGCCTGAGCACGAGTGGCTCGTACCGCGGGACCTTTAGAGGCATTAAGTGTTCGAAATTGAATGCCTGAATGATCGATGGCTTTCGCCATTAAACCACCCAATGCGTCCACCTCTTTGACGAGGTGTCCTTTGCCGATCCCACCAATGGCAGGGTTACAAGACATTTGACCAAGTGTGTCAATGTTGTGGGTCAGGAGTAGGGTGCGTTGACCCGTTCGAGCTGATGCGAGTGCGGCTTCCGTTCCTGCATGTCCGCCACCAACAACAATGACGTCAAAAGTTTCGTGATAAAGCATGAACCGACCTCAGGTATTCAATGAGTTTAGAGTGCTTAGTTAAAAGGAGCGACATTCTACCCTCTTTAGGTCAAGGAGAGAAACGATTTTGGATCGATCCCGAAGGATAAATATATATAAGATCTTTATATAGATCTTTTATTAGATCTACTATTAAGGAAACAAGATCTTGTGGATAAGTCTAAAATGATCAACAAGATCATGCTTTTTAGAGGGATCGCTTCTTGTGATCTAGCGTTGATCAGATCGAGGATTGCCTGGGATCAAAATTGATGGTTATGCACAGGGGGAAATCGACTTAGATCTTATTCTTTGGATAACTATAGGTTAATAACGGGATAGATCATAGTTTATCCACAGATGGTTAGGTTAAATTATGAGCGGTTGAACTAAGGGAGAGGTGAGAAAGTTATTCACATTGGATGAAACCAAGGTTGAACTCGGTTAAATAGAGAGGAGGGTGGCGATGCCACCCCCTGATTTTAAAACTTTTCGATGTGTTGCAGCAGCCACTCTTCAGCCGCGTCTTCCGGCACTGGTGTTTCCAGAATGTTGATGGTCAGGCAATCGGTAAGCGGTGTGGCACCAATGTCTTCTAACAGGGCGTGGGCATGTTTACCCGCAGCGCAAAATGTGTCGTAGCTCGAGTCGCCAATGGCAACAACTGCGTAGTTTACGCCAGCCATCTTTGGTGGTGTATTCTGCAATGCTTCGATGAAAGGCTGAATGTTTTCCGGATATTCGCCTGCACCATGGGTAGAGGTGATCAGTAGCCAGGTGCCTTCTGCCGGAATGTCTTCCAGTTTTGGCTCGTTGTGAATCGTTGTTTCCAATCCTTTTTCTTGCAGCAAATCACTTAGATGGTCGCCAACATACTCGGCACCGCCAAGGGTGCTGCCTGTCATTATGTGGATCATGGACGTATCCTTTATGGTTTGGGGGCTTTCCCGTTTAAATAATGAATCGCAAAATGTATCCGTGCCCAATCGCAGAGTCAGGCACAATTTGTCGCTGAATTCACAACCGCTTCGTTTGGATATCTTTGATCGTATTGTGAATGGATGTGCCTAATGGTATAGGAATCAATTGTGGATAAACAGGTGACATTCTGTGGGGTTAAAGCATTTTTGTGGCGATCATTGCGTTTTTAATGAAGGGATCCCACTCCTGTTAGGGGGTAGGATCGGATATTAAAACGAAAAACGGATCGGCACGGTTAGCGAGATCTGCTGCCCCAGCACCGACTGAGGAGGCTTGATCAAAGGCTGCGCTCGATACACCAGATCCATGGCTTCTTTATCGAGAGAGTCAGTACCAGAACTTCTGACCAGCTCTACATCCAGGACCTGACCTTCTCTGTTCATGGTGAAGCGAATAACGGGCATCCCTTGCTTGCGCAGTCTTTTTGCTCTTCTTGGATAGCGCTTTTCTTTTTCCAGATGAGCGTGAAGAAGCTGTTGCCACTGTTGTTTTGCCGCTCTTTCATGCTCGCTGGTTTTTCCCTGCCTTGGGGCTGAAAGTGCTGTGGATTGATTTTTTGCAGCGACAGACTGAGGCGCAGAAGCTTCTTGAGGTTGTACGGCTTCTTCTTTTTTCTCTAATTCTGTTTTCACTTCCTGTGTAGGTTTCTGCTCTTTCGGTTTTGGTTTTTCCTCAGGCTTTTTCCTAGTCTCAACAGGCTTTATTTTTGGTTTGGGCTTTTGGGGGACCTGATGGTGCTTTTGAAGTTCAGGGTTTTCCTTTGATTCTTGTGATGTCACTGGCGAGGTGATTTCGGGTTGTTGCTGCTCAACCTGAGGTGCAGGTTCTGGCTTTGAGGCTTCGACAGCCACGGATTCTTGTGTATCAGAAGTTATTTTAGAAGGCGCCGCAAGTGGGGCGACAAGAGAGACCGCAATGGGTGATGCGGACGGTGCCGGCGTAAAATCGAAACTTGGCGTCCATAAATAGGCGACTGCAACGGATAAATGCAGCAGTACGCTTGCGATAACCCCGCCAATCAGCCATCGGGTAGTGTGTGGTTCAGAGTGTGAAGATCCCGCCAGTGCACTCATTGCGTATCCTGACTTGGTTGTTCGAGTCCCACCAGCGCTATTTGGCTGTATCCACCCGCTACCAGTTGATTCATTATGTTCAGAAGATCCTGGTATATCAGGTTCTTGTCTGCTCTTAGATAAAGACGCTGAGTTTTATCCGGAAAACGTATTTCCAGCTCACTGGTGAGCTGTTCAACAGAAACCTCAATATCCTCTCCTATGGTAACGGTCAGATCTTCCTGAATGGTCAGATAGAGTGGGTTGTCGGGGAGGGGACTTGCTTCGGCTGATGAAGATGGCAAATCAACGGGGACATTCACTGTTGCCAGTGGCGCTGCCACCATCACGATGATCAGAAGCACCAGCATAACATCGACAAAAGGTGTGACGTTGATGTCATGGTTTTCCACCATTTCATCACCGTTTTGCTGAGTTTTAAACCCCATAACTTAACCCACTTCTTTTAGCTGAGTACCAGTATCGGAAGGCTCAGTCTGAATAAGGTTACGATCCAGATCCCGGCTGACCAGTACCATGATCGCCACAGACAAGTCGGACAACTGGTTTTTATAACGACCGATCTGACGAGTAAAATGGTTGTAAATCACCACCGCTGGAATGGCGGCAATCAAGCCAATCGCGGTGGCGAGCAAAGCTTCAGCAATACCGGGGGCTACCACTGCCAGGCTGGTACTCTGGGAGTTAGCAATACCAATGAAGGAGTTCATGATGCCCCACACGGTGCCAAACAATCCAACAAAAGGTCCAACAGAGCCAACAGTTGCTAATATTCCCGTTCCCGCTGTCATCTGGCTGCCGAGCCCGATATTAACGCGCTCCAGCCTGAGCTGAACCCGTTCTTTGATTCCGTCTTCACTGCTTTTCCCGCGGGAGGATAAGGTGAGCTCGTATTGTGTAGCGGACAATAGCAGGGTACCCGGACCATCAAGATCGGAGCACAGAGTTTCTGCTTCCGTCAGGTTGTCAGATTTGGTGAGTGCTTTAAGTTGTTTTGTGGCTTTTCGCGACGCTCTCGTGAGCTGAATTTGTTTGGCTATCAGCACAGCCCAGGTCAGCACCGAGGCAATCACCAGGCTGATCATGACCGCTTTGACCACCCAGTCTGCTGCGTGATACATCCCCATCGGAGACAAATCATGCGCATTCAGAGGGTTGGTAGGAGGCACCAGTTGGGTGTCTGAGAGAAGAGTATTACTGGTGTTGCTGGGGGCTTCCTCTGTGGCAAAAGACAGTGGCGACAGCAGTGTCAGTAATAGGGTTAACAGGGTAAGGTACGAGTTATTGCTCATCGGGTATGCTCTTGGTCGTTGCGCTCTAAAGGCGCTTGTCATTGATGTCCTCTTAGAGATACCGAATGAAGGGTTAAAACCCGTAAAAGAAAAAACAAAAAAATGGATAAAAATAATTTTATCCATTAATTCAATTAATTAGGTTTTATTAAAAACGTTTCTCTAGCTTAATGCTGTATTCATTTTGGCTGTAGCTGTATATCGCATCCAATGTGCTGTCGACTTTTTGGTATTGCCAGGTAAATGTGGGTGTCAGCCCCCAAAACTCCAGCGGTTTTGCAGTGACCAGCAAGGTGTGGTTTTGCTCTTTATCTTCTCTTTTTCCGTTGAGAATTTTGTTGAATCCGTCGTGCTTTCGCTCTTTAACCGACGAAAATACGCTGATGTCCCAGCCGTCAAAGAAAGCGCGGTTTACACCTAAACGCCCACCTAGGGACTCATAGGCAAAGAGCTCTATTTCACTTTGCTTCTTGTTCCAGTCTATGCCACCAAACACCAGCCATCTTTTGGGTAACTGATACCAGTAAGTGCCAGAAGCGGTCCATAGCCAGTCGCTGTTGTGGTCTAGATCCGGATCTTTGTAATCCTGATATTCGGCTTTCAGTTCTACTTTTGCGGCGCTTTTATTATTGATGCTGTAGAAGCCATCCAGTTTTAATCCGGGAGAGACGTAAAGCGTGCGATCACCAGAGTTGTTGTATTCGGCTTGCGGACCGATAGAAAATTGGAACTTGGCGCTTTGATAGCTGTAACTGAGCCCGGTAATCAGGGTATGTTGGTTGAACTTTTTCTTACCGTCATTCAGCAGTCCATACGCTAATGCGTTAAATTTTATGCCGTGGTGACCGGACAGCGAGAAGCGTTTGTTTAAACTGGCGTCGTAATCCATCCCAAAGCCGGATTCTTTGTCGGGTGTCGTCTGACTTATCCAGCATTGCCCGTTAGGCAGCGTTGCCAGGCATACCGAGCTTTCCGAGGTGCGATTCAGGTTGTCACTGTAAGAAGGGCCAAAACTAAATGCCCCCTGCCAGCTATCACGGACTTCGAGCGCTTCACTGAACGTATCAATGGTCCGGATAACACCTGCTGCTCTTGGGTTATCCTGTGGAATGTTGTCTTTGATCTCTCGGAACAGATTCAGAGAATCTCGGTTTTTTTGGTTTTCAAACTGTACCCTAGCCAGTTCAAGCTTGGCTGGTAGGAATTCCGGAGCAAGAGAAAGAAGAGACTGATATTCTTCTTCCGATTCTGCGAATTTTCCCTCAACTCTGAAAAGCGCACCCTGAGCGTAGTGCACCAGCAAGGGATCGTATCCTTCCAGCGCTTTATAACGGGTCAGAAAACCCTGAGCTTGTTCCCATTGCCTTGTTTTTACCGCGATATGCAGGGCAGGACCGAGCTCATCTAATGTGTCGCTCACTTCATAGGTGACACCATCCACGGTTAAAGCAGCTTCTTTTTCCCGTTCTTCTTTCAACAGTTCCTGCTCTTTTTCCAGCGCAGAAAGGGCGTCCCGTTGCTGCAGACGCTGATTTTTGTCTTGATCGGCTAATGTATGTGCACTGAATAGAAACGCAAGCGCTATAGGTGAAAGAGTTAAAAAGGATTTAAGCAAGGGAATAACCAAATGGTAAAGAAAGAAAAACAGAAGCAGCGCAGGCTGCTTCTGTAGAGGGGAGGCTCAACAATTAGTTTTTGCTGCCGCCAAATGCCGTGTCTAGGTCTTTGTTAGTGAAGGTCGCAATACCTGCCAGAGCAGATGCGTTCGCACCAAAGAAATGACCTTGAGACGTACCGTTAGTAGACGCACCACCAGTTGTTGCTGTCGCTGTACCGTTAAATGCAGCAGTAGAAGCATTGATGTTTGCGTTTACACCAACAGTCAAAGAGGCATTGTTAATAGAACCAGTTAGTTTTTGAGTGCCAAAGTTAGCTGTAAAAGTACCGCTAAGTTTGTTCGAACCGTTGAATTTGTTTACGCCAGCTACACTGTAAGTTGCTGTACCAGTTGTTGGTACTGTAGTACCTGTGTTATCACCTACGTAGAATACCGCACGGTTAGCGTAACCTGAGTCGCGGCTGCCTTCGTACCACTCACCAAACCAAACGTCCTGGTTTGCAACGCTGGCAAAGTTGTATTGAGAAGTTGTAGAGTGGCGGCTTCCGCGAGTATGTACACCATCACGTGTTACACCAAATGGCCATGAAGAGCGCTTCGCCAGGTTTTTAAAATCAACACGTTCTTTACCTGTCGCGCCGATACCCGCGTAACCACTTTCATGGATGATTACAGTACCGAAGAACAGTGATGCATCGACCTGAGATTCGCCAACGTGACGGTGAGTGTTGTCGCTGATTGCGCCGTTAAAGCCAGCGTGTGCCATTGAGCTTAAGCCAAGTAGTGCAGCAGAAATAAGAGTCAGTTTTACTGGTTTCATGAATTATTCCTTTAAAGATTGAATTTATACTATTGAGAGAACCACTCAAGGTGTCGGTGCGCACGACAACACTTTGATGTGGTTCTTATATGTATTACCGGATGAGCTTTAAATATCCGTAAAATAAAAATTTAAATGATGAACTTATTTTTATTTTCACTTTTTAATTACTGGTGAAAGTATATTTAGCGTCAAAGTGATAGGCATTGTGATATTCCGTGGCGCGTCCCATTATCCAGTTAAAGCTGAATATGGGCTGGCTTGATTTTCCGCCAGTGGCAGGGGAAACCAAATTAAAAGATATGCTCTCACCTTTTTTTAGTGTGAATAATTGAGTTTGCTCCAAGCCATCAAAATAAGGGGTGATAATATTGGCTCTGTCACTGGCAATCACGTCTCTGATGTATACATCAGACTCCACGGCTTCAATGCGGTAGCGACCAAGAACATAACTGGCTTGGTTATTCTGAGTTTCATCTCTGATTTGCTCAGGGCGATGTGGCATATCGAGTGGAGCAGAACTAGTGTCGCGGTAGATCCTCAATCCCGGAGTATCTGACCCAAGAAATTCAATTACATATTCATTAGGGTCACTGGATAATTCGCCATCATCAACCACCAGTTCATAGAAATATAAACCGGGTACATCACCTAAAATAGTTGGTGTAGGTGAGTGTGGGTCATCAAAGGTGGCGTTAGAACCATTGGGTGGTGTCATTGTCCAGTGGAAGTTTAGCGGTTCGCCGTTCAAGTCGGAGCTCTTAGTACCATCTAAAGTGATCGCTCTTCCGACATGACTGATCATTACATCGTGATTGAGGTTGGCAACTGGTTTGACATTCTCATAGCGTATCTGAACTTTTGTAGTCGCAGATACGTGATGAATACCATCAAATACGGTTACCTTTACGGTATAAAGCCCTTCAGTATCTGTCTTTAAGGAATTCCAACTGAATGAATCATATGACAAAGTTGGTAAGCTTCCTGCCGGACTTCCGACTATTTCCCAAGTGTAAAATAACTCATCATTATCGATATTATCGTAATCAGGAAATATGTTAGCTCCAAAGTGTAAAGAGCCACTGATGTTTTCCTCTAAGTTGATAATCGGTGGGCTGTTTTCCCCTTTAGTTACAGCAGTGAGTTTAATGGTGTTAACCCGACTATTTTCAATGCCATCATTGACCGTCAGGTCTATGTAGAACTCTCCCGCTTCATGGGCAACGAACGACGGTTTAATTGAATTTGGTTGAAGGAGCTTGGCGTTACGATCCAGCTTCGTGTATTGATCAGGTTGTATTTTCCATTCAAAGGTCAGCGGTTGAAGGTCTTTGTCGAAGCTTTTTTCCCCATTCAGTTGAGCTGGCTCGCCTACATAAACCAATTGGTTGGTGCCCGCGATGGCAATAGGGGGGGTATTCGACTTGGTAGGTGCCAGTTCGAGTTTCAGGCTTTCATTACATCCGGCAAGAATGACCGCTGTAAAAACTAAGCTCAGGAATTGGGTCAGCTTCATCATAAAATGAGTGCAATCATATTAATTAATAATAAGAGGTGCACATAGTGTGCACCCTAATTTCATTTACTCTGTAAACGCATAAATTTTGGAGAAGGAGTGGGTATGCCTTCCAGAAAAATCGATGCCTATTTCTGTGAACTTATTTAATTGAACTGACGCATCCATATAAACATCAAGAACTACCGATTCTCCTAATGAAATTAATTGATTCTTTTTGACTCCTTCGAATTTAATTCCCGATACGGGTGGTGGAGTATTAACGGTTATAAAGTCAAAAACAAAGACATCGGCTACAGTCGGTGTAATAGTAATGGTATCTACTTTAATATAATCAGTTGAAGCTCCGTCCTTGGAAACAGCAATGACTTTGAAACTTCCATACATTGGGTCTTCTACATTCTTAAATCTAGGGTCGCCTTCTGGAACATAACCATAAGATTTAAACTCATAAGTTGCTCCTGTAGAGTTTACCGCGCTGATAAGGGCAGTCGCTGATGTTACAGCTTCCACTGCAGTGATACCCACGTGTTCAATTGAACGCTGCTTGTTGCCTTCACTCACCGTAACAGAAAAGACATAATCACCAATTACATCTGGAGTAAATTCAGCAAGTTGCGCCGAATCTAGTGTGATCGTGCCTGAGCTTGCAGTAGGTTTAGAAACAACCGCCCATTGGTATTGGAAATTTGTGCCGTCTTTGTCTGTGTTCGAGCTGGCGTCCAGTTTTACCTTCTTATTTAACTCAAGCGTCGCAAAGTTCAGTTTATTGATTGGTTTTACGTTTTCTTGGGTAAGGGCGTTGGTTCTTTCTAAATAAACAGACGTCTCAGGCGTGTAAGGCACTACACTTTCATCAATCTTCACAGTAACTGCACGCTTTACTGTCTCTTTTGAATCTGAAACCGCAAGGCTTAACTCATACTCACCCGCAGCGTTAGCAGAGAATGTGGCACTTTCTGTCGTTTCATTGGTTAGTGTTACCGTAGCATTGCTAGGTTTGTTTGCCACAGACCACTGGTAAGTCAGATCGTTATTGTCTGGATCCACAGCGTTTGCAGACAGAGTAATGTTCGTGTCGATTCCCGTCATTACTGACTCGGCTGGGAAGACATTTGGTGCTGCGTTCTCAGCTGCACCTGTCACTTTATAGTGTTTTTCTATCGTCGCTGCAGGATTCGTTGCGGTAAGCTGAATGGTGTATTCACCCGCCAAGTCTGGTTGGAACGACGTCACTAATGCATTGGCGTTTTTAATTGCACTGTTGCTGCCTGCTGGTTTTTTGCTAATGACCCAAGTGAATGGTTGAGTGTTTGCAGTGTCAGATACTGCCGAGCTCAGTGCTTTTTTCTGAGCTGCCTGAGCGAAAATATCCAAGCCATTTAGTCGAACTGTGTCGTTCATCTTGGCGTTGATTTGTGGTTTTTTAGCTGGTGCAACGACAGGTGGTTTTACTGTGTTGTCGTTGGAATCGTTGGAGCTAGAGCCGCCACCGCACGCGACTAATGTCGGCAGACTCAGAGCCAGAAGCGTCCATGTATATTTGTTGTTCATGATTCGTCCTAAATGGTGTTGTCAGCCAATATGAAGCCGACGAAATCTAACAGGTCATCCTTTACACCGAGCAAAGAGTGAAAATCCGTAACGTTATTGAAAATTTTTTGTGAAAAATTAGAATTTTCCTTTCAATTTGACGCTGAAGGTTCGCCCTGGTGCAGGGATACCCGAAATCGAGCCAAGTTCCAGGTAGTACAAATCCAGCAGGTTCGTACCGACCAGCTCAAGATCAACCGATTCGTTGATCTGGTAGTTGATAAAGGCATCAAACGTGAGCGAGTGCGTGCGTGCGATTAAATCTTCATGATGGCTGCCGGATACGTAGTTGCCACGAACACCGGTTTCTAAGGTCTGATTTAGAAAACGAGAACCGACCAAAAGATTTGCGGAATACTCCGGATTGGCGTAACTGCCCAGATAGCTGATGTTAGAAAAGCCTCCGCGGGCACAGAGATCGATGATTTCTTTGTTCTCTTCTACAACGCCAATAATGAACCTCTGGGACGCGGAGTTATCGTCACAAATTTCGTTGTGGTAGTTGTAAGCTGCCGAGAGTTCTCCAAAGTAGGTTTCATCATCATAGGAAGCTTGCAATTCCAGCCCTCTGGTGTTTTGAAAGTCGAGATTACCGAATGCACGCGTCCGAATGTCTCTGTCTATGATGTTGGTGATTGTCTGATCGAAGTGCACCAGCTTAATATTGGCATTGTCGAAATAGTGAACGTAACCCAGCTCCCACAATGTGGCACGTTCAGGCTGCAGAGGTGAAGAAGTTAAGTGACCTGCTGAAAAACCACTGGTACTTTCAAACAGACTTGGAAAACGCAATGTCTCTGCATAACGAGCATAAGCACGATTGTTGTCTGAGATAAGCCAGGTTGCTGTGAGCGAAGGCATCCAGCCACTGCCGCTATTTGCGTACTTAGATTTATAGCGTTGAATGTCTGGCAGCCGTGTGAACTTACAACTGTTCTTAACGTAATTTGGTCGGCTCATGGCAATCACACAAGCGTTTCTTTTCATGCTCAGCTTGTTGTTACTGTCATTTCTCCATTCCTGAGTGTGAGTACGTAAGTAGGTTTTCTCACTCTCTACTTTGGCGACAGCCACTTTGATTTTCTGCTGAAGCAGTGAATCGAAATTCGCCAGACTGCTTTGGGCAGCTGCCAGCCTAGACTGGTATTCTGCTTTCTGAGTTGGGTCCGTAGCCGAAGCGATCAGGCTGGTCATAGTGGCGACTTCTTTGTCTAGGGCGTCACGGGTAAAAGTAATTCGAACATCGTGCTCGGTGTTTGCGACTCTCTGAGCGATTTCTTCCGGTTCATACACTTCGCGAGTTTGGTAGGTAAGGAGGTAGCCTTCTGTTATGTACTCACCCAGTTTGCGTTTATCGCTTTTGCTTTCGATGCGGTATTTCAGATAATGATCTTCGGATTCATACTTTCCATATCTTAGCCCGGCATTAAAAATCAAGCTGTCGCTGGCTCGCCATTCAACCTTGGCGGCGCCGTTAAACTCCGTCCTCTCCCCAGCTCGAACCGTTGCATTGTACTTATCGACCAGATATTTCATGCCTTGCTTAGGCTCAACGGTATGGTGTTGATAGTGGCCAGATACCGTCATATCCCAGTTGTCCGACAGCAGCATGGTGTTTTTGAAATTCGCGCCGATACGTCGTTCTTTGTTGTATGCCGTGGCGGTGTTAAAGATGATTCCGTTCCCTTCCGGCTCAGTCACCACGGTATTTGGAAAACCGCCCGCGGTGTTGGTAACGGTATCTGACAATGTTGTCCAGAGATCCGTACTTAAGTTAAGAAAACGTGATTCGGGGTTTACCCGGTATTTAACACTGTAAGCCTGTAGCTTAGCGCTTCCCAGTGGCCACTGAGCCATACCATCACTGTTGCGATAATCAGAGCGGCTTGCCATGATTTCACCGTGTTTACTTTCAGTGAAGCGGGCATTAAATTGCACCTTTTCAAAATCTGAGAATTTGTAGGTGGTTTTTAGAAGATAGGAGTGCATTTCCGATGAAGTGTTAAATACTTCATGCCCCGGAAGGTGGTTAAGAGCCGCATGTCTGGGCTGTAGGAAATTGATGTTAAGGGTATCTGGGTTATAAGGTTGCTTATAGAAATCGGCTTTCTTAGTACCGGAATAGTAGTTACCACGCTTTCTATAGGCGATAGCACCTAACCATTCGAATTTATCATTGATCCCAGAAGCGGCGAATCGAAAAGCGGCGTCTTCTCCGCCAAATGGGTTATTACTTTTGCTGTCTCGGGTTTCAAAACGAAGTTCTGGATCGTTATACCAATCAATTCCGCCCTGTTCGTTATAGATAGGCACCTCTCTCCAGTGTTTGCCCGTGTGCATTTTTGCCTCGTAAGGTGCGACGGAATTGTTGCTACCCTCGACGATGACTTCCATGCCAAACGTCTCACCTTCTGCAATGATGTCCTGCGGCTGGAGTGTGGTGACCTGTACCGCCCCACCCACGGACGTATTCACATCTGAGTTGAGCTGAGCACCTTTGTGTACTTTTAATCCACTGATCAGGTTTGGATCGATGTAGTTTCGGTTGGAAGCACCACGGTACCCGTTCCAGATGGTGATTCCCTGTTCGGTACCATCTATGACAACAGGAACCCGCCCCGTACCCTGAACCCCCCGAATGTTGGCGTCGATACTGCTGCCACCATTACGAGCTTCACCGCTGAAGGTATTTGCCATCCCTGTGAATAAATCAGCACCGCTGGCGCCTTTGAAGCGTTCAATTTCTTCTTTGTTGATGTAGGCGGTGGATGTGTCAGCATCATAAATATCTAATTCGCCTGTTTCATCCCTAGCAATCTCATCATCGAAATGAGTACGTACCTGAATGGCGTCTAGCGTCATAGCGCTGTTGAGGGGAGTCAGAATATAGCTGCCGTCTTCCTGCGGCTCAGCAATCAATCCTGTATTTTCCAGTATCAGCATCAGAGCTTCTGCTGCATCAAACTGTCCTTCAATTCCGGGGCTGTAGATATCTTGAGACAGCGAGGCATTCAGTGTGAACTCAATGTCTGCTTCGATGGCAAGTTGGCTGAGAACTTGATCCAGTCGCCCCGCTGGAATGTCAAAATTCTGGGTCGAAGACCAGGCTAATACTGGAAATAACAGGGCTGAAAGCCCAAGTTTTATTCTAATTGATAAGGCTTGTCGTGAAAGCCTAGGCAGGAGTAACACCTTGCTGTCCTTTTCTTTGAATTGCTCACTAACCTCTACACCGAGTGAGAATTCAAAATCCGTAATGGTTATTGGCTCTAAATGACCGAACTGGATCTCAGTTATCGTCTTTGGCTTTAATGCTGACCCAAAGAGGGGTTCGGTAATGAACTTCGATAGGAAGAACCTGGCTGATATTGTGCAGGGTTTTATCTGTGTCTTTGGTGGAGAAAACCCCCGTCAGCTTCAAATGACTGAGGGATGGATCAACGTTGACAACGCCACGGCGATAGCGGGCGAGGTCATTGATAAATTCTGGCAGCGGAGTCGCCTGAGCTAGGATTTTCTGACTTAGCCACAGGGCATTGCTGGTGGCATTGGCGTGTTTGCTTTCGGTGTATTCTGCACTGAACGCTACATTTTCGCCTGCCAGAAGGTGCGTTGATTCAAAGCTCTGCTTTGGATACACCGCCACTTCACCCTCGTATACACTGACTTTGGTTTTGTTGTCTTGCTGCTGAACAGTAAAGCGTGTCCCGATTGGTACTACATTACCCTGACCTGTTGTGACCATAAATGGGGTTAGGTGATGAGCGCTGGTGATCATGATTTCACCCTGAACCAGATGCAGCATACGTTCTGACTGGTTGAAATCCACATAAACTCGCGTCGCCGTGTTCATGATCATTTCTGTGCCATCAGACAAGGTGAGAGAGCGGATTTCACCTGTTGCTGTTGCGTATTCAGCTCCTGAAGGAGTGTCTGAGCGACCAGCCATCATCAGACCCAAAGTACCAAATGAAATGCCTGCCCAGATCAGTGCCTGACGACGTGTGACTCCGCGACGATCTCGATGGAGGACTTTACCTGATAACTCAGGGTTAGGGACCGCAGCGAATTTCTTTTGCAGAGTTTCGAGTTGTTGCCAGGCAAATTCGTTGTCTGGATGGGCACTGCGCCAGGTATTGAATGCTTTTTTATCCTGTTCGGTGACGTCGTCTGCCCATAGCCTTGCCATCCATAATGACGCCTGTTCTATGGACTCGCGAGAAATACGTTCGATACTCACGTTACGCCTCAAGCATGGCTAACATACAGCCCTGAAGTGCCTTAGCTACATATTTTTCAACAGAGGAAACAGACACTCCCAGTTCTTCGGCAATCTGTTTGTAGCTCTTGCCTTCCAGTTGTCTCATTAACAATGCCTGACGCGCTTTGTGAGGAAGTTTGTGCAGTAGCGTGTCTATTTCAACTAATGCTTCTACTACTAAGGCATGAGATTCCGGAGAAGCCGTCACTTCCTCTGGTTCATTTTCCAGTAATTCCAGGTAGGCAGTTTCGATGCGTCGACGACGATAGAGGTCGATCACCAGCCCTTTGGCTATGGTGGTCAGATAGCGACGAGAGTCCTTTTGCTCAGGAAGCGTGCCTTTGGTAAGGAGGCGCAGATAGGTATCCTGAACTAAATCGGCAGTGACTTCCGGGCAGCCCAGACGACGCTGCACATATACCGAGAGCCAGCTGCGGTGCTCTTGATACATATTATCAATGCGTTGCATGTTAGCTGGGTCTAATGCCACCATCGCCTGTTACTCCTTTCGCCTAGATTTGCGCTTAATATAAATGATAATGGTTATCATTTATATTAATAGTAGGCAACGAAATATATCAGAATCTGGCTGTAGATCTATAGCTAATCGTAATGGAAAAAGGATTAATTGATGTAAATGAGAGATGCGGCAGTGTAATTGATTCCATAATCTGTTGAAAATCAGACTTAAGGACTTTTAGCAACATATCGCTTCATTATACGGTATTTTGGCAGGTATTTACCCTCATTTCAGATTGGTTGAAATGAGGGTAGTTGAATATGAAAAGGCTATTTTCCGATGCAGAAAGAGGAGAAAATACGGCCCAGTAAGTCATCTGAGCTGAACTCACCAGTAATTTCATTGAGATGCTGTTGGGTAATACGCAGCTCTTCGGCAAGGATTTCGCCAGCCATGTAACCTTCCAACTGTTGTTGACCAATATCGAGGTGTTCGGCTGCGCGTTCTAGTGCATCTAGGTGACGGCGGCGTGCCATAAAGCCCCCTTCCTGATTCCCCGAGAAACCCATGATCTCTTTTAAGTGATTACGCAGGGCATCAATACCTTCACCGGTTTTCGCTGAAAGGCGGATCAGTGTTGGCGTGTTCACATGACAGATACCCAGATCTTCTCCGGTTTGATCCGCTTTGTTGCGGATCACCGTCATACCGATGTTGTTTGGTAAGCGATCAACAAAGTCCGGCCAGATATCACGTGGATCCGTTGCTTCGGTTGTGGTGCCATCCACCATAAACAATACTCGGTCAGCTTGCTCTATCTCTTCCCACGCGCGCTCAATGCCAATTTTTTCTACTTCATCTGAAGCATCACGCAAACCTGCTGTATCTATGATGTGCAGTGGCATGCCATCGATATGAATGTGTTCACGAAGTACATCACGGGTGGTGCCCGCAATGTCTGTCACAATGGCGCTTTCTTTGCCTGACAGGGTGTTCAGCAGGCTGGATTTCCCCGCATTAGGGCGACCGGCAATCACTACCTTCATGCCTTCGCGCATGATCGCACCTTGGTTGGCTTCCTGACGCACTGCTGCCAGGTTATCAATGATGGTTTGTAAATCGGCAGCGACTTTGCCGTCTGCCAGAAAGTCGATTTCTTCTTCGGGAAAATCTATTGCCGCTTCGACATAGATTCTTAGGTGAATCAATGATTCCACCAGCGTGTTGATACGCTTAGAGAACTGACCTTGGAGAGACTGAAGGGCAGACTTCGCCGCTTCTTCGGAGCTGGCATCAATCAAATCTGCAATGGCTTCGGCCTGCGTTAAGTCCATTTTGTCGTTCAAAAACGCCCGTTCAGAGAATTCACCCGGGCGAGCAGGACGCACACCTGAAATAGTAAGGATTCGCTTAATCAGCATGTCCATCACCACCGGGCCACCATGCCCTTGCAGCTCCAGTACGTCTTCACCCGTAAATGAATGTGGGTTAGGGAAGTAGAGTGCGATTCCCTGATCCAGCTCCAGACCATCTTGGTCCGTAAATGGCAGGTACTCAGCGTAGCGCGGTTTTAGCGACTTACCCGTCACCTCTTCTGCGACTTTCGAAGCCAGAGGACCGGAAACTCGAATAATACCTACTCCGCCTCGTCCGGGGGCGGTAGCTTGAGCGACGATGGTGTCGGTTGTCATGACGAATCCTGAAAAGGGCTAAGCCCCATTTACTGAGTGAAAACTTTGTGCGCAATTGTAATAACAGAAATTAAAAAAGGCGACCAAAAGGTCGCCTTTCTTTCATTTCGATTGCTTACTTAGAGTGTAAGCCTTTCTTTTCCAAAGCGCGGTAAATCAGAGATTGTTGAATCACTGTCACTACGTTGGAAACTAGCCAGTATAGAACCAGACCAGATGGGAACCACAGGAAGAAGAAAGTGAACATGATAGGCATCAGGTTCATGATTTTCTGCTGCATTGGGTCCGTGATGGTCGATGGGCTCATCTTCTGGATCATGAACATACTTGCACCCATCAGTACTGGCAGGATGTAGTATGGGTCCTGTGCTGACAGGTCAGTGATCCAACCAAAGAATGGAGAGTGACGAAGCTCAACCGATTCCATTAGCGCCCAGTACAGTGCGATGAAGATAGGCATCTGAAGAAGGATAGGTAGACAGCCGCCCAGCGGGTTTACTTTCTCTTTCTTGTACAGTTCCATCATCTCCTGGCTCATGCGCTGGCGGTCGTCGCCAATACGCTCACGCATCGCTTGCAGTTTTGGCTGCAACATACGCATTTTAGCCATTGAGGTGTACTGTGCTTTCGTCAGTGGGTACATCGCACCACGAACGATGAACGTCAGAACCATGATCGCCAGACCCCAGTTCACAACCACGCCCTGAATAGCAGACAGCAGCCAGTGAAGTGGCTTCGCGATAAACCATAGCCAGCCGTAGTCCACCACCAAATCTAGGTGTGGTGCAACTGCTGCCATGTCATCTTGCAGTTTAGGACCAACCCAAAGTGTTGATTCAACTGAGCCTGTCGCTCCGTTTGCAATCGTGATATCAGGAATACGAACACCGATATCGCCTTTGTTACCGATCACGCGAGTATACAGTCGAGTACCAGGCTGTTGCTCTGGGATCCAAGCCGCTGCGAAGTAGTGCTGGATCATCGCTGCCCAACCTTGACCGGTTGTCAGCTCAATGGCTAGGCTGCGGTCTTGCATGTCTTCGAAGCTGTATTTCTTGTAGTTCACGTCTTGCGTTGAGTAAGCACCACCACGGTAAGTCGGCATGGTAATGCTGCCACCGTCATCCATTAAGTCTTGACGAAGATGCGCATACATCGCGAATGTCGCGTTAGTACCCGAGTTGTTCACTACGTCGTATTTCACTTTAACGTCGTAATGACCGCGCTTAAGTACAAATGTTTTCACGTACTGCAAGCCGTTTGCTTCAAACGTCATTGGAATGCTTAATTCATCTTCACCATCGGCCAGCTCAAAGCTGTCTGATGCCACTTGGTAAACAGGGCGGCTAGAACTGCTTAGGTCGACACCCTGAGGACCAACAAGACCACTTTGCGCGATGAAAGTGTGCCCCTGAGAGTTTTTCAACAGCTCAAATGGGTCTGCTGAATCAAATTCTTTCGCGTACTGATTTAGATCAGCTTCAATCACGTCACCACCGAACGTGTCGATAGACAGAGTCAGAACGTCTGTTTTAACTGTCACGATTTGCGCTGAAGGCGTAGCAGATTGAGGAACCGGATCTGCTAGTGGGTCTGCAAAGTCAGGGGCAGGAAGCGTACCGTTAGTTTGTACCTGCTCAGCACTTTGTTGAGGCGCTGGATTCTTTTCAACTTGCCACTGTTGGTACAGCAGGAAAGAAACCAGTGCCAAAGCGAGCAGAAGGATATTACGTTGAGAATCCATCGTTATTTATCTCTGTCTTGTTTTTGGTGTGGTGGAACGGGGTCATATCCCCCATCGCTCAAAGGATGGCATTTTAATAGACGTTTGCCTGATAACCAACACCCTTTTACAAAACCGTGAGCTTTCAACGCTTCAATCGCGTATTGAGAACAGGTTGGCGTAAAACGACACCGTGGTCCGATTAACGGACTAATTACCCATTGGTAGATTTTTATCAGACCAATGGCTAACCACGAGAGGGGCGAGAAAGGCGATGCCATAACTTGTCGAGTAGTTTAAACATTTCTTCATTGCTTAAATCTTGGGCGCTTTTCTTCGCAATCACGACAAAATCTTTGTTGGGAAGTTGATGCTGTGACAGGCGGAAACTTTCTCTAGTCAGACGTTTGAAACGGTTACGACCGACGGCAGTTTTAATCTGCTTTTTAGGGACAGCTAAGCCTAAGCGAGGATGTGAAAGAGAGTTCTTTCGGGCAATGATGGTGAAATGTGGTGAGCCAGCTCGGTGAGCTTGCTGGAAGACATGTTGATAATGCTCGGGAGTTAACAAGCGTAACTCCCGATGAAACGCGTACTTGCTCAAAATAACCGAGTATTATTTTGAAAGGCGCGCACGGCCTTTAGCACGACGTGCATTAATTACTTTACGACCGTTCTTAGTCGCCATGCGAGCACGGAAACCGTGAGTACGCTTACGCTTCAGAACTGAAGGTTGAAAAGTGCGTTTAGACATTTGTATTACCTTTACTGATCAGTAGTTTTTAGGTTTATGTTAAACCCGGCGTGGGACTTAACTTTCCTCAAGTTTCTTAATTAAGTGACCTGAGCAAAATCCGACGCCTCTCAACAAAGAGGCGGAATTGTAATCACTGGCTCTATAAGAGTCAATGATTGGTCTAACGAAAATTCCGGTCGACGAATTATACGGATTGTCAGTTAAATCTCAAGGATCCTTAATCGATCCCCACCTGGCTGAGAAACTTTTGTAGTCTTGGATCCTGTGGATTACCAAAGATATCCTGTGGAGAACCTTGTTCTACAATATTGCCGTCTGCCATGAAGATCACGCGGTCCGCGACTTCTTTGGCAAATTGCATTTCGTGTGTCACCACCAGCATCGTCTGCTTTTGCGCTGCCAGCGACTTCATTAAGTTCAGTACTTCGCCCACCCATTCAGGATCCAGCGCAGACGTTGGCTCATCGAACAATAGCAGTTCAGGCTGAAGTGCCATCGCACGTCCAATGCCCACACGCTGTTGTTGTCCACCAGAAAGCGCGGCAGGGTAACTGTCCCCTTTATCACCCAGCCCTATATCATCCAGAATCGACTGAGCTCGCTCAAGCGCCTGTTCTTTCTTCCAGCCGCGAACGGTAATCAAACCTTCTGCGATGTTCTGGCGTGCCGTCATGTGTGCAAATAGGGCGTAGTTCTGGAATACAAACCCTGTTTTGCGGCGCAGCGCCAATACTTCCGCTTTGGTGTGCTTCTCGCTATCGACGGTGATGTCGTCAATGCTGATGGTGCCTTTGTTGGCTTCTTCCAGAAAATTCACACAGCGCAGTAGTGTGGATTTACCTGTACCGCTCGACCCAATGATAACGATGATCTCACCTTGTTGGATGTCGATATCGATGCCTTTCAGAACCTCAGTGTCACCAAAGTACTTATGAATGTTATTCAGTTTGATCATCGTGCGTACGCCTTATTGAGCTTGAACTCCGCCCAAATCTGAACTCGGGTAAGAATCACCACCACACCCCAGTAAATCAGAGCAACGGCTAAGAATGCTTCGAAGAAACGGAAGCTGGATGACGCTTCCATTTGCGCTTTCGCCATGATTTCTGCCACACCCAGAGTAAATGCCAGGGACGTCGACTTAATCATGTCGATGAAATAGTTCATCAATGAAGGCAGTGCCACACGGGTTGCCTGTGGAAGAATAATACGGCGCATTGCCTGAGTGGTCGTCATGCCCACAGACAGGCTGGCTTCCATCTGGCTGCGATCAATACCAATAATGGCGGCACGGATACTCTCTGCCATGTACGCGGCAAAGTGTAAGGTTAAACCGATGACAGCCGCACTGAAGGCGTCGATGCCCACCAAAAACGGGAACACCTGAGGTAAACCATAATAAAGCAGGAACAGTTGCACCAGTAGCGGCGTGCCACGGAAAAAGCTGATGTAAAGCTGGCTAAGCTGATCCAGCACAGGCACGCGGAATACGCGAATATTGGCCAGAATTACTGCCAGAATCAGGGAGAATAGCAGCCCCCAAGTGGCCATAGACATGGTGGTACCCAGATACTTCAACAGTATCGGCATCAGTTCCATCATGTAATTAAAGTCAAAACCCATACGATTACCTGTACTTCAAAAATTCGGGTATTGCAGAGACGAGAAAAGGTGGAATCCATGTCCACCTTTATCCTTGGTTTGAAAAATCCTGATTATTTAGTGATGTCGTCGCCGAACCACTTCACAGAGATTTCTTTTAGTGTGCCATCTTCACGCATGGATTTCAGCGCAGCATTCACTTCTGCCTGAAGTTTACGACCAGCTTCGTTATCAACGAACGGCCATGCGTTTTGAATGGTTTCAAATGGCTGACCTGCCAGCTCTAGTGGAAGACCTGTTTTCTTGATCAACTCAAGTGCAGAAAGACGGTCCATGATGAAGGCGTCCGCACGACCCAGTGCCACATCGTGCTCGATGCCAGTGTCGTAAGTCTTGATGTTGATTTTGTTGTCTTTGTCGTAGTCGCGCAGCAATTGCTCAAAGTTCGAACCCAGGTTCACGGCAACCGTTTTGCCCGCCAGGTCTTCAACACCTTTGATGTCTTTGTTGCCTTTACGTACAGTGATTTGCGCACCGTCTACCACATATGGGTCTGCAAATAGGTATTTTGCTTTGCGTGCGTCTGTCATGGTGATTTGGTTAGAGATGGTGTCGATGCGACCAGTCTCAAGCAAACCAAACAAACCAGAAAAGTTAGCAGTTACGTATTCTACTTTGTAGTCGTTACGCTTGCCGATTTCATCCCATAGATCCACTTCAAAACCCTGAAGTACGTCTTTTTCAACAAACGTGAATGGGAAGTAACGTCCAGACATTCCGACTTTAACTTCAGTCGCGGCTTGAACGGTCTGTGCAAAAGAGGCGGTTAGGGCTAGTGCAGCAAGTGTGGACTTAATCCAGTATTTCATTCGATTTCTCCTCATTATTATGGAGGGGAATATTACTGTTAGTTCTGTTACTAGTGAAAATAACAAGTTGTTATTACACATAACCAAGTTTCTTAAAATAAACGACCTGTTAACATTTGATCTTGGGGATAAACCGCTATTGATCGCCATTTTGTGGGTGATCATGTGGGTAATATTGGGGAAAAGTGTGCGGATCACTCGAATTAGGGACAAAAAATTGTGAATAACTTAGATCTTATTCACTGGATCTGCGATCATTTACTAGCGATCTGAGCAACAGAGCGCTAGAATTACCAACCTTTTCCAAAGAATGATTATAAGAGTGAGGGCAACGTGTCATCTTCGCTTTGGTTGCAGTGTCTGCAACAGCTACAAGAAGAGCTACCATCGACTGAATTCAGCATGTGGGTAAGACCGCTTCAGGCGGAGCTCAATGACAATACCCTGACTTTATTCGCCCCAAACCGTTTTGTACTCGACTGGGTGCGCGATAAATACTTCGACAACATCAATCGCCTGCTTCTGCAATTTTGTGGTAACGATGTACCTAGCCTTCGATTTGAAGTCGGCAGTCGACGTGTTTCCGCACCAGCTCAGGCGACCCGCTCTCAAGCAGATGTAGCGGCAGAAACCTCGGCTCCAGCGCAGCTTCAGGCGCGCAAGCCCGTGCACAAAACCTGGGAAAATGACAGCGAAGTGGTGGACATCAACCATCGCTCAAACGTCAACATTAAACATAAATTCAATAACTTCGTTGAAGGTAAGTCGAACCAGTTAGGTTTGGCAGCTGCGCGTCAGGTTGCCGATAATCCGGGCGCCGCATACAACCCGCTTTTCCTATACGGTGGCACAGGTTTAGGTAAAACCCACCTGTTGCATGCGGTTGGTAATGCCATTGTGGATAATAAGCCCAATGCGAAAGTGGTGTACATGCACTCAGAGCGATTCGTTCAGGACATGGTAAAAGCCCTGCAAAATAACGCCATTGAAGAGTTCAAACGCTATTACCGCAGCGTGGATGCATTGCTGATTGATGACATCCAATTCTTTGCCAATAAAGAGCGCTCTCAGGAAGAGTTTTTCCATACCTTTAACGCATTGCTGGAAGGCAATCAGCAAATCATCCTGACTTCTGATCGCTATCCGAAAGAGATCAACGGTGTAGAAGATCGTCTTAAATCTCGTTTCGGCTGGGGTTTAACCGTTGCGATTGAGCCACCAGAGCTGGAAACCCGCGTGGCGATCTTGATGAAGAAAGCGGAAGATCACCAAATTCATCTTGCCGATGAAGTGGCGTTCTTTATTGCGAAGCGTTTGCGTTCTAATGTTCGTGAGTTGGAAGGGGCGCTGAACCGTGTCATTGCCAACGCGAACTTTACAGGTCGCCCGATCACCATTGATTTCGTTCGTGAAGCGCTGCGCGATTTGCTTGCGCTTCAGGAAAAACTGGTCACCATCGACAATATTCAAAAAACTGTCGCCGAGTACTATAAAATTAAAGTGGCAGATCTTCTATCTAAGCGCCGCTCTCGCTCGGTTGCGCGTCCTCGCCAATTGGCTATGGCTTTGTCTAAAGAGCTCACCAACCACAGCTTGCCTGAAATTGGCGATGCGTTTGGTGGTCGCGACCACACCACGGTGCTGCACGCTTGCCGCAAGATAGAGCAGCTTCGTGAAGAGAGCCATGATATAAAAGAAGACTACTCAAACCTAATTAGAACCTTATCGTCATAAGGCAAAGAGATACCAATGAAATTTACCATCGAACGCAGCCATCTGATCAAACCGTTACAACAAGTCTCTGGCGCTCTGGGTGGACGTCCCACGTTACCGATTCTAGGCAACCTACTGCTGAAAGTAGAAAACGGTCAGCTGGCAATGACAGCGACTGATCTTGAAGTGGAGCTGGTGGCTAATGTTGCGTTGGAAGGGGAATTTGAAGCAGGCAGCACTACAGTGCCTTCCCGTAAATTCTTGGATATCTGCCGTGGTCTGCCAGACAGTGCAATCATTACTGTAGTGATGGAAGCTGATCGCGTACAAGTACGTTCAGGTCGCAGCCGTTTCTCACTTTCTACTCTGCCAGCCAGTGATTTTCCAAACATTGAAGACTGGCAAAGCGAAGCCGATATTACGCTGTCGCAGCAAGAGCTACGCAGTCTGATCGAGAAAACCCAATTCTCTATGGCGAACCAAGACGTTCGCTATTACCTCAACGGCATGCTGTTTGAAATCGAAGGCACGACACTGCGTTCAGTTGCCACAGACGGACACCGTATGGCGGTATCTCAAACCCAGCTCGCTTCGGAGCTGCCAAACCAGCAGATTATCTTGCCACGCAAAGGTGTTCAGGAGCTGGTGAAGCTGCTCGATGCCCCTGAAGCGGAAGTGACGCTGCAAATTGGCAGCGCTAACCTGCGTGCCGCTGTGAATAACTTTACCTTCACGTCGAAGCTGGTGGACGGTCGATTCCCTGACTACAGACGTGTGATGCCACAAAGCAGTAACAAAACACTCGAAGCCCCGTGTGAAGAACTGAAAAGTGCCTTCTCACGTGCGGCGATTCTGTCGAATGAGAAATTCCGCGGCGTTCGTGTGAATTTTAATGGCAATGAAATGCGCATTACGGCCAATAACCCTGAGCAGGAAGAAGCAGAAGAGATGTTGGACGTCTCGTTCCAGGGGGACGACTTAGAAATCGGCTTCAACGTGAGTTACGTGTTGGATGTATTGAACACGTTGCGTTGTGAGCAAGTCCGTATTTCCATGTCTGACGCCAATGCCAGTGCGTTGATTGAGAATGCCGAAGACGACAGTGCCATGTACGTGGTTATGCCAATTCGTCTGTAATGGATTCGGCAAATGCCACTCACCAGACTGATTGTTCAGCAATTTCGTAATATTGAAGCCTGTGATGTCGAACTGTCACCAGGCTTTAATTTTCTTGTGGGACCGAACGGCAGCGGCAAAACCAGTGTGCTGGAAGCCATCTATCTGCTTGGTCATGGTCGTTCATTCAAGAGCTCACTCACGGGTCGAGTTATCCAAAACGAGTGCGATGAGCTCTTTGTTCATGGGCGTTTTTTGAACCCGGATCAATTTGAGCTTCCGATTGGGATTAATAAGCAGCGCGATGGCTCTACAGAGGTTAAAATAGGCGGTGAGTCCGGACAAAAACTGGCGCAGCTAGCTCAGGTTTTGCCGTTGCAATTGATACATCCTGAAGGGTTTGAATTGCTCACAGACGGACCCAAGTTTCGACGTGCGTTTATCGACTGGGGCGTGTTTCACACTGAACCCCATTTTTACGATGCATGGGGGCGATTTAAAAGGCTCAACAAACAGCGTAATGCGCTGTTGAAAACTGCTACTCATTACCGGGAGCTCAGCTACTGGGATCAGCAGATAGCAACGTTGGCTGAAAACATCAGCCAGTGGCGCAAAGAATACGTTGAAAACATGGCAAAAGTGGCGGAGGAAATCTGTCGCACATTTTTGCCAGAATTTGATATCCAATTGAAGTATTATCGTGGGTGGGACAAAGATACCCCCTATCAGGATATCCTCGAAAACAACTTCGAACGCGATCAGTCACTCGGGTACACCTTTAGTGGACCCAACAAGGCAGATTTAAGAATCAAAGTGAATGGGACGCCTGTGGAAGACGTTCTGTCACGCGGTCAACTGAAACTCATGGTGTGTGCGCTAAGAGTCGCGCAGGGGCAGCATTTGACTGAAATGACCGGAAAGCAGTGTATCTACCTGATAGATGATTTTGCTTCTGAATTAGATAGCCAACGTCGCCAGCGGTTAGCCGACTGCTTAAAAGCGACGGGGGCACAAGTATTTGTAAGTTCTATTACTGAGAGTCAAATCGTTGATATGCTCGACGAAAATGGCAAAATGTTTCATGTGGAACACGGTACGATAGAGCAAGGATAAAAAGAGAGTAACTCATGTCTGAAAATTACGATTCATCGAGTATTAAGGTACTGAAGGGTCTGGATGCGGTACGTAAGCGTCCGGGTATGTACATCGGCGATACAGACGATGGCACCGGTTTGCACCACATGGTCTTTGAGGTGGTGGACAACTCCATTGATGAAGCGTTGGCGGGTCACTGTAAAGACATCATTGTGACGATTCATGAGGATAACTCGGTATCCGTTAGCGACGATGGTCGTGGTATCCCAACGGAAATGCACCCAGAAGAAAACGTATCCGCAGCTGAAGTAATCATGACGGTTCTTCACGCTGGTGGTAAGTTCGACGACAACTCATACAAAGTATCAGGCGGTCTTCACGGGGTAGGTGTTTCGGTAGTAAACGCCCTGTCTAAGCAGGTGACGCTTACCATTCATCGCGGCGGTCAAATTCATACTCAAACTTACCACCACGGTGAGCCACAAGCGCCATTGTCAGTTATTGGTGATACCGATAAAACCGGTACTCAAATCCGTTTCTGGCCAAGTGAAGACACCTTCTCTAATGTGGAATTCCACTACGACATCCTGGCGAAACGTCTGCGTGAGCTTTCTTTCCTGAACTCGGGTGTTTCCATCAAACTGGTTGATGAGCGTGAAGAAGATAAGAACGACCACTTCATGTTTGAAGGTGGTATTCAAGCCTTTGTTGAGCATCTAAACACCAACAAAACGCCGATCATTCAAAAGATTTTCCACTTTGACTCTGAGCGCGAAGACGGCATCACCGTTGAAGTTGCGATGCAGTGGAACGACGGTTTCCAGGAAAACATCTACTGTTTTACTAACAACATCCCTCAGCGCGATGGCGGTACTCACCTTGCAGGTTTCCGTGCAGCGCTGACTCGTACGTTAAACAGCTTCATGGATAAAGAAGGGTTCTCGAAGAAAGCCAAAGCAGCGACGTCCGGTGATGATGCTCGTGAAGGTCTGACGGCGGTTATCTCGGTGAAAGTACCGGATCCTAAGTTCTCAAGCCAGACGAAAGACAAGCTGGTGTCTTCAGAAGTGAAGTCAGCGGTAGAATCTGCAATGGGCGAGAAGCTGCAAGAGTTCTTGGTAGAAAACCCGAACGAAGCGAAAACCGTTTGTAGCAAAATTATTGATGCAGCTCGTGCGCGTGAAGCGGCACGTAAAGCACGTGAAATGACCCGTCGTAAAGGCGCACTCGACCTTGCAGGGCTTCCAGGTAAACTGGCGGATTGCCAAGAAAAAGACCCAGCGCTTTCTGAACTCTACATTGTGGAGGGTGACTCTGCGGGCGGTAGTGCCAAGCAGGGTCGTAACCGTAAGAACCAAGCCATCTTGCCACTGAAAGGTAAGATTCTGAACGTTGAAAAAGCGCGTTTCGATAAGATGCTGTCTTCACAAGAAGTCGCAACGCTTATAACAGCATTGGGCTGTGGTATCGGTCGAGACGAGTACAATCCAGATAAATTGCGTTACCACAACATTATCATCATGACCGATGCCGACGTCGATGGTTCGCACATCCGGACACTTCTTTTAACCTTCTTCTACCGTCAAATGCCAGAGCTTATTGAGCGTGGTTACGTGTATATTGCTCAGCCACCGCTTTACAAAGTGAAGAAAGGCAAGCAAGAGCAGTACATTAAAGACGAAGATGCAATGAGCCAATACCAGGTGTCATTGGCATTGGATAACGCTGCACTACACGTTAATGCTGAAGCGCCAGCTCTGGCGGGTGAAGCACTAGAGAAACTGGTTCAGCAATACAACGCGGGCATGAAGCTGGTGGAGCGCATGAGCCGCCGTTACCCACATTCGTTGATGCATGAGTTTATTTATGTTCCTCGTATCACAGCAGAGCAGTGTCAAGACACCGCCGCGGTTGAAGCCTGGGGTAAACAGCTAGTTGACCAGCTGAATGCCAAAGAAGTAGGGGCAAGCCAGTACAGTCTGGAAATTGAGAAACATGAAGAGTTGGGTGTTAGCTTACCAAAAGTAGTGATCCGTACTCATGGTGTGACTCATGAGCATGTATTGAGTGTTGATCTGTTCAACTCAAAAGAATACGGCAAGCTAGCGGATCTGTCTGAAGCACTGGATGGTCTGATCGAAGACGGTGCCTACATCAAGCGTGGTGAACGTACTCAGCCAATTTCAAACTTTGTCGAAGCGCTAGAATGGCTATTCAAAGAGTCTCGTCGTGGTTTGAGCCTACAGCGATACAAAGGTCTAGGAGAGATGAACCCTGATCAGCTTTGGGAAACCACCATGGACCCAGAAACTCGTCGTATGATGCAAGTAACTATTGAAGATGCCGTTGGTGCAGACCAGCTGTTCACCACATTGATGGGTGATCAGGTTGAGCCGCGTCGTAACTTCATTGAAGAGAATGCGTTAAAAGTAGCCAACCTGGACGTTTAGATTTATTTCTCTTCGCTGGATGAACTGATTTCTATGTCGAAGGTGCTCATTTATGTTTATAAACTCCGCGCCTTCTCCTCGAACTAAGCTCATCCAGCTTTGATAAATACACGAAATCACTTTAAAGACTGCCTTGTTGGGCGGTCTTTTTCTTTTTAACTTTATGAAAAATAATGCTTTTAAAATTATTTTTATCTTTTCTCTTGAAAGATTAAGCGACTATCCACATATCTTGTTTTGAGAGGATGCCGTAAGGGTCTCTTAAAACGCTTGTCCAGTTTGTGTCTCACCAAGAAGGCAAAAGAGAACAAACGAATACGGAAAGCACACAATTTAACTTTTGTTAGCGACCATGTCCCAAAGCATCCATTGCCCGTGGAATGGTAAGACTGACTCCTTGGCATCTATGAAAATAGCCAAGGCTATTGCTTATCATGAGGATAGTATTATGCGTAATGTAGATTTCACTCCCCTATATCGTAACGCCATTGGTTTTGACCGTCTGTTAAACCTGATGGAAGCCAACTCAGCGAAAAACTCTTCTGGCGGATACCCTCCGTACAACATCGAGCAAAAAGACGAAAACAACTATCGCATTACTATGGCTGTCGCCGGTTTTGCTGAAGAGCATCTAGAGCTGACTCAAAAAGAGAACATGCTGATTGTTCGTGGTGAAAGGCAAGCTGAAGAAGGTAAAAACTACGTGTACCAAGGCATTGCCGAGCGCAACTTTGAGCGCAAATTCCAACTCGCCGACTATGTTAAAGTAGTGGGAGCAACGATGGAAAATGGACTACTGCACGTCGACCTAGAGCGTGAGATTCCAGAAGCGATGAAACCACGTAAAATTGCCATAAATGGCAAGAATCTCATCGAAAACTGATCAACGATGAAGGAATAGTAAAACGCCCGCAATTGCGGGCGTTTTTAGTTGTAGGAATGAAGGGTTGATTCAGAAAAGATAAAAACACACATTTTAGAAAGCTTATTCTTAATAAATCGTAAAAAAATGTACTCAAAATATCAATTGAACTGAGAAATGCATCGATACTTAACAGTATAAGCTTTGAGCAGAATTTTCGATGAGAATTCACTATTAGTGTATGATAAACTCCAGCTCTGACTTTGAACTAGCAGTCTCAATCTCAAAGTGTAAGGAACGCAAGTGCACAATCATAACAATCCAATAATGAATGAACAAAATACCCAGATGACTAACAATTACCAACAGAATGACGAGATTGACTTACGTGAGCTGTGTCAATCTATATGGGCTGGGAAATGGGTTGTGTTAATATCAACTGGTCTTATTACTTTGCTTGCGTTGGTTCATGCGTTGTTGGCTCAAGAGTGGTGGACTTCAAAAGCCAAAGTAACCACCCCTCAATTATACAACCTAGCTGAATATGAAAAACAGGTAAGTCAGTTTCAGCCTATCTTTGATATATATCAAGAAGATGGAACTGTATTGGTGAGTGAGAAGTTAGACACTTTAACAGATCCAGAAATATTATTCGCTCAATTTATACAGGCGTTTAACTCTTCTAACAATAAAAAGTTATTTTTGTCCTCAAATATAGAGTTTATTGATTACCTGAATCAATATGGTGCAGGTGCAGGTGCAGGTGCAGGTGCAGGTGCAGGTGCAGGTGCAGGTGCAGGTGCAGGTGCAGATAAGGAATATCTAGATCAGTTTTATTCTCTGTGGTTTAAGAATATTTGGGCTATCAAGGAAAGTAAGAAGGATGACGAGCAGATTTATGAATTGAGCTTTACTGCCAAAACTCAGAAAAGCAGTGCACTTAACTTACAAGATTATGTTCATTTTATTAAGCGCAGGACTCATGAATCTGCTTTGCAAAACTTGCAGTCTATTGTTGACGCTAAGCAAGACGAGCTCAATTTACAAAAAAGAATCTTGGTTGCTCAAGCGAAATCAAACCTAGAAGTGGAAATCGAAAGTGCAGAATATGCGTTAAGGATGGCTGTTGCAGCGAATGTTATTTCTCCTATTCAGACAAACAATGACAAAGAGCGTTTCCATATTGGCTTAGGTGCTAACGCATTGAAAGAGAAAGTTGAAGTTCTACGTTCTATAAAAAACTTAAGCGTAATTGAACCGAGACTTCAGAAGGTTCAAGCTAAGCTTGATCTATTAGATAAGTTGAAAATAAACAGAAATATTCAGTTTGATAATTTTCGGCTTCTGGATGACATAACAAAACCTAACTCTAGAGATAAGCCCAAACGAATTTTAATCGTATTTCTTGGTATTGTATTAGGTCTTTCGACGGGTATTGGTATTGTATTGGTACGAGAAGCATTTAAACGATCTTAGGTGAGGAGCTTTACTCATCATATTTTAAGCCAACAGAGTGAACTGTTGGCTTCTTAAGTTGTACTAATTCAGACTTGATCTGACAGTTACCCACTTTGCGACTTGGTGCCTGTCAGATTATATCTGGGCTAGATTCTTTTCAGCCCAGATTAATTTCCCATCCTCTAATGTTTCTAGTGGCGTTCTGCCACAGCACATTTTCCCTTGATGAGTATGTTGATTGTTGTAGTGGTCCATCCATTCGTCCAGATCTTTTTGTAATTCTTCCATTGAACCATACAGTTTCTTTCTAAATGTCACTTGGTAGAACTCATTCAGTATGGTCTTATGGAAGCGTTCGCAGATCCCGTTTGTTTGTGGTGACATCGCTTTAGTTTTGGTGTGGTCTATGTCATTGATAGCTATGTAGAGTTGGTAGTCATGCTGGTCAACTCGACCACAGTATTCTGTTCCTCTATCCGTTCGTTAAGATTCGAAGCATTGGCAGATCATGAGCCTCGAAGAATGGGAGAACCTTGTCGTTCAACATATCAGCGGCAGTAATTGGCGTTTTTGTTGTGTAGAGTTTAGCGAAGGCAACTTTGCTGTAGGTATCAACGAAGGTTTGCTGATAGATACGACCAACACCTTTCAGGTTGTCAACATAGACGGTATCTTGAGAGCCGAGATAGCCTGGATGTACCGTTTCAATCTCGCCACACGCCTCATCATCGTGCTTCTTCCGTTCTAGGGCGGCAACTTGTTCATCCGTTAAGATGATAGCGTTCTCTGCGACCTGTTTCTCCAGCACAATAAGACGCTTTTTGAAGTTCTCTAGATCATTACGAAGCCAGATTGAGCGAACGCCGCTTGGGGAGATAAACACGCCTAGTTTACGCAGTTCATTACTCGTTCTTACTTGTCCATGAGCAGGAAAATCGATAGCGTACTTGAGCACCGCTTGTTCAGTTTCGCTATCGACGCGGTTCTTCAAGTTCGGAGCTCTGCGACTTTGATTAATCAGATCATCAATACCACCCGTTTCTACCAACTCTTGATAACGATAGAACATGTCTCTTGATACGCCCATGACTTTACAGGCTTTTGATACGTTGCCGAGCTCTTCTGCAAGATTGAGAAGACCTGCTTTGTGTTTGATGATCGGATTGCTAGTATGAAGAATGAGAGTTACCTCTTATTGTCTTTGATTAGTGATTAAGCACCTTTAATCAAAGTGGGTAACTCTCTTCATTTCAAATTGAAGTGTCAGATCTAGTTGGAACTAATACACTTAAGTTTACGTACCGGAATAAGCCTTTTTTACCTCTTCTGCTATTACTTTAATTCCTTTTTGTATGGCTTCATCGTCTTGTACGTAATTCATACGTAAGCATTGGTGAGCGTGTTCCCATTCGTCTTCCTGACCGATAAAGAAGTATTCGCCTGGAACGATCAGAACACCACGGTCTTTTAAGCGTTGGTACAGCTCCATGGTCGTTATTGGCAGTTCATCAAACCACAGCCACAAGAAAATTGCCCCTTCAGGCTTGTGGATACGAAAGCGTGGATCGTCAATCGCTTCTTGAAGAAGTTGAACCGCACGTTGTGATTTCTGCTGATAGAAAGGTTTTATGGTGTTTTGGCTCAGCTTGAGTAAATCACCAGATTCAATCATGTGCTTGCCGAGAGCTGGTCCCAAACTGCCCGGGGCTAAACTGATGATGCCGTTCATGTTGGCAAGCGCTTGGGTGACTTCTTCATTGGCTATTACGATGCCGCAGCGAAGCCCCGGTAAACCGAGTTTAGACATGCTCATACAAAGAATGGTGTTGTCATTCCAAAATGGCGTGACATCTTCAAAGATGATATTTGGGAACGGAGTGCCGTACGCGTTGTCGATGATCAGCGGGATATTATTGTCACGCGCCAGTTTATCCAGTTTACGGACTTCTTCATCCGTCAATACGTTACCTGTTGGGTTGGTTGGGCGGGAAGCACAGATCGCAGCAATGGACGCATCGACTTTTAGTTGTTCAAAGTCGACATGGTATTTGAACATTCGGTTGTCCAGCATTTCGATTTCTGGGTGATAAGACACAAATATGTCGTCATCGATACCGGCATCACCATAGCCAATGTATTCAGGTGCAAGTGGCAAAAGAATCTTTTTATGCGATCCATCTGCCTGCTGACCAGCCAGTAAGTTAAACAGATAGAAAAAGCCACTCTGGCTGCCGTTGGTCAGGCTGATATTTTTCTCAGATACATCCCATCCGTAAGTCTCTTTTAATAAAGATGCTAATGCCGTAATAAATGCGTTTTTACCTTGAGGACCATCGTAATTTGCCATAGAGGCAACCAGTTCGCCACTTTCCAGCATTTTTGCACTGGCTTGATGAAAATATTCGAGCATCGCAGGTATGGCGGCTGGGTTACCGCCCCCGAGCATGATGGCGCCTGGTGTACGAAGACCATCGTTTAAGTCGTCCATTAGCTGCGTAATACCTGAGTATCGATTGAATTTTTCACCAAATGTAGAGAACTGCATTACTTCTTTTCCTAGTTATATCTTGTTGTATCTGTCATATGTTTTTTTGTATCGAAGCTGCTCAGCTTTGAAGGACCATCCAGCGTTGATACAGATGTTGATAAAATGTTGTGCCAGACTGCTCAACATACCTGATCGAATCATCAAGTGAAAGGGCATAAGAAGCTTTGTTTTTATCTATATCATCACGAGTTCTCGTTCAAATGGTGTTTCCGATATTTCAAATAGATAGAGAGTAACGGGTAAAACTCTTTGTGCTTTACTGCGATTTCATTCAATGAATCTGCAAGAGCGTTCCAACTCGCTGAAATATACTCTCCGTCATTAATCAGTAATTGGAAATATCATGAACCGTCACATTCTTTTAGCGGCATTGACCGCTCTTTCTTTGACTGCGTGCAACATTACTAACTATGACGCCGTAAAGCCCACTGCGAGTAAACAGGATATCGCGGAGGCCAAAAGTAAACTGAGTGGCATAGAAGGTATGAAAGTTACAGACGAAGGCTATATCACTTACTTTGAAATGGTTCCGCATGGCTACATGTGGGATACCCAAGCCATAAAACAAGCCAGCTATGAAGGTGCATGTGAAAATTTATACGACTTCTTGGAGATGGGCTTTGTGGTAAAAATAGGCTTCAAGGGTGAAGGTGGGCGCGAAGAGCATTTTGACAAAACACGTTGCGACGCTGAAGAGACTAACTAAAACTGTAGCTATTGATAAAAATGTTATAAATGTGTGCTTTACCTCCTTTAATGAATAGAAATTAAAGATAAAATGACGATTCATATAAAAAATTACTATAGATTGTTATGAAGTTTAAGTTAATAGCAGCAGCGTCTATGTTGTCAGTTTTGGCTGGCTGTAACCTCACCAATTATGAGCCAACCCCTCCAAATGTGGCTCCTGAAAATATTGAGATAGCAAGGCAAGCATTCTCTGAAGTACCTGAGCTAAAAGTATCAGATGATGGGTATATCAGTTATGTTGCCTCTCTTCCTAGCTCTGGCTATAAGTGGCAGACCACTACGATTAAGAAAATCAGTTACGAATGGTCATGTGATAATTTGTATTCTTTCCTAGAAATGGGATTTGTCACCAAGATATTTTTTAAAGGGAAAGGTGGTCGTGAAGAGTATTTCGACAAAGCACGTTGTGATGCTGAAGAGACAAACTGATTTCTAGCCAGATAAACAAAAGGAAGCCATTTGGCTTCCTTTTTCATTTTTATTCAGTTGATTACTTCTGCAACAAAGAAATATCCGCAATCTGAAGGAACAAGTTACGCAGATTGTTTAGAAGCGTCAGGCGGTTTTTCTTCAACGCTTCGTCATCCGCCATTACCATCACGTTGTCAAAGAAGGCGTCGACTGGTTCACGTAAGTCCGCAAGCTTGCTCAGCGCTTCTTGATAGTTACCTGTTGCGAATGCAGGCTCTAGTGCTTCAGTCATGACTTCAACGTTTTCAGCCAGCGCTTTTTCGGCGTCTTCCTGAAGTAAAGACAGGTCGATGTCTGCTGCTAGCTCACCCTCAAACTTCGCTAGGATGTTACCCACACGCTTGTTGGCGGCAGCCAGTGCTTCCGCGGCTTCCAGATCACGGAAGTGAGAAACGGCTTTCACGCGTTGATCGAAATCTGCAGGTTTGGTTGGACGACGTGCCAGTACGGCCTGGATGATATCCACGCTGAAGCCTTCGTCTTTGTACCATGCGTTGAAGCGACCCAGCATAAACTCGATAACGTCTGCTTCCACATTCGCGTTGGTGAGTTTGTCTCCAAACAGAGATTTCGCTTTCGCGATAAGGTCTGTTAGGTCTAGGTTGTAGCCGTTTTCTACGAGGATACGAAGCACACCTAGAGACGCACGGCGAAGTGCGAATGGGTCAGAGCCTTTTGGTGCTTGACCAATACCGAAAATACCGACGATGGTGTCCAGTTTGTCTGCCATCGCAACCGAAGAAGAGACGCCTGTACTTGGTAGGTCATCACCCGCGAAACGAGGCATGTACTGTTCGTTCAGTGCCAGTGCGACTTGCTCGTCTTCACCGTCGTGGCGTGCGTAGTGCATGCCCATCACACCTTGAGTATCCGTAAATTCGAACACCATAGAGGTCATGAGGTCACATTTAGCCAACAGACCTGCACGTTTTGATTTTTCGACGTCTGCATCGATTTGCTCGGCAATGTAGCCAGCAAGTTCGGTGATGCGGTCGGTTTTGTCTTTGATCGTTCCCAGCTGTTTTTGGAAGATCGCTTGCTCAAGTTCTGGCAGGCGATCAATCAGCGGACGTTTGCGGTCAGTATTAAAGAAGAATTCTGCATCCGCCAGACGAGGACGAACCACTTTCTCGTTGCCTTCGATAACGTAGCGAGGTTCTTTTGATTCGATATTGGAGACAAAGATGAAGTTTGGAAGAAGCTTCTTATTGTCGTCATAGACAGGGAAGTACTTCTGATCGCCTTTCATGGTGTAAACCAAAGCTTCAGACGGTACTTTCAGGAACTCTTCTTCAAATTTCGCAGTCAGAACCACCGGCCACTCAACCAGAGAGGTGACTTCTTCAACCAAGTCGTCTTCCAGATCGGCAACACCGCCAACCGCAGCAGCGGCTTTTTGAGAGTCGGCAAGGATAATGGCTTTACGCGCTTCGTAATCCGCCATGACTTTACCGCGCTCTTCCAGAATTGCTGGGTACTGATCTGCTGAGTCGATAGTGAATTCCTGCTCGCCCATAAAACGGTGTCCGCGAATGGTGCGTGCTGAAGCAACGCCAAGGATTTCGCCTTCGATCAGCTCGTCACCAAGCAGAATGGTCAGTGTTTTTACTGGACGAATGAATTGAGTGTCTTTGTTACCCCAACGCATTGGCTTGGGAATAGGCAGGTTTGCCAACGCTTTAGCTGCGAGGTCTACCACCAACTCCTGAACAGGCTTACCCTTGACTTCTTGTTTGAACAGTAGCCATTCACCTTTGTCGGTTTTTAGGCGATCAGCTTGCTCTACAGTGATGCCATTGCCGCGTGCCCAGCCTTGAGCGGCTTTGGTTGCGTTACCTTCTTCATCAAAGGCAACAGAAACTGCAGGACCGCGCTTTTCTACCACTTTGTCTGCCTGACCTTCTGCAAGACTTGCCACTTTCAATGCAAGACGGCGAGGGGAGGCGAACCACTTCACGCCTTCGTGTGCCAGCTCCGCACTTTTTAGCTCTGCTTCAAAGTTGGATGCAAAGGCTTCAGCCAGAGTACGCAGTGCCGTTGGTGGTAACTCTTCTGTACCCAGTTCAATTAGAAAATTCTTAGCCATGATTACTTCTCCTCGCCCTTTTGTTCTTGATTGCGACACATTGGGAAGCCCAAAGCTTCACGCGACGCGTAGTAGGCTTCCGCTACCCCTTTGGTGAGGTTACGGATTCGAAGGATGTAACGTTGACGCTCGGTAACCGAAATGGCTTTACGTGCATCAAGCAGGTTAAAGGCGTGAGCTGCTTTTAAAATGCGCTCATACGCTGGTAGCGGCAGAGGCTTTTCAAGCTCAAGCAGTTCTTTGGATTCTTTTTCGCATTGATCGAAGAAACTGAACAGGAAGTCGACATCGGCGTGCTCAAAGTTGTACGTCGATTGCTCCACCTCATTTTGATGGAAAATGTCACCGTAAGTGACAGGCGTTCCATCAGGACCGATATTCCAAACCAGATCGTAAACGGAGTCCACTTCTTGGATATACATAGCCAAACGCTCGATACCGTAAGTGATTTCGCCCGTTACTGGCTTACACTCCAGCCCACCGACTTGTTGGAAGTAGGTAAACTGAGTCACTTCCATACCGTTAAGCCACACTTCCCAACCAAGACCCCAGGCACCCAGAGTCGGGTTTTCCCAGTTGTCTTCTACAAAACGGATATCATGAACTTGTGGGTCTACGCCTAGCACTTCCAATGAACCCAAGTACAACTCCTGAATGTTGTCTGGAGATGGTTTTAGTGCCACTTGGAATTGGTAGTAGTGCTGCAGACGGTTCGGGTTTTCACCGTAGCGACCGTCAGTTGGACGACGTGAAGGCTGCACGTAAGCGGTCGAGATTGGCTCGGGACCGAGTGCACGAAGACATGTCATTGGGTGAGAGGTACCTGCTCCCACTTCCATATCTAGCGGTTGAACAATGGTACAACCATTTTGAGCCCAATAATCCTGCAGCGCGAGGATCATTCCCTGGAAGGTTTTGATATCGTAATTTTGCATAATCAGGTTCGCGCAATTCTTCTGTATGTTTCAATGAAAATAACCATTGAGTATACCCAGATAATGCCTTGCCGAGTAGAGGAAATGTCGCCTAAATCATGCTCAAAAGTCGCTTTTCATACCAAACTCGGCACAACCCTCGAAAAAAAGACGTTTTTCGAATTTTGATGTCTGTACCTTGCCAATATCCAGCCTTGAAATTACACTTTAAAAGTCTTTGGGGAGTAGCTTGCTTGTTCTTGTTGGAAGCGGAACAAGTTTGTACGTCAACATAATTGATGGATACCCATCATGGCGTATGAGACTCAGTAGCCTATAAAAAATGAAATCAGGCTGAGTTTAGCGAGACCATAGACAAGAATCACAAACCAGGGGTGGGGCGTGGGTCTTGTCTCTGGTTTTTTCTCGATGCCCTGCCCCATTGAGCATGTCGTGAGTGTATTAGCTATCTCTATTACCAGTGTCACACTGGCGGAAATTGGGGACAAAACCCAACTCCTTTCTCTTATCCTCGCCTCTCGGTATCGAAAGCCGGTGCCCATTGTTATGGCTATCTTTTTGGCCACGTTGCTCAACCATGCGCTTGCAGCTTGGTTAGGCGTTGTTGTAGCTGACCATTTATCCCAGGAAGTTCTACGTTGGGTCGTGGTATTGAGCTTCTTAGCCATGGCACTTTGGGTGTTGATTCCCGACAACATGGAAGAAGAGGAATCGGTGTCTTTTCGTGGTCCGTTTATCGCCAGTTTTATAGCCTTTTTTATTGCGGAAATCGGAGACAAGACCCAGGTAGCGACGTCCATTTTAGGTGCGCAGTTTTCAGAACACTTAATGATCGTGATTTTGGGGACAACCGTGGGGATGATGTTGGCTAACGTGCCTGTAGTGATTTTCGGTAAGCTGAGTGGAGATAAATTGCCTTTTGTCACCATCCGCCGTACCGCCAGCGCGCTGTTTGTATTACTTGCTATAGGGGCTTTGATTTTTGGAACGGAATAATCGAACGTAATTGTGAAAACAGGCACATACTTGGTTTTCACGAGATGGTATTTTCCCGTTTAGAGTGTGGAGCAGGAGGGTAAAACCATGTTAACGCGCTATATGGGCATGACCCCAGAAAGTCAGAGTTATTTGTTTACGTTTGGCTTGGCATTAACGCTGCTAGGAATGGTATTAACGGATATGTGGCTACCCATGGTTGTTGGTGCCATCATTATGACTGGACTCGCCGTTGAATCCTGGATTCGTGTCCAGCACTTAATCCCGATTCGAAAAGAGTTAAGAGACTTGCATCATCAAATAGAACAAGTTCAAAAGCAGCAACGCAAGCAATCAGAAGAATAGAAAAGGGCGACCATTGGGTCGCCCTTTTGCATTTGTATTGATTGAAATCTCAATCCAATCCCTTTTTGATCAGGTATTGATAAGGGAGAGATTCTGTCTGACTTCCTATCAGTTGGTGATCCATAAATCGACAGAAGCTTGGAATGTCGCGTGTGGTAGACGGATCATCGGCTTTAACCAGCAAAACATCCCCATCATTCATTGTTCTAATGGTTTTTCTTACCATCATCACTGGTTCTGGGCAACGCAGCCCTTCAGCTTCCAGTGTTTTCGTCGCGAGTGTCGGATCAAAAGTCATAGTTGTGCGTTCAATTAGATTTTGGAGGGCAAATCATACTGATGTCGAAAAAATATTCAATAACCTCTTGGCAAAGGCAAAAAATCCATGTAAGTTGGCTTTTAACAATTAAATAACATTTGAGCTAGGGGTGTGAATGCTAACGCAGTTAGACAGGCTAACAATTTACAGCGTACTGTGTTTTATTACATTTTGCGCACTGATACTTAGAAGCTCATCTGAAGTATCCCTTTTACCTCTAATTGGTTTATTTGCAACGATTTTTGGTATTTGGGTGGAAATGCATCGCTGGCAGAAACACGGCGAAAAACAGAATTAACACGACACTACTACACATTCCGACACTATCCCATTTTTCTTGGGCTTCCCCGCTGAAAGGCGGGATTTTTTTTACTTTTTATTTACAAGTTTGTTAATTTTTCACGTTAACTCACTTGATCTTGATTTGAATCTTATTTTGCTGCCTCTGGTATTATGAAGCTTTTACATCAGTCGAGTAAACGCTTTGGAACTGGAAGATATTTATCGCCGAGATTTAAATTTGCTGGTAGCACTTCGCGTGATCATTGAAGAAGGCAGTGTGAGTCGTGCTGCCGATCGACTCAACTTGAGCCAATCCGCGATGAGTCGTGTACTGGGGCGATTGAGAGACATGGTGGGTGATCCATTATTTATCCGGCAAGGTCAGCATCTGATGCCGACCGAAAAAGCCCTTACGCTGAATCAATCTCTTAACGAGCCACTTGAAGCGTTACGCTCACTCCTGACACCGGAAGAATTTGACCCGAAAACCTGCGATCAAACCTTTACCATCGCTACAACTGACTACGCCATGCAAACCATACTGCCGTTTGCACTGCCAAGGATTTATCAAGAAGCCCCGCAAGTTAAGTTTGAATTCATTCCGTTACTTCATGATCAGTTGCCACAACAGCTGACTCATCACGGCGCGGATTTGGCGATATGCCGCCCGATTGGTCCGGTGGAACCTTTAAACAGCGATGTGCTTGGTCGAGTGGGGGTGTCTTGCTTGGTTTCTAAGCATCATCCTATTGCAGACCAGAAAATGACGCTCACCGATTATCTTCAATATCCTCATGCGATGATTGCGATCAGCGATGGTGTGAAAGCGTTACTCGATCAGGCATTGGTGGACCAACCTTCTCGGAACATGGTTTTACGCGCCTATCATTTGGAAGCCGCTCTGGCGATTGTCGATACGTTACCACTGATCATCACAGTACCAGCCGATTTAGCCTATTTGGTAGCAGAGCGTTACGACCTAGTAGTGAAGCCACTGCCGTTTGAGTTTACGCCATTTGAATATTCAATGATCTGGCACCCCAGATGCGAACATTCTCCCGCGCAAGAATGGCTTCGTGCAGTGGTTAAGCAAGAATGCAGCAAGCTGATTGCTAAGCGGGTGGAAGATTTAGGGTTGGACAATAAGAGTAGCTAGAATAAAAACGCCAGCATAAATGCTGACGTTTCTTAAAGGTCGAGTTTTTATGGCTTGATCACCACTCGCCCCGTTACCTGACCGTTGGTGATGTCTTTTGCGTATTTTGCTGCATCGTTCAAGGTGACTTCTGTACAAGCCTGTTCGTAGTAGCTTTCTGGCAGCAGTTCGGTCAGTTTCTCCCACGCAGCGACACGCTTTTCATAAGGGCAGTACACCGAATCCACACCTTGAAGCCTGACGTTTCTCAAAATAAACGGCATTACAGTGGTTGGCAGATCAAAACCGCCCGCCAAGCCGCAAGCGGCAACGGTGCTGTTGTAATCCATCTGTGCCAATACTTTTGCCAGCATTTTGCTGCCCACCGTGTCGATTGCGCCAGACCAGATTTGTTTTTCAAGCGGACGAGCAGGTTCTTCGAATTCGCTGCGTTCAATGACTCGGGCTGCGCCTAGCTTTTCGAGTAAAGGTCCATTTTCTTCGACGCGACCACTGACCGCGACCACTTTGTAGCCGAGCACGCTCAGTAAATTGATAGCCACAGATCCGACACCGCCGCTGGCACCAGTCACCAAAATCTCACCGTCTTCAGGTTTTACACCACCGTCGATAATGGCCTGAACACACAGCATCGCAGTTAATCCAGCAGTACCGACCATCATGGCTTGCTTGCTGCTTAAGCCTTTAGGAAGCGGAACCAGCCAGTCGGCTTTCAGACTGGCTTTTTGTGCCATACCACCCCAGTGGTTTTCGCCCACTCCCCAGCCGGTAAGGACCACCTGATCGCCGCTTTGGTAGCGTTCGTCGGAAGAAGATAAGACCGTTCCTGCTAAATCGATCCCTGGCACCATAGGAAACTGACGGATGATTTTCCCTTTGCCTGTAATGGCGAGTCCGTCTTTGTAGTTTAAGGAAGAGTAATCGACCTCGATCACCACATCGCCTTCTGGCAACTGCGAATCGTCCAACGACTCAATGGTCGCAAAAGTCTTTTTGTCTTCTTGGTTCAGTACGAGAGCTTGGAACATAGTCTTCTCCACAATAGTGAGGGTTGCTGGCAAAGCCAATAACCCCTATTTTAAGCTCGGTTTATCTATGAAAAAAATGACACTTTAGCATTATAGGTATGCAAAAAGTGCATGCTTATCACAGATGAAAAGATTGGTTGTCTTTGGCGAGGAAAAAGGAAGAGGAGAATTGGTTTGAATTTTCCATTGCCCAGCAGTCCAGCTCGTGGCTGATATGAATTAGCCCCATTTGGGAAATGGTGAGCTGCTGTTTGATGGACTGTGCCAGCAGAATGTCGTTGTGATTTCGGGGCGGAGAGTCCGGCATCGGCGGATGGTTGCAATCTATTAGTACCAAATCCAGAGGTTTGTCTTTCAAAAATGCGTGTGTGTACTTAGGCAATCCAACCGTGTCAGTGAGGTAGGCGAATGTTTTGCCTTGCCACTCGAAGAGATAACCAAAACAGGGTTTGGAATGTGAAAGCGGCACGGGTGTAATGGTGATGCCTTCCCACTCAAAAGGCTCAAACGCTTTCAGTGCCTGAAACTCTAATAGCCCAGGGTGTTTATATAAGTCATCGCACCCGTATTTGTCCGGTGGAGACAGCACGGGAATGGGTTGCCCTTTCCCCCAGCGCAAATCAAACAGCGACTGCACGTGGTCCATATGAAAATGGGTCAGCAAGATGGTATCGATGCTGCCCGCAGGAAAACGCTCAAGCAGGTGAGGGTGGTTGGCATCCAGCAGCAGGGTTTTGCCGTTATGTTCGATGTAAGCGGAGGTTTTGCCCCGTCGGAAAGCGCGGTTTTCTTTCGCCCGCCCACAGGCAACGCAATCGCAGCCATAAACCGGAACATGCCCAGTATTACCCGTGCCCATTAGGGTTAGCTGCATAGACGTGTTTCCTTTTGCCATTGCTTTATATGTTTAAACTTGAGAATAAACTGTTCCACACTGCTTTGAAGTGTATCACTGTTGTCGATGACCAAGGCATTGGCAGGCATTTTTTGCTGATATTGAATGGCGCGATCGATTCTGGCATCAATTTCCGCCTCGCTTTCTCTTCCTCGCGCTTGCAGTCGCTGTTTCAACTGGTGAGTGTTAACATCAATCCACACAGGTTGGATACAGGTGGCAAATCGCTTTAGGGCTTCGGGGTAGTAGGCACGCGACCCATTCAGAAAGACGTCCTGACCTTGGCTTAACCAGTGTTCGATTTCTTTTCCTACCCCATAAAACAAGCCGTTGGCTTGCCAATGCATGGCGAACAACTCTGACTGGATGCGTTGCTGGAACTCCTCCGGTGTTAGTGCGACGTGGTTTTCATTTCCACTGTCTGCTCGCCTTGTGATGTATCGATGCGCTACTTGTGCTGAGAGCCTGGCATCCTCCCGAATCGCCTGAATCACGCTGTCTTTTCCGCTTCCCGATGCACCCATCACATAAAAGAGTGTCGCCATTGTTTTCTCCCACATTCATTGAATTAGCTTAGTACGCGGTCTGTCCTTTGCACCATGCACGTTTGACGTAGGCTTGCCCTGCAACCTGCTCAACCAGAATCAGATCGGCGCGTTTGCCTTCTCGGATTTCACCGCGATCGCGCATGCCTAAAGCGTCCGCAGGGTTGGCTGTAGCGAGTTTCACCGCAGCAGGTAGATCCAGTGTGTTGCGTTCGTCTTCTGCCAGTTTGAATACGGAATCCAGCAGGCTTAACGGGAAATAGTCGGAAGAAAGCACATCCAGAACCCCCATGCTCGCCAGTTCGTGAGCGGCGACGTTACCCGAGTGCGACCCACCGCGAACCACGTTAGGTGCCCCCATCAGAACGTGTAACCCAAGCTGGTGGGAGCGCGTTGCTGCTTCCACGGTGGTTGGAAACTCGGCCAGTACTAAGCCGAGATCGTGGGATTCTTCCACGTGTGCGTTGGTCGCATCGTCGTGGCTCGCCATCGGGATACCGCGTTCACGGCACAGTTCAGCAATGGCTTTGCGGTTGGTATCCGACCATTGCTCTGACAGGCGTCGCTGCTCGGCTTCGTAGGTTTGCATCTCAGCATCGTTTAAGCCGTATTTGCCTTGGTAATACTCGTAGTATTTTTGAAGATTGACGAATTGGCGCTGACCGGGCGAGTGATCCATCAAAGAGACCATTTTCACCTGCGGTAACCCCAGATACCGCTCCGCCAGCCCATAAGTGGAAGAGTGGGGCAGCTCACAACGGATATGGAGGAAATGCTCCGCGCGATTCACACCTCGACGCTCTGATTCCACCAAAGTGTCGATCATCTTGTCGAGATAATCCTGCCTTGTACCGCCATCGCGCACGTCACCAACGGCAACAGCATCCAGCACAGTGGTGATACCAGAGCCAATCAGCTGTGCATCGTGTGCCGCCATGGCTGAAAACTCCGGCCAGCTCACTTTCGGGCGAGGGGTAAAGTACTTTTCCAGATTATCGGTGTGAAGTTCAATCAATCCCGGCAGCAACCAATGACCTTGCCCGTTAAGGCAATTAGGATCGCTGTCCAAGCCTTCTGAGACGGACGTTATGGTGTGGTTATCAATTTCAACAGTGCCATACACAACCGAGTCAGGCAGCACGATATTTACGTTAGTGATTTTCATGGTATGTCTCTTCTATTGCATTGCCTTTCTATTGCAATGTGGCGCAAGGCTGCGGGTTCAAATACGTGGTCGCGGTCTTCACATCAAAGAACTTGTCGGCGACGCGCTGGCGAACGTATTCATCGTGGAAAATGCCGACGATCGTAGCACCGCGGGCTTTGGCTTCCAGAATCAGGTTGATCACCACATCACGGTTTTTCTCATCCAGCGATGCTGTGGGTTCGTCGAGCAGAAGAATCGGAGCATCGACGATAAATCCTCGCGCAATATTGACCCGTTGCTGCTCACCACCTGAGAAGGTCGCGGGGGCTAAGTGCCACAAGGTTTCTGGCACATTGAGGCGAGTGAGCATTGCTGCCGCTTTTTGCTGAGCCTGCTCTTCATCCACGCCGCGCTCCAGCAAAGGTTGCATCACCACCTCTAAGGCGGAAATACGGGGAATAACACGCAGGAACTGGCTCACCCAGCCCAGACTGTGCTGACGCACCTGGAGTATCTGCCTTGGGGAGGCATTTGCGATGTCTACCCACTGTTCATTGCTGTAAACCCGAATCGACCCGCTGTTGACGATGTAGTTGGCGTACAACGCTCGAAGCAGAGTGGACTTACCCGAACCGGATTCGCCATGCAGGACCAAACATTCGCCTTGATCGACTTCAAAGCTGACCGAATTCATAACGGGTAGGGTGATACCTTGCTGGTTGTGGAGCACAAAGCTTTTACTGATATTTTCTACTCTTAACATGGCGCTATCCTTGAAGCACAGAAGACACCAACAACTGGGTGTAAGGGTGTTGGGGATCGTCCAATACCTGATCGGTAATCCCGGTTTCGACAATGCGGCTTTCCTTCATCACGATCAGGCGATCAGCCAGTAGCCTTGCGACTGCCAGATCGTGGGTGACAATAATCACGGATAACCCCAGATTGGTGACCAGATTGCGAATCAGGTCGAGCAGTCTTGCCTGAACAGACACATCGAGCCCGCCAGTCGGTTCATCCATAAACACCAGTTTGGGGTGGGTGACCAAGTTGCGTGCGATTTGCAGCCGTTGCTGCATGCCGCCGGAAAACGTAATTGGAGAGTCATCGATGCGATCAAGCGGTATCTCCACATCGTGCAGCCATTTTTCTGCCTGAGCACGGATCTGACCATAGTGGCGATCGCCAATCGCCATTAGCCTTTCTCCAATATTGCCCCCCGCAGACACACGGGGTCTTAACCCATCCATTGGGTGCTGATGAACCACGCCCCATTCAGTGCGCAGCAATCGGCGGCGTTCTCGGTCGGGTTGGTTGTACAGGTCAATCGCAGAATCACCATTGTGGTAGTCCACATGACCAGCATCGGGCATTTCTCTTCCCGACAAAACGCGTAGCAAGGTACTTTTCCCTGAGCCGGATTCGCCGACAATGCCCAACACTTCTCCCGGATACAGTTCCAGATTGATGTTCTGACAGCCTTTGCCCGGTGAGTAGAGTTTGGATAATTCCGTGACTTTCAAAAGAGGCGATTCATTTACTTGGCTCTCGACAACAGACGAAGGAGAGACACATTCCGCGTGATTTAACATGACAATTTCTCCTGCTGTTCGGCGCAATAATCGGTATCGGAACAAACGTACATTCGGCTGCCCTGATCATCGGTTACTACTTCGTCAAGGAAGGTGTGTGTTGCCCCACAAAGGGCACAGGGTTCTTCCCAGCGTTGCACTTCAAACGGGTGGTCTTCGAAGTCGAGGCTTTTTACATCGGTAAACGGAGGAATGGCATAAATGCGCTTTTCCCGACCAGCTCCGAACAATTGCAGAGCCGACATGCGATCCATTTTCGGGTTGTCGAATTTCGGAATCGGAGACGGATCCATGATGTATCGCTGGTTCACCTTGACCGGGTAGGCGTAAGAGGTAGAGATGTGCCCGTAACGGGCAATGTCTTCATATAGCTTTACATGCATGATCCCGTATTCACTTAGCGCGTGCATTTTGCGAGTTTCCGTTTCTCTCGGCTCTAAGAAGCGCAATGGCTCTGGAATCGGCACTTGATACACCAGAATTTGCCCTTCTTTGAGTGGCTTTTCTGGAATGCGGTGACGCGTTTGGATAATGCTTGCGGCATCGGTTTTCTCAGTGGTGTCGGCGTGAGCGACTTTTTCAAAGAATTTGCGAATCGATACTGCATTGGTGGTGTCGTCTGCTCCTTGGTCAATCACCTTGAGCGTGTCGTCGGTGCCGATAATGGACGCAGTAATCTGTATACCGCCAGTGCCCCAACCATAAGGCATGGGCATTTCGCGACCACCAAATGGCACCTGATACCCCGGAATGGCAACGGCTTTTAAAATGGCGCGACGGATCATACGTTTTGTCTGCTCATCGAGGTAGCCGTAGTTGTATCCCTGTATTGCCTGAGTATTGCTCGTCAGAGCAAGTTCAGGAGCGTCATGTGTTGATGCATGGCTTTGTTGCGTCGAATTACTCATGGTCTGATTCTTCCTGCTGGGTTTGGCGTAATTCATATTCCTGCTGGGTTTGGCGTAATTCATATTCCTTCTGGAGTTTGCGTATCAGCTCCAACTCCGACTGGAAATCCACGTAGTGCGGCAGCTTGAGGTGGGAAACAAAGCCAGCGGCTTCGACATTGTCGCCATGAGACAACACAAACTCCTGATCTTGCGCGGGTCCCTGAACGGGTTCATCCAGCTCTTCCGCTTGCAAGGCACGATCGACCAGTGCCATCGACATGGCTTTGCGCTCTGCGGCACCAAACGCCACGCCATAGCCGCGGGTAAATTGCGGCTTAACGGTCTTTGAGCCAGCGAATCCGTTGATCATCTGGCATTCCGTAAGTTCGATATCGCCAATGTCGATATCAAATCCCAGTTCTTCAGGGCAGAGAGATACCGTGACTTGCCCGGTGCGGATCTCGGCAGCGAAGGGGTGGTTGCGCCCGTAGCCTCGCTGAGTTGAGTAGCCCATCGACAGCAAGAAGCCTTCATCGCTGCGCATCAGCTGCTGCAATCGCGCGCTTCGGGTTGCCGGATACGTCGGAGGGTGCAGGGTAATGTCTTCTGCCGTTTCCCCTTCGTCGAGTTCTTGTCTGGCTAAACCCTGATGCTCCAAAATCGACATCACTTGCGGGCAGGCTTCCAGCTCGTTTGCGATGTCTTGGGTCCCTATTTCAGAGATGTCGCTTTCAGCCAATAGCGAGAAGTCCAACAGGCGATGGGTATAATCCAGCGTCGGACCTAAGACCTGCCCGCCGGGTAAGTCTTTAAACGTGGCGGAAATGCGGCGCTCGATTTCCATATTGCTGGTGTCAATTGGATTACTGGTGGCGAAGCGAGATAAAGTGGTGCGATAGGCGCGCAACAGAAAAATGGCTTCAATCATGTCGCCACTGGCTTGCTTGAGTGCAAGACCAGCCAGCTGGCTATCGTAGATGCCCCCTTCGGTCATCACACGATCGACCGCGCCACTCAATTGTTCTTCGATTTGGCTGACGTTCAATTCAGCTCCTGTTCCTCGACGCTTTTTGTCTTGGAGTTTGTGTGCCGACTCAATGGCTTTTTCGCCGCCTTTTACTGCTACGTACATGGCGAACTCTCCGTGTTTAATTGGGTGATTTGGGTTGTGCGAGGCAGTGCCATCAGTTCGCAACCGCAGGTAAGTAATACATCGATACCCAATGGTTGAGATGAGTGAATGGCTTGAATCTGTGCCAACAAATCCGGATGAATGCCTTCAACCTGAATGTTCTTGTGCCCATCAATGCCCGGACCTTGCAGAGACAAAGGTGTCCCTTTTTGTAAGCTGGTTACCTGAACCAACAGAGTGGTGCTGGTTTCTGGGAATTCGGCACTGCCCCAGCAAAAGTCGTTTACGTTCATGGTTTGCTGGTGATCCAATAGCGCGAAGCTGGCGCTTTCAGCAGGTGATGTCAGCGGTGCATTGGCGTGAAACTGCAGGTTCTGTGTAAGCTCTGTGTCTTCGAGAAAGTTTTCAGATAACCAAATCGGTGTGGTGCTGTCAGACAACGCCAGTAAAATCTGCGTAGTTGCACTGTTCGCATCGCCAAAGGATAAATCGCTTGGCATGGTTTGAGTGCTGCCTGGCATCGACACGGCATTTAATACCAGACGGAAAACGCATTGGGCATCGTGAATCGGGTCGTTAAAACCGGGTTTTACGAATTTCATTCGTCTTCTCCTCTCACCATGGTGAAGAATTCCACTTTGCTGGTGGCAATTTGCTGGCGTCTTGCGCGAACGTGTTCTTCCATCGTGGCCATTAAGGGTTCAATAATCTGTCGTTGCAAAGCTGCGCCGTAAGTTGGGGTTTGCATCAAGGCATCGATCAACGCGGCAAGGTGCGCATGTTCTTTATTGCGACCTTTGACGTAGCTGTAACCCATCTCACCTTCCGCCAGTTTGATTACACTGCGCGTGACGGTCATGTCGCCCATGTTGAATGGGTTTCCTGTGCTGCCCATCCGGGACTGAACCTGAACTAAGCCGGTTTCCGGAGCGCGAATCACCTGATGGTCGGGTGATAGATTCAGCGGCTCCCACAGTTTTTTAAGGTGCAAGAAGTCGGTCCGAGCGAGAACTGACATCCAGCTCTGTCGCTCCGACTGTGTCGTCGTGCTCATGGTTAATGCTCCAATACGATTTCAATCATGTCCGAGCGGGTGTAGGAGCAAGAATATTCCATGACCTGTTCAGTCTGGCTTGCCACATTTACCGTTCGGAAAATAATCAGCGGAATGTTCTCCGAGAGTTTGAGTTGCTTTCGTTCCTGCCGATTGGGCATGCGTGAACGAAGCTTGGTGGATTGACGGATAAGTTCCGTATCCAATTGCTGGTGGAGGTAGTTGTGCAGCGAACCACTCTCAAAATATTGCAACGGTCCCCACCAGTCGGTGTTAGGGAGGTAATGCTCAATCAAACTGCATGGCAGTCCATCAATCACTCTGAGAGTGGTGAGCTTGATGAGCTGAGCGTCCAGTTCAATGTTCAGAACTTTGGCTAAGTGCTCACTGGCGGTGATCAATTGACGGCTCAACACTTCGCACCTTGGCATATAGCCTTGTTTGGTCAGGTTGTGAGTGAAGTACGCGCCCTGATTGAGCGGGTAGGCGTAAGGCTGACGAATGACCTGATTGCCTCTGCCTTGCTGTCGTTCAATCAACCCGCAAAAGACCAGCTCATCAATGGCGCGCCTGACGGTATGGCGGTTGACCTGAAACCGGTCTGCCAGACGCGACTCGGAAGGAAGAAAGTCACCCACTTTAAACTGGCTGTGTACTTCCTGTTCGAGCTGTTTGGCTATGTCCATATAGAGTTGCATGGGGTTTTCCTCCGACCAACGCTGCCTAGTTGTCTAGACAAGTTCAGACAAATTTTTTAGATGTACGCCTTGCGAATGTGTTGAGAGGCGAAGTCAATCAGGCTCACTGTTACAATGATGACCAGCATGATGGCGGCGGTTTGCTGGAACTGGAATCCACGAATGGCTTCCCAAAGCAGCACCCCGATACCCCCTGCGCCCACCATGCCGACAACGGTTGCTGAGCGGACGTTGGATTCAAACCGATACAAGGTAAATGAGATCCAGAGAGGCAATACTTGTGGAATTACGCCATAAATGACTTCTTCCAGCTTGTTGGCTCCGGTTGCACGCACCCCTTCAACAGGTCCCAAATCAATGGCTTCTACTGCCTCAGAAAACAGTTTGGCAAGCACACCAGTGGTGTGGACAAACAATGCTAAGACGCCAGCAAAAGGTCCCAGACCCACCGCAACCACAAACAGCATGGCAAACACCATTTCATTGATGGCACGCGCCGCGTCCATCAAGCGACGAGTTGGTTGATAAACCCAAGCCGGCACAATGTTGTCGGCACACATCAGCCCAAGTGGGATAGAGAAAATAACCGAGAGGACGGTGCCCCAAATCGCTATCTGAATGGTGATTAAAGTCTCTTCCACATACAGATCCCAATGTGAAAAATCGGGGGGAAAGAAATCACTGGCGAGTTCTGCCATGTTGCTGGAGTCGGCGATGAGTTGAACCGGGTTCATCTCCGCACCTTGCCACGCCCAAGCCAGTATCAGAGCGATGACCATCAGGCTCACTAGCTGTTTCAGCTTCTGACTGAGACTCTGAGAGGTATTTAAGGCATCCATCGAAATATTGGTGTCCATGTTTGTTCTCATTTTTCTTTGTAAGAAGTGGGGCAGGTTCGCCCCACTTGGGTTTGAGTGTTATTCCATGGCATCCAAAGCCGCCATTTGACGGTTCAGCGCAGCCAGTTCTGACTTCACGCTGTTGGCTTCTTCCATCTGAGATTTGTCCAACTTCTTATCGGTCGCGAGCTTGTTAAGCTGTTTAAACAGAGCCAGTTGGCGGATTGGGAGAAGTTGAAGATCTGAAGAGGCTTTGAACGGTGCCCAGTCCAGCTCTTTCAACACCGCCACTTCTTTTGCGTTGCCGGTTGTGCCATATGTCATGAAGAAATCGTAAACCGCGGTTTTGGTTGCTTCTGGCAGGTTCTTACGCCATACGATTGGGTCGGCTGGAATCAGCGGAGATTTCCAGATGACTTTGATGTTCTTGAACTTGTCTGGGTTGTTGCGTTCGAAACGACGTAAGTTTTCAGTGTTGTTGGTCGCGACATCCACTTGCTTGTTGGCAACCGCAAACAGGTTTACTTCGTGGCTAGAATTCAAAGTACGCTTGAATTCAGTTGGCTGAACGTTGTTTTTTGCAAACACATAGTAAGACGGAACCAGGAAGCCAGATGTTGAGTTTGGATCGCCATTACCAAACGCCAGGTTTGAGCGGTTTTTCAACATGTCTTCAACTGAGTTAATTGGGCTGTCTTTGTGTGTAACCAATAGGCTCCAGTACCCTGGGTTTCCTTCTACATCGACAGTCTGAGCAAAAATCTCTCCGCCCGCGCGGTCAACAGCTTCCATGGCAGACTTATTGCCATACCATGCGATATCGACCTTGTTGAAACGCATGCCTTGAATGATGCCTGCGTAATCGGGAGCGAAGTAAGCTTTCACTTCAACGCCCAGTTTTTTGCTCATATCATCCAAAAATGGTGTCCATGATGCTTTTAGGTTTTGCTGAGATTCGGTCGAGATGATGCCGAAGTTCAGAGTTTTCAGAGGGGCTTCCTCTGCCCATGCTGGCGCAAGCGCCGTTGCTGCTAAAGCGATACCCACTGAGATCTTACGAAGTACACGTAACATGTTCAGATTCCTTTTGACTGAATGTTGACTGTAGGTTGATTAAGTTCAATTGCTGGCGAAGGAGCCGGTGAACCTGCGAAGTTGCCTTCCACAATCACGCCCGCTTCTTCTGTTTTTCCGCGATACAGCGCTTCAAGCTGGCTCGATGTCAGCCCGTTGCTACTGCCTTGGTAAAAAATGTGCCCATCCCGCAGAGCGATAACATGCTCACAATAGTTAAGTGCATGCTCGACCTGATGAAGTGTCACAATGACAGGGATGTTTTCTTGTTGATTGATCTGCTGAAGTAATTCCATCACCACACGAGACGATTCAGGATCGAGTGAGGCAATAGGTTCATCGGCGAAGATGATTTTGGCGTCCTGCATCAGTGCTCTGGCAATGGCGACGCGTTGTTGCTGACCACCAGAAAGGGTAGAAACTCGCTGATGCGCAAAGCTTGCCATGCCCACGCGATCAAGCGCTTCCAGTGCCTTGCGTTTCTGTTCTATGGTGAATTGTCCGCTGACGGTTCTCCACCAAGGTGTTTCGCTAAGCGCCCCTATCAAAACGTTGGTCATGACAGACAGGCGATTGACCAGATTGAATTGCTGAAAGATAAAGCCAGCTTGCGAGCGAGTGGTGCGGATCTGCTTATTCACTTTGCCCGACTGTTGGACGGGCTGACCCATAATGCGGATGTCACCCGACGCGTCGGTTTTGTCGCCAGCCATTAACCCGTTGAGGTGGCGCAACAGAGTCGACTTTCCCGACCCCGAAGGACCCAATAGCGCCGTCATACCACGGTGCGTGAGATCCAGATTGATACTGTTCAGTGCACGGTTTTTGCCAAATGTTTTATTTAAATCCGTGACGGTAACGATGCTGTCCATAGAGCGAACCTTCTGTTTTGTTCGGCTCTATCCTGCTAGCGTGAAATGACGGTTTTATTGCAGCGAAATGTCAGAAAAATGCAGCGAAATATTGGTAATTCGCTTAAAAGTCTGTTGTTAAAAGGCTTGATAAGAGATGTCTAGACAAGTGTGGGCAGTTGTCTAGATAGGTGTTTCATCAAAAGTTCATGGAATAGCGTGAAAAGCTTGAAGTGAAGCTGGTTTTGAAGATGCTACCTCCAACCGAAGTTGGAGGTAGCGATTTGACTAAGGGGTCGGAGTATAAGGGTCGTAACCACATTGCCCTTCGCTGGTGGCTTGGGTGTAGGTTATTGCATTGAGGTTCTCAAACTCAGAGGCATAGCGGTTGAGGGAGTCTTTGGCGCTTTGTGTTAGTTGACTATCATAGACCGAAAGGCACGTGAGAAGGCTGTTTTGGCTGATATCGAGGTCCGTAAACAGGTTGGCACCTGCGTGCAGCGTTTTGAGGTTTGAGAGAGTACTTACATCAATGCTACTGAGCTGGTTACCCGCTAAATGTAAATCAGATAGCTGGGAGTAGCCGTTAAGAGAAAGGCTGGTTAGGCGGTTGTAGCTAAGTCGTAGCCAAGCAAGAGTGCCCTTTTCTGTCGGAAGTTCAATAGAAGTTAGTGGCGTTGATTTCGCTTCTAGATAGATCAATTGGGAAGCAGATGAGGCATCAATAGTATCGACTTGGGTCTCGTTGAGTCTCAGTTCGCGCAGAAGAGGCAGATTACCCAGTTCAATCGTGGTAATTGGGTTAGTCGATAAAACTAGCTTGGTCAACTTAGGGTACAGTTGGGTGGCAAATGTACTCAGACCTTTGTTTGCGATAAACAAGTCAGTTAGCTCTGAGAGGTGGTCAATATTGATAACAGCGCTACCTGTTTCACTGATATTCAAGTGGCTCAAAAGCGAATTGTTGGTTAAATCGAGGCTTGTTAGTGGGTTACCTTGCAAGGACAAATGAGTCAACGCCACATTAGACGACAAATCAATACTGGTGAGTTCATTCAAGGGTAAAACTAACACCTTGAGAGCTGGAAGTTGTGCTGTGTTGATGGTGCTCAGTTTGTTAGATTTAATCACTACTTGTTGGAGACGGCTTGATGAAGGAAGTGTGATCGTATGGAGCTTACCATCAAATAAAGAATGACCTTTGAGATTTGCGATAACTAGCTGCTCTAAGCTTGCGTTATTACGTAGGTCTAGTGTTTCGAGTGATGATCGCATAATCGTCAATCGACGCAGTGCGGGGTTACTCGCGATATCAATTCCCGAAAGCGAAGAGGCGTCTCTGACTAAAAACGTGTCCAAGGCAGAGTTATTTGACACGTTTAAACTTGTTAGCTCGGGATTTGCAAGCAACGAAATGTAATTGAGCTGTGTGTTTCGGGATAAATCTATGGTGCTTGAGCGGACATTATCTAAGGTGATGGTTTTTAGCTTAGGGTTGTTAGATACAACGATGCTGCCTTCACCTAAGTGTTTCAGAGTAACGTCTTCAAGATTGGCATGTTGAGATAGGGTTATATTATCATTTTGAGCCTCACTTGATGCCTGACCGTTAATGGTTAGGGATGTCAGATTGTCAAATAGTGAGACATCTAAGCTGGCAGTAGCAGATTTCAGTGAACCTATATAGAGTCGGGTGAGCGAAGACAGCTCTGCTACAGTGGCTTCATACCCACTATAACTGCAACCAAATTCAGTGACTTCATCAATGTACTTCCAACCTTTGTTTTGTGCGATGACATCCATGCAATTCTTATTGAGGTTATTTTCAAACGTCAGGTTGGAAATCAAATTACTCGCATTCTGAACAGTCACATCGACCGTTCTCGACCCTGTGGCTCCTTCATTATCCGTCGCTGTAACTTTGAATGTCAGGGTTTCTTCTCTGTTTAAGGTTGGAGAAGTGAAGTTTAAGGTTTGCGAATCTGGGTTAGCAATTGTGACATTCGTTCCTGCGGTTTGCTCCCAACGGTATGATTCGATGCTGCCATCTCTATCGTAGGCAGAAGCAGCTATCGTCACGGGTTGGTTAATGTCTTTGGTCGCATCACCAATAAAGTGAAATACAGGCGCTTGGTTAGGCTTTACATGCACCCGAGCTTGCTGGCTGGTCGTTGCACCTTGGTTATCTGTGACGGTGAGCTGAAACTCTAGCCACTCAGCTTGAGTTATTGACGGCGCAATAAAGGAAAGTTGCGCAGTATCTGGGTTGGTCAATGTGACACTGGTACCAAATCGCTGTACCCACTGATACTTCACTATATGACCGTCTAAGTCGTAAGCATTGCCTGAAATGCTGGCACTGATATTGGGTCTAAGAGTTTGAGCCGCAATAGGAGCAATAGTTGGTGCACGGTTTGTGGAGATTGTTGCATTTACGGTGACAGTGACTGTTTCACTGCTTACTGCCCCTTGGGTATCCGTAACCGTCAGCTTGAATACCAGAGTTTGCTGTTGTGAATTAGAGGGGGCAACGAAAGACACCATAGTGCCATTGATCTCAGAAATAGTGACGGCTGGACCTGAAACTTGTTCCCATTTGTATGAGGCAATGCCGCTATCTGAGTCGGAGATGTTGGCAGACAGAATGACAGTTTGCGCACCAGATGCCACCTTGTCGCCATTTGTGGTTATCACGGGAGCCACGTTTGGTGTTGAAGGAGTACTAGGTGTAGAAGGGGTTGACGGTGTCGAGCTGTCCCCCCCTCCTCCACACGCAGAAAGCAATAAGGGCGCCGCGATCAGTGTTGCGGTTTTAATAATGTTCATGGTACCTAGCCTTTGAATACTTAAGTATTTCTAAATTTTTGATACCCGCACATTCAGTGCCTTGTGCACATGCCAGGGGGAAGTGAGGGTTCAAAGCCAACAAATGATTTAGTCGTTAGAATTATTATTAGACTGTCTAACGGTGCTTTTGATGATATTGCAGTAACTATTTGAATTTATATGATAATGAGCAATATAAGTTCAGTTTATAATCTCTGACCTAAAGAAACTATGCTCATATCAACGGAAATGATAAAAGCGTGAAGTGACTCTAATTCGTTGTTTGATAATAGAAAGCCAGCGTTTGAACGCTGGCTTTGTTGATTCTAGGAGGTAGGTGAACTTCAATCGACTCGTTCAAACACCGTTGCGATGCCCTGTCCGAGACCGATACACATGGTCGCAAGACCGTATTTGGCGTCTTTTGCTTCCATTAAATTGATCAGGGTTGTCGAGATACGAGCGCCTGAACAACCCAGTGGGTGACCCAATGCAATGGCACCTCCGTTAAGGTTCACTTTCTCGTCAACCACATCCAGTAAGCCTAAGTCTTTCGCACATGGTAACGATTGGGCTGCAAAGGCTTCATTCAGCTCTACCACATCCATATCTTCAATCGACAATCCGGCACGCTTAAGTGCTTTTTTGGTCGCAGGAACTGGACCGTATCCCATGATGGATGGATCACAGCCTGCAACCGCCATAGAGCGAATGCGAGCACGAATGTTCAATCCAAGTTCCTTGGCTTTGCTCTCACTCATCACCAGCATGGCTGAAGCACCATCCGACAGGGCAGATGATGTCCCTGCGGTTACCGTACCGTTTGCTGGGTCAAATACTGGGCGAAGCTGAGATAATCCATCGACGGTTGTTTCTGGACGAATCACTTCATCGTAATCCAGCATCATCAACGAGCCATTTGGCGCATGACCTTCTGTCGGCAAGATTTCATTTTTGAACCTGCCTTCTTGCGTGGCGGCGTAGGCACGAGCGTGAGAACGTGCTGCAAACTCATCTTGCTGCTCTCGGCTGATGCCATGAAGTTTACCCAGCATCTCAGCTGTTAAGCCCATCATCCCCGCCGCTTTGGCTACGTTTTTGGATAAACCAGGGTGGAAGTCAACGCCGTGCGTCATAGGGACGTGCCCCATGTGTTCGACGCCGCCAATCAGGCAAATATCGGCATCGCCCACCATGATGGCGCGCGATGCATCGTGCAGTGCTTGCATGGAAGATCCACATAAACGGTTCACAGTCACCGCGCCCACTTCAATAGGCAAACCAGCGAGCAGCGCGGCGTTTCTCGCGACGTTAAACCCTTGCTCCAGGGTTTGTTGAACACACCCCCAGTAAACGTCTTCAATTTCAGATGGGTTAACCTGAGGGTTACGCTCTAAGATTCCTTTCATCAGATGTGCAGAGAGATCCTCTGCACGGACATTGCGAAATGCCCCGCCTTTGGAGCGACCCATTGGGGTTCGAAGGCAATCAACGATCACTACATTGTTCATTTTAAGATTCCTTTTCCAAAGAGGGTTATAGCGTTCCAGCTTGTTGAGTTTGGTAGAAGCTTTCGCCTCTTTCCGCCATATCGATCAGCATTTGTGGTGGCCGATACATAGCACCGAGGTCCGCGTATTGTTTTGCCATTGCTACAAACTTGGCAATACCGATGCTGTCTAGGTAACGGAAGACACCACCTCGGAATGGTGGGAAACCTAATCCGTATACCAATGCCATGTCGGCTTCTTGAGGAGAGGCGATAATGCCTTCTTCTAAACACAACACGACTTCGTTAATCATAGGAATCATCATACGTTGCATGATGGTGTCATCGTCAAAAGCTTGTTGATCGGCACAGACAGAGGAAATAACAGGGAGGATTTCATCGCTGAACGTTTTCTTTGGTCTGCCTTTTTTATCTACGTTGTATTGGTAAAAACCTGTGCCGTTTTTCTGACCGTAGCGATCCGATTCAAATAGTGCGTCAATGACATCTTTGCCTTCTTTACCCATTCGTTCTGGGAAGCCTTCCGCCATAACTGCCTGGGCGTGATGGGCGGTATCAATTCCGACCACATCGAGCAAATACGCCGGACCCATTGGCCAGCCAAATTTGCGCTCCATGACTTTGTCGACTTTGGTGAAGTCAGCGCCATCGCGCAGCAATTGACTGAATCCGCCAAAGTACGGGAAGAGTACTCGGTTGACGAAGAATCCCGGGCAATCGTTGACTACGATGGGGGATTTACCCATTTTCGCAGCGTACGCCACAACGCGATTGATGGTCTCTTCTGAGGTGTGCTCACCTCGGATAATTTCGACGAGAGGCATGCGATGTACCGGATTGAAGAAGTGCATGCCACAGAAGTTCTCTGGTCGCTTCAGCGACTTTGCCAACAAGTTGATGGGGATGGTTGAGGTGTTGGAGGTGATCACCGTGTTGTCATCGACCAATGTTTCCACTTCGCTTAACACTGCCGCTTTGACTTTCGGGTTTTCTACGACTGCTTCTACGATGACATCGGAATTCTCAATGCCTGCATAGTGCAAGCTTGGGGTAATCGAAGCCAGAATTCCAGACATCTTAAACCCGTCGATACGACCACGAGACAGACGCTTGTTCAGCAGTTTTGATGCTTCCGTCATACCTAAATCGAGGGATGCCTGTGCGATGTCTTTCATCATCACTGGCACGCCTTTCAGCGCCGATTGGTAAGCAATGCCGCCCCCCATGATGCCAGCGCCGAGTACCGCGGCACGTGCTGTATCTTTCGATGCTGACTTGGCGGATTTTTTCGCCAGCCCTTTGATATATTGGTCATTCAGGAACAAACCAACCAAAGATTTGGCTTCTTCTGATTTGGCGAGCTTAACAAAGTGTTTGCGTTCAACATCAAGCGCTTCGTCTCTTGCGCTGCGTGCCGCTTCTTCAATTGCGACTACTGCTGTCATCGGTGCCGGGTAATGTGGACCTGCTTTTTGCGCGACCAAGCCCTTGGCCATGGTAAAGCTCATCATGGCTTCCATTTTGCTCAAAGTGAGGGCTGATGTTTTCTGGTGACGGCGGTTTTGCCAGTCCAGTGTGCCGTCTGCGGCTTGGGAAACGGTCGTGATTGCCGATTGGCGCAGTGATTCGGTATCTACTATGGCGTCCAGCAGTCCAACTTTTAACGCTTCATCAGCTCGGCAAGCTTTACCCTGTGTGATGATTTCCATGGCGCTGTCTGCGCCGATAACACGAGGCAACCTGACGCAGCCACCAAAGCCCGGCATGATGCCTAACTTGGTTTCTGGTAGTCCAATGCTGGTAGTCGCATCACCAATACGAAAATCGGTAGCCAAAACGCATTCGCAACCACCGCCCAGAGCGTGACCGCTCATTGCCGATAGAGTCGGAACGGGCAAATCTTCCAACTTACTGAAAATACTGTTTGCAAACTGCACCCACTGGTCCAGTTCGTCTTCAGGCTTTGCAAACAAGCCAAGAAATTCGGTGATATCCGCACCCACAATAAAGCTGTCTTTATCCGAGGTGAGAATAAGCCCTCTCAAGCCTGAATGGTCTTTAAGTGCATCCAGCGCCTGATCGAGCGATTCTAAAGTAGCAAGGTCGAGCTTATTGACTGAGCCTGGAGAGCAAAAGCTAAGCTCGGCGATGCCGTCTTTCAGTTCCTTTACTTGTAGAGTATTTGATTGGTAAATCATGTCTAACTCCGCGATACGCAATCCGAGATTGCTTGAGAGAGTGAATGTTATAGTTATGTTGTCATATTGTTCGACTTTGTAAGTTTGCGCTGACTTTTGGCTAATTTCAATACATTTTCAAACGCGTGTTTGATTTTTGTCGAGTTGTACACTTTTTGTAATGTCACGTGATACACTTCGCCCCCCTTGAAAGCGGACCTATGTGCCATGAATTTGCTCCCATTTTTAATACCAGCCGAACCTGCGATATTCGAAGAAGAGATCAAAAAGAGTATTTTCATTACTCATCTGGCGCATACCCCTTCCATCGAGCATGCCAAAGCGTTCATTGATTCAGTTAAAACAGAACACGCTTCTGCACGTCACAACTGCTGGGGTTTTGTCGCAGGCCGACCGGAAGACTCCATGAAATACGGGTTCAGTGATGATGGTGAACCGTCAGGAACTGCAGGGAAACCGATTCTGGCTCAGTTATCGGGTTCTGGTGTTGGCGAAATCAGTGCGGTGGTAACGCGTTATTCCGGCGGGATTAAGCTGGGAACCGGTGGCTTAGTGAAAGCATACGGTGGCGGTGTGCAGCAAGCCCTTAAGCTGCTTCAAACAATAGAGAAAAAAATAACCACAAATCTTAAGCTAAGGTTAGACTATTCGTTTATGCCCATAGCTCAGTCTTTAATGGAAGCCTATCAAGCGGTTCAGGTTGATGCGCAATACGGTGAGTCCATTGAGGTCATCGTTGAAATTGAAGTGAGCCAAGTGGAAGGGTTTACCCAGGCTGTTATAAATAAAAGTGGCGCTAAAGCATCTGTCACACCAATAGAACATTAGGTCAACAGACCCTAGATTAGGAATCAAAGAAGCTCTGCTTCTGAAGCAAGAATGCAATTTCGTTCAATTATCCGTATCGTCGGCTTGTTACTCGCGTTGTTTAGCGTATCCATGTTGGCGCCCGCCTTTGTCGCACTTATCTATCGAGATGGTGCAGGTGTGCCTTTTGTGACCACCTTTTTCGTTCTGTTGATCGCGGGCGGATTTTTCTGGTTCCCTAATCGTCATCATAGACACGAACTCAAAGCCCGAGATGGCTTTCTTATTGTGGTGCTATTCTGGACGGTAATCGGCAGTGCGGGTGCGCTGCCTTTTCTCATCTCCGACACTCCGGACATCTCGGTGACCGACGCCTTTTTCGAATCCTTTTCTGCTCTAACCACCACGGGAGCAACAGTACTGGTGGGGTTAGATGATTTACCCAAAGCGATACTCTTTTACCGGCAGCTTCTTCAATGGTTTGGTGGAATGGGGATCATCGTGTTAGCCGTCGCGATTCTTCCGGTGTTAGGGATCGGTGGTATGCAGCTTTATCGTGCGGAGATTCCTGGTCCAGTCAAAGACAGTAAGATGACTCCGCGCATTGCCGAAACGGCCAAAGCCCTCTGGTACATCTATTTAAGTTTGACCATTGCCTGTGCCGCCGCATTCTGGCTGGCGGGAATGAGCTTGTTTGATGCAATCAGCCACAGCTTTTCGACTATTGCGATTGGTGGGTTTTCAACACACGATGCCAGTATCGGCTATTTCGATAGTACCGCCATTAATATGATCACCGTGGTGTTTCTTCTGATTTCGGCGTGTAACTATTCGCTTCACTTTGCGGCATTTGCGTCTGGTGGCGTGCATCCGAAATACTATTGGAAAGACCCTGAGTTTCGTGCCTTCTTCTTTATACAGGGCATACTCTTCTTAATCTGCTTCTTACTTTTGCTCAAACACCACAGTTATAACTCGGTGTTTGATGCCTTTGATCAGGCACTCTTCCAAACCGTCTCTATTTCGACCACTGCGGGCTTTACCACTACGGGGTTCTCCGAGTGGCCTCTTTTCTTGCCAGTGTTGCTTCTGTTTTCCTCTTTTATAGGAGGGTGCGCAGGGTCAACCGGAGGAGGAATGAAAGTTATCCGCATTCTCTTGCTAACGTTGCAAGGTGCGCGTGAATTAAAGCGCTTGGTTCACCCAAGAGCGGTGTACACCATCAAAGTGGGTGGAACCGCACTATCTCAACGGGTTGTGGATGCGGTGTGGGGCTTCTTCTCAGCATACGCGCTGGTCTTTGTAGTTTGTATGCTGGCACTTATTGCCACAGGTATGGATGAGCTGAGTGCTTTCTCTGCTGTTGCCGCTACACTAAATAACCTAGGTCCTGGTTTGGGTGATGTAGCATTGCACTTTGGCGACATCAACGACACGGCAAAGTGGGTACTTGTGGTTTCTATGCTGTTCGGGCGATTAGAAATATTTACTCTCCTAATTTTGCTGACACCAACTTTTTGGCGTAGCTAACTTCAAAAGAGCGATAAAGGGCATTCGATGGAAAAAGTACTGCTGTTGCATTCAAGCCGCGAAGGGCAAACCATCAAAATTCTACACTATATAGAAGAGAAGCTGGGTTCGGTCGATTGCACCATGATGGATCTCCATCAAATCGAAACGGTGGATTTATCTGGCTACGACAAAGTGGTCATTGGCGCTTCTATCCGATACGGGCATCTTAATAAAAAGCTTTATCAGTTTATTGATCGTCATCTTGAGGCTCTCAATCAGGCAAACGCAGCTTTCTTTTGTGTCAATCTGACGGCTCGAAAAGAAGCCGAAGGAAAAGACACTCCAGAAGGAAGTGCCTATATTAGAAAGTTCCTGACGAAGTCTCCGTGGAAACCTTCCTTGATTGGCGTGTTTGCCGGAGCACTCTATTATCCCCGTTATCGTTGGTTCGACCGTGTAATGATACGTTTTATTATGAAGATGACAGGTGGAGAGACCGATACGACAAAAGAAGTGGAATACACAAACTGGGAAAAGGTGTCTCTTTTCGTAGATTCCGTGAAGAATTTGAGTAAATAACCGTCATAAATCTCCTTTTTTGAATGCTTTTTGCCCGAACAACGAAAAAGGCGAAAAAAATAGGAAAAAAGGGTTGTCAAAGTGATGCCGATCTCTATAATGCACCCTCGCTGACACGGGATGGCTTCGAATGAAACCAAGCGAGTCAGAGGTTAGATTAGAACGCTGAAAAGCAAACGAAATAAACTTTAAAAAGTGTTTGACACAAATGTTTATCTCGCTAAAATAGCCGTCCGATTTGAGCAGGGCTCAAATCAAT
>NZ_AFWJ01000047.1 GCF_000222685.1 Vibrio nigripulchritudo ATCC 27043 | reverse complement strand
ATCGGCTCAGGAAATCGATAGATCAATGACGCTAGGTGCGGCTCACCCGTTGGGACCACTCTCTCTGGCTGATTTGATCGGATTGGATACCTGTCTGAATATCATGAATGTGCTTTACGACGGATTTGGAGACCCAAAATACCGACCAAGTCCTCTGCTGAAACAAATGGTAGATGGAAACCTTCTGGGCAGAAAATCGGGGCAAGGATTTTTTCAATACTAGGGTCCGAAAAATCAGATTGTTTGAAACAACCGACCATTCTCAGCGCTCTTTTCCGTGAGCGTAAACAGAAGATAGTGTCTTGAAACACGTGTTTTGAGTAAGCTTGGGTATATACTCAATCTTACTCAAGTCTTCAAATTTCTTGAGCATATCCTCTAACAATGAAGTAGCCCGGTCAGAATATGGATCATTCTAAAGCAAACTCTACCAAGTCAGGAACTTGGAAAACGCCTCATAACTTTTTAATTCTTGTATCAATCGTTGTGCCTATCGCTTTTTCAAGCTGGCAGGCGTTGCTGAATAACTTCGTTATAGAAAAAGCAAACTTCACTGGTGCAGATATTGGTCTGTTGCAGAGTGTTCGTGAGATCCCGGGCTTTCTGGCGTTTACTGCCGTCTTTATTCTGCTTTTCCTGCGTGAGCAACGATTTATTATTCTCTCTCTTATTATGTTGGCTGCAGGGACAGCGATCACTGGCTTTTTTCCTTCCCTTGCCGGGCTGCTGTGCACAACGTTACTCATGTCTGTCGGCTTTCATTACTTCGAAACGCTGAAACAATCTCTTTCTCTGCAATGGCTAACCAAAGAAGAAGCGCCGGAATTTTTAGGAAAACTTATCTCGGTCGGGTCTTTGGCGGCGCTTTGTACTTATGGTGGTCTTTGGGTTGTGTTAGAGCTTATGGAGATGGACTACAAGTGGGTCTATCTACTTGCAGGAGGAGCCGCATTAATCATTATCGCGTTTATCATGATGTCATTTCCTGAGTTTGAATCTCATACTCAGCAGAATAAGTCTCTGGTTTTAAGAAAGCGTTACTGGTTGTATTACGCTCTGACATTTATGAGTGGTGCTCGCCGACAGATCTTTGTGGTGTTTGCAGGGTTCTTAATGGTAGAGAAATTCGGTTATACCGCGGCTGAAATTACCCTCCTGTTTCTGGTTAACTATGCGTTTAACTGGCTGTTTGCCAAGAAAATTGGTCAGATGATTGCTCGTTTCGGGGAGCGAAATGCCCTGATATTTGAATACGCAGGTTTGATTTGTGTGTTTGTGGGTTATGCGTTTGTAGAAACTGCCGAATGGGCGGCTGCGTTGTACATCATTGACCACCTGTTTTTTGCATTTGCTCTGGCGATAAAAACCTACTTCCAGAAAATTGCTGATCCAGCGGATATGGCGTCTACGGCTGGCGTTGCATTTACGATTAATCATATAGCCGCCGTGGTCATTCCCGTCTCATTTGGATTCCTATGGCTGGTGTCTCCACCAAGCGTCTTTATGGTTGGAGCAGCAATGGCTTTGGTATCTGGAATCCTTTCTTTAAACGTTCCAGCCAAGCCTGAAGAAGGGAACGAAGTGCGCTGGGGACCAACACTTTCTCAGTGATATTGATGCCACTTTAGTGACTAAAACAGCAAAAACCAGTCTCAGAAATGGACTGGTTTTTTTATATCTCTAGATCTTTGAATTCGTTGACTATACTTAAGTATATATTTAGAGTACTAACCAATTTGTCAATGGGAGTGAAAATCGACTCAACAAGATGCCAGACATCACTGGGTTTTACGATCATCTGTTGCACAATCAAATGGTGTATTACGTGTTGATATGCTTAGTGCTCTAAATAAATTTATTTTGAGTGAATTAATAAAGAGGAAGGAAGCTCGATGAAATTGAAACTGACCGCGTTGGCATTATTGGCATTAGGCGGTACATCAACCGTAAGCGCTGAAGAGTGTGGCGAAGTATCTATTGCCGACATGAACTGGAACTCAGCAAGTCTTATCGCCAATATTGACCGCTTTATTCTGGAGCACGGTTTTGGATGTGATGCCGAGCTCGTTCCTGGAGATACCATGCCAACAGGAACCTCAATGATTGAAAAAGGGCAGCCAGATGTGGCTCCAGAGCTTTGGAGTAACAGCCTGAAAGCAGCACTGGACAAAGGTGTTGAAGAAGGACGATTGCGTTATGCAGGCAAAGCCCTAGTTAATGGTGGTGAAGAAGGCTTTTGGGTGCCGTCTTACTTAGTCAAAAAGTACCCCGAAATGGCAACCATTGAAGGGGTGAAAAAGCACGCTAAGTTGTTTGAACATCCAGAAGATCCAGATTCATCTGCGTTTTATAGCTGCCCGGCTGGTTGGAACTGTCAGATTTCGGCAGGTAACCTTTTCAACGCACTTGAACTAGAGAAGTCTGGATTCAGCGTTGTGGACCCAGGTTCAGGCGCCGGTCTATCTGGTTCTATTGCTAAGGCTTATGAGCGTGAACAGGCATGGTTCGGTTACTACTGGGCGCCAACAGCGATTCTGGGTAAGTATGAAATGGTCAAAGTTGATTTTGGCAGTGGCGTAATTACTGATGAGTTTGTGAATTGTACTACTCAAGAAGAGTGTGCAGATCCAAAACCTACCATGTACCCGCCTTCGCCAGTACATACAGTAACAACTGAAGAATTCGCCTCTCGCGTTCCTGCGGCATACGATTACTTCAGCAAGCGTGGCTTCACCAATGCAGATATGAACAAACTGCTGGCGTGGATGGAAGACAACCAGGCGGACAGCGAAGAAGCCATGGCGCACTTCCTAAGTGAGTATCCGCAAATCTGGCATCAGTGGGTATCTAAAGACGTCATCAGCAAGGTAGAAAAAGCGCTTTAATAGCGCAGAGTTGGTCTGGCAAATTGCCAAGACCGTACAAAGTAGTACACCGGGGCAGTGAGAGGGTCTTATTGCCCCGGTTGGTAAAGGATTGATTATGTCTGACAGTAGCTGGTTAACCAGTTTCCCCGAAATGGATCGCGCCGATCTGAGAACCATTCGAAAAACATTGGATGGCGCGTATAAAGATTTCTCTCGTGAATATGGGGATTTAATTGAATCCATATTCGACCCGCTCCTCACCTTTCTAGTCTGGTTTGAAAAGCTCCTTATCTCTACACCTTGGTTTATCGTTCTCGCGGTGTGTACGGGCTTAGTTTACCTTGCCAGTCGTTCCTGGAAGCTGACTCTGGGGTGCTTTGTCTCCCTGTTATTGATCGGTTACTTCGGCATGTGGGAAAACACCATGCGAACCCTGAGTATCATTACGGTTTGTACGCTGCTTTCCATTGTTATTGGCATTCCCATAGGTATTGCCATGGCGCGTTCAAACCGTGTTCAGTCGGTGGTGACGCCATTGCTCGATATTATGCAGACGATGCCTGCGTTTGTTTACCTGATACCAGTAGTGATGCTATTGGGTATCGGCAAAATACCGGGGCTGATTGCTGTAGTGATTTATGCGATTCCGCCTGTTATTCGACTGACCAACCTGGGTATACGATTGGTAGACCGAGAGGTACTTGAAGCCGCTACGGCGTTTGGTGCCAGTAAAAAGCAAAGGTTGTGGGGCGTTCAGTTGCCGCTGGCGATGCCAACAATAATGGCTGGTATTAACCAAACCATCATGATGGCACTTTCCATGGTGGTTATCGCATCTATGATCGGTGTGAAAGGGTTAGGTCAACCAGTTCTGAAATCCATCACCAATCAATATTTCACATTGGGCTTGTTAAATGGTTTTGCCATTGTGGCACTGGCGATTCTGTTTGATCGCGCTTCTCAAGCTTACGCAAAGCGTACTCAGGCTCATTTAGGAGGGCTTAAACATGACTAAGCCACTCATTGAAATCAGTCAGCTTTCCAAAGTATTCGGTACGAAACCCATGTCGGTTATCGAACGAGTGGAAAATGGTGACTCAAAAGAGTCCATTCTGGCAGACACGGGACACACCGTTGGGCTTCGAGATATCAACCTTCAAATCAACAAAGGCGAAATTTTCGTCATTATGGGTTTGTCTGGTTCAGGTAAGTCTACACTCATTCGCCACTTCAACCGGTTGATTGACCCGACCAAAGGCAAAATCATCGTTGAGGGTATTGATGTAATGAGCCTCGACACCAAAGGGCTGGAAGATTTTCGTCGTCATAAAATGTCCATGGTATTCCAGCGCTTCGGTCTATTGCCTCATAGAACCGTAATCGAAAACGTGGCATATGGCTTGGAAGTTCAGGGTATTGATAAAAAACAACGTGTTGCTAAATCGATGGAGTGGCTAGAAACCGTGGGCTTGAAAGGGTATGAAAATCAATATCCTTCGCAGCTTTCAGGTGGTCAGCAACAACGTGTTGGTCTTGCTCGTGCCTTGTGTACGGATGCAGAAATTCTGTTGATGGACGAAGCCTTCTCGGCGCTCGACCCGTTGATTCGTAGTGAAATGCAGGATCAACTTATCGAGCTGCAGGAAAAGCTGCATAAAACCATCGTCTTTATCACCCATGATCTCGACGAGGCGCTTAGGCTGGGGGATCGCATTGCGATTCTGAAAGATGGACAGCTGGTGCAGGTTGGTGCGCCAGAAGAAATTCTTCTTCAACCCGCAGACGAGTATGTCGAAGCCTTTGTTAAAGATGTAAACCGAGCGCGTGCACTTACGGTAGAAACCGTTATGCAGCCGCCTGCTTATCGCGTATCGGCAAAAACCATTGAAGAAGCATTGGTGCAGATGAAGCAGCTTAAGAATGAATACGCCTACCATGTCACCGAAGATGGTTATCAGGGCGTACTCACCAAAGAAGGGTTGCAAGATGCCGCGGCGATGAAAGACCGAACGGTAATTTGTGATGAGTTGTACGAAGAAGTGCCAGCTGTATCTCCGGATGCAGTACTGGAAGAAGTTCTGCCAGACACCATGTGTTGCGATTACTCTCTGCCAGTAGTCGATGAGGAAGGTAACCTGAAAGGGGAACTGGAGCGTAGCGCTGTCGCTGACATTTTCTCTGAATCTCCAGAAGATGAGACTGCCGACCGAAAGTTGGCAAAGGTGGGGTAGAAACACACACCTAACAAGTCTAAAACCGGTGATGACTCACCGGTTTTTTTATGTTGGCGGAATGCTCTCTCGCTATGGTATAAGCGGTTTCGACATCCCATACCTTCTCCGTTTCCCAAAATCCACTCATTCTTGTTCTACTTCGCATATTCGCTCTATTCGAATACAAATGAAATGAAGAAGTACTGAAATCCGGTCTATATTTATATTGATAAGTTTATTATGGAAAGCTTATTTATATGTGAGGTGTCGATGTATTCAAACATATATAAAACCGCCTTAAACACAATGCCAGATGGTGTTTTGATTACAGATAGTAATCGCGGAGTGATTTACTCCAATGCTCGCTTTGCACAGATGTGGGGAATCCCAAGTAAATTAATCGATTCCAAAGATGATGACCGAATGCTCCAGTTTGTTCTGGGAAAGCTCGAAGAGCCGGAGGTGTTCCTAAGAGAAGTCAACCGGCTCTATAACTCAGACGAAGATTCTCAGGATCTCCTTAAGTTTAACGACGGAAGAACCTTTATGCGTCGTAGCGCCCCGTATGAAGACAAGCGAGTGGGGAAAGGAAGAATCTGGATTTTTTCAGACGTGAGTAAGCTACTGGAGCTGGATCAGATCGCTTATGTCGATTCATTAACCGGGCTGAACAATCGGCGAATGCTCGACGAAATGAGCCAGACACTGTTTGAAAAGTATCAGGAGTCCAAAGCCACTTCCTGTATTGTTTTGTTCGACCTCGATGGGTTTAAATACATCAACGATACCTATGGTCATCAGATGGGTGATAAGTTGCTTCACCTGCTGGCAAAAGCGATAGAAAAGACTCTCCGATCCGATGATATTGCTTTTCGTCATGGTGGTGATGAATTCTGTCTGGTGCTTAAAGACACAAGAACAGAAAGTGTCGATGGTGTGATGTCCCGCTTATACGAGACCTTTAACTCGATACAGAAAGAAACGCTAAATCTTCCTGAAGCCATTAGCTTTTCAGGTGGTTGTGTCTGTTTCATTAGCGAAGACAGTTCCCCAAGGGATGCACTCGCTCGTGCTGATGTACTTTTGTATCAGGCTAAGAAGAAGGGGAAAGGGCAGATCATATACGGTTCATGTGTTCGCGCGGCATCATGATGGTTTCATGATGATGGTGAAATCCTCTTCCATATAGTCGCGGATGATTTCTACGTCGTCCGTCAAATTGCGACATATCGAAAGAACCTCTTTCGGGTCATACGCTTGCAGCAATCTGTCTTCTCTGAAATAGTCACTGTCCAGTAAATTAAAACCAAATGCTTCTCGGCTGGCAGAAAAGCCTGCACGTATGACAGTGGGAAGATAATTCTTATTATTGCTGCGGTAATTCAATGAACCTGAAGCGATGGTGATGTCGTGAACAGGCAAGCGCATTTGCGCGAAGTTACCGTGTAGAAACCGCATAGAATCATCGGCGTTTAGTTTCGCCTGTTTGATAAAACTCTTGTGAAAGTCGATACCTGTGTAATGCTTGATGGGTTGTTTGACTCTAAGAAAGTGGACCAGATCGCCATAGCCACACCCAAGATCTAGGATGGACTTGTCGCGTAGGTTGAGTGACTTCTCAAACACAGAAAATCGGGCAAACTGCGTTTGTTCGCTGCTCCAGCCAAGAATACGGGCGGGATCTTCTGTCCACTTTTTTTCACGGTCAGAGTGGTAAAAATAAACATTTAATCGCTCAAGAAAATTCACAGGTATCCGGTCTATTGGATTTAACACTCCATAATTCTAACAGGAAATACGTATCAGCATGATCGAGATTGAACCACTCACACCTCATATAGGCGCTCGTATTCACGGGCTTTCCCTGGCGCATTGTACCGATTCAGACTTTGAAGCCTTATATCAGGCATTTCTGGCTCATCAGGTGGTATTCATAGAAAAACAGACTCTCACGCCGGAGCAGCACCTTTTCCTTGCGAGTCGTTTCGGAGAGCTAGAACCGATTCATCCATTCTTTCCTAATGTGCCTTCTCATCCACAGGTGTGTGTGATTGAAACCACTCGCGGTAATGCGCCGCTGGAAAGTTTGTGGCATACCGATCTTACGTGGCGCCGTAATCCTTCCAAGTGCTCGCTTTTGCACGCCCAACATTTGCCACTTGTCGGTGGTGACACCATGTGGTGTTCTATGACCGCTGTGTTTGAATCTCTCGACAGTGAAATGCAGGATTCACTCAGAGCGCTGACAGCAACCCATTCTCTGGTTGCATTTGAAGACATCAATTCCGATCTCGTTGAGCTGGACTGGCATAAAGACGTCATGAAAACGTCTCAAGATAACCCTCCGGTTATACATAATGTGGTGCAGCAACACCCCGAAACCGGAAAAGAAACCCTCTACATTAACGAGCAATTCACACGCAAGTTTAATGAGCTAGAACCAGAGAGGAGTCAGACACTACTTAATGAACTCTTCGCGATAGCTAGGCAGCCTGAATTTCAGGTGCGTTATAAATGGGCGGAGAATGCTATGGCGATTTGGGATAACCGAGTCACCCAGCATTATGCTGTGATTGATTATGGTGATACACCAAGAAAACTCCATCGTGTCACGGTTACCTGATGGCATTTTCAGCACTTAACGCTATTTGAGTGTAATTAGCTGAATCATAGTATGGATATTACTGGTCAGGTTGATATAAAATTCCGCGCCTGTTCCCGTTCCAAATCTCAACATGATCGATTTATCCATACTTCCTGTCTATCTGACAGCGGTACTCGCTTTACTTCTTATTCCCGGTCCCGACATGCTACTCATTGCCAGTTCAAGCATGAGCTATGGGCGAAAAGTGGGATTGTTTGCCAGCCTGGGCAATGCCACTTCCGGGGTGATCTTGACCATTCTGGCGGCGATTGGTGTATCAGCTCTCATCGCCATGAGCCCCATCGCCCTGACGATTTTGAATGTTGTTGGTGGTGTGTATCTATTAAAAATGGGGGCAGATTGTTTTACCTCCTCTGCTGCACTGACCCCAGAAACATCGAATCAGAATCAACTTGCCAGCGCTTATTACCAGCGAGCGCTGCTGAGCAACCTGTTAAACCCGAAAGCGCTGATGTTCTTTGTGCTTTTCCTGCCTCAATTTGTTTCAGGCAACATTGCGGCGAGTTCGGGCGAGCAAATGATGGCTCTGGGCTTACTGCTCAATATACTCGGATTAACGTTTAATTTACTGCTGGTGGCACTGGCGGGCACCTTGGGCAAACCACTTTTAGAGAGCAAAAAGTTCAGGCACTACCAGCACAAAGTCATGGGTGGAGTCTTCGTTATTCTAGGTGTATGGATGCTTGGGCAAATCGATTTCCTATAAGCATCAGAGTGCATTTTTCTTTCTTCAGTAATGCACTCATTTCCTAACTTCTGCGTAAAGAATTGTAAATAACCATCGTCGCCTGCAAGGGTGGCTATAGTAATGGGGTCATGTGACTAAGCTGTCTTATACAGTGATAAACAACGACCCCGCACGCAGAGTAAAAGGAGTGACTATGTCTGATAGACCAATACCGCAGGAAGCGTTTGACTGGTACGACGAATACGCCCATGGATTAATTGATCGCCGAGAATTTATGTCTCGTCTTGGTGGATTAGTTGCACTCGGTTTTACCATGACGGCACTGACGTCCGCTTTAATTCCTAACTACGCACTTGCCGAGCAAGTTTCGTTCAACGATCCCGATATCAAAGCAACATATGTGACCTTCGCGTCACCCAAAGGGTACGGTGAGGGCAGGGGTTACATGGTGAAACCTGCCAACAAATCAGGTCCATTACCCGTTGTTTTGGTTATTCACGAAAACCGTGGGCTTAACCCGTACATAAAGGATGTCGCGAGAAGGCTGGCGAAAGTCGGTTTTATCGCGTTTGCGCCAGATGCATTGCATCCATTAGGGGGATACCCCGGTAATGATGATGAAGGACGCGCGATGCAGAAATCGCTAGAGCGCGGCAAAATCGAAGAAGACTTCATTGCAGCGGCGAAGTTTCTGAAAAGCTACAAGAACAGTTCAGGGAAACTGGGTGCTGTCGGGTTCTGTTTTGGCGGCTACGTCGTCAATATGCTGGCTGCAACACTAGGCGATAGCCTTGAAGCAGGAGTGCCTTTCTACGGAACACCAGCCGCGAAGGACATTCGTCAAAACATCAGGGCTCCGCTGTTGCTGCAGTTTGCTGAAAATGACAAACGGGTTAACGCAACCTGGTCAGAATACGAAGAAGATCTAAAGCAGATAGATGCGACCTATCAGGCACACATCTACAAAGATACTCAGCATGGATTCCATAACGATTCCACTGGAAGGTATTCCAAAGAAGAAGCCGAGCTCGCATGGAACCGAACTGTAGAGTTTTTTAAATCACAGCTAATCTAGTTACCTGATAGAAAAAGCGAGTATTGGTAATAAATAGATTTTTGTTACCAATACTGCATTTTAATATTTGCCAGATTCAATGCTTCCAATTAAGTCACAAATGCTGTGGACTTCGTAATCATCGTTGCCGTTAGAATCTTTGGAGAAGACAAAATACTTGAGATCTGAATCGATCTCGCAGGTCAGGTGTGGCATGTTGTCCAGCATAAACGGTTTCAAATCATAGCCAGCGGTAACAGTGCGCCATATTTTTACACTGTTTCCCCGATACTCAGCCTCAATTGATACGCTGACAAGTTGCTCATCAAAAATGCTGGGGCTAAGAAGCTTTCCTTCAGATAACTCATGAAAATGGAATCTTCCCTCATCATCTGTTCGTGTAGAGTGAGTGCGGACCTTTTCCATGGCACCAACCGTAAGCTCAATTTCAACGCCTGAGATTGGATTACCTTCTAACAACAAGACTCCTTTTACTTCAGGTGTTAGTTTGTATGTTGTTATGTTGAGCAAGTCATTTTCCTTGGTTGCTACTTGCGTGCTAAACAGGACGAAAGTAAACGTGATGAAAAGTTTTATCATAGAGTCATTTCAAAAGTGTATTAGTCTACATATATGAATCTGATTTTGTATTTAGAGTGATATTTTTTCGGTCTGCCTCTAGTATGTATGCCACTGTAAAAGAAAGAAGTTTAATACATTGCCTGGAAGCGTACTCTCATGATCAGACTCACCCGAATAGCCTCGACCTCCATTCCGATTGAACTTCTTCTTGAAGCCGACCCCGATACCAGTGCAATAGAGCAGTACCTGCATCAGGCTCACTGTTTTGCGGTGACTGAAAACGACTCGGTGCTGGCTGCTTGCGCATGTAAACCAACTAGCGAACCAGAATGTGAACTAATGAACATTGCGGTTTGGCCATCGCAACAAGGTAGAAAGCTGGGAAGCCAGTTACTGAATTTCACTATCGAGGAATTGAAAAAGGAAGGTTTTAAGAAGGTGAGTTTAGGGACCGGAACATTTGGGCATCAATTGACGTTTTACCAACGCGCCGGTTTTCGGGTGATCCGAGTTGAGCGCGATTACTTTCTTGAGCATTACCCGGAGCCTATTTTCGAGAATGGTATTCAACACAAAGACAGGCTGTGGCTGGAGCTTGATCTTACAAGTTAATATCAAAGATTTGCTGTTACCAACAATATATCTAGGCGGAGCCGACAAACTATAAAATCGGCAATGTTGAAACCGTAGGAAACACAAAAGCCAGCAGTTATCCTGCTGGCTTAAAAGGTTGCGAGATCAGTTTATTTAGCTCACGTAGCATATTCTCGCTTTAGTCATTGTAGGAAACACAAGACGCGTAATTTTTTAGACCAGTAGAATGAGACTTGGTAATGTTGTTCACTAAATCTACAGAGTAAAATCTGCTTTCTTTAGCGGGATGATTGGTCCAATACTCGTAATACGCTGGCCAGCCATAGTTTGCTGTAAGATCACCCAGAGAGTAAACCAGACTGTACAACTCGTATCTAGTAGGTCTTTTCCAATTAGTGCGCCCCAAGAATTTTAGTGTTCCAAGTTCTTCGCAGTATCGATCTAATTGCCCATAGCGACCAAAGTCAGCGTTTTCTGGGTTATCTTGCCAGCCCCAACCATCGTATCTAAAGCGAGCAAATTCCCCTTCTATACGAGTTTCCCGATAAGTAGCGCCATAAGAACGACCGTAGTTGTATCGTGAGTCATCTAACTTGTAACCAAGTTTATCCATCACCTCAAGGCTTGGTGTTGCGGTAAACAACTTATTAACCGCTTCACCGGAATAACCTTCTATGACTTTAAGGCAGTATCCGCCAGCATTGTACATATCAGTATCATTGATTTGTCCCCCACACGGAAGAAGACCTGTAGTGACAGTAATGGTTATGGCGTTGCTCGTTAAGCCATCAATGGTAAACGATACAGTAGTGGTTCCTCTTGCATTTCCGGTTAGTTCTCCAGACTCATTTACGCTGGCAACGTAACTATCACTAACATGCCATACCAAAGGTTTGCCAATCAGAGACGAACTTGAACCGTCTCCATGAATGCCTCTAGGGCTCAATTGAATCGAGTGACTTTCGGGAACCGTGTCCATATCAGAGCTTAGGGACAAATTGTATAACGTAGTTTTATCGTCATACGCATAAATGGATTCTTCAGAAGTGTCTGATTCAGAATCTGTAGTCACTTGCTCGCTGGTGGTTTGCTCCGAACTGGTTGATTCAGAGGTGCTGTCAGTACTGGTTGTCTCCGTGGGTTCGGAAGTAGTTTGCTCGGTACTATCTGTAGCTTCCGATTGAGTTGAAGTTTGTTCTGTATTCTCAATGCTTGATTGAGTCTCAGTAGTCACTTGCTCGCTTGCGGTTTGATCTGAAGTGATTGATTCAGAAGCTCTGTCAGTACTGGTTGTTTCAGTGGATTCGGTAGCAATTTGCACAGTGTTATCTGTAGCTTCTGCGTGAGCCGAAGTTTGTTCTGTATTCTCAATGTTTGCTTGAGTCTCA
>NZ_AFWJ01000048.1 GCF_000222685.1 Vibrio nigripulchritudo ATCC 27043 | reverse complement strand
TTTTCAGATTTTAATCTCGCCCTCACTTACCTGCGTTTGGTTTCAGCTGTGTTTATGGTTTTACTGGGTTTATACATTGCCAAATGGTGGCAGGGTTTGCTGGTGGTCGAAAAACTGGGGCAAGGTATATGGAAGTTCGTATCCCCTGTTGGTCAGAAGTTATTACCACTGAGATCCCCGCTTCACGCACTGCCATTCGGATTTGTCTGGGGGTGGCTGCCTTGTGGGTTAGTTTATTCAACCCTCACCTGGGCAGCGGTATCTGGCAGTGCACTTGATGGTGCCGTAATTATGTTTTCATTCGGGCTTGGCACCTTACCCGCCATGCTTTTAGTCGGCATGAGCGCGGTGAAATTTCAGAAGTGGCAAAGAAATGAAACGTTCCGACAGTGTGGCGCAATCATACTGATTGCTTATGGGTTATACACTGGTTACGATGCGTTCACGTTACTTTCATAAATTGTCACATCCCTTTGTTTCGATAAATCTTTTTTCACTACCCTTTAGTATTAGGAAGTGTTAAAATATTGATGTATATCAAAATAGCGTTTGGAAGTTATGATTTCAGATAAGCCAGCAACAAAAAGAGTTCAGTCCGGTGGATGTGCCATTCACTGCCAAGATTGTAGTATTAGCCAACTTTGTATTCCTTTCACTCTCAATGAATCTGAGCTTGACCAATTAGACGAAATCATTGAGCGAAAGAAACCTATCCAGAAAGGTCAGGAAATCTTTAAAGCCGGTGATGAACTTAAATCACTGTATGCTATCCGCTCCGGCACTATCAAAAGCTACACCATCACAGAACAAGGCGACGAACAAATTACCGCTTTCCACCTGGCAGGTGATTTAGTCGGCTTTGACGCCATTACTGACGACTCTCACCCGAGCTTCGCACAAGCGCTAGAAACCTCAATGGTTTGTGAGATTCCATACGAAACCCTCGACGACCTTGCTGGTAAAATGCCTAAGTTACGTCAGCAGATCATGCGTCTGATGAGTAATGAAATCAAAGGCGATCAGGAAATGATCCTGCTGCTATCCAAGAAGAACGCTGAAGAGAGACTGGCTGCATTTTTGTATAACCTTTCTACTCGTTTCTCTCAACGTGGATTCAGCCCGCGCGAGTTCCGTCTAACCATGACGCGTGGCGATATTGGTAACTATCTTGGTCTGACGGTTGAAACCATTAGCCGCCTGTTAGGTCGTTTCCAGAAAGCTGAAATGCTGAGCGTTAAAGGCAAGTACATCACTATTCTTGATCACGACGCACTGCAAGAATTAGCGGGCGTTTCTGCTGAATAACCAGCTCTCAATCCTAATTGTTGAACCTCGGTTCCATGAAGTGGCTCAGTTCTGAGCCACTTCATATTTCTCTTCTAATAATCTCTGTTTTCCTAAATTTTTCTGCTCTACTAAGCTACAGTTAACTTAAACCATGCCTCTAACCTTTTGGTTTCTAAGGAGCTGTTATGAGTATTTACAATAAGATCCTCGTTGTTGCTGATGTTAATAGCGATCAGCAGCCAGCACTGGCCCGGGCGATTCAATTGAGTGAAAGTAGTCGTTCTGAAAGCCACATCACGTTCTTCTTATCGATTTACGATTTCTCCTATGAAATGACTTCCATGCTTTCCGTAGACGAGAGAGACGCAATGAGACGTGGCGTTATTCAGCAACGCGAAGCCTGGATGGAAGAAGTGGCTGAACCTTACCTCAATGAGTCCGTTAAACTGGACATCAAGGTGGTTTGGCATAATCGCCCTTATGAAGCGATCATCGGTGAAGTGTTCGCAGGTGAGCATGAAATCGTAGTCAAGGCGACTCGTAAACATGACGTATTGGAGTCGGTGATCTTTACTCCAACCGATTGGCATATCTTACGCAAGTGCCCCTGCCCCGTGCTTTTAGTGAAGAACCACGACTGGCCTGTAAACGGCAACGTTATGGCATCTGTCCATGTCTCATCTGAAAACCCGACCCACCAAGACCTGAACGATGCCATGGTTGAGCAACTGCAAGACATTAGCGGTCGCTTGAACGCTCAATATGTTCTTGTTAATGCCTACCCTGTGACGCCAGCGAACATCACCATAGAACTGCCTGAGTTTGATCCAACCACTTACAGCGACGCGGTACGTGGTCATCACCTTACGGCAATGAAAGCATTAAGGCAGAAACACGGAATTGATGAGAGCAATACCCGAGTTGAGCAAGGTCTGCCAGAAGAAGTGATTCCCAAAATCGTAGATGAACTGGATGCGGGTTTGGTTATTCTGGGAACAACAGGTCGAACGGGCTTGTCAGCCGTCTTTATTGGTAATACGGCAGAACACGTTATTGATAAGATTAATTGCGATGTTCTGGCGTTAAAACCAAAGGGCTATATCAGCCCGCTGGATCCGAATCAGTAACAAATTACTTCTCAGATAAAACAGGCAAGCCATTGGCTTGCCTGTTTTGTTGTATAGAGAAAACCCCCAGCTAGGCTGGGGGTTCCGTAAAGCTTACAGCTATAAGTCAGTTATATAACCCCTTTCAATTTGATAAAAACGTCTTGTGGTCTGGCAACTGCAAGAGTTAATTAAGAATTGAAAGGGGGTCCCAATGGGGGACGAAAAGAGCTTAGCGCACACGCGATGGAATTGTAAATATCATGTCGTTTTTGCACCTAAGTACAGACGGCAAGTGTTCTACGGAGAGAAACGAAGGGCAGTAGGAGAGATACTTAGAAAACTATGTGAATGGAAAAGTGTGAATATTATTGAAGCGGAATGCTGTGTAGATCATATTCATATGCTTTTAGAGATACCGCCTAAGATGAGTGTTTCATCATTTATGGGGCATTTGAAGGGAAAAAGTAGCCTGATGCTATATGAGCGATTTGGAAATTTGAAGTTCAAGTACAGGAACCGAGAATTTTGGTGTCGAGGATATTATGTAGATACGGTGGGTAAAAACACGGGCAAAATCCAAAGCTATATAAAGCATCAGCTAGAGCAGGATAAAATGGGAGAGCAGTTGTCGCTTCCATATTCGGGTAGCCCGTTTACGGGCCGCAGGAAATAGTCATATGCAAATGTCAGATCACTATGCGCCTGTTAGGGCGCAGCCAGTAGGAGAGCCTTATAGGCGCATATGAAAAACCACCGGCTATGCCGGTGGATACTTTTTTTCTATACTTTTAGTTCGCTATGCCTTTCGCACCTTAAAACACTGGCATCTAGCGCGGATATCCGTATTATACGCACTTCAATTTCTTGTCGAGATAACAACAGAAAAAGCTGGATATGACAGAGCAAAGTAAAGAGCGCACCAAAGCTCAACAGTACAACTTTAACAAGTTGCAAAAACGCATTCGCCGCAACACTGGTAATGCCATCAAAGACTTCAACATGATTGAAGATGGTGATCGCATTATGGTGTGTCTATCTGGTGGTAAAGACAGTTTTACCATGTTGGATATCTTGATGAGCCTGCAAAAAAGTGCGCCGATTAACTTTGAGCTGGTTGCAGTAAACCTTGACCAGAAACAGCCAGGTTTTCCAGAGCACATCTTGCCAGACTATTTAGAAAGCTTGGGTGTCGAGTACAAAATCATAGAAGAAGACACCTACTCTATTGTTAAAGACAAAGTGCCAGAGGGTAAAACCACCTGTTCGCTTTGTTCTCGTCTGCGCCGCGGTATTTTGTACCGCACAGCAAAAGAACTGGGTGCAACAAAAATCGCGCTAGGACACCATCGCGATGACATCATTGAAACCATGTTCCTGAACATGTTCTACGGTGGTAAGATCAAAGGCATGCCGCCAAAACTGGTTTCAGACAATGGTGAACACGTGGTAATTCGTCCACTGGCTTATTGTCGTGAAAAAGACATCATCAAGTACGCTGATATGCGTGAATACCCAATCATTCCGTGTAATTTGTGTGGCTCACAGCCAAACCTACAGCGTCAGAATGTGAAGCAAATGCTGAATACTTGGGATAAGCAGTTCCCAGGTCGTATTGAGACCATGTTTACTGCGATGCAAAACGTGGTTCCTAGCCACCTTGCAGACTTTGAACTGTTTGATTTCAAATCCATCAACCGCGATTCAGGTGTCATTAACGGTGGTGATATCGGCTTTGATAAAGAAGAGATGCCGCAAGTTCAAACTACCGACGAAGATGCGGTAGAGTTTGACCCGAAATTGCAGTTGGATGTAACCAACATCTGATTTAAAGAAGGGGCTCAGTCGAGCCCCTTTTCATTTCTTACTTTCTTGCCCATTCAGGCAACCAGTCTCCGTGCGCCTGACGCAGTTCATCCACCAATTGCCAGATCTGTTCAAGGTCCAGTTCCGCTCCGGTATGCGGATCCATCATCGCGGCATGGTAAATATGTTCCGGGTTCTGGTTCATAAGAGCTTCCACAACCAACGACTGCACACTCACGCTACTCTGGATAATGGCGTTAAGTTGTGGTGGCAGGCTTCCTACTTTGGTTGGCTGAATACCCATAGCATCAACCAGACATGGGACTTCAACGGCACAGCCCTCAGGCAGCGAATCGATTAGACCGTTGTTTGGAACATTACCGTAAATCACTTCTGGCTCATTGGTCCAAGCAGCATTAATGATTGCCGAGGCATATTCGTTACTCTTGTGGACTTCGATAGTGTCTTCAGACATGAGTTTTTGAGATTGCTCGTGCCATTTGTCTATCTGTTCAATACATCTCTTGGGGTATTCATCTAAAGGAATGGCGAATTTTTCAATAAGATCTTCCCTACCCGATTTGATAAACCAAGGTGTGTATTCCGCGAAGTGTTCAGAGCTTTCGGTGACAAAGTACCCTGTGCGTTTCAGCATTTCGTATCGCACAATATTTTGACAGCGTGGCATCTCCTGGCTTTCTGGTCTTGGGTAAACACCCGACTCATAACCTTCAAGAAGCTTCGGATACAAATCTGCGTACTCCCCATTTTCCAAACGTTCTTCAAAGCTCAAGAAAAACGCAATGTGGTTGATGCCAGCGCAGCGGTATCGAATGTTCTCTATTGGTATTTGCAAGTCAGACGCTAAACCCTCGGAAGTGTGTTGCACCGAATGGCAAAGACCGACTTGCTTGATCTGCGGGTATTTCTTCGCAATCGCCCAAGTATTGATTGCCATTGGGTTTACATACTGAAGAAGCAACGCCTCTGGACAGACTTCAAGCATATCTTCACAAACCGACCAAAGGTGTGGAACAGTGCGCAAGCCACGCATGATGCCACCAATGCCTAAGGTGTCAGCAATGGTTTGCTCTAGTCCAAACTTCTTGGGGATCTCGAAGTCGGTGACAGTACAAGGTTCATAGCCCCCAATCTGAAAAGCGACGATGACAAAGTCTGCGCCTTCCAGTGCTTCTCTCTGGTTAAGGTGAGTTGAAAGTGTTGCTTCACACTTCAACGTCGACACCATTTTTTGAGCGACAATATGGGACTCATTGAGTCGACCTTCATCAATATCCATCAACGCCACATGAGCGCCCTGAAGGGATTCTCTTTGGAGTACATCGCCAACGATGTTCTTCATAAACACGGTAGATCCCGCGCCAATAAAAGCTATTTTGGGGTACGATTTCATTTTTATTGTCCTTAGAGTTTGTTGACCTTAGTCTCACGGTGGTAATTCAGATTATTGGCAACGAAGTGGACATATTCTTCCTAAATAATCTTATAGCTTTCCAGAAAGGCAATAAGAGCAATTCTAGAAATGCCAAAAATTCTTCCGGAAAATGAATCTATACTTGTGAAAAAGCATTCAAGCTGACAATGTTGTAGGCACATACGAGCAGTACTGATAAAGGCGGATATGAAACAGTCGACACCTTCTCATGAGTTTTCCAGCACCTATCGTGTAGAGGACCCAGATTACCCGAAAGAATGTGGTGTCGTGTTTGAAGACATTCAACCGAGGCAGTTCGAGCCTTCGTACTATCATCACCATGCCTCTATCGAAATGAACTATCTGCACCAAGGCGAAATGACGTATTCGTTTTCTGGAAATGATGTAACCATCAAAGGTGGCGTTTTCACTCTTTTCTGGGGAGCTAACCCCCATAGGGTTCTTAGCGTGAACGGAGCGAAACAAATTACCAATGTTTATATTTCCCTCTCTCAGTTACTTCAGTGGAATCTGCCTTCCTCTTTTATAAGTGCACTACTTAGCGGTTCGGTAATTTGCGCTCGGGAAAATAATGATGTCGACCTTAATTTAGTTAACCGATGGGTAAACGAACATAGTACAGAAGGTCCATGGCATAGACTGCATGCTCTGGAAGTTGAAGCGAGGTTGTTAAGGCTAGCGACCGAGGGTTGGTCGACCATCTTGAGAAGAGACATACAAGATGCTAACTCTCTGATTGGCGGTAAAGCTATCCTCCACTTTGAAGCGATGCTTCGTTTTATGAGTGAACATTTCTCAGTTCCAATAGGATTAGATGAAGTGGCAGATAATGCGGGCGTATCCAAAGGGTATGCAATGTCTTTGTTTAAAAAGCTACTCGGAAAGACCATTAAAGAACATCTTACCGATTTGCGTTTGTATCATGCGAAAATGTTATTGGCTGAATCGGACACTAAGATAGTAGCGATAGCGCTAGACAGTGGCTTTGGGTCTCTGTCTGCATTTTACGACGTGTTTCAGAAACATGAAGGGATATCGCCAGCGGCTTTTCGTAAAAGGAACATCAATGAATCACGCCTGCACTCCAGTTCAGAAACTTGAAACACAGGCGAATAGCGATTAGTTCGCTTTAGGCAGATATGGAAGCACACGGGTTGTTGCTTCAGGCAAAGTAAAGCTTCCGTTTTCTGTGATTTGGTTCAGTGCTAGGTATGCACGACCGTCTACCACATCAATAGTTTTACCGTTAGAAAGCTTGATTTCGCTGTTCAGTTCGTTAGCAAATTCCAGTGTTACCCCTTCCACATCCGGTGTAAACCAGCTTGCGAACATGCCGCCTAAATCTTCCAGCATCACTTGCATTTGAGGTAACAGTTTTTCGACATCGCCGTATTGAACTGTTCCGCTGAACTGCTCTTTTGCCATTACAACCATAGAGAAGTCGCAGCGTTTGTCTTTTTCGGTACGCACAAATACCAAAGGGTTTGCCGATTTTAAGTTCTTATCGACAGGTACTTTGAGTTCAAAGCCCGATGTATCAAACTCTTCGTAATGTTCTTCCTTCTCCATCCACGCCTTCTCAAGTTTGCAGAGTTTTTTGGTGTCTGCATCGATAAAGAAAAGCCCGACTTTAACGTCGTCGTGTCCTTCTTTGGCGTTGTTTTTCATTTGGGTATAGAGCTTGGAATAAGTGAACATGTATTCCTGCGCTTGAATTGGCAGCGCTAAACCTAGCGAAACAGTTAGGGCTAATAAAGATTGAATTTTCATTATTGTTTTCCGGACTCAGACCAATATTTTTTGTTGTGTCTGATCATGGCTTGCAGTTCATCTACGTACGCCTGACCACGCTCCGAATAGTGACTTAATCCTTGCGTCAATGCGAGTGCCGTCTTCTCACTTTTCAGGTCTTGTCCCGTTTGTTCCAGCTCGGCTCGGATCGTGCGTAATTCCGCGTACGCTCGGTTGCGGTTAACGTTCATAAAGTAAGCAGCAACAGACTCTTGTGCGGAATTGAACTTCGCTACTTCGTGAGTGGCACCTTCTGTTCTTCTAAGTGGCACTAATCCACACCCTGCGCGATAGCACCACTGACCAAAGTAGTTGTTCGCCTGAGTAGCAAACCTGGACGTTCCCCAAGCGGATTCATTGGCAGCCTGCGTTAGAACAAGCGCTGGAGGTAACACGTTCACACGAAGCAACATGGCTTGGATCCAACTCTGAGTAATGCCTTCAGAAGGTGTCGCGTATCGATAGGCTTTCGCTAGTTTTTCAGCTTTGGCGAGATTATCTGGGTTTTGGCGAGCGGTTGATTCCGTTTCTAGCATTGAGCCCAGAAAATCTCTTTCTTGTTGGATTCGGTGATTTTCTATTGCGATTGCCGGGGAAAGAAAGCCAAAAAATGCCGTCTTTTTCTCGCCTACATTGCCAATGGTAGCGAAATCAGGTGTAGCGCCCATTTCGGGGAGTGGCTTGGCTGGTGGTTGTTGAACAACTGGAGAAGGTTCTTTTTTTGGGTAGAAAGGAAATAAAATCGCCACTGTGAAAAACACAGCAGCGACAAGTTTTAGCAGGTTTTTAAGCATCAAATGTTCCGGAATTATCTGGACCTTGTTGAGGTTTCGCTGGAATATCAGAAGCAACGATTTTGAGCTGAATGCCAAACATGTTGCGATACAGTATGCCTTTGACATGAAAGAAGAAAGGCACAACAAAGATTAGACCAATACCATAGAAAATGGTCGCCATAAAGAACATGAAAGCGACAACGAGATAAATGCCAGCTATTGGAAGTATTTTTTTGTTTACAGCTCTCAAAGACAGCAATAAAGACTGCATCGGAGGAACTCGTTTTTCGCAAATCAGCAAAATTGAATGGCTAAACGCAATGGTCAGATAAATGGAGAGGAAAGGCAGCAACTGCCCTGCTACACCCTGTAAAAGCAGGTTGAACATGGTCGCCAGGATGATCGGGATCGTGTATTGAAGACCTTTAGCCATATGACGAGATTTGGTTCTTAACCCCGCGGCGTGGCTCATCGCCATCAAACTGATACCCGCTGAAAGAGGTGCACTGATTAGCTCATAGCTGAAATTGGCAAAGAGGAGTGAACTGACGATCTGCGGATCCATCTTCTCTGGCGTCTGAAGTAAAGTGAGTAACACTGATGGGTCACCAAGCTGCATTTTTAGTGCGATAAAGAAAATCAAAGCCTGAATGACGATCAGCGCCACAATTGCAGGGGAAAACGAGAAGAAGTTTTTAACCGTATATTTCCAGGCTTCCTGAATGACGTCGCTGGGTTTGAGTTCGTAATTCCCTGAAAGAGCCTGTTCGATGCTCCCCCCCAGATTGAAATCTTTTACTATCTCATTATTCATAGATACTTCCGGGTCAGTGCCCTGACCTTATAGCTTTCTTGGTACAACTTGCTCTGCGACAAGTACTAAATGATGGCGATTATACGTGCGCTCTGCGAAGTCTTAAAAGCAAGAATGCAACACTTGTTTAATTTTAGATTCAATTGACCAATAATTGCATTTTCTTGCCATTTCTTTTGGTTCGATTCCGTTATCGGGCAAAAATTCCGTCTATAAATCGAAAGATTAAGGTCATAGATTAATGCTTGAATCAGCATTCGAACCCTTGATGAATAAGGGTTCAGAGATGAGGTACAAACAGGTAAACAAAAGCCGCAAAAATTTTTAGGTTTTTGTGTAAGAAAATGCTTTGCGAACACCGTTTTGAGGAATATGATTCGCTCCCCACTCCACATACGTTCTGGGATGTTTTTTTAGAATCAAGCAGACCAGTGCTGGCTTTTAATTAGGAGAAAAACAGACATTGAAAAAGCCAACTCATGTTGTACAGCTGTCGTCCATCGAGAAAAGCTTTGATGGTAAAAAAATCATTGATGGATTCGACTTAAACGTGAATCACGGCGAGTTCCTGACCATTCTTGGTCCGTCTGGCTGTGGCAAAACAACGGTGCTGAGGATGATCGCAGGCTTTGAAACCAGCGATCAGGGAACCATCAAACTTGATGGTGTCGATGTGACGGCTACGCCAGCAGAACAGCGCCATGTGAATACGGTTTTCCAGAGCTACGCTTTGTTCCCGCACATGACGGTGTTTGACAACGTCGCATTTGGTTTGCGCATGCAAAAAGTGCCTTCGGCTGATATTGAACCTCGCGTGATTGAAGCGCTAAAAATGGTGCGTTTGGATCATATGGCTTCGCGTAAGCCGCATCAGCTTTCTGGCGGTCAGCAGCAGCGTATTGCGATAGCACGTGCAGTAGTGAACAAGCCTAAAGTACTGTTGTTGGATGAATCTTTGTCTGCACTCGACTACAAACTGCGTAAGCAGATGCAAATCGAGCTGAAACAGTTGCAACGTCAGTTAGGTATTACCTTTATTTTCGTTACTCATGATCAGGAAGAAGCGCTGTCTATGTCTGACCGCATCATCGTGATGAAAGACGGAAAGATTGAGCAAGACGGCTCCCCTCGCGAAATTTACGAAGAGCCGAAAAACCTGTTCGTGGCGAAATTCATCGGTGAGATCAACGTATTTGACGCTGATGTGATTGCACGTATCGACGACAAACGCATTAAAGCAAATATCGAAGGTGTGGAGTCCATCGTCTATTACGACAAAGACGTTAAAGGTGGCGACAAGCTACAAGTATTGCTTCGTCCAGAAGATTTAAGACTGGAAGAAATCAAAGAAAATGAATCAAAAGGCATTGTCGGGCACGTAATTGACCGAACCTATAAAGGCATGACACTGGATTCCGTGGTGGAACTGGAATCGGGCATGCGCGTTATGGTCAGTGAGTTCTTCAATGAAGATGATCCGGATGTAGACCATTCTCTTGGTCAGAAAGTCGCCGTAACTTGGGTTGAAAGCTGGGAAGTGGTACTGGCAGATGAACAAGAAGCTTAATCTACAAAATGCCATCATCGGTCTTATTGTAGGCTGGCTGGTGATATTTGTGCTGTTTCCGAATTTAATGATCATCGGAACCAGTTTTCTGACCCGCGATGAAGCCAATCTGATTGAGATGACCTTCACGCTGGAAAACTACGCGCGCTTGGCGGACCCGCTCTATTTCAAAGTGCTGTGGCATTCGTTCTACATGGCGATTGTTGCGACACTGCTTTGTCTGGTGATTGGGTATCCGTTTGCCTACATCGTGGCAAAAATGCCCGAGAAATGGCGTCCGTTTATGTTGTTTTTGGTGATTGTGCCGTTCTGGACCAACTCACTGATTCGCACATACGGTTTGAAAATTGTGTTAGGCACACAAGGCATCATCAACAAAAGCCTGTTGGCGATGGACATTATCGATAAGCCGATTCGTATTATGTACACCGAATCTGCTGTAATGATTGGTTTGGTTTATATCCTGTTGCCGTTCATGATTTTGCCCTTGTACTCTGCGATAGAAAAGCTGGATGACACTTACCTGGAAGCGGCGCGCGACCTGGGTGCAAACAAGCTTCAGACGCTGTTGAAAGTCGTATTGCCACTGACCATGCCGGGCATCATCGGCGGTTGTTTGTTGGTTCTGCTTCCTGCATTGGGGATGTTCTACATTTCTGACTTGCTGGGCGGTGCGAAGAACCTGCTGATCGGTAACGTCATCAAGAGTCAGGTGCTTAATGCGCGAGATTGGCCGTTTGGCGCTGCAACCAGTATTGCACTGACGGTTGCCATGGCGATTATGTTGTATGCCTACTACAGGGCAGGAAAACTATTGAATAAGAAAGTGGAGCTAAGCTGATGGGCAAGTCAATTAAGTTTAGCTTTATGACGTTGGTGTACGCGTTTTTGTATCTGCCAATCATTGTGTTGATTGTTAACTCCTTCAATGCCAGCAAGTTTGGTATGAAATGGGGAGGCTTCACCACGAAATGGTACGAAGCGCTGGTGAACAACGACAGCTTGATGCAAGCCGCATGGCACTCACTGAATGTGGCGGTGTTCAGCGCAACAGCAGCCACCATCATAGGAAGCCTGACGGCGGTTGCCCTATTCCGCTATCGCTTTAAAGGCAAAGGTATGGTGAATGGCCTGCTGTTCATTGTGATGATGTCTCCAGACATTGTTATGGCGATTTCGTTGCTTGCTCTGTTCTTAGTAGTGGGCGTGCAATTGGGTTTCTTTACCCTTTTCTTTGCTCACATCACGTTCT
>NZ_AFWJ01000049.1 GCF_000222685.1 Vibrio nigripulchritudo ATCC 27043 | reverse complement strand
GGCTCCTTTTTCATTTTTTGCTGACCGGCAGATTTAACCGAACCGACCGCCAATATAGTCTTGGGTTAACACATGTTCTGGCTGTTCGAATACGCGTTTTGTGGAGTTCACTTCTACCAAATTCCCAAGGTGGAAATAAGCAGTGCGATCCGAAACCCGCGAGGCTTGTTGCATTGAGTGGGTAACGATTACAATACTGAAGTTGTTTTTCAGCTCTTCAATCAGTTCTTCAATAATGCCCGTCGCAATAGGATCCAACGCTGAACAGGGTTCGTCCATCAGGATAACTTCTGGAGCAATTGCAATGGTTCGCGCAATACACAAACGTTGCTGCTGACCACCAGATAGACCTGTTGCTGGCTGGTCTAGGCGATCTTTTATTTCTGCCCACAAGCCGGCGCGCTCTAAAGATTGCTGAACCAGTTCGTCCAGTTGGTCTTTGTCGTCGACCAAACCATGGATTTTCGGACCATAGGCAACGTTATCGTATATGGATTTCGGAAACGGATTCGGGCGCTGGAATACCATTCCCACCTGAGAGCGCAGCTCCACCGTTTCAACGCTTTTATCGTAGATATTGTTGCCGTCTAATGTGATGGAACCTTTGACCATACATCCAGGTACTGTGTCGTTCATGCGATTCAGGCAGCGCAGGAAAGTGGATTTACCACATCCAGAAGGGCCAATCATCGCCAATACTTCTCTCTCAGCAATATCCAGGCTCACTTCACGAATCGCTGGCTTTGCGCCAAATTCGTAGTCCACATGGACGTCGCGTGCCGACATTCTCGGGTTATCAACCAGCGGAATGCCAATGGTTCTGTCTGGCGCTGCCGCATGTTCTGGCGGATGGGCTTTTTCCATGCCAGAACCATCCATTGCGTCTACTGTTGTCGTAACCATAATTCTATCTCCTACCAACGACGCTCTAAGCGTTTGCGCATCACAACCGCGCATGCATTCATGAATGCCAGAAACGCCAGCAGCACCATGATTGCGCCAGAGGTGTTTTCGACAAATCCTTTTTCGGGGTTTTCAGCCCATAAATATATCTGCACAGGAAGTGCAGTTGCGGCATCCATCGGCCCTGACGGAATATCCACAATAAACGCCACCATGCCTATCATAAGTAGCGGTGCAGTTTCACCAAGCGCTTGCGCCATACCAATGATGGTCCCAGTCAGCATGCCCGGCATAGCGAGAGGCAGCACATGGTGCATGACCATCTGCATTTTGGATGCCCCTACTCCAAGCGCCGCATCACGAATAGACGGAGGCACAGCTTTAATAGCTGCACGGCTGGAAATAATGATGGTCGGTAACGTCATAAGGGTAAGCACCAAGCCACCAACCAAAGGGGCAGAACGTGGCAGGTCAGCAAAATTCAGGAAGATCGCTAAACCCAGTAACCCAAATACGATGGAGGGCACGGCGGCCAGATTATTGATATTGACTTCAATCAGTTCGGTTACCCGATTTTTAGGAGCAAACTCTTCCAGATATATTGCCGCCGACACACCGATTGGAAAACTCAGAGCCAGAGTAATCAGCAAGGTAAAGAATGAACCCACTGTCGCTCCCCAGATCCCAGCAAGCTCTGGATCCCGGCTGTCACCATTGGTGAAAAAGTTGGTATTAAACGTGGTATTGATACGCCCTTGAGCCTTTAACTCGCTAAACCATTCAATGTCTTTGTTTTTGAACTGGCGCTCGTCTTCCGGCAATCTCGCATCAATATTCCCCTTGTTAAACTGATTAACGTTGTCACCTGCCAAGGCGTAATATGTGATGGTTTGACCTACTAAAGAGGAATCGGCGAGCACTCGGTCACGCAGATCGTATTCCGCTCCATTTGATATAAATCGATAGAGTTCGCGACGTTCTCGTCTTGATTCAACGTCTGGTAGTGCTGCTTTTATCGCATCACGCAGAACGTTTCGGTAACTGGCACTAAAGAGTGCCTCTTCAGAGAGATCACCGTCTTCAATTCTTAGCCTTTCGTGTGACAGCGTCACTTCAAGTTTTATTTCTGTGGTATAAAAAGCGGTGTAGCCTTCACTCACAATGGAAAAAATCAGCACGAAAAGAAAGCTGAATGCCAGTGATATCGAAGTAATACCGTAAGCCTTAAAACGGCTTTCACGCCCAAGGCGTCTGGCTAAACCCGACTGGATTCGCTCTTTTTTGATACTTGAGATACGTTGTAATTGATCAGTCATATTGTTCCCTATACTTCTTCACAATTCTCAGGGCGACAAAGTTCAGCGCTAAGGTGACAACAAATAAGGTTAAACCCAGAGCAAATGCAGCCAGTGTTTTGGGGCTGTCGAACTCTTGGTCCCCCACCAGCAGAGTCACTATCTGCACCGTTACTGTCGTAACCGAATCGAGAGGGTTTGCAGTCAGGTTGGCAGACAACCCTGCTGCCATCACCACTATCATGGTCTCGCCAATGGCACGTGATACAGCGAGCAACAACCCACCTACCACACCCGGCAATGCTGCGGGTACTACCACGTGACGAATCGTTTCCGATTTGGTTGCCCCTAAGCCTAAAGATCCGTCTCTGAGAGACTGGGGCACGGCGGTGATCACATCGTCAGATAAAGAAGAGACAAAAGGTATGATCATCACACCCATCACTACCCCCGCTGCCAAAGCACTTTCTGAGGAAGCACTCGAGATGCCAATCCCATGAGCAATGTCTCGAATGAAAGGCGCAGCAGTTAAAGCCGCGAAAAAACCATAAACAACAGTGGGAATACCGGCCAATATTTCCAGAACGGGTTTTACAATGTTTCTTACTCGCGCATCTGCATATTCCGCCAGATAGATTGCACTCATCAATCCAACGGGTGCGGCAATACACATCGCGATAAAGGAAATCATCAATGTTCCGGTAAACAGCGGAATAGCGCCAAATGCCCCACTCGCTCCTTCCTGATCCGCACGCAAAGCGATTTGCGGCGACCATTCCAGACCGAAAATAAAATCTGCCGCCGGAATAATCTGGAAGAATCTCACTGCTTCAAACAGCACCGACAACACGATCCCTGCGGTGGTCAGAATGGCTAAAGTCGAACAGAATAGCAGGAAGATTTGCAGCATCTTCTCTACGTGATTTCTTGCCTTGAGTTTGGGTCTTACTGCACGCCAGCCATAGGCTAAACCCAGTAAGGTCACAGACAGGATTGCAACAACTCGCAATGTGTTCCCTGTGGCGTTCAGGCTTTGGTAATGCTCAGCAGCACTCAGCATCGCTGCATCTTCCGAAGGCGTAATGCCTCGGGCGATGTTCACCACCTGGCTAAATGCCAAGCTCTCGGACCCTATCTGTTTAATGATTTCGCTCGGGACTTGCGCCATGACCAAAGAGGAAACCAGTGTTGGCTCCAGACTTTGCCAGATGGCCAGTAATATAAGGGCAGGTACTGCGGCAAGCGCAGCAGCATAAGAACCGTAATAAGCCGGACGAGAATGAAGGCTGTTCAAACCGCCGGACTGAGATGCAACTGCCAACGAGCGTTGACGGGCCAGATAAAATGCTACGGCAGTGAGCGCGAGCAAAACGACAACCAGTGTCGAAGTATCCATACTACAACTCCTGAAATTAGAGGAAGGAGAACGTCTCCTTCCTCGTTTGGAGTGACTACAGGTTCGGAGTCAGATCCATGGCTCCGTTACGTACCACTTTCCAGTCTCTTGCAGACAACGGGATTAATCCGCGGTCTGCCAGATAACCTTCATCGCCAATTGCGTCTTCTGAAGTGAAAGCACGAACGTAATCTTTAAGACCAGGAATCACTTTCTCATGCGCTTTCTTCACGTAGAAGTACAAAGAGCGTGAAACAGGGTAAGAACCATCGCCAATGGCATTAAACGTTGGCGTTACGCCTGCGATTTTCGAGCCCTGAACCTTGTCTGAGTTTTGATCCAGGAAGCTGAAACCAAAGATACCGAATGCCGCTGGGTTCGCTTCCAGTTTCTGAACGATCAAGTTGTCATTTTCACCCGCTTCGATGAACGCACCATCTTCACGAATACCGTGACAAATCGCCTTGTACTTTTTCTTGTCTGACTTTTTCAGAGCTTTAATTTCCGAGAATGTCTTACAACCGCCTTCCATTGCCAACTCTACGAACGCGTCACGCGTACCGGATGTGGGTGGAGGACCAAGCACTTCGATCTTCTTGTTAGGAAGCGCTGGGTTAACCTGACTCCAGGTTTTGTATGGGTTGTCTATGTAGTTGCCTTTGCCGTCTGGTACCACTTTCGCGAGAGCCAGGAAGATGTCTTTCAGCGTTAAATCCAGTTGCTTAGACTTCTTAGAGTTTGCGAAGGCAATACCGTCGTAGCCTATCTTGATTTCCACAATGTCTTTGACGCCGTTCTTCGCACACAACTCGATTTCCGAGCTTTTAATTTTGCGAGAAGCGTTAGTAATGTCTGGTGTGTTTTCACCAACGCCTGCACAGAACAACTTCAAACCACCGCCTGAACCAGTAGACTCAATCTTTGGTACAGAAAAGTTACTGGTACGTCCAAAGCGTTCTGCAACCACAGTTGCAAAAGGGTAAACCGTAGACGAACCAACGATGCTGATGTAGTCGCGGGAAGCAGCGGCGGCATGGCTTGCACCGAACACTGCTGCTGCGGCACAGCTCGCCGCGATCAAAGCTTTCAATTTCACAATCAACCTCCAAGTCGATTTAAACGTTGTGATCCAATAATCTGGATTTGAAGTGTTTTTGCTCTGTCGAGCATTCTCAACATATCCCCGCTTATCTCGCTGGCAGTACATCCTTCACCCAGGAAAATCGCGGTTATGTTTTAGACAGTAGGAGGGCTAAATGACATTTAATTGACACTTTAATTAATATGGTTTGACAGAAAAAAGAAGTGAAAGATCGATCAAAGATCGCTCATTCTTTTTTTGGGAGCTCGATATTTTACGTCTAGGGTTGAGTGACTGGTGATATGGAGAGTCGCTATGGAAAAGCCGAGCCGCCCGTTAACATTTAAGGGAAGAAGTACCTCAAATCAAACTGCAAAAGTACCTAATAAAGGGGGGCGAAAGCCACGGGTGCTATTTCTATGTGACGGCAAAAGTGCCTGGTCTGGACTCGCTGCATCCATTTTAAAAGAAAAGGCAGGCAGCTTTTTCGATATCTATGCCGCTACCTGCAATCATTCCGATCATACAACAAAAAAGCTTCTTAAAAAGCTGGATATGGAGAGCATCAGTTGTGTCGAGGCTATGCAGTTAAGTTCCTGTAACCATCTCAATTACGATTACCTTATCGCACTCACCCCAAGTGCTTTGGCGAACACCAAAGCCCTCCCTTTGCATGACAAGTTCATTCCATGGAACATTGAAGATGAAAGCTACCCAGAGAGACAAATAAACGAGCAACTCAATTATCTTTTGTCTCTGTATCTGTACCAATAAGCAATTAGAAAACCTACTTGCATCTCTGCGAATTTAGCCAGTCGCCAAGAAACGCTTCAATTTGCTGGTAGTGACGAATGTTATAGTTGCTCACATAGTAACTGGCATAGACGTCATTGATTTTTGCACTTCTCAAACAGGTGTAATCTGACCCCGAGTCCGAGTCACACGAGCCCCAGTATTCATAACCGTCTGCATTCTTTTGAAATGCCAACCAGTCGTATTGGCTTGTCCCTTCATGGAAATAAAGCGACTTCAACTCTTTAGATTGTTTGAGCTTTTTGTTACCAAGAGCGGGAATTTCAAAATCACTTTTGGTGAGGTTCACCATTAGGTTCTCGAAAATCTCACTGCCAGTTGGTAGGGTAACTTTGTGTTGAAACTTAGGGACGTGCTTCGCTATTTCATCACCTTCAAAAAACAACGAAGGGCCGTAACCGTCGCTGGAGTCGAAGTTCCGATCGCTACTATTCGCACTGCTCACACTACTCGGTGTCAGGTGGCTTTTTGGTAAACATACCTCACCCCATTTAATAACTTCTGTGCTCGAACTACTACAAGCAACCAACGAAAGACACATGATACTTCTAATCATCTAACGCCTATTCCCTCATAACCAGTGTCTGAATCACAATCGTGGCAGTATAAGTTTCCATATGATCTCCCGCGTAATTGGCTCAGAAAATTCTATTCATACTGAAGATTTGCTGCACCTTATTTGAGGCCGTCTGGTTTGAGTTTGTAAAATGAGCTTGGCGGAACCCTGCAGCCCTGAACGTGTTCTTCAGCCCAAAGAGACATAGCCTGAACCACGGGCAATAATTTTTTTCCAGATTGACATAAAAAGTATTCATATCTCACTGGTTTTTCCTGGTATGCCCTTTTATCGATCAACCCACTTTCCAGCATTTCTTTTAGCCGGCTAGCCAAGATATTAGTGGTGATGGATTCATCTGATTCTAAGAACTCTGCATAACGTCGCTTGCCCAGATACATATCTCTCAGAATAATCAGTGTCCATTTATCACCAACCAAGTCCAAACAGTTGGCTAGAGGACAGATAGAACGTTTGTGCATTAGTACCTCAAATTAGTCACTTGCATTTTGCAAGTCTGCCATATAAGGTTGTCACTTTCAAAATGCAAGTGACTTGTTTTAGGGAGAAATAATGATCAGTGATTACAAATGGAGCGAATCGACAAACGGGATCCTACTGGGTAAAGACAAATGGCAGTTTTATGGCTTGCTTATCAAGGGGCAGTGTCATGAAACCATTCAGCGCCTCATACGTTTCTGTGGGGGTCACCGAAAAGCTATATCAAGAATAAATCTGTCGAGTATTCCAGAACCAGACACCCTACTAGCTAAAAAGGCGATGCAGCTTTCTGTGCAAAGTTGTGAACCACAACTCTACCTGCATTGCTTGCGTACCTATTATTTTGGAGCCATGTTTGCGCAGTTCAAAAACCAGAAACCGGATTTGGAACTGTTGTATGTCGCATCATTGATGCACGACATAGGTTTAACCGAAAACTACAAAGAGCAAGCCCGTCATACCAGCTTTGCTGTTTCGGGAGCGAGAGCAGCCTATGATCTGGCTGAGCAATTCGAGTACAGAGAATCTTGGCGCATCGAACTCTATGAGGCTATTTCAAAGCACCTCAATCCGTACCTTTCTTCAAGAGGAAATAGCATTGAATCCCTTTGTTTACAAAAAGGGGCAACACTTGACGTCATTGGTGCCTATCACTTTTTATTCCCTAAAGATCAAATGGCTAAGCTGAATAATCGCTTTCCACGTGATGGATTCCAACCGCATATTTTAGACACCATTGTTAACGTTCCTCACCACTCGTGTTCTCACGCAGGAATACTGTCTTGTTGTGGTTTCAAGAAACTTGTTCAGAGAAACCCGTTGGACAGTTCAATAGTCACAACCTAGGTTAGTCCAATTCATTGGGGAGAGGTTGGTGACAATGAAAGCAAAACGCGAACATTTCAACAAAGCATCATCAATCATTAACTGGACTGTCATTTGAGCTTCCTAAGTTATTACCTAGAAACATTGTTACGACTTCAAGCAGGTTAATATGAAGCACAAACTTGATGTCAGAAGTATGTTTATCTCAGACCTTCACTTAGGGTTTAAAGATTGCAAAGCGGATTACCTCCTCGACCTTCTGAAAAATTGCCAAGCCGATACTCTCTATCTGGTCGGTGACATTATCGACCTCCAATCCCTTCGAAAACGCATGTTCTGGCCATCCAGCCACCACAAAGTTGTCCACCGAATTATTAAGTTACAGCAAAGCGGAACGCGGGTTATCTATATACCGGGTAACCACGACGCTGCCATGCGGCGGTATACTAAACAGTTCTTTGCCGGAGTAGAAATTCTGCCTTTCGCCGATTTTACCTCGCTTTCGGGCAAACGCTTTCTCGTGTGCCATGGCGATCAGTTCGATTCTGAAGTGTGTCTGGGAAAATGGCAGGCAACATTAGGAGATGTTCTTTACGACCTTCTGCTGTTTATCAACCGTTGGTCAAATAAGTTTCGAACCATGTTGGGCATGGAGTACTTTTCTCTGTCCAACTACATCAAAGAGCGTATTCCCAAAGCCAGTCAGGCAATCACTCGCTATCAGGAAGCAGGGCTGAACTATGCCGAGAAAAACGGTTACGACGGCATCATTTGTGGGCACATTCATTATCCGGAAGTGGTAGACAGAGGTGAGATGGTTTATGTCAACGACGGCGATTGGATAGAGAACTGTACTGTTTTTGTCGAACACCACGACGCCAGTATGGAACTGATCTATTGGCCTAAGCATGTGGCATCTGTGTCCAAAATTGCCGCAGCGGCATAAGTGCCATTCTCATCTATGTCACTAAGGCTCTGATAAACTATCATTTAGTGGTTAGTCACCGAGAGTCTGAATAAATGAATGTTGAAAGCACCCTATCTTCACTTTACCGAGCTGAGTCACCAAAAATACTGGCTTCTCTGATTCGGATTTTCGGTAATCATAATATCGATCTTGCGGAAGATATGATGCATGAAGCGTTCAACACGGCGCTGCTTCGCTGGCAAAATGATGGTTTGCCCGATAACCCGAAAGCGTGGTTGATTCAGACGGCAAAAAACCGCGCCATCGATCTTATCCGTTCTCAAAAGAATAAAATTAAGCTTTCTGAGCAGCTTTCCGATTTTCTGGAAAGTGAATGGACAATGAGCCATTCGGTAGAAGAATCCTTTCACGAACCCTTTATTCGGGATGAACAACTCCGGTTAATTTTTCTAAGCTGCACGACAGACATTAAGCCTCAGAATCAGATTCCTTTTATTCTCAAAGCGCTGTGCGGTTTTAATAACAGGGCTGTTGCCAGTGCTTTGTTGCTGCCTGAAGAAACGGTGAAGAAACGTCTGCTTCGCACTAAACAGCAACTAAAAGAACTGCCCGATCAGCTGCCTAATGAAGCGGATTACCAACAGGTGATCGAACGCGTACATACGGTGGTTTATTTACTTTTCAATGAAGGATTTCATTCTACCGATCACAAATCCGCCATTCGAAAAGAGCTCTGTATCGATGCCATTGCTTTACTCAAGCTGGTGATTGAGCACCCTACTCTGCCGAATAAAGAAACCTTATCCCTCTTTGCACTGATGCATTTTCACCTTGCTCGCATCGATACTCGTTTGGATGAGCACGATTCTCTTATCCCGCTCAATCTGCAGAATCGCAGGTTGTGGAATCAACATTACATAGCCGCGGGTTGCCAAATGCTGGCTGTTGCCAAAGCTTACCGAGACCCAAGAAAAGGTCGATTTTTTCTCGAAGCCAGTATTGCCGAGAAACACTGCGTTAGTGCGCATTTTGAAGATACCTGTTGGTCTGACATTGTCGAACTGTACAAAGACTTGGTGGAGCAAACAGATTCCGACGTTGCGCGCCTTAACCTTGCGGTTGCGCTGGGCTATGCGGGATTCTCCGAACAGGCTATCGGTGTTGTAGGCAATTTGGGGAAATCGCCTGTTCTGTCCAAAACGCATATTCTGGATGCGACACTTGCTCATTTGTACGCCATGGCAGGCGATAAAGACAAGGCACTGGCTTACGCTAAATCGTCTGGAGAAAAAGGCGGAACACCACATGAGCAACAATTGATGAGGCAACAACTGGACCATTTATTAAAAGTGGAACCTAAAAACACGTCGCAGAAATAAACGTCTTCCTCCTTTCTTAAATAAGATACTTAAAAGAAATAAATCCTCGCTAAAAATTCAATAAAAGCCCATCTATTTTCATTTTTAAAACAGATAAACGACCTTCGCATTGATATTATCAAATCGTGGATTTATTTAATTCCCATTAAAGAATTCAAATAAATTTCATATGCGGTTCATATACTAAGCTCAATTTGGCTAGTTACATACGTGCCCCAACTGTTATCAGAAGTTAGGGTGTCTATATATTTCAGGTCGTCACCTTTATTAGACAAACCTTACCTGAAAAATAGCTTTTCCTTGAGCTCAAATTTATCTCATTAAAGTCGCCGATTATTTAATTTAAACGGCTGATACTTTTATTTAGGAGCCACGCATGAATAATAAATTTATCCCAATTGCGTTAGTTTCATTTTTATTAACCACTCCCACACACGCCTCTGGTCCGGCTAGCGCCAATGTTATGGATTATGGTGCGGTAGGAAATGGTATTACTGATGATACTAGTGCATTTAACGATTGCCTCAGTAATAACCAAGTCTGCTGGGTCGAACCGGGAAAAGCTTTTAAGGTTGCCGACGTAAAAATGAACGAAGGGAACCGACTTATCGGCTTTGGAAGCGTTCAGTACGGCATGGTGAAGTACCAGGGTAGCTCCCCCTATGACGAAGCGTTAAAACCTGTTTTGATCGGGGGAAGTGGAAACAGATCGGAACCTTCAATAATTGATGCCAGCTACGTCAGTGTTGGTGCAGGCATTGAGGGTATTACCATTGATTGTGGTGGACAAACCATGAATGGTATATCCGGAGGAAGTAATCAGTTAACCGTCCAGGATGTGACCATCGTGGGATGCAAAAACGGAATTGGAGGCTCAGGTCAAAACCAGAGCATCGATTCATACACCAGCAGTGCACACATCACCAACAGTACTTTTGGCGGCAATGAAATCGGTGTCGCAAACCTTGTTGACTCGTTTGTAGTAAACGGCGATTTTGCCAATAACAGTAATATTGGGCTGTACTTAGGGGCTGGAGCCAACGCCAACACCATAGTTAACACGCGCTTCGAATGGAATGAAGGACCTGGGATATCCAGCTACGGTGGAACAGCGCAAAATTCAATTTCAAACAGCTTTTTCGATCGCAACCACGGTCCGGGGATTGTACTGATTGGCGTGGAAAGCATGACAATATCAAACAGTTCGTTCAACCGGAATGGCTCGATAAACAATGCAGGTAATGATGCTCAGATTGATATGTACAATTCCAGCAATATTAGCATCACGGGCAGTACCAGCACAGTTGGACAAGATGATGGAGGCATCGGTGTGTTTACACCTAAATACATCATTGCTTATGGGGGCACGAACAAAAACATTTCGATAGCCGGAATGGCAACATCTGGAAAGTTCAGTAGCTCAAATCCTGATGGATCCTATACGGTAGCACCAACAAAAGGACAGGAGCCTACCGAAGGATACAGTGTGGTCGGCGTGAACGACATTCCCGATACCCAACCGACAGTAACTGGCATAACGGCATATTCGGGTGGCGGTCGATCAAACGCCACACTTTTAACCTCTACGGTCAATACAGTAAGTACTGCGGGCGCAAATAATGCTTCGGTCAAACTCACCAAATGTGTTACGGGCAGACAACAGACCATAGCTAATGAGAGTGATAAACCCATTAAAGTTTACGGAAAAGGCAGTGACAAAATAAATGGCAACGCTGCTCATTTAGGCATTGTCCAAATCGAGTACTCGATCGCCACTTATGTTTGCGTAAGAAGCAACAATTGGGCACGCATAATGAGTAAGGATTAGAGGCAAGTCACTATCTAAAACGACAAAAAAGCCCAGACACTCTGCGTGTCTGGGCATTAAATAAGGCAGGAATGACAGGTTAGCCCATTTGCATAATTTCACGGACTTCCACAGAGCAGCCCGGGTGATTAAAGATCGGGCAAGTCTTTGTGATTTCCACCGCTTCATCATAGCTTTCTGCTTTCACAATCGAATAGCCAGACACCAGCTCTTTAAACTCAATCGCGGCAATATCCGTTACTACACCATCGGCATTTACAC
>NZ_AFWJ01000050.1 GCF_000222685.1 Vibrio nigripulchritudo ATCC 27043 | reverse complement strand
ACTGGTTGTTGGCTGTGATTGGCAGTTGAATGTCGTTTGTCTCTTGTCCTGTTGGGCTAAACGTACGGAATCTCACCGTATCCCCTGCTTCTACAGGTCCAAAATCGGGAGTCACAAAGTAGCCAAGTTCCGTCAGGTTCTTCGCTGGAGGAGTTGGATCAACTGGACCCGGATCTGGGTTAGTACCGCCACCACTGAAACTGATGTCACTACAGTTGTAGAAACCTTCACCGCCTGGATCTTTGCGCTGCCAGCGGGTGTAAAGTACTGCGTCACCTGTTCTTCCTGCCGGAATTTTCACTGTGAGTCGGTATTTCTTATCCGGTCCAAGCACCACGTTGTCATTCCTGACCAGTCGATCGAGATCTGACCATGTTAACGGTGCATCACCTGTGTAAGCGGCGTTGGATATGTACACTTCCCAGTACGATGGATCATGAGGTGTCGAAGCGTTAAAGACTAACTCAAACTCATTGTTCGCATCCAATTGAAGGGCTGTCTTTTGCCAATGTGGTGAGGCTACATCCAGCCCGGCTTTTGAGCTAGCGCCAGCGGAACATAAGCTGCCATCTGCGATTACGGCTCTTACATGTGCCATGTCTTCATAATTGGCAACGTTCGCAGCAATTTCGTTTCTTTGTACGAACGGGAATGCACCCGAAACATCGTAAGCTGCCTGACAAGCTTGGTTAGGGATAGCGTTATCCCAAAATCCACCGTCTAGGTAACAGGTGTTTTGTCTCGCGCTTGGGTATTCTACCCAGCCATGCGCATTCGCCAAACCTGGCAATAAAACCTGCGATAGCCCTGCCAAAGCGACAGAGCATAGTGCTAGTTTTTTCATTGTTTCTCTCCGTTTTATTTTCCTGAACATGTCCACGGTGGCGAAAATGGCTGAGCCAAAATAACCGCGAACTCATTCAGGTTAACAAAGGAGAAAAAGAGAGGAGTCGAATGCAAGTTTATAAATGCAAAGGATTTGTTAAAACGATAAAGTGATTCCATAATCAACTTTACACAATGCAACTGCATTTATTGATTTGCGCCTGATTTCAAACCTCAGATCAGTTGTAAATTGCCTCACTAATCCGGGTACCCAATTGCCGTATCGCGTGCTCAATTTGAGCATCCCACTCAAATGAACAATTCAGCCGAATATGATGTGCATAGTGCTTATCTGAGCTGAAAAGAATACCAGGCGCAATCCCGATATTGTCTTCGAGAAGTTGGGTATATACCGATTCCGCATTTACACACTCCGGCATTTCAACCCATACGAAATACCCCCCTTTTGGAGACGTCACCTTTACCTCCTCAGGCAGGTAAGCCCTCAGCCCCTTCAGAAAGTCCTGCTGACGCTGTTTAAGAGTTTTGCGAAGTTTGCGCAAGTGCGTATCGTAACCTCCAGACTGGAGATAATCAGCAATACCTAACTGAGTTGGCATACTGGCAGAAAGCGTCGACATCAGCTGTGCACGCTGCAACTGCTTGGCGTACTGTCGGTTTACAACCCAACCCACTCGGTAGCCAGGGGCAAGGCATTTGGAAAAAGACCCACAATGCAAAACCGAATGCTGACTGTCAAAGGCTTTGGCCGGCTGGGGTTTTGTGTCATCGAAGTATAGTTCCGAATACACATCATCTTCGATCAGAGGAACATCGTGGCTACACAACAACTTAACCAGCTTTTGCTTTTTCTCTTTTGGAACAGTGTGCCCCAGCGGATTCTGAAAATTCGTCATAAACCAGCATGCCTTGATTGGCAAAGTGCTCAGCGCCTGATCCAACATTTCTAAGTCGATACCTGACTTCGGGCAACTGGGAATTTCAACCACTTTGAGTTTCAGGCGCTCAATCGCCTGCAATGCGCCATAGAAGGTTGGTGACTCTACCGCGACCAAATCACCTGGGTTAGTGACAACCTGCAAGCTCAGGTTCAGTGCTTCCATTGCCCCGGAAGTTACAACAATATCGTCGGGCAATACGTGAATGCCTTCGAGATTGTATCGCTGAGCTATGCATCGTCTTAAACTGTCGTTGCCGGGAGGAAGGTTATTCACCGTGGACTTTGGCGCCATTTTACGCCCGCTGCTCGCCATGCATCGCGTCAGTACTTTGAAGGGGAACAACTCTGGGTCTGGAAACGCGCTGCTTAATGGGATCGCATCGTTTTTCCGAGTTTGCTGCAAAACATCAAAAAGCACGTCATTGATGTTCACCGTATCTGTCTGGCTGAGTGATTCTCGGGTACTTGGCAGCGAAGGCTCTGGCGGTTTTGGTGCGACGTAATACCCCGACTGCGGGCGAGCCGTAACCCAGCCCTGGCTTTCGAGCAACTGATAAGATTGCATCACGGTGGCAATACTGAACCCTGAAGTTCGGCACGTTGCCCTGACGGATGGCAGTTTGTCTCCTGCCCTCCAGACGCCATTTTCGATTTGCGATTTGATGTCCTGAGCCAATTGTTCGTATCTGGTCATTCCGTGAGCCTTTGCTTGTTCGGTGCTTCGAACAGTATCTTGTTATTATGCTTTTTTTCAGAAGCTCGAATAGTAGTCTTTCCGCGACGATTTTTCATGGCATCAGCCTCGTGCAGCGTCCATTTTTGTGAAGATGAGCACCGAATGACCCCCCTTAAAGATAAGGCTCGCCGTTGTCACAATCTTGCGGTATCTTGAGGAGTAGAAATACCCAACCTCACGGTTGATTGCGGACAAAATCAATTCATATTCAAAGTGGTATCATAGGAATGGAATTCAGGCACCAATTTATTGACGTCTCCCCCTATCAACGCGTTTTTGTCATTGGTGACATCCATGGCAAGCTTGACCATTTAAAACACACACTCGATGCCATTGAATTCGATTCATCGAATGATCTTCTTATTTCCGTCGGCGACCTGATAGACCGTGGCCCTCAGTCTATTGAAACTCTGGAGTTTTATTACCAGACACCCTGGTTCCTTTCAATCTCTGGAAATCATGAGCTTATGATGTCTAACGCCCTTTCTGTCTGGGATCTGGAAGATAAGACTAGCGAACAGAGACGCCTGATTGAAGTGTGGTGTAAAAACGGTGGAGATTGGGCGTTAACTCAGCCAAGAGCGACGCTTGAGAAGTTGGTAAACATCGTTAACCAAATGCCCTGTGCCATCACTTGTGCGCTGCCTGATGGTCGTAAGGTGGGAATCAGTCATGCTCAGCCACACTCGCTTGTGTGGGAGGAAATGCAGAACTGGCAAGGAGATATGATGGACAACCCACGATGGATTTGGGGTCGAACAAGAATCCAGGGGCAGCCTTCTGAGCCAGTATCCGGCGTTGACTTCACCATTCATGGGCACACTCGGAGCGACAAAGTTGTGCGAATAGCAAACAGCTATTTTATCGATACCGCATCACGCAATGACTACACTGGCGAATTCACACTACTGGAACTCTATTCCGGCGAGTTTTACTCAGCGTTAACCTTAACCGAATGGGAAAATTTGTAAGACTCCCAGCATTTTTTGACAAAAAGCTCACATTTCATACTGATCAGTTCGATTTCATGTCATATGCTCGTTTTATATCCAAGTTAACAAAGTAACTTCATGGGTATAAAACTTAGAATAACGATGCTCGAAGGAATGAACATGAGAACACTTTTCGCTTTGCTGGCGTGTGCAATGGCTTTTCAGGTAACCGCTAAACCCAACATCAACGATATGCAGCAGTGTCAGGCACTGCTGGATTTTCTAGAGAAAAAACTAGCAACACCCCCGACCCAATATCCTAAAGAACAGGTGCAAACTGCCAAACTTGGCTTAGAAGAATACGACGCCTTTATCCAAACAGAGATCGTTACTCCCGGTTTACTGGCATTTAATGGTGGAGACAAAGGCAAAGCCGACGCCATGCAGCAACAAGTCGATGCTTTCAAGTCAACCGTTGTTTCCGCTCTGGATAAACGCTACCCCAGTCAAAAACTGGTTATGGACCACGTTATCTCTCTTAACGAATGCACCAAAAAAGCGGTGCCTTCAGGGGAAGAACTGGACGATCTCAAGCGTTCGATGGAAGCCCTGATTGCTTTGGTCAGGACTCAGTAACATCATGACCAGAAAAGTCTTTTGGGATGATCCATATCTCACTACCCACTCCACCACGGTGCATTCGGTTTCCGGCTCAGATATTGAGCTGGAATCGACGATCTTTTATGCCGAAGCAGGCGGACAGGAAAGCGATGAAGGCTCCATTGGCGACTATCAGGTAAAGAAAGCCACTAAAAATGGTAAGCAGATTACTTACACTTTGGAAGACAGTCATAACCTACAGGTTGGCGATCACGTAGAAGTGAAAATCGACTGGTCTCGTCGATATCAGTTGATGAGGCTGCATTTTGCTGCGGAAGTTGTGCTGGAGCTTTTTTATAAGCAGTTAGCCGGGATTGAAAAGACGGGCGCACACATTGCTGCCCACAAAGCGAGAGTCGATTTTCACTATCCAGACGGAATACGCGAAACCATTCCTCTGGTTCAGGAAAAAGGACAGGCTCTGATCAATCAGGGGCTTCCTATTATTTCCGCTTTTTCGGATGAAAACGCAGAGAGGCGCTATTGGAAAGTCGAAGGATTTTCTCAGGTTCCCTGTGGAGGCACTCACCTGAAAACCACCGACGAAGTGGGTACGCTCAGGTTAAAACGAAAAAACCTAGGAAAAGGCAAAGAACGGGTAGAAATTTTTGTAGAAGATGCCTATACCCAAGTGACCTAAAGATGCAGGATTCAGAGCCTCATATTCTGTTCCAGTTCAAGGAAAAGAACGCAGCGGAATGACCCGTCCTTTCCAAGTTCTTTAACGATGAAATGGGACAGAATATGGGCTCCCAAGGGCGAGTTTAACTGGCTTCCATACGGCGTTACCGATTTTTGATTTAGACCCACTAGATCTTCAAATCGGTGTCTTGTCTGAAAGCCAGTTAATTCTCGCTGAACCGAGCACCTTGAGGTTACTTGGGTATAGAGTCCGTTATCTACAGCACCAGAACCGTCGCGTTATCGATGAAATCCCAGTCCAAATCAACACCAAGCCCTGCCGATTCAGGAAGTGTCGCATAGCCATTCTGAATCGGAAGAGGCTGCTTTAAACCAAATGAAAAAGTATGTGTCGGGAAAAGCAATTCGGCATAAGTGGTGTTATTGATGGCAGCTGCCACATGCAAATTCACCATTTCTAACGGATGAAAAATAGTGGTGTGCAGCTCGCAATTCATATGGAATGCGTCTGCCAGATGCGCTGTTTTCAATACACCAGTGATACCGCCCGACCAGGACACATCCGCTCTCACGGCATCGAAGACCTCGCTACTTATCGCTTCTGCCACCGAATATGGGTGATGCGGTAACACCTCCGCTCCCACAATGGGTATCGATACTTTGGATTTCAATTTCTTCAGTGCACTGAATGATTCATCTGGCAATGGTTCTTCCAGCCAGAGATAGTTAAGTTCTTCAATGGCTTGTGCAAATTGAATGGTCTCGCTCAGTCGGTATGGCGCAACCGGATCAGACATCAAAGCAAACTCTTCCCCGACCGCTTGCCTGACTGCACGATGAATCTCGATATCTTCTTCTACCTGTTTACCGGGAGGATGAATTTTATAACCGCAGAAACCCGCGTTTTTCACCGCAAGTGCTTCTGCCTCATAGGCTTCGGCATCGGGCAAAACCAAAGAAGATGTATAAACCGGAACCCGATTTCGCAACCCACCGATGTAACGCCACAAAGGTTGCCCCGCGTGCATAGCACCAAGGAGCCACAAGCAACAGTCGAATGGTCCGAAACTGTACATAGGCAAGTGATGCCACCAGCGATTAGCAACCCGAAACTCCTGCCAGATCTTTTCTCTGTCTAAGGCATGTTTACCAATCAATAAGGATGGCATACAGGATGCAGCCAAATGACCAGAGCCCACCGCCGACTTACCTGCAAAGCCGAACATAGAGGCACTGAGACCACACTCAGTAGTAAGCGTAACAACCAGAAAGTCGATAACGCTTTGTGTTTCAGATGCATTGACAGAGTGTGATTTTAGGCTGCTTGCCCCCATATCGGTTGATGTCTGACAGCAGCGTATTTCTACGTTTTTGATGATCATATTGAAAAAACCGCTACTTATAGGTGATTAGGCATTCAGCATGACCCAGTGCTTCTGATTTGGTTTTGTTGCCGCATGCCACCGCAATCACCAGATCCGTAATCTCATCGGATACCGAATCCAAAGTGGAACCTTGCAGTACTTTACCGGCGTTGATGTCCATATCACCTGACATCCGCGCGTAGGTTTCTGGATTGGCACACACCTTAATCACCGGAGAAATCGCACTTCCGACCACCGAACCGCGCCCGGTTGTGAACAGGACAACATGTGCACCGCAAGCGATAAGCTCCGTAATTTCTGCATTGTCCGCAATATTCGGAAAACCAAACCTCACTTCCCCGTCGGGCACTACATCCATAAGCCATAACCCGTTTTTATTGGGAAGTTCGGCAGGTTTGATGATGCCTTCAATTGGGCGAGAACCGCTCTTTGAATACGCGCCGAGTGATTTTTCTTCGATGGTGGTTAGCCCTCCGTCAGCATTACCCGGAGCAAAACTGGCGAACCCGAGCACGCTGTAATATTCAGCGGCCTTGTTGACCGATTCGACCAAAGCTTCTGATATTTCCGGCGTTGCCCCTCGCTGGCTCATATGCGATTCACAACCAATCAGCTCGCCCGTTTCTTCGAAGATGCAAGTCGCGCCCATATCCACTAACTGGTCGAAACTTAAACCCACTGCCGGGTTAGCAGAAATACCCGATGTGCCATCAGAGCCACCGCAAATTGTCGCCACAGAGAGTTCACTTATGTCCATCGGCACTTTGGTTTGCTCATTCAGCGTTTCCAACGCACCCGACACCCACTTAATACCAAGATCAATGGCATTTTGCGTGCCTCCGACTTCCTGAATACCAATGGTTCTGGAAGGGCGACCACTGTTTTTCACCATGGTGTCCAGCTTTTCGCGGTTCATGCTTTCGCAGCCGAGAGAAACAAACAGCACTGCACCCACATTCGGGTGGGTAGCCAGCCCAGATAAAACCCGTTCTGCATGCTCATTCGGGTAGCAACCCGGAAAACCCACTTCATGGACCAAACCCGGTGCAGACGTTTCAAAATGACGAACAATTTTGCTTACTACGAAGTGGCTACACTCCACTAAGTAAGCCACCATCACCTGATTACGGATCCCTTTGCGACCATCGCTTCGAAGGTAACCCTGAAGTTGAACACGTGGTTTGGATTCAGCCATGTGTATGTCCTCCTCGTTGGTGAGACGGAATATACCGGCTGTGCAGATTGTGAGTGTGAACCATTTCGCCTGCCTCTACATCCGACATACATTCGCCAATAGGCACGCCGTACTTGATGATCAGAGTGCCCTTTTTTAACGCAAAGCGAGCCAGCTTAAATCCAACCGGTGTGGGCTGTTGAACCACCACGCTCTCATCGCCAACCGACACTTGCTCATAAGGAGCGAGTTCTCGGCAGGCAATGAGTACGTTGTCCTCCGCTTTTAACAGAATCACAGACGCCATCAGAACTTTCCGTACTGCAAATACGCTTCTTGCGCATCCATGCCGTCGAGAATCGCGGTTCTGACCTTGTTCTCGACCTTGGAAGCATCGTAAGCCGCCTGCGCGATGTGTTGTGCTTTGTCTCTCGGGATGATGATGGCTCCATCGTCGTCCGCCAGAAGGTAGTCGCCAGCATGAATAGAAACGCCTCCGATCTGGATAGGTACGTCGAACCCTTTAGGCTTCCAGTACCCGACAATATCTTCTGGCGTGTAGAACCGATGCCAGAGCTGAAAACCGATTCTGCGAATAAAGCCTGTGTCTCTGGCTCCGCCATCCACGACACACCCCAGCACACCTTTGTGTTGCAGCGTTTCGGCAGACAACTCGCCCATATGCGCAACTTTGTTGTCGTTAGGTTGACAAACCCAGATATGTCCGGGTTTGGCTTTTGACAGCAGCCCAGTCCACTCCAGCAGGCTTTGATGCCCGTCCAGAGTTTCATCCACTTCCCCTTCAATGGTGAAGATGGGGCCAGCCAGAGTTTTGTCCATGAGGAGCGGTCTGATTTCGCGAGGTAACACGTAGTTACTTAACCCGAGATCGCGCATTACATCGTTCACCACGCCGGTGTAGCATTTCTGCAGGAGCTGCGTAATGGCATCCAGCTCGATTGTTGATTGAGTCATGATGATTCCTTTAAAGCAGCGACTGCTCGGTTTCCTTGTCAAATAAATGAATGCGATCCAGCCCGATAGCGAACTCCAGCCTTTCGCCGTTTCGCACATCTCTGGGGCTCAGCATTTTGGACTGCACTTCTTTCTGACCTATCTGAATAAACAGGATGGTTTCCGTACCCTGCGGCTCGGAAATGATGACGCTTTCGTGGAAAGAAGAACTTTGCACGCCGTTTTCCATGCCGTGTCCAACGGGATACAGATCATCTGGTCGAATGCCCACTACTACTTTCTGTTCATGTCGGACTTTGCCACGGAAGCGATCCGGCAATTCAATCTCGTGAGCACCTTCAAGATGCAGAATCCAGCCACCGTCTTGTTCGTAGGCGATAGCGTCGATCATGTTCATTGGCGGGCTGCCAATGAATGAGGCAACGAACATGTTGACGGGCGAATGGAAGATCTCCATTGGCGAGCCCACCTGCTCGATATAGCCGTCTCGCATCACCACTACACGGTCTGCCAAGGTCATGGCTTCAACCTGATCGTGTGTTACGTACACCACGGTAGTCTGCACGGTTTGATGCAGTTTCTTGATTTCCGTACGCATCTGTACCCGTAATTTGGCATCCAGATTTGAGAGAGGCTCATCGAACAGGAAAACATCCGGCGTTCTCACAATGGCGCGCCCCATTGCCACACGCTGACGCTGACCACCAGATAGTTCGGCAGGCATTCGGTCCATCAGGCTATCCAATCCTAGGATCTGAGCCGCGTTGTCGACGCGTGTTTTGATTTCGGCATCGTCAATACCTGAAATCTTCAACCCAAAACCCAGGTTTTCCTCTACCGTCATATGCGGATAGAGGGCGTAGCTCTGGAACACCATGGAGATGTTTCTGTCCCTTGGCGGCAAGTCATTCACCACTCGATCACCAATGGTCACATCACCGCTGGTAATGCCCTCCAACCCCGCAATGATTCGCAATGTGGTGGACTTTCCGCAACCAGAAGGACCGACTAACACCACAAATTCGTTGTGTGCGATGTCCAGGTCGACACCGTGCACCACTTCGATTTTGCCGTAACGTTTTACAACTTTGCTTAGCTTTACATCAGCCATAGATGTCTATCCTTTTACACCACCAAATGTCAGCCCTGAAATCAGGTGCTTCTGTACTAAAAACGTCAGTATTAACGCCGGAATAATGATGATTACCGCCATGGCACACATGCCAGCCCAGTCAATGGTAAATTGAGCGGTAAAATCCATTAGCCCTACAGGAAGCGTTTTACTGTCTGTCGAGCGGGTTAACTGGCTTGCCAGTGCGTATTCGTTCCAGGAAGTCAGGAATGCGAATATTCCGGCAGACGCCAGCCCGGAGCGAGCAAGAGGAAATTCAATTTTCCAGAATGCCTGCCAGCGGGTACATCCATCCACTTGTGCCGCTTCAGATAAATCCTTGGGGATCTGGCGGAAGAATCCATCTATCAACCAGATGGTGAACGGTACGTTAAGCGCAACGTAAACCAAGATCACCCCAAACTGAGTGTCTATCCAACCGAGCTTACTCCATAAGATGAACACGGGAAGGCTAAGGGCAATTCCCGGAATGGTGCGCGACAGCATCAAACCAAGAAACAGCGCGTCTTTCCCTTTGAATCGATATCTCGCAAACGCGTACCCACCTGCTATCCCGATTAAAATCGCAATCGCGGTACTGGTTACCGAGATAATCAGTGAGTTCATAAAATAGCTGCCCACGGGTATCGCAATTTGCTCTGCGCCCATGCCGAATATCGACATAAAGTTAGAGAGCCCGATTTCCTCCGGCATCCATACTGGTGGTTTGGCAAGAATTTCTGAATTGGGTCGAAAGGCAGAAAAGATCACCCAAACACCCGGAATGCACATCAAAGAGATAAGGACGAACACGCCTACTCGTATCGCGATGTTTTGCATTCTGACTTTCATTGAAGCAGCGATCATTGCGCACCTCCCATGTAGCGGCGTGCCGCAACCAACTTACGGAAGAAGTAAAAGGTAAAGAAAATCGACAGCAAGATAGACACATACGCCATGGCATTGGCCTGTCCCATTTTGGCGTTGTCGTACCCTACCCGAGCGATCAGCGTCCAGAGTAACTCGGTTCGCCCTGCGGGACCGCCCCCCGTCATCACGTCTACGATGTCGAATGCTCTTGCGACATCCAGAGAACGGATAGTCATGGCAATGAACACAAACGGCATCAGAAATGGCAAGGTAATGTGCCTGAACACCTGTAGCGGCGTGCAACCATCCACTTTTGCTGCCTCGATTGGGTCTTGCGGCATCGCGTAAAGACCTGCCAGTAGTAAAATGGCAAACACGCTGGTACTCATCCAGATCTCCGCCACCATAATGGACATCATGGCGAGCGTTCCGTCCACCAACCAGGGGATAGCCTGATCAGTCAGCCCAAGGGTTTGCAGTAAGTTATTGAGAATTCCTATGTTGTCGTTGAACACGTATTTGAACTGGAAGCCCACCAAGATAGGAGAAAACATCATTGGGAACATCATCACTGTTCGTAACAGGCGTTTTCCTTTGGTTATCTGATTCACCAGTAGGGCAATCACTAACCCTAGAACCAGCTCGACATTAAGCACAATGGTCAGGAAAAAGACCGTTCTGGCAAACACCCACCAAAAGTCAGCATCAGAAAAGATTCGGGTGTAGTTCCTGACCCCGATAAACTTCCACAGTGTTTCCGGGCGAATAATTTTGTATGGCGTAAAACTTGTGTACAGCGAGAAAATCAACGGCAGTAACACCACCACCAGAATGGTGATGATTGCTGGCAAAAGCAGCATATACGGAACCGATTCTTCTCTGTGAACAAAACGCCGAAGTGCACGAATCATACTTATCCCTGTATTCGTTAAACCTCTAAAAAGTTAAGGGTGGGTTGCCCCACCCGTCTCGATTACAAGTAACCCGCATCCTCCATCACTTCACGCGCATCTTCAGCGGCGTCGTCAAGCGCTTGTTTGATGGTTTTCTCACCGACAATGGCCGCCTGTAGTTGTGGCCAGATTTGGTTCGATACTTCGATCCACTCTGGGATCAGAGGCGGAGTGAACGCATCGTCTGCCATCGACTCTTGATAGGTCTTAAACACTTTCACCATAAAGTCGTTCTTCAAAGCACGGTTAGCTTCGATGATGTCTTGCCATACACGAGTACGAGTCGGCAATAATCCGCGACGCGCTTCCAGAATCTGACCTTCATAGCTGGTTAGGAAGGTAATAAACGAAGCTGCCGCTTGTTTGTTTTCGCACGCTTCAGTAACTGAGAAGGTATGAGAACCCGACCAGCCCGTGCGCTTGCCGCTTGAGCCGACAGGTGCTTTCACTAAGCCGATATCACCAGCGATTTTGGAGTTTTTCGGGTCGTTGAAAAACGCAG
>NZ_AFWJ01000051.1 GCF_000222685.1 Vibrio nigripulchritudo ATCC 27043 | reverse complement strand
CACTCTTTAAACGAAATGGTTTCTACTGTATGTGAGTTGCAAAGCGCCATTCGAGAAATTGCCAAAGTCGCATCGGAGTCGAACGATGAATCAAGAAACGCAGCAGCGGAATCAGTTCGAGGTTCATCAGTCATTGAGCAGAACTCCAGTCGCCTAGCAAAACTGGATACCACATTGACCACCAATGAAGAATCTATGGTCGAGCTGGACGGAAAAGTCCGTGAGATTAGCGAACTGGTTGACCTGATAAGCGGTATTGCTGAAAACACCAACTTACTTGCATTAAACGCCGCCATTGAAGCCGCCCGGGCAGGAGAGCAGGGCAGAGGGTTTGCAGTTGTTGCCGATGAAGTAAGAAAACTAGCCAGCGATACCAGCAGCCAGACCACTAACATTCGCGAAATGATGGAAGCACTTCACAGTGCCGCAGCGACAGCCAAGCAAAGCGTAACGGATAGCCGAAAAGAAATGTCCCAGGCAATGCAATCCAGCTTAGATGTGAAAGAAACCTTCGCGAAAATTGAGGCTTCAGTAGAAGCAATAAAGCAACGTGTTGAACAAATCTCGGTCGCGACTGAGCAACAGGAGCGCTCGACGACAGACGTGAACAACAACATTCAGTCAATTTCAGAGCTGGGTGAAAACACCAAATTTCAACTCGAGTCCATGATAGAAAGCGCAGAACAGGTAGCGGATATTGCCGGACATCAACAGGCAATGCTCCACAAATACGAACTCGCTTAATCGTGTCTAAATGGCTGAGTAAGCATCTTCCATAAATGTTGCTCTTTGGGCTTTCTGAATAAAGGAAGCCCAATTTCTACATCGTGATGCCCCTTGCTTGGCTGATCGCGATAGGTTCCAAACCATCGATCCCAGATAGATAAAAAGAAGCCAAAATTTGAATGCGTTTCTTTGACGACCACAGAGTGATGAACCCTATGCATGTCCGGTGTGACCAACCAGGTCCGCAACCAGCTATCCAGTTTTAAAGGCAACTTCCCATTGCTGTGATTGAACATTGCGCTGACGTTAAGAATAATCTCAAACACAACAATCGCAATTGGGGATACACCGAGTGCCAACACAAGCAATATTTTGATCCACATCGACAGGATGATTTCGATAGGATGGAAACGACTTCCGGTGGTGACGTCTATATCTTGATCGGCATGGTGCATTCTGTGCAAGCGCCACAAAAACGGAAGCCTGTGAAACAGAACGTGCTGAACGTAGATGGCGAAGTCCAGCAAAATAACAGACAACAGAACATTCAGCCACCAGGGAAGGGCAAAGTAATGAAACAAGCCAATTCCAAAGTGTTGTGCCTGCAATGCGCTATCGAAGGCAACGATGGGCATAATGATCGCCAGACAAATACTATTCAGCCCCACCAACCCCAGGTTGTTCGTCCAGCGAGTCCATTTACTTTGAGTTAAGCTTTTACGTGGAGCGTAATACTCCCAACAGGCAAACAGCAGTAGCCCGCCAATAAAAAAGCTTAATCGAATGATTGCTGGATCTTCCATTTATACGTCCTTTTGATACGCCTGTTTAATTAGCGTGTTGCTTCAGTATACGCGCATACTGATTAATTTATCTGTGAGCTCTGCACAAAGAGGCAAGCAGCATATATAATTGCCCAAAATTTCAATTCGTCCGTTTTCATGCGCATCCACCAAGTTCACTCTCTTTTTCAGCAACGTCTTGCGAAAGCCACAAAGCCTTTTAATGCCCGTGGTGCAAAAGTTGTACGTTGCCAATACTGTCAGGTCGCTACCCTACATTGTATTTGCGAACACCAACCCAAAGTTGCCACTAAAGTCGCGGCTTTGATCATCATGTCGGATAACGAGATTCTGAAACCCAGTAATACGGGTCGGCTGATAGCAGACACCGTTGAAGAAACTTACGCCTTTCAATGGACGCGCACAGAACCTGATGAAGCTTTGATTCGACTGCTTGAAGACGACCAATATCAGCCCGTCGTTGTTTTTCCGGAAGACTATGTTGATGAAAAGTCGCGTCTTATTGATATAGAAGACCCGTCCGTTCGCCATTTTCATTCGGACAAAACGCCTCTTTTGATCTTTCTTGATGGAAGCTGGCGCGAAGCAAGAAAGATGTTCAGAAAATCAGAATACCTGTCCAGATTACCTGTGTTGTCTATTCGTCCAGAAACCGTTTCAAGTTACATGATGAGAAAATCAGATAATGAAACTCACCTGGCTACTGCTGAGGTGGCGAGTATGGTGTTGGCGTTATTTAACGAAAAGCAAGCGTCTGAAACCTTGTCTTTGTGGTTTGATGTGTTCAAAGAAAGCTACTTACTCAGCAAAACAAGAATAAAACCAGACCTCAGTAAACCCATGCTAACCAAATACCTCGAATGCACCGCAAACATTGAGCACAGAGTCGCCAGTTAAACTTACTGACAACATTAATTGGTGCTATATCACGGACTGTGCGCGCGGTTTGTGGATAATGCATGGGTAGTTAAATTACACCATTTATACGTATTCAGGAGAGAAACATGTACTACGGCTTTGATGTCGGTGGCACCAAGATTGAATTTGGGGCGTTTAATGACAAGTTGGAACGTCAGGCAACTGAGCGCGTTCCGACTCCCGGTGACGATTACGAAAAGCTGGTCGAAACAATCGCGGGTTTGGTCGCGAAATACGACGCTGAATTTGGCACTCAAGGTACTATCGGCATTGGCATTCCGGGTATGGAAAACGCGGACGACGGCACGGTATTGACTGTCAACGTCCCAGCCGCAAAAGGCAGACCGCTGCGCAGTGATTTGGAAGCAAAAATTGGTCGAAGCGTAAAAATCGAAAACGACGCGAACTGTTTTGTACTGTCTGAAGCGATGGACGAAGACTTAAAAGATGAACCAGTCGTTATGGGTCTTATCCTGGGTACAGGTTTTGGTGGCGGTTTTGTCTTTGAAGGTAAAACCCATTCTGGTCTCAACAGCGTTGCTGGCGAAATAGGGCATACACGTCTACCTATTGATGCATGGTTCCATCTAGGGGATAACGCTCCTTTGTTTGATTGCGGAAGTGGTAAGAAAGGCTCTCTGGACAGCTACCTGTCGGGTCGTGGCTTTGAACTGCTGTACGAGCACTACTATGGTGAACGTATCAAAGCGGTTGAACTTATCAAATTGCATGCCGAAGGCGAAGAGAAAGCGGTAGAGCACGTCGAAAGGTTTATGGAACTTCTGGCAATTTGCCTGGGTAACCTGTTTACCTCGTTTGATCCGAATGTAGTGGTACTAGGTGGCGGACTGTCGAATTTTGACCTGATTTACGAAGAAATGCCGAAACGTGTGCCTAAATACCTTCTTTCAATTGCCAAAGCACCGAAAATTGTGAAAGCCAAATACGGCGATTCAGGTGGTGTACGTGGTGCTGCATTCCTGAATATCAAATAATTTAGGGTCTTAAAACCCAAAACTAAAAGAGCCGCGATATTTCGCGGCTCTTTTTTACAAGGATTTTTAAGATTTCTTCTTCCCAACACCTAGGTTTTCTTTCTGAGCTAGGGTTATCTTTCCAAAACCCAGTTTCTTGAAATGATTGTCTCGAAAGTCACGTACGGCTTTGGTATCAGAAACGGCTTCAACTTGCTGTTCCATCTTTAAATAGTCTGAAATATCAATGCCTTCAGCATCGGCTACCGCTTCATGAATGCTACGAAATTTTTCGTAAGAGAAGAGTAGGGTTTTCTCTTGCTTTTTATATGTGTAAATAATGGTACGCGCCATCGTTTAAACTCATCTGGAAAATTTGGGCTCACTCTACCAAGACAGCAGTACGTTGCCAATTATATTCTTCCCTGAAGCGGGATGATGGTGACGCTTTCACCCGTTTTCACCGTATCGATTTCAGGTGAAATTTCGATAAGACAGTTCGCTTCGCTCATGGAACGTAATATGCCTGACCCCTGTTTTCCTGTTGTTTTAACTTCCAGTAGCCCATTTGAGTTTACATTGTAAATTCCACGGCTAAATTCCGTTCTTCCCTGACGGGAACGTAAGTTCTCAGTGGCGATAGCCTTCACTTTCAATGGGGTCCAGTCTGTCTCACCCTGAAGTTTACGAAGTGCAGGCTCAACAAAGTTGATGAAAGACACCATCACGGCTACCGGATTGCCGGGCAACCCGAAGAACGGCTTGTTTCCTATCTTTCCAAAAGCCAGTGGGCGACCCGGTCTCATACTGATGCGCCAGAAATCTATGCTGCCCAGTTCTTCAAGAGCGTTTTTGATGAAATCTGCATCCCCAACCGATACACCACCAGAAGTAATAATGACATCGGCATCAACGCACGCATCTTTGAGGGCTTGAGTGATACTCGCCTGATTATCTTCCAAAATGCCTAAATCAATCACCTCGCAACCCAGTCGCTCAAGCATTCCCAATAGGGTGAGTCGATTCGAATCATAGATGCAGTTATCTTTTAGCGGTTCCCCGGGAGCCTGAACCTCATCGCCTGTTGAGAAGAGTGCCACTTTGACCGTGCGAAATGTGTGGCAAGTATCGATACCTAAGGAAGCTAACATGCCCATTTCAGCCGACTCAATGCGCTTGCCTTGCTGAAATACGGTTTGATTCTCTGCAAGGTCTTCTCCCGCTTGGCGAACGTTTTGACCAGCCTTTATGGATGCATCACCAAATGTGACAATGTCACTATTTTCTATTGCCTGCTCCCGCATAACAACTGTATCAGCGTTACTTGGGGTAGGTGCACCCGTCATAATTTTTACCGCTTGCCCGACTTCAAGATTGCTATTGAATGCATTTCCTGCCATGACTTCGGCAACGATCTGAAATTCAGCTCGCCCTATGTCATCACTTCTGATTGCGTAACCATCCATCGCAGAATTGGTGTAAGCAGGAACATTAATCGGGGAATGCACATCCGAAGCCAGAACATGTCCATAAGCATTCTTCAAATATGTCTCGTTGGTGTCGCTTAGAGGAGTAATGGTGCTGAGTATCGCCTCTCTCCCTTGTTCTACCGAAAGAAATGCCGGAGAAAGCGTATCGCAACAAGCTTCGGTTGAAGCTGGCTTCACCCCAGCGCTGCTGTCTTGTGAAAATTGGATGACAAAATCGGCAATGGCGTCCAGATCATTGATGTCCATTTGAGGAAGAGGCGATTCGACTTTTCTGTCGCTCGCAATCGCGATGATATTGTCATCACTAGGATGCAGCCAAGGCTTACCAACTTCTTCTCGGTTAAGCTCGATTTTAGGGAAGGCAATGTTTTTACAGCCCTCGACCAAGATTAGATCCAGTTCATTGTGGTCAAAGCGCGACAGCAAATACTCGAAGTAGGCTTCTGAATCGGGAGTTTCTGTCATCAGAGCATGACGATAGCGTGAACTGATTAACATCTGGCTTGCGCCCGCCTTTCTCAGGCGGTAGCTGTCTTTCCCCGGCTTATCGACATCGAAATTGTGGTGAGCGTGTTTCAGTACACCAATTCGGATACCTTTCTCCGTAAGCTTAGGCAGCAGAGACTCAAGAAGGGTGGTCTTTCCGGTTCCGCTATAAGCAGCAAAGCCCAGTACAGGCAGGTTGTTCGCTTGTTTTACGTTCATAATAGGGTGCCAAACTCTTGTAATTCTTCTGGTGTGTTCAGGTTAATGAAGCTTTCTGCTACGTCGCTGAAATCCACTCGGTGGGTAACACACTCGTCATAAAGCAGAACGATCTTTCTGTCGCCTCGCTCAAGGAATGCTTCTAGTTTAGGCAGAACACGCTTATGGAAAAGCGTAAAAACGGGCTGTAAATGACCGCCATCGTGTGCGACTAAAATGTCAGAATCGACCTGAATAGCCGATTGAAATCGTGAAACCAGATCGTTTGAAATTTTCGGGCTGTCGCAAGGCACAAAACCAACCCAGTCACGGCTGGCGTGTTGGAGACCAGCGTGGATGCCACCAAGTGGTCCGGGGAAGTCTGCAAATTCGTCACTTATCACCTTCGCGTATTGGGCGTATTGTGATTGGTTTCGGTTCGCATTAATGAGGATATCGTCTGTTTGTTCACTCAGAATCGAGTGAACATGCTCAATCAAAGGAATGTTGTTAAGGGTGACCAGACCTTTGTCCTGTCCACCCATTCGTGTTGCTTTTCCGCCAGCTAAAATGACCCAACTAATTTGCGTTGGAAATTGCATAGTGCTTCTCTTGTATGAGTTGTAATAATGGTTTTTCTGACAGTGATTTATTTTCTATACACCACTGTTTTTGGCATAGCTGAGTCAGTGCATTACTTTGATGACTGGTGATCACCAGACTCGCGCCACGGCTTAATAAGTCTTTTGACATTACCACCAATCGATCAATCGATTCTTGATCCAGACTGGCACTTGGTTCATCCATTAACAAAATAGACGGGTTAAGAATCCACGCTCTTGCCATGGCGACTCTTTGTTTTTCACCGCCGGAGAGCAAAGACACATGTTCTTCAGCCAAAGTTTCTAACCCAACCATTCTTAGCGCCGTAATGACCCGATTACGCTTCTCCAGCTTGCATTCTCCACCGTATTTTACGCCATACGCAACGTTTTGATACACCGTACCATCAAATAGATAGGGTGACTGGTGCAGGTAAATGATGTCTCGACGGGTACGAATACCAAGGGCACGTTTGAACCAGAAAGGTGAGGGGAAATCAATCTCACCATCCGTTGGTTCCACCAAGCCAGCAAAGATTTTCAGCAGGGTGGTTTTTCCAACTCCGTTATCACCTTTCAGGTAAACCGCTTCGTTTGGTCCTATTTTAATTTCAGGAATGTAAAACAGAACTCGATCTTTAAACCGCATCGATAAGTTGCGCGCAGACAGTTTTAGCGTCATCCCTCTGCCTCCTAAGTCCGCAAATAGCCTTTACCCCGAACCGAGGAAAGGGTGAAGTTGAGTAATAAGGCGAGTGAAAGAAGCACAATGCCCAGGGCAACCCCCTGAGAAAATGCGCCTTTCTGGCTTTCCATAGCAATCGCCGTCGGAATATTTCGAGTCACTCCCATGATGTTTCCACCCACCATCATCGAGCAGCCCACTTCGGTAATGATGCGGGAAAAAGCGGTAATGGTTGCGGCCATCAGTGGGAACCGGTTCTCCCACAATAAAGTGACCGCTACATGTGGAATGGATACACCCAGTGTTAAAGATGTTTCCACAGCCCTTTTGTCACTGGACTGAAGTGCACCGTGCATCATAGAAACCAGTATGGGGAAGCAAATTAGCATTTGCCCGAAGATCATGGCTTTTTGAGTGAACAACATTTGCCAGTCGCCAAGTGGTCCTGCTCTTGAAAGCATCATATAAAGCAAAAGACCAATGACAACCGTGGGCACAGCCTGAAGGGTGTTCACCAGTGAAAGAACAAACCAGCGACCGGGAAATTCACAATAAGCAAGGAGGAAAGCAAAAAGTATAGCAGGCACAATGACCAGCATTAACGCAGACAGAGAAACGCTGAACGATACCGTGACAATCGTCCAGAGTTGCGGGTCAAAGCTGACCAGCAACTGCAATGCTTCTAATGTGGTTTGCCATAGATTCACGGTTATTCACTCTTTGCGTTTGCCACAAACAACTGTTTGCCCTGTAGCTTGAAGCTGTTGATCAAAGTTTGTCCTTTGGAATTTACTAACCAGTCACTGAAAACTTTAGCACCTTGATAATTTATGTCTGGGTAGCGTTTGGGGTTAACCAGAATGACCTGATAAGGATTGAACAGACGTTGGTCACCTTCAACGGCAATGCCTAAATCGACCTTGTTTTTATATGCGAGCCATGTACCGCGGTCGGTCAGCGTGTATCCCTGCATTTCAGACGCCATATTGAGCGTTGGACCCATGCCTTGCCCAACCGAGCGATAGCCGCCAAAGTTCGGTTCAATAGAAGATTGCGCCCACAGGTTAAGCTCTTTTTTGTGCGTTCCTGAATCATCACCGCGAGAAACAAACGTCGACTGACTATTCGCGATATGTTTGAACGCTTTAGCCACGTCGTTGCCACCATAAACTTTCGCAGGATCATTCTTAGGTCCTACGACCACAAAGTCGTTATACATAAGGGAGCGGGGAAGCACGCCGTAGCCTTTTTCAACGAACTTAGCTTCCGCTTTAGGCGCGTGGGTCATGACAAGATCGACATCGCCATTTTGTCCCATGCGCAGAGATTTCCCCGTGCCAGCTGCAATCACGTCAACCTTGTAGCCGGTTTCCTTTTCAAATTCTGGTAGCAGGTAGTCGAGAAGACCGGAGTGGTAAGTACTGGTGGTCGTCGCTAAACGAATATGAGGTTTTTCCTGGTCGGCAAAAGCCTGATAACTGACAGTTGTACAAAAGGCGAGGGTCATCGCTATTTTTTTCATTACTCAATTCCATTTTTGTTTTTGTTAGACGTTTTTCTTATTACTTCCAGCCAAAACGGATTCAATACGTTTGGTGGTCAGGCATATCAATGATGCTTATAGGGATATAGCAAGCTCAGTGCCAACTATACCCAAGTAAGCCCAAGACACTTGGGTATGAATTTAGCCTGTTTCTGTGAAGTAGGTCGTTCAATTGGCGACCGGAATACAATCGAAAAGTTTGAGCTAGGACAAAATGTCGCACATACTTTCTTTTTGTATTGATCTTGATTGGTACACTCTGTCCCAGTTCAACAGACCTTAAATGAGCCATATATGTCAGTTTCACACGATCCCTATCTTTCCAGTTCTCAATCACAACCCAACCATGTTGGTAAGTATCAGGCGTTTTCTGTATTGGTAGTCGATGATGAAACAGGCATGCAAGCCATATTGAAAAAGGCATTAAGCAAATGGTTTTCCAAAGTCGACTGCTGCGGCAGCATCGAGCAGGCCGAAAAATTCAGACAGGAAAATCATTACGACCTGATCATTCTGGACATCAACTTACCGGGTCGTTCGGGTATAGAGTGGAAAGAAGCATTTAACGATGACGACCGTCGTTGTGATGTGATTTTTATGACGGGATATGCTGACCTCGAAACCGCGATAACCGCACTTAAGCTCGGTGCGACTGACTTCATACTCAAACCGTTTAATTTGGAACAGATGTTGCAGTCAGTGCAGCGATGCATGGATAAAAGGCTGGCAACACGTCTTCATCACGCACTCACCCGAGATGTCAATCGTCTTATCAGCAGTGAAATGATTGGCAATTCAGAAAAAACCAAGTCACTCAAACAGTTAATGGGACAATTTGCACCATCGCGTGCGTCGATTCTGGTAGAGGGAGAGTCGGGAACAGGGAAGGAATTAGTTGCGCGTGGGGTACACGCTGCAAGTGGAAGAACAGGTCCTTTTGTACCGATAAACTGTGGCGCAATCGCGCCTGAACTGTTGGAAAGTGAGCTATTCGGTCATACAGCAGGTGCGTTCACCGGAGCGAAGAAAAGCCGTGAAGGTCTGTTTCGCGTGGCAAGTGGTGGGACGTTGTTTTTGGATGAAATTGGTGAAATGCCCATCGCGATGCAATCGTCGTTATTACGGGTGCTAGAGCAAAGAACCATAAGACCTGTCGGTAGTGAAAAAGAAGTCAGTGTAGATGTCCGGATTGTCGCGGCAACCAACCGAAATCTGAAAGATGAGGTCGAAGCAGGCACTTTCAGAAAAGACCTCTATTACCGGCTGAATGTACTGAAAATTGATGTTCCGCCACTTAAAGAACGTAAATCTGACCTTATCGATCTTGTTCCATTCTTTACCAAGTCGTTAGCGAAAGAACTCGGTATGCCAGAACCCAAGTGGGCGCACGAAGACATACTGGCCATGCACGACTACGACTGGCCAGGAAACATTCGTGAGCTCAAGAACTTAATGGAAAGATGTATTTTGCTTGGCAAGCCGCCAGCGCATCATTGGAGAGAACTGAACGCAGACTATTCGCAGCCCGTTCAGCCAACTGTATCAGTGACAACGTCACTAGAAACCGTTATGCCTAAGCTTCCGGATTTTCGAAGCGACGAGATCCTTGGTTACCCCAACGAATGGAGTTTAAAAGAAGTCGAAAAAAGACACATTCAGCAAGTAGTGAGCCACCATGATGGCAATAAATCTGCTGCAGCCCGGCAGTTAGGTGTGGCTCGAAAAACCCTAGAACGAAAATACAAAGAATGGGAATCAGAAGGATCGGACGATGCCGAATAATAAACCCGGTGTATCTAATGTATTCAAAGTCTGGCGACTGCGCCTTAAGTCAATGGTGCGCTACAGGCTACTTTTCTTAACGTCAGCCCCAATATTACTGACATTGCTTGCCTTAGTGGGTATCACTTTTTACTGGTCGACCCATTACACTTGGCAGAATGCCTTAGTGAATGTCTCCGAAAAGCTTTCTGTAGCCGACAACAGCATTCAGATACTTCAGGACAAACAAGTCCAGAGTATGAAATCGCTGGCAAACTCCTATCCATTTCAGATTCGGTTGATGTCGGCTCATCGCGATGCACTCGAACTGGGGGACTGGGTATCGGCACAAAAGCACAGTTACCAGCTTGATTTTCTTCGCTGGATCCCTATTGAACACTCAACCAACCAAGAGTTACTCGCTCAGAAAGCGTCTTTCTTCGACGTGTTCACCGTTGATCAGATGAAAGAATTCAACCGCGACCTCGCGACCAAAGCCCAGATTCCTCTGTTAAACGGAGAAGGGGTGGAAACTCGTGGTTTAATCAGTCGAAGTGTATTGCCAGTAAAAGATGAAGACCAACGGGTTGTGGGGTATCTCGATGGTGGCTTGCTGCTTAATAACAGCACCGGTCTGGTCGACCAAATCCGTGACCTGATCTACGCCAAACCCAACGCACTCCAGCCTCAAATCGGTACAGTAACCTTATTCATGGATGACCTGCGAATCAGTACCAACGTGCCTTTGGACAGTCAGGAACACAAAGGCAGAGCAATTGGCACAACGGTTTCCCTTCAGGTTAAAGAAGCGGTTCTGGACAGGGGAGAAAACTGGATCGACCGCGCTTATGTATATGACGACTGGTACATCACCGCTTACCAACCCATTTACAACCAGTACAACGATGTCATTGGCATGCTTTATACAGGGTATCTGATCTGGCCGCTTATCAAAGTTTACATCACCAACCTTGGCGAAATCAGTCTCACCATTCTTACTTTGCTGCTCATATCTGGGATGATTGTGTATCGTGGTTCGCGAGACCTGTTCCACCCGATTGAGCGGATTCACCACGTGGTTAAATCCGTGCAGGCGGGCAGAGACAAGCGCATCGGACAATTAGGTCTGGATGACGAGCATGAGCTCACTCAGCTCGCGCGCCAGTTCGACAACATGCTCGACTT
>NZ_AFWJ01000052.1 GCF_000222685.1 Vibrio nigripulchritudo ATCC 27043 | reverse complement strand
GCACAACTTCTGGTTTAGGATGCAAAAACAGGGGCAGAGAGATACGTGAATGAGTTTGTTGTTCTCCCGTCGGGTTAATCACTCGATGCGTCGTCGATGGGAAGTAGCCGCCTGACGCTTCTTGCAGCATGTCGCCAATGTTGATGATCAAATTACCGAAATCACATGGCACGTCTAACCAGTTGTCATCTTTCCCAAGAACCTGAAGACCAGGCTCATTAGCAGCTGGTAGCACGGTTAGCAGGTTGATGTCTTCATGAGCAGCAGCGCGGATTGCACCAGGTTCTTCGCTTCCTGTCATTGGTGGATAATGGAGCACGCGAAGCAGAGTCTGTTCGCTTCCGTTGATCATTTCTGAAAGCGCGATTGAGAACTTTTCCTGTACGTCTTGCGGAGCATGTTCTTCAACCCAGCCTAATAGTTCCTGCGCAAAGGCATTCGCTTGCTGGTAGTAATCCAGAATTTGATCTTTCAAAGAAGGCGGTATTTGTCCCCATGGGTAAACGTGAAAGTACTCTTTGATGTCTTTCACGGTATGCCCTTTTGCGACCTCTGAAATGCTTGGTGGAAAATAGCCGTCCTGTGTCTCAACGTTGAATTGATACTGCTCTTTTTCTTCTGATGTGAAGAACTTGTACCAGTTCTCGTAGATGGATTCTACGAGTTCTTTTTGAATGGGATGATTGCTTAAAACACCAAAGCCCGTTTCGCGTAGGGACTTTACGAATTGCTCCGCAGCATTTGGAGAGCGGTAGTCTACAGTTTCTAATTTCATGACTGTCTTTTCTTTGTTATTGAAAGGTTAAAATTGTAGACAGATGCGTGATTCAAGACAAATATTTGAATAAATACTCTACATTGTTTAGTTGATAAATTTGATTAGGATCTCCTTTCCCACACTTAACGCCACTCAAATTTCTGAAACATCATGTGGTAGATACAAAAAAAGCAGCCTGACTCAGGCTGCTTCATTGATATCTACTTGTTACAGCTACGACTTCGGATCGATAGCTTCTTGCAGACCGTCACCTAAGAAGTTGATGGTGATTACGGTAAACAGAACCATAATTCCCGGGTAAACCGCTGCCATTGGGTAGCTCCACATCGCTTCACGAGCGTTTTGTAGCATGTTACCCCATGATGGTGTTGGTGGGTTGATACCAAAACCAAGGAAGCTTAGTGCACTTTCCGTCAGAATTGCACCACCGATACCCAGCGTGGTTGCTGTAATAACCGGTGCAATAACGTTAGGTACGATATGACGAGTCATCACAAACCAGTGACTGGCACCATAGCCGATTGCCGCCTGAACGTATTCACGGTGCTTAACAGAAAGCGTATTCGAACGAACGAGACGAGCAGCAAATGGCCAGCCCAAAAGTGAAAGTACAACAACCAAGCGGTAGATACTGAAGCTGTCTGAACGCACTAACTCTTCGGAGAAACCCAACTTAGTCATATCGATACTTTGAATCAGGATCAGAAGCATAATACCAGGTAAGCTGATGATGAAGTCAGCTGCACGCATAATGAAAGCGTCGACTTTACCACCATGGTAGCCCGCAACCACGCCAAGCATGGTGCCAATAACCGAAGTTGCAATGGCTGCCATAAATGCAAAGGTTAGCGATACCTGACCACCAAGAAGTAATCGAGTGAAAATATCACGACCCAATTCGTCAGTACCCAGAATATTGTCTTCATCCGGTACTTCGAAGCGGCTGAATAGATCATCAGCATACGGATCAACACCTAACCACCCTGCAATAGAGTTCGCGCTGAAACAGACGACCGTCAGAGCCGCTAAGAAGAACAGCGAAACCATCGCCAATTTATGGCGGTACAAACGCTGACCGACCTGAACCCAAGGGTTTTGACTTCGTTTAGCAACGTAACTCATTTGTTACCCCCTTTGGTAAGATCAATGCGTGGGTCGACTTTTGAATACAGGATGTCGGCAATAAAGTTCATCACTAAGATTGCAGTGGTCGCGACCATAAAGCACAACATAGCCACGTTGTAGTCGCTGCCATTGATGGAATCAACGGTCAGCTTACCGATTCCCGGCCAGCTAAAGATGGTTTCAGTCAGTACTGCACCACTCATTAGAGCCGCAACGTCCATTGCCAGCACGGTGATCATTGGCAGCATGCCGTTTTTAATACAGTGCTTGAAAAGAACACGTGTGGATGAAGCACCTTTTGCTTTAGCTGTACGTACGAAATCTTGTCTGAACACTTCCAGCATGCTGGAGCGCATGAAACGTGAAATCGACGCGATACTTAGCAAAGTCAGGCTGAGAATTGGAAGAACCATGTATTGAAGTTTTTCCAGACCTTCTGCGCCATCTGCTTCACCGTTCCCCCTGCTGGAAAGATTGGGTAAACCACCGAGAAGACCATGATCAACATAAGTGCTAACCATGCTGCTGGCGTCGACAGAAACAAGTAAGTCAAACCACTGATGATGTAATCAGTTGCCTTGTTTTGTTTAACAGCACAGATAATGCCAAGTGGAAGTGCAATAAAAATAGAAAGTAATGTACCGCTACCGACCAGAACCAAGGTGTTCTTCATTGCGTCCCACAAAACGTCAATGGCTGGTTGCGAGAACATCCGCGAGTAACCCAGGTCACCTTGAAGCGCGTCCCCTAGCCATACGAAGTAACGTACATAAACAGGTTTATCCAGACCCTGTTCTGCCTTTAGTCGAGCGATGTCCTCAGAAGTGATGTTCGGGTCGCTCTGAGCCAGCAGATCAATAGGATCGCCAGGCATCAGACCCATAAGGTTGTAAGCTGCAAATGAGGCTAAAAATAGCACCAAAAACATTTGCAGTATCCGTGAAATAAAAAAGCTTTTCATATTAACGTCCGAGCTGTTGTTTCAGCTTCTTAATCTTGCATGCCATCGTTACGCCGATTTCCTGTCCGGTTGATTTCGGCGGCGAGTGTTTCCAATGTCTGGAACTGCGTTAAGCAATTCTTGGCTGTATGGATGTTTAGGGCTTTTGAAGAATTCCTCCTTCGTCGCCTGCTCCACTATTTCACCACTCTTCATCACAACCACTTCATGCGCTAAGTGGTAAACCACTGCCATGTCATGACTGATAAAGAAGAAGGCGATGCCATGTTCTTCTTGAAGATCTTTAAATAAGTTAAGGATTTGCGACTGAACCGACACATCCAGAGCAGAAAGCGGCTCGTCCGCTATAATGAGCTCTGGTTTGAGCATCAATGCACGTGCGATTGCAATACGCTGACGTTGACCACCGGAAAACTCGTGTGGGTAACGGGTTAATACGTCTTCACGCATGCCCACCCACTCAAGCACTTCAAGTGCGCGAGCACGTTGCTTTTCTTTGTTGCCGATGCCGTTTACTTTCATTGGTTCAATCAATGAATCCAGAATGGGCATTCTTGGATTGAGTGCGGAATAAGGGTCCTGGAAAACCAGACCAATTCGCTGTCTAAGCGGGCGCTGTGCTCTGGAACTTAGGCGAGAAATCTCTTGTCCAGCAAGGTAGATATCACCCGAATCAGGCACATCAAGCATGCTCACCATGCGACCTAGCGTGGATTTACCTGAGCCAGACTCTCCTACTACGGCAAGTGTCTTACCCGGCTCCAGTTTTAAAGATACGTTTTTTGTTACGTGCAGGTATTGTGGCTCGCGACCAAACATTGAGCCTGCTTCAAGCACATAACGTTTTTGAAGGTTTTTTACTTCCAAAAGAGCCATCAGGATACGCCTCCTTTGCTAAGTTGACGCTTTTTCGCCACTTCTACATAGTGATCGTAAAGCTCTGGGCAGCGGTCACGGAATGTGTAGTTATCACCGCGTTGATCGAGTGGAGGTACACTTCCAGGAATCGCAGGTAAGCGATCTACATTCACACCGACTCTTGGGATGGTATCAAGCAATGCCTGAGTGTAAGGGTGTTGAGGGTTGTCGAAGATTTCATTTACATCTGCCAGTTCAACAACCTGCCCCGCATACATAACCATAACTCGGTCAGAGATTTGGGACACAACGCCCAATGAGTGGCTGATGAATTGAATCGCAGTGCCTGTTGTTTCGCGTAGCTCTTCGAGAAGATCCAAAACCTGCGCCTGAACTGTTACATCAAGTGCAGTTGTTGGTTCGTCGGCAATCAGAACTTTTGGCTTACAAGCCAGCGCCATTGCGATCATTACACGCTGACGCATACCGCCTGACAGTTCATGAGGGAAAGCTTTTGCCCGCTTTTCTGGGTAAGGAATATGAACCTGTTTAAGCATTTCGATCGCTCGGTTCATTGCTTCGGCTTTTGAAGTACCTTCATGAATGATGAACATTTCTGCGACTTGTTCACCAACGGTTACTACTGGGTTTAGCGCGGTCATTGGCTCCTGGAAGATCATTCCAATGCCTTCACCACGAATTTGTTGATAGCGTTTTTCTGGCATGCCGACCAGGTTTTCACCTTCGAAGACAATTTCACCAGATAGCTTCAGTTTTTTATCAAGCAAACCCATGACTGATAACGAGGTGAGAGACTTACCACAGCCAGACTCCCCTACGATACCCAGGATTTCGCCCGATTTGATTTGATAATTGACATCCTTTACAGCGTAGTGTGGCCCGAGGGCCACACTCATATTGCGAACGTCTAGTATTACATCACTCATAGACATTCCAATCGCTTATTTTTCTCGAGTCCAGTTTTCAGCCCAGTAGCTTGAATAGTTCTGGTGACCTGTTGGAGCGATACCTTTTAACCATTTAGGTTTAATGTAGCTGTCTGAACGGTAGTAAAGAGGCAGTGCTGGTAGTTCGGTTGCGTAAAGATTCTGGAACTCTTTCCACAACTCCATACGTTTTTCGAAGTTGAGTTCTTCATCAATCTTGTTGATCAATTCGTCCATTTTCGGGTTTTTGTAGCCCGCATAGTTTTGACCAGACCAACCGTTCTCTTTAGTTGGGATGTATTCAGAATGAAGAGTCGTTCTTGGTAGCTGTTCTGGAGAAGAACCCCAAGCAAACATTGCTAAACCTTTGTGCTGACGCTGGTTCAGTGTAGTACCGAAGTAAACGCGCGCAGTTTGGTTATTAATGATTGTTTTGATACCAACTTTTTTCCACTGTCCCTGAGCAAACTGCTGTACCAATTCACGAGTCTTGTTGCCGGACGTAGTCATGAATTCGATTTCTAGTGGCTTGCCGTTCTTCATCTGAACGCCATTCACCAGCTTGTAGCCAGCTTCTTTTAGAAGTGCTTTGGCTTTTTCAGGATCGTAAGAATACGAAGGTGCATTCGAATCAAATGAAGCATCAAGTGGGCTTACGTTTGAGTTAGCCACTTTTTGTTTACCAGCGAACAGTTTCTTAGTCAGTAGTTCGCGATCCAGACCGAACAGCAGTGCCTGACGAACGCGTACGTCTTGCAGATGTTCATTTTGCAATTGCACGTCCAGGTGCTCATACAAAGCAGCTGGGCGAATATCAACGTCGTACTTGTTACCGAACTTCTTCTCGAACTGAAGCGCCTGGTCAAGAGTTAGACCCATTTCACCCGGGATGTAGTCCACGTCGCCAGATAGGAGGTTTGCCTGAAGTGCTTGTGTATCCGAAACAGTTTTGATTGTGATGTTGCCAAAATGAGGTTGCTTGCCTTTCCAGTGCTCGTTCAGACCAAGAATAACAAACTGACCTTGCTTCAGGTTCTTAATAGTATAAGGACCGTTGTATAGAGCGGCATTGGTTGGGTCTGTTACGTAGTTAGTTTTAAGGTGATATTCCTTAGGATTGGCATTGAAAATAGATTCTTCAACGTGACGTGGTAACACACTTGGAATGTAGTATGCGTTGTATTTGTAAGAAACACGGTCTACATAGACGTTTACAGTGTAGTCGTCGACAACTTCAAGTTTTTCCATGTGTTGGTATGTAGAAAGACCGGCGTTGCCTTGTACTTCAGAAGAAGTCGCTACGTCATACCAGAATTTAACGTCTTTAGTCGTGATTGGCGTACCGTCACCCCAGAAGAGGTCTTTTTTAAACTTAACGGTGATCTTAACGCCTTTTTCGCTTTCGCCCTCTTTAGCGTGGGGACGGTCGACAACAACAGCTAGGCCATTTTCGAAAGATGGGACTTCTTCACAAAGAAAACACATCAGCTTCCATTGCTGATCAAAACCAATAGTGTCGCGAAACGTAAAACCGTGGGTATAGGTTTTCGCAACCATGCTATCGATAATTGGGTGAAGAGTTGAAGGGTATTGAGAGATGCCCAGAGTCAGTTTGTCATCGGCTGAGAGAGCTTGGCTGCTCATCAGTGCAGCAGCGCCTGCTAGCGCCAATACGGATTTTTTTAACTTCATTTTAATCTCCATATCTTTATATTTGAGTTCTCCACATTCGGAAACTGAATGTCTTGAAAAACTCGAATCCTTGAGTGATAAGTGCGGAATCCAACGGTGATAGATAGCAATCTTCACCTTAAACGCCGGATTGTCGCAGAATTTTATACACAAATTCAGATAATCAATGTTCTTTCTTTATAAAAGGTGATGCAATTATCATTTGTAATAAATTCTTAAGCCGCAATTCATAACGTTTTTATATAAACCCCGCACTTTAGTTATCTAAGTAGTTATTAGTTAAGTAAAAACTGCTAGTCTCATTTCCTTTTTCAGATCGAAATCTCACTTTGTTCTGTAACATCTCACGCTTTCTCTGAAACATTTACGATTAAACATTATTCACCTTGTTATCAATTGATATTTATAAGTGGCTTTAAAATTTAATTGAACAGTGTTTTATTGTGTGTATAATCGCATCAAACAAATGATTAGGGAAAACGAAAATGTTGAAATCTCTACTTTCTAACCGCGTGCTTTCTTTACTTTCTGTTAACTATATCGCCGTTCTTATCTTTTCGATGATCAACCCTGCTTCCTGGGCTGTTTGGATAGCTGAAATTATTCCAGTGCTTCTGGCATTTGCTTTCATCGTGTTGACTCACCACAAATTCCGCTTCAGCAATACCGCTTATATATTGATGTTTGTCTGGCTTTTCATGCACACCATCGGAGCCAAATACACATTTGCAGAGGTCCCTTTCAACTGGTTTAACGATTTAATTGGCTCAGAACGAAATCATTATGATCGCGTAGCTCACTATTCCATCGGATTTTGGGCTTACCCAATTGCGGAATACCTGTACAGAAAAAATCACGCTTCGGTTGTTATCTCTACACTGTTTGGTTTGTTTGCCTTAATGAGTGTCGCGGCAGGGTATGAAATTATTGAATGGTGGTATGCGGAACTGGCTGGCGGCAATGAAGGTATTGCGTTTTTGGGGTCACAGGGCGACATCTGGGATGCTCAGAGAGACATGTTGTGCGACACCTTAGGAGCCATTACCGTTCTCATCGCGTTCTACTTTAATAGCCAATCCATGGCTGTCGAGAAGGCTAAGCCTGAGTATTCGATTTAACCCAGTCTAGGTATTCTGATAACCCTGAACTGATCGGAAGCTGCACGACTTGAGGAACCTCATAGTTATGCAGCTTTTTTATTACCTCTTCTACATGGTGGTATCGAGCGCTTTGAGTCTTAATCACCAGTAGCTGCTCACCGTCTTCACATACCTTTTCTTCCCAAAGATAATAGCTTTCAATCGGTAGTACCTGAATACAAGCAGCCAGCTTCTCTGTTAATAGTGTACTGACAATTCCACGTTTGGTTTCATTATCGTTAACCGTAGTGAGGACGACGCAAAATTCTGATTCTGACATGATTGCCCCTTGGTTTAGATTACTTAGCGAAGACTTTGCCGCCGACGATTTTATTCGCTGGAACACCCCGAATGAGTGTTCGGCGAGCAAATACGGTCCCGCACTCCGGGCACTCACAAGGTGTAGTTGTGTAGTCTTCGACAATACGTTCGACAAAACACTTTACCAGCGCCCCTTTTCCGCCCTTTCTGTAACGGTAGAGTTTTGTTCTGCATTTGGAACAGAAAACATCGACAGCCTTAGAGGGTAACTTTTTATTGGGTTTTGCCATCTTTCAGTTTGCGAAAATCTAGGTAGTGATATTTTACCTAATTAACCGAAGAAATTAACCTTTCGTTACTAAAGTAATCGCGATACCACCCAGAACAAGAAGAGATGACACCAAAAACCACACAGTGATAGGTTCACTGACAAAAAGCACCCCGCCCAGAGACGCGATAACTGGGACAGACAACTGAACAACACCTGCCTGAAGCCCCGATATGTGTTTCACTACCCGATACCAAATTGCATAGCCTAGACCAGATGCGATGCTGCCTGATAAAAGTGCGTAAAGAATGCCTTCGCGAGAGGCGGAATCCCACTCCACCAACCAAGGCAGTAATAAGAAAACTGGGATCGATGCCCCAATGAAGTTTAACTGGGTCGAAACAAGCGGATTAGAACTCGATTTTCCATTTAACGTGTATCCGCCCCAACATATACCGGAAACGACCATCAAAATCGCTCCTGTTAAGTCAGGTTGAGTTGCCCCCGGCAGCAATAGTATGACTAAACCACTAAACGAGATAACTACTCCAGCGATTGCAGCCGCTTTGAGTTTTATGCCTGCTAATAAAGACACAATGATAATGGTCAGTTGAACCGCACCAAACAACAATAGAGCGCCTGTACCAGTAGCTAGATCGATATACGCATAAGAAAAGAAAATGGCGTATCCAAACAGCAGTGCACTGCCCTTGAGGTTAAAATCATCAGAAAAAAGAGAGAATCGTCGTCCGGAACGAGTCAGGTTTACCAAAATGAAGAGCGTAAATGCGCCGGAAATAAGACGAATGGCGGTAAAGGTACCGGGGTCTATTTGACTGTCTGCTAGCGCAAGTCGGCACAATACGGAATTGCCTGCAAATGCCACCATGGCAATGAGAATGTAGAGTTGGTTTTTCAATGAAGGCATGCAGGGTTCCTAACTTAGTCACCACTTCATCATGACTTCAATGAAATAATAAAACCAGCATGTTTTTGCTGGTTTTATAACCGATGGGAATATGGCGATATTAACTGTTGTTGTCTTCCGTATTCAGAGATTCGAGCTCTAATTCGGGTTTCACCCAGACTTTGCTGAAATCGAACCACCCAAGCGCGTTAGTTTTAGCATTCTGTAACGAACCGCACTGGTCTTTACTCAAACCAAGCCAACCGTGGAACATTGGAATCAGAATCTGGCTTTCTACCAGTTCTTTGCCAAGTCGCTTCGCAGGGAACGCCATTTCAGGTTGTGCTCGCCATTCGTTTATGATTGTACGCCACTTGGTAAACTGTTCTTCTCTACACATGTTGTGGATATCACCGTAGCTAAGAAACCAGCCGAGTAATCCGTCATCGCGATTAGTGCTGATCCCCATTGGCTTAATCCAGATATCGATTTCGCTCATGTTTTCCGGTTCTACATCGTAACGTATGTATTCAACGTTCAGTCCGTCTTGCTTAAGCAATTGTTCAATTGCTGCAGCATACATTTTGAACCCCGGATGGAAGCAGTGGTAAGCGACTTTGATGGTGACCTGTGCCGGTGGCTTGGTCTGGGAACCTGTCGGTCGGTTATGAAACCAGCCTGGCTTTAAACCATGAGCGTGCAACAAGCCCTGCTCTACTATTTTATCTTTAGGCATTAATTCAAACACATCGAAGCAGTTAAGACGTGTGCAGAAATAATTGGCCCACTCCTGATCTTTCGCCAGTCCATGTTTTTGGTTAAGTAAAAGGTACGTACAGCCGGGATCCAGTTCGACATCTTCATGCTCACGTTGCTGGGGTTTGGTTGGATGCTGCAAACTTGGATAAACCAGAGTGGAGTAAGCTTCATCAATCACCCAGACTTCTACCTTATCGATAAGAGGTCGGAAACCAAAATAACCATCAAAAGCTTCTAGCACTAGCCTCTTATCATCATTGATCAGTACTCGATAAGGACCAGTCCCAACGGGCGTCCGATCCATATCATCATCTGGTAACTGATGGGACGGAAGTATTTTGGCATTCGTTTCGGCAAGAAGCAGGGGTAAATGCCAGTCTGGCAATGAAAGGTGAATGTCTACTACCCAAGAAGAAACTTCTTCTACCTTGCTGATATGGTCGAACATCTGGCAATTGGCGGAACAGGTCAGGCTCTCAACAATGTCTTGCGATGTCAGCAGGTTGCCATTATGGCATCGAACTCCGGGACGAATATAGAAACGCCAGTGCCTATCAGAAATCATTTCCCAGTCGTGCGCTAAATCGCCTTGAACCTGCTCGTTTTCGTCTAACTTGGTCAAGCCAGAGAAAACTTGTCTGATGATGTGCTGTTCTGAACGGCGCGTTGGCTTGTGAGGGTTGAGCATTCTGAGTGCTCGATAATAAGGTAAGCGGACAACTTGCTGTCCTTGTTGGTGTTGAAGACCAAGGTAATCCTGAATCACCTGCGTCAGGCGAGAGGCATCGCGCTCCAGAACGTTCAGTGCCTGACCAATTTTGCCTTCTTCTAAGTATCGCTTGGCGAGATTTTCACTGACATCCTGTTTGTTTCTTAGGAAGATGAGTTGTGAGAGCTTTCCCCTGCCCGCCGCCGGGTGCCACTCGATCCAGCCCTCTTCCGCAAGCTTGTTTAACACAATACGGGCGTTGCGTCGGGTACAAAAAAGAATGTCGGTGATATCTTCTAACTGAACCTCTGAATCGGTTCCGTTGTAATGCTCGAATAGAGTTTCGAATTGGCTTCGAAGGCGTGGGCTGCTCATAATGAGGAAAAACTCTCGACAAGTGGAATCTCAGAATTTCCTTATTTTAGCACCAGCGAAATTAAAGCACTATTAAACTTACTGGATAGAGATCCCAAGTTGTTCTGCCAGCTGTTCCAGCTGTTGGTGGTTATCTAACTTTATGGACCACTTACATTCTGCACCATTTGCAGTGACGACATTTGCACCATGGCCTATCAGGGATATTGCGTCTGTCTGGCTTTGCAGAGTAACAAAATGTTCGCCAGTTAGTTTTACAACGACTTCGTGCATCGTGGCGATGATTTTTCCGCTTTTAAAAGTAATGACCATCAGGATTTCGCTTTCTTGGTTTTTACCGCTATCGTCAGGCGACTGGTACAAATGAGTCGATCTTGTTCGTCAACAAGATTTATCTGCCACACTTGGGTTGAAATACCTAAATGAAGTGGGCTCGTGGTTCCGGTAACTGCGCCTTTTCTCATCGCCCTCACGTGGTTGGCGTTAATATCGAGTCCAACGCAATATGAATCATCGTCTACAGCAAAGTTAGCAGCAATGGAACCAAGAGATTCTGCTAATACGACTGATGCCCCG
>NZ_AFWJ01000053.1 GCF_000222685.1 Vibrio nigripulchritudo ATCC 27043 | reverse complement strand
GGGCTGATGGTGATTCTTGCCGTCGCACTTGCCACTAACCGCCAACTGGCGCAGCTCGTCAAATAGGAGTTTCTGATGTTGCAGTTTGTAGACGTAGATAAAACCTTCCCTGGCGTGCATGCCCTGAAAAAAATTAACTTTGAAATTCACCCCGGTGAAGTGGTTGGGTTAGTCGGGGAAAACGGAGCGGGTAAATCGACCCTGATGAAGGTGATTTACGGCGCTTATCAACATGATGGCGGTCAGGTTCTGATAGACGGTCAGCCTGTTAAATTTGAAAACCCAAGACAGGCAATGACTCAGGGGATCGGAATGGTATTCCAGGAACAGTCCCTCATCCTTAATCTGAGTGTGATGGAAAACCTGTTCTTAGGGTTTGAAGACCAGTTCAAGACCTTTGGCATTTTGAACTGGAAAGCCATGGCAGAAGCCGCCCGTGTTCAGCTTAAAAAAGTGAAGCTGGATATTGACCCAAGCGTAATTACTTCAAGCCTTTCTTTTACCCAAAGGCAACTGGTGGAGCTGGCAAAAGTACTGGCACTCGAAGAGCGAGTAGACGGCGATCTAGTGATCTTGCTGGATGAGCCTACATCGGTATTACCAAGAAAAGAGATTGAACTGCTGTTTGCCTTGGTTAGAGAGCTGACATCACGCGCTTCTTTTGTGTTTGTTTCTCACCGAATGGATGAGGTGATCGAACTGTCTGATCGAGTTTACGTGATGAAAGATGGCGAAGTGGTTGAGCACCTAAAGCGTGAAGAATGTGACATCAAAAACATTCAACGCAAAATGGTGGGTCGTGATGTTGATCAGGAATACTACCGCGAAAACAAGCAAAAGCCTTATGACAGCCAGACACCAATTATAAAAGTGAGCCAGCTATCCAAGAGTCAGGCGTATCAGGACATCAACTTTGAACTGCACGCAGGCGAAGTTCTTTGTTTGGTCGGCACTGAAGGGTGTGGCAGCGAAGCGGTGATGAGAACACTGTTTGGTCTGGAGCGACAGGATGCAGGTGAAGTCCTCATCTCTGGCTCAGGCAAGGGGGCAGATAGTGTCACACAGGCAGTCAGCTCTGGAGTGGGGTACATTCCACGTGAGCGTAAGACTGAAGGCATAGTTGGTGGTATGTCGGTATTCGAAAACATCACCTTGTCCGACATGCACAATTACGCCAAGTCGGGTGTATTGGATGTGCCGAAGGAGCGCGCAGTCGCCGAGAAATGGGTATCAAACCTCTCCATTAAAACGCCGACCATCGACACCTTATGCTCTCGTTTGTCAGGGGGCAATCAGCAAAAAGTCGTGCTGTCGAAATGGCGAAATAGTGGGGCGAAAATCATCTTGCTCGACCACCCAACTCGTGGGCTGGACATCGGCGCTAAGGAAGACGTTTACGAAATGGTGCGTGCCCTTTGTGATGATGGCTGTGGTGTGATCCTGATTGCGGACACCTTGGAAGAAGCCATCGGTCTTTCCCATACTCTGTTGGTGATGAAAGACGGTCAGGTCACGCAACGCTATGACAGTGCAGATGGCAAACCGGATCAGCAGGCACTGCTTTTTTATATGGTTTAAGGATAACGGATGTCTAGAACGAAAGTAATGTTGTCAGATAGACAGGAAAAGGAGCCGGGAAAAAACATGTGGAAATCGCTTAAAGGGACAGGAAAGTTGTCGGCCTATTTTCCGTTGATTACCTTGTTGATTCTTGTCTTGCTGGTGAGCTTGTACGATTCGAACTTTGTACGTATTCAGAACTTGCTGCAGCTCACCCAAGATATCTCAACGCTGTTTGTCATGGCATTGGGGATGACCTTTGTTATCTACATCGGCGGTATTGATCTGTCTTCCCAGTCGGTCGCCAGTATGACCACGGTGATTGTCACCCTGCTTCTGCCGACGTTAGGTGTGGGAGCCGCGTTAGCCGCAGTGGTGGTGGGTGCCTTGTTTGGTTTGATTTCTGGTTGGGTTCACGTTCGATTCCGCATTGCCTCATTCATTGCCACGCTGGCAATCGGAGGGATTGCGTACTCGACGGGTCAGGTCGTATCGGGTCAGCGTTCCGGTTATATGGACGCCGCAGCAAGAAACGACAGCTTTGGCTGGATTGTGGGTAATACAGCGGGTATTCCTCACGAGATTCTGGTTGCGGCTGCACTGCTTATCATTTGTCTGGTGATAGAAAAGCGCACCATCTTAGGTCGAAGCTTCAAAGCCGTTGGAGCAGGAGAGCTGGCAGCGGTTGCCAGTGGATTGCGTGTTAACCGAATCAAGATCGCCGCGTTTGCCCTTTCAGGTGCACTTGCTGCTTTCGCCGGAGTGATGCTGGCAGCCAGGCTGTCGGGCGGCTCGCCTACCATGGCGGATCAGTTTCTGCTTCCTGCACTGGTGGCGGTGCTGATTGGTGGTACGCCCCTGACAGGCGGTGTTGGCGGGGTGTTAAATACCTTAGTGGGCGCCATGATTGTTGCCGTAGTGCGCACCAGTATGACCTACCTGCATGTTCCTGCTCAGGCACAACAGATCTTCTTTGGCTTGGTGTTGATAGTCGCCATTGCGCTAACCATCGACAGAAGTAAGATCGACGTACTGAAATAACCCCTTCAAAAATACAATCAGGAAGATGAGATCTTCCTGATTTTTTCTTCTACTCTCTTCTTGACCCGACTATAGGATCAGGGTTCAAAATAGAAGTTAAGAGACAGTGAAGGGTGAGTTATGTTGACAGTGACACAACTGGCGCGAGAGTTTGGTATTTCGCGTGCCACGATTTTGTATTACGAAAAAGAAGGGCTGCTTTTCCCTGCCAACCGTTCTGAAAACGGGTATCGATGGTATGGCACTAGGGAAGTGGAAAGGCTGGAAGCCATTACTTCTTATCGATCTTATGGATTGCCCGTTTCCCGTATTCGCGTATTGCTGGAGCAGAAAGGCAAATCTCAGACGCAGATCCTCAAAGAGCATTTTTCTCAGCTTGAGCAAGAAATTCAGACCCTCCGAAACCAGCAAAAAGCGATCGTTACTTTGTTACAGGAACCGGAAATGCTGACCGAGAATATCGTGACAAAAGCACGGTGGGTGGAGATCATGGAAGCCGCTGGATTCAGTGAAAGTGACATGGTCACGTGGCATCAGAAATTTGAAGCCATGGAGCCGAGTGAACATCATAAATTTTTGCAGTCACTCGGCATCGATGACGAGGAAATAAAGCGCATTCGTGACCTTTAATGATACTGCTCGCGATAGCTTCCCGGCGATACGCCTTTCCAGGTGGTGAACGCGCGAATAAAGGAATTAGCTTCCTGAAAACCCAATAAGAACGAGATCTCGCCCAACGACATCTGGGATTTTTCCAAATAGTGATCCGCCAGTTCAGCGCGAACCGACTGCAATACCGACTGATAGCTTTCCGCTTCGGCAGTCAGTTTTCGCTGTAAAGTTCGTTTACTCATCGCCAGTTTTTCTGCGACAGTTTCAATGGCGCTGTTGCCAGCGGGCAGAGATTCCATCAATACCGCTTTAACACGCTCCGTCGTGGTGGCAGTTGAATCCAGATCGATCAGTTTCTGGTTCAGGCTGGACTCAAAAAATGCCCACATGGCGGCGTTGGAAGTTATAAAGGGTTTCAGCCCATCCTCGGCTGAAAACTGAACTTGCACCTGCTCACCTTGGGTAAGCTTACAGCCAAAATACTCCTCATATTCCTGAACGCTTGGTGGTAGCTTGGGCAAAATGACCTTGGTGGGTTGAACTCGTTCACGAGTGGCTAACCTTGTGAGTTGTGTAAAAAACACCACTTCAGTTAACGCTAACGATTCTGGTAAAGCGCCAACATGCCCGTAACAACTGATGTTCAGGGTGGTGTGGGATTTTGAGAAATCCAGATCCAGAATCATGGGACCAATCAGTGGTTTGTATTGCTGGATGCGTTTCAACGCGGTATTAAGGTTTGGACTGCATATGGAGGCAAAAAGCGGTGGATCGAACGCCTCCACAGACAAGTGCTTCGCAATAAGAAGCGGAAATGCTCTTTCGCCTGCGGCTTTAGCTAACCCCTCCCAGAGCTGGAAATACTCCAGTGGAGTCAACGTTGCGTTTGGGCGGCTGAAAAGGTCCGCAGGTAAGCTCGAATACGCCAGCACTGCGGCAACGTCAATGCCCATGTCAGTAACCAGTACCTTCCAGGAAGGAGATACAACGAACTTGCTGGCTCTTTTCATTGGTTGTTTTCTCTCTTATTAATGGCGTTATATTAAGCGGTCTTTTCCATGGTTTTACGCGATAGCTTCAATACTGTTTTACGCGGCAAAAATGGGGTGATCCAATTTAGCATAAACTTAAGCCCGCCCTCATTGAAAGCCACCAGCTCACCTTTTTCCATCGCGGTGTAGCCACATTCCGCGACGGAACGAGGTGACTTAGCGTTCTTGAATACATCCACGCCTTCAAGGTCGCCAGCAGCTACAAAACCAGTTGCAACTGCCCCCGGGCAAAGTGCGGTGACGGTCACTTTGGTGTCTGAAAGTTCTTCTGCCAATGCCTGTGAAAAAGACGTCACAAAGGCTTTTGTCGCGTAATAGACCGCCTGAAGTGGTCCGGGAATGAAGGAAGCAGTGGAAGAAACATTCAGGATTTGCCCTTGGTTACGTTCTACCATGCCTTTTAGGTACAGGTGACTGAGGTTCATCAATGTGGTGATATTGACCTGAACCATCGACTGCTCGGCAGCAAGTTCTCGTTCATGAAAAAGCCCATGACCACCAAAACCAGCGTTGTTGATTAAGGTATCTATCTGCAACCCCAGAGATTCTGTCTGCTCAAAAACTTTGTTAGCGGCATCTGGCTGAGACAGGTCTTCGGCAATCACATGCACCTCAACTTTGTGGTTCTGTTTGAGTTCAGAGGCGAGGCTTTCTAGCTTGTCTTTGGAGCGAGCCACCAAAACGACATCGCCGCCTTTTTCCGCGTGAATCTTTGCCAGTTCTAACCCAATACCGCCTGATGCGCCTGTGATAAGTGCTGTGTTTGCCATGATGTGTCTCCTAATGTCGAATGCGTTGTTCGTTGATGTAGGAGTATCTTAGCCATTCCAATCGCGCCACTCACTAGCGAAAGACGACAACTCGCTAGCAAATGGCGCAACTTAGTTATGGAATGATGACAATTGGAGCGGTTAGCCGTTCATGATTTTCATCGAAGGGGAAGGAATAAGCGGGGCTTCAGTCTGGCTCTGAACCTCATCGAAACGAACACCTTCAGCGATTTCAGTCATGACCATTCCCTGAGAAGTGATTTCAAATACCCCCAGTTCTGTCACCACCATGTCGACCTGACCAGTGGCGGTTAAAGGGAGAGTGCATTGTTTAAGAAGTTTGGGGTTGCCTTTGGCGGTGTGCTCCATGGCAATGATGACCTTTTTCGCCCCGACCACCAGATCCATTGCGCCTCCCATTCCCGGCACCATTTTCCCCGGCACTATCCAGTTGGCCAGGTTGCCTTGCTCGTCCACTTCTAGTGCACCCAAAACGGTGGCATCGACATGTCCACCGCGGATAATGGCAAACGAGTCGGCACTATTAAAATACCCAGCCCCTTCAACAGCGGTGATGTATTGGGCACCGGCGTTAACCAAATCCCAGTCTTTATTGGTTTCATCCGCCATTTCACCAATACCGAGTAAACCGTTTTCAGCCTGAAAGAGAATCTCTATTTCCGGGCTGATTTCATTGGCAACCAGTGTCGGTAAACCAATGCCTAAGTTCACCACATCACCGTCGTTAAACTCTTGGGCTACACGCTTGGCGATGCGTTGTCTGATTGCCTGTTTGGATATGCTCATCAGGATGCCTCTTTCTGGTAGATGTGGTCGACGTACAAGCTCAGAGTATGAATGGCTTCCGGCTGTATGCTGCCAATCTCTACTAGCTCTATGGCTTCAACAATCACGGTTTCTGCCGCGGTCGCCATAATGGGATTAAAGTTCTGAGTGGTTTTGTTGTAGAAGACATTGCCACGTGTATCGACTTTGGAGCCACGAATCAAAGCCAGATCAGCTTTAAGTGGGGTTTCTAACAGAAAGGTTTCCCCATCAACTTCTACTGTTCTCTTTCCCTCTGCTACTAAGGTGCCCAGCCCAGTCGGGGTTAATACTCCACCCAAGCCAGCCCCGCCCGCTCTTATCCTTTCCGCTAGAGTACCCTGAGGAACAAGTTCAACTTCCAGCTCACCCGAATTCATCTGTGTGCCTGTTTCAGGGTTTAACCCGATGTGGGAAGCGTAGAGCTTTTTTACTCGCTTTTGCGCGATCAGCCGGCTGACACCGTGTTCCGGATAGCCAGTGTCGGTGCTGATTAGGGTGATGCCTTTGATGTCATTCTCGATAAGTAGGTCTATCAAACTCTCTGGCGCACCTGTCGCCATAAAGCCACCAATCATGATGGTCATGTCATCTTTGAGCAGTGAGGCAATGCCTTGTTTGTCGATGCTTTTTTTCATTGGCTTACCTACATGGCTTCACAATCACAGCGGTGCCCATACCACCACCAATACACAAAGACGCCAGACCGAATTCACTATTGTCTCTTCTAAGCTGGTAAACCAAAGTGGTAACAATGCGATTGCCAGAAGCCCCAATGGGGTGACCGAGTGCAATAGCGCCACCGTTTGGGTTACTCCGTTCAGTTATCCAGTGTTCCGATACATCATGTTGCTCGCTAAGCTGTTTAATCACGCCAAGAGATTGAGCAGCAAAAGCCTCATTGAGCTCAAAACAGTCTATCTGCCCAAGCGACATATCGGCTTTTCGCAATGTATTGGCAATGGCGTTAACAGGACCGAGTCCCATTACTTCTGGTTCAATGGCTGCCTGACCGTATTCCACCAACTCAGCCAGCGGCATCAGGTTGTGTTTTTTCACCGCACTGGCGGAAGCCAGCAAAATAGCGGATGCGCCATCATTAATCCCTGAGGCATTGCCAGCCGTTACACTGCCTTGTTTATCGAAAGCGGGACGAAGACCGCCCAGCTTTTCTAGAGTGCAGTCGCGCTTGGGAAACTCATCTTTCGCGATGGTGATTTCGGATTTGCGAGTGGCAATAGTGACAGGGGTAATTTCTTCATCAAAGTGCCCTTGGTCTTGAGCTCTAATGGCTTTTTGCTGGCTGCTGAGAGCGTATTCGTCCTGAAGCTGGCGTGATATATGGAGCTTATCGACAATGTTTTCTGCTGTGATACCCATAGGGTAGTCATGAAACGCGTCGGTCAGACCGTCTTTTAAAATCGTATCGACCACCGTTTGATGCCCCATGCGGTGCCCGCGGCGATTATCACCAGAAAGCACAAACCCGGCGTTGGACATGCTTTCCATACCGCAGGTCATCACCACTTCACAGTCACCCGCACGAATATGGCTGGCGGCATCGGTCAGGGCTTTCATGCCACTGCCACAAATCATGTTAAGGGTATAAGCCGGAACCGATGACGGGATCCCAGCGTGGATCGAGGCTTGTCTCCCCGTTCCCATTCCATTGCCTGCGGTGAGCACATTCCCGACGATCACTTCATCTATTTTGTCGGGGGCAATACCTGATTGCTCAATAGCCGCTTTCATCGCATGTGCGCCAAGTTCAACCGCACTGAGTGAAGACAACCCTCCGTTGAAATTACCAATAGGGGTACGTTTCGCAGCGACGATATAAATGGGTTCCATCTGATTTCCCTTCTTCCGGATCGTGTTAGTTCCAGTGTAGGGAAGTTATTGATGTAGGTGTTACAAGCAGAATTTCAAAGCCACTTTGCATATTTGCAAACTTCGAGGTCTACTAGGGATTCAAAAAAAGAAAGCCAGAATTTGAAAAGGAATTTAAAAAGAATGTGCTTAGAACATCTGGGGAATGTAGGGATATGATGTCGTTATCCAAACCCCAAGCCCGAAAACTTGCATTACTTTCACAAGGGTTACCGCCCAAGTCTCCAAAGTCTCACTCTCCTGCCCACACACTGAATGTGATGGAGCAAATCGGTTACGTACAGATTGATACTATTTCGGTGGTTCAAAGAGCGCATCACCACGTATTGTGGAGCCGAAACCCTAAATATCGACCAGAGCATCTCGATAAACTGATAGCTGACAAAAAGGTGGTGGAATATTGGTCGCACGCCGCTTCTTTCCTTCCGATGAAGAACTATCGTTATACCTTGCCGCGTAAAGTTGCTATCAAATCTGGCGAGCAAGCTCACTGGTATAAGAAAGACCACAAGTTAATGAACCACGTGATTACACGTATTCAGGAAGAGGGACCTTTACTCGCAAAAGATTTCGAATCAAAAGGCACCAAAATTAACGGTTGGGGCGCGAAACCCGCCAAACGAGCGCTTGAGTATCTCTTTATGCAGGGGGATTTAATGATCCCCGAGCGTCGAGGTTTTCAAAAAGTGTACGACCTCACTGAGCGCGTGTTGCCGTCTGATATTGATGTTTCTGTTCCTTCACCTCAAGAACACGCTCGGTTTCTGGTTCTGAACTACCTGAAAGCCCATGGGTTAGGGAGCATTCCCGAGTTTGTTTACCTGCTCAAAAACGTAAAAACAGAGGTAACCAGTGCCATTCAGCAGTTGAATGAAGACGGGGTGATTGTTGAGGTGGACGTAGAGGGGAACTCGTTTTGGGTGCTTTCAGAGTCTTTGTCTTTGCTAGACGCTAGGCTTAACCGCAAACAAGCGAAAATTCTGTCGCCGTTCGATAACTTACTGATCCAAAGAAAGCGTGCCAGTACTTTGTTTAATTTCGATTATCTGATTGAATGCTATGTCCCTGAAGGCAAACGCCAGTACGGGTACTTTTGTCTACCCATTCTCTGGAATGGAGCCCTTGTAGCAAGAGCTGACTGTAAAGTCGATAAGAAAACCGCCACACTAAATGTGCTTCATTTATTTCTCGAACCTTCGCTCAAAAAGAAAGCGGACTTTCTGGAGGCGTTAGAGCAGGAGCTAGCGAGCTTTAGTGCGTTCAATCAATGCGAACACTTTAAAATCTGTAAGATCTCGGAGTGCAGGTAAACCTGCTACTCCAGCAAGAATGACTTAAAAAGTTTGGCGGCTGGGGAAGCCTTATGCTGAGGTTGATAATATAGGTTAAGACTCCACTGACTGGTTTGGTACTCGTCTAGCAGCCGAACCAGCTCCCCCGTTTCGAGTTTGGGCTGAACAATGAATTCCGGCAGATAGGCAATGCCCGCTCCTTTCAATACGCCCTGCAACAATAAATCACTGTCGTTCACCTCCAGCGATTTTGGCACTTTGACAATCAAAGTCTCTTTATCTTTTTTGAATATCCAGTCGTTACTGCCTGTCAGCGTGGTTGCGAACAGGCACTGGTGTTCGGATATATCGGTCGGAGCGTTTGGTTTTCCGTGTTTCTCAAGATATTTTGGTGAGGCGACAGGAATAAAAGGATCGGACATCAACTCTCGGCGGACAAGGTGAACGTCTCTGTCTCGGTATCCCTGATAATGGGCGTTTGCGCTGATGATGAGATCCGCTTTATCAGAGTAATCCAACGCCCAGGGGGTCACATTCAGGTTAAACGTCACCTTGGGGTGCGTTTTCATGTACTCAGAGATCTTGTCCATTAAGAAGTGGTTGGCGTACACAGGAGTACAAGCCACATTGATATGCCCATTGGTTTCACTTTGAAAACCTTCCAGCTTGCGACGAATTTGTTCCGTGTTATCGACTATAGGGGCAAATTCATCAAACAGAGTCTGACCTGCTGGGGTGGGAGTGAGCAGCCGGTTAGAGCGATGGCACAGTGTCATCCCAAAGTGTTGTTCCAGTTCCTGCAACCAACGGCTTCCGGCGGACACAGAAAGTTCAAATTCTCTGGCAGCAGCCGAAATAGAGCCAGTGCGAATTACCGAAACAAAGAACGCCATTTTGTCGAGCATATCAGACCCTAGATACTGAAACCTTTATCTGGACTTTAAACGAAACTGCGAATTCTTGGTTCAGAAGAGAGTGAAAATGTGAATTTGAGTGGTGTTCAGTCCTGCAAAGCAGGGCGTAAAAAACGGCTATTGGGGTATAGAATCGCACGTTATAAGAAGTTTGTTATTACCTTTTCGAATTGTAATGTGAGACGACATACTGCCTTCGCTTTGTTCCCGAATTGAACTTCGTGTTATGAGCACTTCATCGTTTCTCTTGATGATAGTGTTAAACGCACTGACAAACGGCTTAGAAACGGAATGTTCAACAACGACTGCGTTCGCTAACGAAACTTCAATATCTGGGTATGAAAATAGCGAATAGCTTTCTGATTTATAGTCGGGCTTTAGAGCGACAGGTTTGGCAATAACCATCTTTCCTTCGCCCTGTAAGTAACCTTCGTTTAATAGCGCACAGCTAATCTGTGATGCAAAAACACTTGGTGCAGAAAATCCTGCGAACAAGATAACTAGCGATGTAGCAAAGGCAATTTTCATCACAATTCCAAAGTCATTTTTATGGAGCGTTACTCTAAATCAAAAACAGCATGGCTTTTAACTAGCCATGCTGTTTTGCGATCGGGTGTAGACGTTATCGATTTAAATTCTTACTTCGGGCTCGGATCCGAAAAGGCAGATAGGGCAAGGCAGTTGCTCTCTATTTCTTTCAGCCTTGGGTACGCCGCCAGATTGAACTCAAATCGGTGCGCGTTAAAGAGTTGCGGTATCAGGCAGATATCGGCAAGCGTTGGGCTCTCACCACAGCAGAAAGTTGAATCAGATTTAGACAGCTTTTGCTCCAAGCCATTAAAACCTTCTTTTAACCAATGGTGATACCACGCCATTTTTTCTTCCTCGCTGTGCCCCAATTCACCAGTCAGGTGTTTCAGTATGCGGAGGTTGTTAAGCGGGTGAATGTCGCAGGTAACATCGTAAGCTAGTGCGCGGCATTGTGCTCGTTCAACTGGGTGTTCAGGTAAAAGTGGCAGCTCTGGGTAGAGTTCATCAAGGTACTCGATGATGGCCAAAGACTGAGTGATGATGTTGCCCTGCGTTTCTAAAGCGGGCACTAGTCCAGCAGAGTTCACATTCAGATACTCTGAACTTTTCTGATCACCATCCAGTAAAGAAACAGGGATAGACTCGCAGTCCACCCCCTTTAGGTTCAAAGCAATCCTCACTCTGTATGCCGCACTGGAACGAATGTAATCGTACAGTTTCATTGGTTTTCCTTAATCCAATTGATATTTGGCAACCGTTTGATCAATCTTTCCGAACAATGAATTGCCGTCTTTATCGAACATTTCAATTTCCACTCTATCACCGTACGTCATAAACGGAGTTAAAGCCTCACCTGTGTCAATGA
>NZ_AFWJ01000054.1 GCF_000222685.1 Vibrio nigripulchritudo ATCC 27043 | reverse complement strand
GCCATGTTTGTGCAGAACTGTGCTGGTGGCAGTGCATCCCCCGTCATTGGTTTTGCTGCTGATGGATTCCCGATTTACGGCAGTTGTTTTGACGACAATGGCACAGTCAAAAAAGCCACACCAAGCTATCGGCTGAAATCGGGAACAAGGCAGGCAGTGTCGGGGTACACCACACCTGTGTCAGGGCAAGGCGTTGTAGCAAGTGCTAACTACGATGGGCAGTTCCGAGGAGACTATGAGTATGTGAATGGGCTGGGGGACCTGGACGAATGCAATGGAATGACGGTAAATGGTCAGTACGGTTATTACATCACCGACAGTTTTCCATGGGTGCTGAACTGCTTTAAAGGGACGGTAGATAACTCATTTTCACTCTCTGGTTTGTCACGAGCACACAGCCATGATGGGGAATACCATACCCACTAAAAACAAAAGGCAACTCAGTGAGTTGCCTTTTTTGTTTCGCGTCGATGTAAATCAGACTACTTGGTAAACCTCATAACACCTTCCTGAACGGCGCTTGCTACCATTGCTCCCTGCTGATTGAAAATCTCACCTCGTACTAAGCCGCGGGTATTGCTGGCGGTCGGGCTTTCAATCGCGTAAAGAAGCCACTCATCCATTTTGAAAGGACGATGGAACCACATGGAGTGATCGATAGTGGCAACCTGAAAGTTAGGCGTCATCAAAGAAACTTCATGTGGGTGAAGGGCGGTAACCAGAAAACCCCAGTCAGAGGCATAAGCCAGTAAGTACTGATGAATTAACTGATTATCAGGCACTTCGCCATTGGCTTTAATCCAAAGGTATTGAGTCGGCTTTTCTTTCTGAGGCTGTAACGGGTTTACGACCGTAACAGGGCGAACTTCAATTGGTTTTTCACCGCAGAAAGCCTGTTTGATTTTTTCTGGCAAATAGTCGGCTATTCGACTCGCCAGCTCAGATTCTGAAGCGTAGTTCTCAGGCCCTGCAATTTCAGGCATGGCGTTTTGATGCTCAAACCCCGGGGTATCTCCATGATAAGACGCAGTGAGGTAAAAAATCGGGCGACCATTTTGGATGGCTTTAACGCGCCTTGTACTGAAACTTCTTCCGTCTCTCAGGTTTTCGACATCATAGATGATGGATTTTTCCGGATCTCCCGGAAACAGAAAGTAGCTATGAAAAGAGTGTACAGTGCGGTCACTTTCTACCGTATACCGGGAAGCGGACAACGCCTGCCCAATAACTTGTCCACCATACACCTGCGGTAATCCAAGGTTTTCACTTTGTCCACGGAAGAGCCCCTGTTCTAGTTGTTCTAACTGCAATAAATCGAGCAGTTCGTCTAATGGTTTACTCATCGTACCTCCGTCAAAGTTGTGTCAATTAAATACCTTGGATAACGACAAAAAACAAGTAGTAGCGATATACTCAGCACCAATTCAAGTCGAAGTGTAAACTTGATGAAATCATTCTTTCATTGCGTCCATTAAACCAGGATAAAAGATATGAAAAAACTAATGGTTATCTTGATGACCGTCGCCGCTGGCTTAAGCTTATCTGGCTGTCAAAATGCAGAAGAATCGAAAGCTTCAGTTCAGGTAAAACCAGTGGAAATGGCGTCTGTTGAAGGCTCTCTGTACTACCTGGAACGCATGGCACTGCCAGACAACGCTTACGTTACAGTCACACTACAAGACATTTCCCTAGCGGATGCCCCTGCGGTTTTGATCACTAGCCAAGAATTTGAAACCAACGGAAATCAAGTTCCTTTCTATTTCAAGTTAGACTATGACAAAGCGAAAATCCTGCCTCATCATACATACAGTGTGAGCGCACGAATTGAGGTGGGCGGCGAACTCAGGTACATCACGGATACCGTATTCCCTGTCATCACAGATGAAAGCAAAACGCACAAGCTGGATTTGATGCTGGTTCGCACACGTTAAATCTAAGTCTGATCAGTGGCTGCCCGCTTGATTTTAAGCTTAGGGCTGCCACTGGTAATCTTTCAGCCGAACCTTTCCCGCCAAGTTCACGACAATCCCCTCATCCTCCAGTTTTACTTTCTGCCTGTCGTAAGCCGTTCCTTTTAATGAGATCTCTCCCTTGCTATTGATGACTCGGTGCCAGGGTAACTTGCTGCCTTTGGGTAGGTTTCCGAGAGCTTTACCTACATGTCTGGCATAGCCAGGATATCCTGCTAGCTGAGCTACCTGACCGTAGGTAGAGACCTGGCCATATGGAATTTGGTGAATTACTGCAAAGATTTGGCTTAAAAATTGATCCATACTGAATTGGTCCTAGTTCGTCCATGGAATAGAAGGAGAGAGCTATGGTGTTTTCGACGCTCCAGTTCATCATTACCACTTTACTTGCGATTGTATGTGCAAGGGCGATTAGTATGAGTGGTGGTGATATTCCAGTTCTTGCTTTGGTTATTCCTGCTTTGTGGATACTCCCTCAAGGGGGCGCAGCAGGGTTCATTTTACTTGGTGCTCTGGCAGTGTATGGTTTTACGCTTCCTTTGCAACCCATCGCCATGTCATTAAGTGTCTGGATCTTATTCCCGCTACTGATGGTGACGTTCTCCCGCCGTAGCAGTATTTATGTATTGATTACCACTGCTGCAACGGTTCTGGTGATGCAGGTTGGTATTATGGTGACTCAGGCAGAAGGTAAAATTCCCGGTTCGTGGGAAGTGACGTTAGTTCAAACGCTTTCGGTTATCGCGACTTGGTATGCAGTCCGCCATTGGAAGTCTTCGTCTCAACACAGCTGGTGGACACTTTCACTCATATTGGCACTGTGGCTGGCAGGCTGGACTCATGCCGCACTGATTGCTTTGTGCCTTGTGGGCATCATTGCGTCAGCTGAAACATTACCAAAACTGTCAAAATTCAATTGGAACAAACTGCTTTGCTGGACTCTTCCTACGGTGGCTTTTGCCGCTATGGTGACATCGAATACCGTCGAAATTCCCAACCCGGTGTTCGTGGTCTGGATATTCTTTTTGGGTACAGCTTGGGCAACCGATTACATCCTGCGTTCCGCAGATGAGCACGAGGATGCATAAAACCGTTTAGCTGTCGGCTCAATTTGATTCAGCAAGGTTATCAATTCTCCTCTTTTTGAACTAGCCTCACATTTTTGGTGTGAGGTTTCGTGTTTATTCTAGTAGCTCTTTTTTTTGTTACGTTTATGTGAAAGATAGGTGTGTTTTACGGCACAGAGAGCGATAAGTGAAAAAACTATTAGCCCTGATGGGTGCTTTTTTAGCGCTTCAACTTATGGGAATAAAAGTGGTTTATGGACAGAAACCTTACTATGTTGTCGCAACAGAGGCAGATGATGTAGTAACTCGCTTTCTTTTCGATGCCGTTGCCGAAGAGTTTTCTGTTGGGGTCGAGTACCGGGATATGCCGGATTTCGATTCTATTCTTGAGTCCGTTGCCAGTGGCGAAAGTGACTTTGCTGCAAATGTCACCCATACCGAAGAAAGAGCCAAGATCTTCGACTTTTCCGCTCCAACCAACATAGAGTACACCTACTTATTCAGCCCGTCGGGCATCAGCCTGATAGATGCTGAAGTGATTGGCGTGCCAAAGAACACCATCTACCCCTCTTTAGTAAAACAAAATTTCCCAAACGTCAGGCTGATTGAATACAACGGATTTGAAGAAGCAAAGAACTTGCTCATCTCTGGAGAGGTCAACGGTGTAATCGATGCCATCAATCAATTGAAAGCCATGCTGACGATAGGGCTGGACGCCCAGCTATTGAATGATCAGATTTCCATTAAGCCGGTGTCAATCATTGCCCGCAGAGGGCAACACGCATACATGATGGAGAAAATCGTCAAATTCATTCATTCAGAATCCATGCAAAAGCGACTTCGAAAACACATCAGTGAGTATCAGTTTGATATACGCAGAAGGGCGCTCAGGCGAGACATGCTAGTACTAGGTCTAAAATCGAACCAGACCTTCAGAGTCAAACTTGAAAACGCCTATCCATATGTTGAATACACCAAAGAAGGTGATGTTCAGGGGATCAGTGCGGATACTTTGCTGCAAGCCTGCCAGATCCTCACTTTTAACTGTGAAGTGGTGAGTACCGCCTACGAAAGCTGGGAGAGCATGTATGGCGATTTGATCAATAAGAAAATCGATATTCTTGCGCCGTTAACCATCTCTGAACAGCGCAAAAATATCGCTTATTTCAGTGTCCCGCATTACTTCCCAGAAGCGATCATCGTAAAGCGGCTGGGCTTCAAACCGGACGTTTACACCCATGTGTCAGAACTGATTACCGAACGAATTGGGGTGGTAAGAAACGATTTTTTTGATGAACTGCTAAGCCAGTTACTGCCACAAAAAACCTTTGTGCGTTACTCCAGCCAGGATGAGCTGGTGAAAGCGCTGGTTAACAATGAGATTGACTACATTGCGTTGGACAAAGCTTCCCTGAATATTCTGTTGAAAGAGCAGGAGCTGTTGCCCATTACTCAGGACTACAGTATCGAGAGTTTTCACAGTTCCGAAATCGCTTTGGGTTTTCCTAAAAATACTCGGGGAGAAGTACTTGCCGCATTATTCTCTCGTGCAATCAGAATGCTGGATACATCAAGCATCAACGACTTTTATGACAAACAGCCAGACTGGCGGAACACTCTAGAGAGAGAGCAGGAACTGGCAAACCAGACCAAGCGGCTATTTATTGTCGCGTTTCTGTTTATCTTGCTGGTGGCGTATTTGCTTTATCGCCAGGCGAATACCGACAGCCTGACCAAGTTAGAAAACCGACGTGCACTCAACTTAAAATATCGCCGTGGGATCAAGCCCTGGCAGACGGTGTTCTATCTGGACATAAACGATTTCAAGCAGATTAACGACCAGTATGGACACGACGTCGGGGACAGAGTGATTCAGACCTACGCCTCCATCATCAGAAGAAACTGGAAGGGCAACTGGTACCGAATCGGGGGAGATGAGTTTATTCTGGTCACCTCGAACCCGTTAGAAAACATCAATCGTGTTCTTAAGAACCTTCGTCTGTTTACCTTCTATCTGGAAGAAAGAGATCGCGATCTTTCAGTGTCTGTTTCGATTGGTGTATTTCAGCCCAGAAACAAAGAGTTCACGCTCCGAGAGATTCTCATCAAAGCCGATGAAGCCATGTATCAATCGAAACGCAAAGGAGAGCCAACCTTTGTTTCCGTCGATAACTGATGGTTTTCAAAAGGCATTTATTCTTCGCTAACTTTCAGAAATTGTTCACTTTGGGCAATCTTTCATCATTCAGAACAAGATTGGGCTAATTATTCGGTCATAGGGTTGCAATCGGGGCAAGGATACTGAATAATCCATCCTGCCTTCGGGGATACCCCTTTGGCTCTACAGAATCTATGGAGGCCCTGGTCCTCCCGCAACGATAGCTCGTGAACTCGGTCAGGCCCGGAAGGGAGCAGCCGCAGCGTGTAACTCGTGTGCCGGGATGTGGCTGGGGCTTCCACCCATTTGAAACGCCGCTTTTTAGCGGCGTTTTGCTTTTCTGAATATTATCCCCGTTCATACTGAACAACAGAATATCGTTTAGTGAAGGTGTTTGGTTGGAGTCAATGAAGGTGGATTTTCAATTTCAGCCACTTAACTCGCTTATATAAAACGTTTTTAAATGGCTGATTTGGAATAAGCAAAAGAAGGGTGGTTACTGCTCTTGGTTCAGCTTTTCTTGTTCTCTTTTTTTCTTCAACTTCCTGTCTTGGTCAAAATGCCACTTGATGGCGAAGTATCCGCCGATTAGTAAAACGATAACCTTGAACGCCATGGCGACGTAAGGGAAAAAATCTGTCCAATGACTCATCGTATTTCTCCGCACTATTACATTTCGTTATTTTTATTGAAGAGCGATACCACAAAACTGCTACGCACAACATTCGCCAACTGATACAGGTTAAACAGCAGTTTTCAAAACACCTGATATACCGGAAAGGTATCCGTACAATTTATCTTAGAGGATGCTCAAAATTAAGGGCTTGGGCGAGTTCATTTTGAACCGGTACTGAGGACCGACCCTGATCATGGAAGGTCGTTCAAGCCGTCAATATATTAATCGAAGTTTGTTATGTCAATCTCGAATGAAGGTCTTAATTTTTCACGTCCAATACTTTGAAAACACGGCGTTTGATACCGCATGTACCAGCGTTAAAACTTCATATGAAATCGTAGGAGGACCTCGATCCAAAGGAGTATTTCAGAAGGCGTATTAATTTCGTGTTTATAGTGCGTGAAGGATTCGAAAAATGATATCTGAAGCTAAAAAATAGGGGCTGAAAGTTCAGCCCCTGTATATCTGAGCAACCCGGTAGACAAGCTTCGACCTGGGGTAGGTGACTCAGGTATCAACACCTAATAGGGGGAGGGTGTTTAAAATAGGTTGGCTGAAAGTAAAAGCTTTAGAGCTTTCCTTCGCTGCCGCACATTTGGATTTTGTCGATCACGACTTGCTTCATCGCCGCTTTGCCGGGCGTGATGTATTTGCGCGGGTCATTGGCTTCCGGGTTATCGGAAAAGTGTTGTTTCACCGCATCAGAGAATGCGATTTTTAACTCTGTTGCCACGTTTACTTTGCACACCCCTAAATCAATACAGCGTTTTACTGCATCGTCTGGCACACCTGAAGCGCCGTGCAGTACCAGAGGAATGTCTACTTCTGCGCGAATCTTTTCTAATCGATCAAAGTCCAGCTTGGGTTCGGCTTTGTACATTCCATGTGCCGTGCCTATGGCGACTGCCAGTGAATCTATCCCTGTTCTGCGAACAAATTCTGCTGCGGATGTTGGGTCGGTCATCAGGGCATCGGCACTGTCGACGATAAGGTCATCTTCCTGACCGCCTAAGCGCCCAAGCTCGGCTTCCACACTGGCGTCATAACGGTTGCAGAACTGCACAATGGATTGGACAACTTCGATGTTCTGTTCGAATGGGAAGTGAGAACCATCAATCATCACCGAGCGAATGCCATGTTCAACTTTGTGGTGAATGTCCTGCTGGTCTTCGTGGTGGTCAAGATGCAGTACCAGTGGCATGGAATGCTTGTGCGCTGCCTCTTTACAAATACTCACCAGATAATCTGTTCCGGCGTAATCGTAAGTACCCGGTGTGCCCGCTAAGATGACAGGCGACCCCATTTCAGAAGCGGTTTCGACGATCACCTGCACAGTCTCAAGGTTATGGATGTTGAATGCAGGCACCGCGTAACCACCCTGTTGCGCACGTTTAAGCATTTCACGTGAAGATATTAGATACATAGAGCCTCCTGATCGGGTGTTGCAACTGCGTTGAATACGAGACGCCCGTTTACCCAAGTTTTATGAATAGAAAAATCGGAATTTAGTGCCACCATGGACGCGCGTTTGCCAACGTCCAGAGTGCCGAGTTGGTCTTGAATACCAAGCGACTGAGCGGGAGTCAGTGAAGCCATCAGCCAGGCTTGTTCAAGGGGAACGTTCAGCCATTGCTGAATATTGCTGACGGCGCTATTGAGAGTAAGCGTGCTGCCTGCCAAGCCACCGGAATCCGTTGTGACAACACCGTTTTTCATTGTTACTGTGTATTCCCCTAAACGATATTCTCCGTCAGGCATACCTGCTGCGCACATGGCATCGGTAATCAAAGTCAGGCGAGAACCGCAACAGCGGTGAGCGACATCAATCGCAACCGGGTGAACATGGTGGCCATCGGCAATCATTTCTACATAGCAATGAGGATGAACAAGACCCGCGCCGACCACGCCGGGGTCGCGGTGGTGTAATCCACGCATTCCGTTGTAACAATGGACGATACCGTTAGCGCCGGCGTCTAATGCCTGCTGCACCTGATCAAAACTGGCGTCGGTGTGCCCAAGCATGACTTTTATCCCTTGAGACCGAAGATATTGAATGGCTTCGATTGCGCCTTGCTTCTCTGGCGCTAGTGCGAAGCTAATCAATTGGTTATCGCTGTATGAGATCCAGTCATCAATTTCTTCAATGCTCAGTTCTCTGAACCATTGGGTCGGGTGTGCGCCTTTGTGCTTTTCAGTGAAATACGGACCTTCGAGATAAGCGCCAAGAATCTCCGCTCCGTCTACTCCTAGTTTTTTGCTTTGGGCGACCTGTTTTAAAGCCGTGCGAATCTTTGCAGGTGGCGCAGTAACCGTAGTGGCGACAAACGCGGTTACGCCTTGTTCGGCAAAGAATTGGGACATGGTATTCAGGCTGTCGTGACTGGCATCCATCACGTCACACCCTTTTGCACCGTGGACATGCGTGTCGATGAGCCCAGGCATCAGTGTGACCTGACCAAGATCAGTGGCGAAGTGATGTTCAGAATTGGCATAAGACTCAATGGCAGTAATCACTCCCTGCTCATCGATTGCAATAACGCCATCTTCCAACCACTGGTTGCCATGTAAGATGCGCTGAGCCCGATAGTACTGACTAGATCCCATCTTCTTCTACCGTGGTTGATTGGTTGGTTTTTTGACGCATTTCCGCTTCGAGTGAGGTAATACCCCTATGACCGCATTCCAGAGCTTGGTCTCGAAACTCAGTAAGGTTGAGTTCGTCACGTTCAAGCAGCATTTCGGCGACCATTTGCAAGTTGGTTCCGGTGACAACTTCGATATCATCTCGTTCTTGACTGATCAGAGAAGCGGTTCGGAAAGGAGTGCCTCCAAGGAGGTCGGTCAGAAATACGATGCCTTCACCGGTATCAATCGCTTCGATGGCTTCGCGCATGGCACTTTCTAGCTGAGGCGTGGTTGCCTCTTCGGGAAAATCGATAGATTTAAATTGTGGCTGGTCACCGATGATTTGTAGCATCGCTTTCTCGATACCTGAAGCAAACCCACCGTGTCCAGACAATATGACAGCAATCATGTGTTATTCCTCTGTGGGGCTGAAAGCTCAGCCCCTTCTGACGATTAAAAAAACGTGTTTACAAGAAGCCCATAAAGCGACCCACAACGCCAAGCGTGACGGTAATACCGATGAGTTTCAGCGGGCTCCAGCCTCGTTTCACCAGTGCGTACATAGCAAGGGTGTAAAGCAGAGGTAGAAATGCGGGCATCAGTTTGTCGATAACATCAGACTGAAGCTTGACCACAGCATCACCAGCTGTGATTTCAGCGGTGGTCGACAGGCGAACATAGGTGGCAACCAAAGCCCCGATAACGGTCATACCCACCATGGAAGCCGCATGTCCCACTTTTTTGGTGTTGGCTTTTATCACTGGAATGGCGGCAACACCCATGCGATAGGCGTAATGGGCAAGACCAAATCGCAGACCGAAATGCACCACGTTAAACAGAACCATGAAGAAGACCGCACCCATAATGGAGCCCTGAAGCGCCAGATCTGCGCCGATGCCTCCACAAATGGGCAGCAGCGTCAGCCAGAACATGGCATCGCCAATTCCGCCCATCGGTGCGCCGACTGCAATCTTGGTGCTCTGGATGCTGTTGATGTTCTGCTTTGAGCGTTCCATCGCCAGCACAATTCCCATCACAAAGGTGACCAGGAAAGGGTGGGTATTAAAGAAACCCATGTGTCCCTGCATGGCTTTTGAAAGATCTGCTTTGTTGGTGTGGATCTTTTTCAGGGCTGGGAGTAAGCCATACAACCATCCCGAAGCCTGCATACGTTCAAAGTTGAATGAAGCCTGAAGTAAAAGAGAACGCCATGCCATCTTGTTGATGTCTGCTTTGGTCAGCTCGGCACCAATCTCTTTGTTTTCGTATTCGTCTGGCGCAACCCCCGGAGCTGGCTGCACACCTGTGTTCTGACGGCGAAGGTCAATTTCGTTGCTTACATTAGATTCCATCTTCTAGATCCTCGGTTGGTGCAGTAACAGGGGTAGGTTCTGATTTGCGCATAAAGTCGATGATTGCCATGGCAGTCGCGGCGGCGGCTATCGCAAGGATTGGCAGTTCAAGCCAAGCGGCTGCGACAAAACCAAGGATGAAGTAAGGAATGTAGGCATTCTTCATCATGATCTTCATCAGCACAGCGAAGCCAATCGCAGGCATGATGCCACCGGCAACCCCTAAGCCATCAATCAGCTCCTTAGGAAGTGTGCTGACCACAGCCCCTGCGTGTTCTGCGCCAAGGTAGATAGGTAAAAATGCACACAGAAAGTAGAAGGAGCCAAGCACCGCGAGCGCAAAATAGTTCACTCGTTCGATGCCTCTGGTGTCTGCATCTTTAGCAAACGCATCACATTTAGACATCACTGCCGACATGGCAGAGAAAAGTAGGGTAATACCCATTTGCACCGCGACAGCAAAGGGCACGGCAACGCCAACGGCGACATTGGGTTCAACATTGGTGGTGATGGCAAACGTGGTACCAACAATGGTGCCGATGATAACGTTGGGTGGCTGAGCGCCGGCAAGTGGTGCTAGCCCCATCCATATCAGTTCCAACGTACCACCCACCAAAATACCCGTTTGCAGGTCACCCAGAATCAGCCCGACAAGTGGACCAAGCACCACTGGGCGGTGGAAGTGAGTGAGGCCATTGAATAAATCAAGACCAGCAAAGAAGGCGAGGATGCCAAGCATCAGTGCCTGTATGAATCCTATTTCCATAATTGTGTGTCCTTTATTGAATCAGCGTAAAGAGGTCGGTCGCGCTTTCTGTCGGCACACCCTGAACGGTGCAGCTCACGCCAAGCGCTTTGAGTTTTTGAAACTCTTTAACGTCTCCGGCATCCACCGAAACCGTTTTAGAAATCTGTTTTTTACCTTCCACGTAATGCATGTTTCCGACATTGATGTTGGTGATGGGCACGCCGCCCTCAACCAACTGGCGGAACTCTTTGGGGGTGCGGCACACCAGAAGGATCCGCTGTCTGTCGGCAGCTTTGTGAATCGTGTCGACGGTTTTCTGCACGGTCCAGAATCGGATAGCGATGCCGTCTGCCAGTACCATTTCCATCAGGTTTTGTTGAATGGTGTCTTCAGCGACTTCGTCATTAACAACCACCACGATATTGGCGTCCGCAAAGCCAACCCATTGCACGCCGACTTGCCCGTGAACCAGACGTTCGTCGATTCGACTTAAAACGATATTTGCCATGATTAATTCCTTTTATTGCCGTGGATAAATGGGTGGATGGTGACGCCTTGCACCACACGGTTAACTTCTCCGGTCGGGCATGGGTTGTCCGGTCCCAGCCCTAAGTGAAGGGATTTTTCAAATGCCAGCATTTGGCAGAACAAGATGTAGGGGAAGCAGAGCCAGGCTTCGCCAAGATCGGTTTTCCCCAGTTCGAACACGTCACTGCTGTCTAGTGCACCATCAGTAATCGCGATATGACGCA
>NZ_AFWJ01000055.1 GCF_000222685.1 Vibrio nigripulchritudo ATCC 27043 | reverse complement strand
ATGCTGGAAGCGGCGAAAGATCTGGGTGCGAGCGAATGGGTGATTCTAAAGCAAATCATCCTGCCTCTGGCGAAACCAGCGGTTGCGGCGGGTTGGCTGTTGAGCTTTACGCTGTCTCTGGACGACGTAATCATCAGTTCATTTGTCACTGGCCCAACGTACGAAATTCTGCCATTGAAGATCTACTCAATGGTTAAAGTCGGCATCTCGCCAGAAGTGAATGCACTGGCAACTGTGATGTTGGTGGTATCTCTTGTGTTGGTTGTGATTTCACAATTGCTTGCAAGAGAAAAAGTGAAGTAAATTAGAAAGATATACCTAGTTTACTCATTCGACAGCGCAGTGTTTGACTGCGCTGTTTTCTTATCCCGTTTAGTTTGGAGCTAACGTTAATGAAAAAATGGGCTACTTTTTTAGCTGGTAGTGCATGTGCGCTTTCTTTACTGACTCAATCAGTACAAGCGGACGAAAACAAAGAATTGGTATTCATGAACTGGGGACCGTATATTTCGAGCGATCTCTTAAAACAGTTTACCGATGAAACAGGCATTAAAGTGATTTACTCGACCTACGAGTCGAACGAGACCTTGTATGCCAAGCTGAAAACCCACAATAAAGGTTACGATTTGGTGGTTCCGTCGACGTATTTTGTTTCCAAAATGCGCGATGAAGGTATGTTGCAGAAAATTGATAAGTCCAAGTTAACTAACTTCGACAAACTCGATACCAACTACCTCGATAAGCCTTATGACCCAAACAACGACTACTCGATTCCTCATGTTGTCGCTATTACGGGCTTAGCGGTGAATACCGACATGTATGATGCAAGCCAGTTTAATAGCTGGGGCGACCTATGGAATTCCGATTTGGAAGGTCAGTTGATGCTGATGGATGACACTCGTGAAGTGTTCCACATTGCCCTGCGTAAGCTCGGCTATTCCGGTAATACCACCGATGAAAAGCAAATCGATGAAGCGTATGCAGAGCTGCAAAAACTGATGCCAAACGTGCTGGTGTTCAACTCAGATAACCCAGCCGCGCCTTACCTGTCTGGTGAAGTGGGTGTTGGTATGCTCTGGAATGGTTCAGCTGCCGCTGCGCAGGCTGAAGGTTTGCCGTTAGAACTGATCTTCCCGAAAGAAGGTGGTATTGGATGGGTGGATAACTTTGCTATTTCTTCCGGTGCAGCAAATGTGGATGCCGCGCATAAGATGATCGACTTCCTGCTTCGTCCTGAAGTCGCAGAGCAAATTTCAAAAAACGCAGGCTATTTAACCGCGGTAAAAGAGTCTAACGAGAAGTTTAAAGACGTGTCGCCACTCTTCCCTTCTCAGGAAGATTTAGACCGAGTGGAATGGCAGGCAGCGGTCGGCGATAAGACAGTGAAGTATGAAGAGTACTTTATGAAGCTAAAAGCTGGTCAATAAAATATCATCTGAATGTTATTTCTAAGGGCAATTTCGATTGCCCTTTTTCATTCTTCACAAACTGGAGTACAATTCTGCCACCTAATTTTGAGAGGTTGAGCACATATACTCAAGTTACACATAACACGTGCCACGACACTCTCCCACTAACAGATAAAGGGAAACAATGAAAAATTGCTCTAAGCTGTTTGCTGGTCTTATCAGTGCTGCATCTATCCTTTCTTTCAACGCTTCTGCTGCAGACGAAGAACTGTATTTCTACAACTGGTCCGAATACATCCCAAGCGAAGTCTTAGAAGACTTTACCAAGGAAACCGGAATTAAAGTTATCTACTCTACTTACGAGTCTAACGAAAGCATGTATGCCAAGTTGAAGACTCAGGGTTCAGGTTACGATCTTGTGGTGCCTTCTACTTACTTTGTATCTAAGATGCGCAAAGAGAAGATGCTGCAAAAAATCGACAAAGAAAAGCTGTCTCACTTTGCTGATCTCGACGCTAACTACCTAGACAAGCCTTTTGATCCAAACAATGACTACTCTATCCCATACATTTGGGGTGCGACGGGCATTGGCATCAACTCAGACATGCTAGACAAAGACAGCGTGAAAAGCTGGGATGATTTCTGGGACACCAAATGGGAAGGTCAGCTAATGATGATGGATGACTCCCGTGAAGTCTTCCACATTGCGTTAACTAAGCTGGGCTACTCCGCAAACACCACAAACCCAGATGAAATCAAAGCTGCGTACGAAGAGCTGAAAAAGCTGATGCCGAACGTATTGGTGTTTAACTCAGACTTCCCTGCGAACCCTTACCTGGCTGGTGAAACATCACTGGGCATGCTTTGGAACGGTTCGGCGTACATGGCACGCCAGGAAGGTGCAACCATCGACATCGTGTGGCCAGAAAAAGGCACCATCTTCTGGATGGATAGCTTAGCGATTCCAAGTGGTGCGAAAAACATCGAAGCCGCACACAAGATGATAGACTTCCTGCTTCGCCCTGAAAACGCAGCGAAAATAGCGGTAGAGATTGGTTACCCAACACCAGTGAAATCAGCTTACCCTCTACTGCCAAAAGAGTTTGCGAATGACCCGAGCATCTTCCCTCCTCAAGAGGTGATGGACAGTGGCGAATGGCAAGATGAAGTGGGCGAAGCCAGCACACTCTATGAAGAATACTTCCAGAAACTTAAAGTGAACCTGTAAGTCACTTAAAGATTTTAGAAAAGTATCAAGACAAGAAGAGCGGATTTCCCCCGCTCTTTTTTATTTCTTTTCAACCATATACAAACTCAATTCTTATACAGGAAAAATATTTGTATAAAAATTGAGCTTTCAGTGATCGTTTCGTTATTTGTGTCAGTAAAAGTTCATAACAAGAACAAAACTCTAAGAAAAGATCAAAGGAGCTGGTTATGGACAACAATAAATACGACTTCAAAGTCCCGACAACCTATCGTGAGCTTATGAAACTTGCAAAGCAGCTTCTTTCTGATATTCGAGCCCTGCAATCCAGCAAGTATCATCCTCATAGAGATTCACTCATCTCTCTTAAGAACTTTCATCTAGACATAGTTCATAGCAAAGCACAGGAATCACTTAACCAGCTGCCAGAACACAAAATCGATCACGGCACCAACCAATTGGCAGGAAATCTGAATGTCCCTTGCGAGTTGAATGGGCTCGTTGAAGAGCTCGTTGCTTTGTACTCCAGTTCTGATAACTACTGCAAAACCGAAATGCTAGAACATATCAAGGACGTGAATCGCTTTGCTGCCATCAACAATGGCTCATTGGCTCTGGATTAGCCCAATAAGTTCCCAGTTCAATTATTCTTTTTAAGTTTTTGTGCACTTGTTGATAATGTAGTTAACAAGTGATTGAGGCGGATTATATTTTGTATTAGTTTTAATTCTCCGAATAATAAAACAACAATACAAATGAAATTACTTCAATCAAAAACTTATGCTTCGCTGTCTGTACTTTTAGGAATTGGTTTAGTATCGGGTTGTTCCTCCCTTCCAACCGAAACCAAACATTCTCCTGTGATGACTGCGTCGCAGCCCTCTTCTGATGCCTTAATCGTTCCCGTGATTATCGATGGAAAACGCTATCACTTTCTGCTGGATACAGGTGCAAGCGTCACTTTCATTGATCCCGACGTTGCCAGACAAATTACTAAGCAGGTATCTCTAGACACGTTTCCACCTATTCTTCGTCGAGATTTTGGAAACATCACTGGGGTTTCCGGTGTTGTAGAACCCGATCGCTTCTCCTTTTTTGAACCGGTGGAAATGTCAATTGGTGACAAAGTCATTCACGACCATGACCTGTGGATTGGGTTTGAATTTGATGTTATCGCCGAAGGTAACGGCATCCAGATAGACGGCATTTTAGGCGCTGACACATTCCGAAAACTCACCTGGCTCAAAGACAACCGTTCGAATCAGCTTTTTGCATACGATTACGCCCTTAATGCCGCAGAGTTTCAGCAGTGTGTTGGCTATTCAGATACATACAACCGTGCCCCTTGGCTAGTCATGAACTACGAGGATCTTGATGTGACCGTTATGACGGATACTGGTGCGACGGACTCCCGGTTTGGAGAGGACTTTATTCAGTTGCTTGAGCAGGAAACCAAATCGATATATCAAAACCCTGAGCCACAACTCTCCTATGATGCGAATGGTTTTAAAGAGGAACACAGTTACATAGTGAAAGATCTCTATTTCGAAGGGATGCCTCTGGGTGAGATTGAAGTGTCGGCGAACATTAGCCAGTATGCGGTTGGCATGGACTTTTTCTCGCGATTTGATCGCTTTGCTTTTATGCCAAACAAGCTCATGTTCTGTTATGACGCGACTTCTATAGAAGAAACCTGGCAGCAGCCGGAAAGACTGATTTATGTGCGTTTTTCCAATGAGCAGTTAGAGATCTTCTACAACCCAGAAGAAAGGCTGGCTCAATACGGGCTGCAAAATGGCGACGTGGTTTTGGAAGCGAATGGAAAACACTACAAGCCTATTGAAATACGTCAACTGGGTGATTTGATACGAACTGTACCCAAAGGCGAGTTAACGATGAAGGTTCGCCGTGATGGCAAAGAGCTGACAATAGAAATCTGATTGTCTTTGTCAGTTGTTAAAACAAGTAGTAGCGACAAACAAAAGGCAGGCTCATACAAGCCTGCCGTCTCTGATATCTTCCACTAAAGAAGTTGATTACGCATGAGCACGCAATGCGTCGGGTTCGCTTAATAACTCTTCGACCAGTTTTGGTACTTCAATGCTCGCTTTTCCATAGCGTTTTTCTTCGAACTCACTTTCGACCGCACTTGGTTCAAGGTTAATTTCGATGGTGTGTGCACCATGCATTCTTGCGTCGTGGACAAAGCCCGCAGCTGGATACACAACACCGGATGTCCCAATCGAAATAAATAAATCGGCCTCTTCGAGTGCCAGATAGATTTCGCCCATTCGGAGCGGCATTTCGCCAAACCAAACAATGTGAGGTCGCATCTGAGTTGGCATCTGACAGCAGTGGCAAAGATCGCCAGATAGGATGTCTTCAGAGCAATCCACCACCTGATTCGATTCACTGCATCGCGCTTTAAGCAGTTCACCGTGCATGTGAATGATGTTCCTGGTGCCACCACGTTCGTGAAGGTTGTCTATGTTCTGGGTGATAACGGTGACTTTACCGTCCAGTTGTGCTTCCAGCTTTCCTAGCGCTTCGTGCGCAGTATTCGGTTTTATAGCGGGATCTTGCAGTTTTCTGCGTCTTTGGTTGTAAAACTCTTGCACCAGTTCAGGGTTACGCTGAAACCCTTCAGGGGTCGCCACATCTTCAATTCTGTGGTTTTCCCATAGCCCATCCTGAACTCGGAAAGTCTGAATGCCTGATTCGGCGGATATCCCTGCTCCAGTGAGAATCACAATGTTTCTGTAGGGGAAGTTCATACGACACATCCTTGTAATTATGTCCCCTAACCTTAGCACTAAAGACACAATGGTAAAAAGGGTATGGCGCTAGACCATAGTCGTAAAAAGGGCGACTATCGTCGCCCTTCTGAAGAATGTTTTATTTTTGAACCTGATTTCAGATTAGTCTTCACTGGTTGAACCGATTTTGTGAATCGCCAAATCTGCACCATTGAATTCGTCTTCTTCAGACAGTCTTAGACCTGTCACTGCATTGAGTATGCCGTAAACAATGGCTGCACCAACCAGAGCCACCACGATTCCGATAACCGTACCCAGAACCTGCACAGTTAAGCTTACGCCACCTAAACCGCCAAGACTGCTCTGACCAAAAATACCGGCAGCAATACCACCCCATGCACCACAAACACCGTGCAGTGGCCAGACGCCCAGTACATCGTCAATTTTGGTTTTGTTCTGAAGGTAGGTAAACAGGTAAACAAATATCGCGCCCGCGACACCACCTGTAATGAGTGCGCCAATTGGGTGCATCAGGTCGGAACCTGCACAAACGGCCACCAGCCCGGCTAAAGGACCATTGTGGATGAACCCCGGGTCATTGCGCCCTGCAACCAATGCGGTGAGAATACCGCCTGTCATCGCCATCAGAGAGTTCATAGCGACCAGCCCGCTGATTCCTTCAAGAGTCTGAGCTGACATCACGTTGAACCCGAACCAGCCTACGCATAAGATCCACGCACCAAGTGCCAGAAACGGAATGTTAGAAGGCGCAAAGTTGGTATGCTTCCCTGCCCTTACACGGCCGTTACGCATGCCTAAGAAAATAACCGCCACCAGCGCAATCCAGCCACCTACACCATGAACCACAACAGAGCCAGCGAAATCATGAAAGCCTGCGCCAAATGAGGATTCAAACCAATCCTGAAGACCAAAGTTACCGTTCCAGATCATGCCTTCAAATAGCGGGTACACCAGACCAACCGTAAAGAAGGTCGCAATCAGTACCGGATAAAAGCGAGCACGTTCTGCGATACCGCCAGATACGATGGCTGGAATGGCAGCAGCAAAAGTAAGTAAGAAGAAGAATTTAACCAGCTCGTATCCGTTGCCCGCCGATAATGTCTCCGCATCGGCAAAGAAGTTGGCACCGTAAGCCATCCAGTAACCGATAAAGAAATAAGCAATGGCAGACACTCCGAAATCCGCAAGAATCTTTACTAAGGCGTTGACCTGATTTTTTTTACGCACGGTACCCACTTCAAGAAAAGCAAAGCCTGCATGCATAAGGAAAACCATGATGGCACCGAGAAGAAGAAATAAGGTATCTGAACTCTGAGTGAGTGTGTGGACTGCTCCCTGCACGTCCGCAACGGTATTACTCATCTTTAACTACTCCTTTATTATTTTTGCACGCTTCCTGTGCACTCTGAGTCTTATTCCCCAAATCAGGGAAAGATAATTGTCAGCTACAACGCAAGGATCATTCCAAAGAGAATTGGATTCGTTAAAAATGATTTAAGGTATTGTTATAAATAATAAAAATATTATTGAGGAGGAATGAATTCAAAAGATGCGAATACTCAGGTGCACTATTATGGTGAGATTGCACCCGGTTGGGTTGATCAAATTGGTGCAAACTCTGCGCGTCACTCACGCAGAGTGGTTTACACTTCAGTCTGGCTTTTTGAGAGCTTGTATAAAATCTCGGCAGCTTGTTTGGGCGTGAGTTTGTCTGGTTCAAAAGCGTCAAGGTTGAGCTCTTGTAGCAGAGACTGCAGCAACTCACTTGACCCTGCATAACCCATCTGCCAATTCTGGAACGCCGGCTTCTCTATCTGCTGTACCGACATAATAGCCACCCTGTCGTGGCGAACATCCTGACCAATCTTAATAAAAAGTTCACTCACTTCTTCACTGTCTCCTTCCAGAACCTGTAAGAAGAACTGGTTGTCGTAGCAGAGCATGCCGCATATATCCTGTGAAGAGTTGTTGTCTCTGGCTGTGCCAAGAATCTCTTTCAAATCCGCTAAAGACATCTCTTTGGTTGCTTCGCTATAGTACAAAAGACGAATTGTTGCCATTTGCCATTTCTCCTGAGCGCATTTCCGTATTCTTTACTATTCTAAAATATAGTCCAACTATATGAATTTGGGAAAATATGTCTGTTAAGGTTTTGCTGTCTGAAGAGCTCAAAAACACTTTTCAGTTTGTGAATAGTGCAGCCAACGTCACCATTGAGCACACCCCGTCCAGAAGAGTCATGCGATCCATTCGTTCGTTTGAACCAGATATCGCTATCCTGCATTGTAATATTGATAGTTTTGATGACATTCCTGAGATCTGCCAATACGCAAGAAGTACGCTAGGCAGAAAAACCATGACCATTTGGGTTATTTTTGACGGTGAGCTTACCCAAACGCTGACCATGTCAGGTGTTGATCACTGTTTAAGCCTCACAACCACTCCGGAGAATATATTCCAGTTCTATTTCCAGCGAGATGTAGAGCGCCACAGCGCTATGAATGAAAACGAAGCCATGCTTCAGAGCCGGTTAACCATGCTCCATCAGGTCGGGCGTTCAGACACAAAGAATGCAGACGAGAAGACGTTTCTTGCGCTCGTTATCGAAGCCATCAGCAATTTCTGTTCGGCAAAGCATGCGTTTCTTTACGACGTGTCCAAGGAGCGACTGGTGCAGAACGTTTTCCAGCTTAAAGATAAAGCGTTGTCGCTGGCGAGTGAAAACGACAGTCAAACACTCAAAACCAATGTCTCGATTGAAAAGCTAACGACGCGTCCTTTGGTTAATCTTGACCCGCCTGCCCCAATTCACAGTGCATTTGGTGGTGCTGCCATACTGCTCTTCCCCATCAGTATTTATGAACGAGTCAGATACGCTCTGGTTTGTCTTATCGAGCAAAAGCATCTGGATTTGCTTACCGTTACCAACCTGAAAGTGCTCGAAGAAGTCGCGCATCAATTGCACTCGCGTCTTGAACGCCGTTACGCCATGGCAGAAGTAAACCAAAGATTCCAACAGGCACAGGTGTCACTGGCGCACATCAAAGATGATAACGAAGAGCAGATTCAGTCCGAGAAAATGCTTTCGCTCAGTAACATTGCTGTCGGGTTGCTGCATGAAATGAATAACCCAATCAGTTCTACGCTGGGAAATTTCGAACCTCTAAAGCAGTACATTGATTCCATTCTGGAACTGTTGGAATTACACAAGCAGTTATTTATGGAACCTAACAATGAAGCTAAGCACGAAGTGGTCGCTATCTACTATGAAGAAACCGATATCAGCGAGATTCTTGAAGACATTCAGTCCGTTATTTCGGATTCAGAATCCGGGTTGATGAGAGTGAAAGACGTGTTACTAAGCCTGCGGGTGTTTGCCGATAAATCCCTCGATGCCAGACTCACGCCTTTCAAATTGTCGAGCGCGTTTTCTAAGGATGATGCCTTCTTAAACCCTGAAGGGATTTCGGTAGAAAATCAGATGGACGAGAACTTAATGGTGACGGGCAACAGAAACATGTTGCGAAAAGTGCTGGAGCTGGTGTTTAGAAATGCAATCGACGCGATTGATCGCAAAGATCAACAAGGTGCTTACATTAGTATTTCGACCCGCGCGGACGACCAGTATGTACGTCTGCTGATAGAAGACAACGGAACTGGTATGGATAGCGAGGTTCTGGCTAAAGTCTTTGAACCGTTTTACACCAATAATGGCAAGAAGAACGCAACTGGCCTGGGGTTAACTATTGCTCAGTTTGTTATGCAGAAACTGCATGGTTCGATCCGAATCGAGTCGGAGCCAGAAAACTTCACTCGCGTCATTTTAAAAATGCCAGTTGGTTGATTTGATAATCATATCTAAATCTCATAAAAAATAGTCATCGCCATGTACATTGGAGAAAAAGCGACATTGAATTGTGTCGCTCCAAAAACATGCAGGTGGTTAACTATTTATGAGTAGCGTTTCTTGTGACACGGCTGATACCCGAACCCTGAATCAAACCCAATGGTTGAGTATTGCTTTTCTCTGGTTTGCGGGAATATTTGCGGCAATGCAGTTTGCCAAGTTTTCCATATCCTACGAGTACTTACTCACGGCTTACCAGATTGATGGAGCTTCAGCGGGTACTCTGCTCTCAGTTGTGGGCATGGTTGGGCTGGTTCTGGGTGTGATTGGTGGCGTGCTGTCTGGAAAAATAGGCTACAGCCGAGTCCTTATAGGTTCTTTACTTATCGGTGGAGGTCTTTCTCTGCTTCAATCTTCACTTCCGAGCTACCCAGTTTTGCTTATGAGTCGGTTTATCGAAGGGGCATCGCATTTGGGTGTGGTGATTGCCGCCCCCACTCTTATGCTTCAACAGGCGCAGAAAAAGCATCACTCTCTGGTTATGGGGATCTGGGGGGCATTTTTCGGAGTTGCGTTTGCCGTTACAGGTTGGCTCGGAAATCAAATTCTATCTGTGTATGGTCTTTCTGGGCTGTTTCTTGGTCATGCATTGCTGTCCATTCCTTTGATCGTGTTCTTTGTCTTACACCACCCTCGTAATCAAAATGGTGAAGGAGGCGGCATAGGAAGCCTGTATGCGCTTTTTCAGACGACAATTCGAGTTTATCTGAACCCCAGAACGTGTTTCCCAGGTGTTGTGTTTTTCTTCCACACCTTCATGTTTGTGGCGCTTCTTACGTTTATTCCGAGAACATCGGCTAATGAAGAAATAAGAAGCCTGCTGTTCGTTGTACTCCCGCTGGTGAGTATTCTTGGTACTTTTCTGGCGGGTGCCCTGACTCAGTATTCTTTGAAAGCGCCTGTTCTGTTGTTTGTTGCGTATATCGCTATTGCCTTAGCGACGTTCTCTACCATCAAGTTACAACATCAGGAGTTTTACTTTGTCGCTGCGGCAGTGGTACTGATGCTGTTCTCGGGTATGGTGCAAGGCGCTTCTTTTACCTTGATCCCGTACTTATCCCAAACTGAATCAGAACGAGCGATGGGAAATGGCGCAATTGCTCAGTTAGGAAATTTAGGCGCAACCATCGGTCCACCTGTATTTGCGTATGCCATTGATGCATTCGAAGGTAACGGACTGTTTGGTATCACAGCTGCTCTTTGTGTAGCGGGTTGTATTACTGCTGTCTTTATCTGGCGGCTGCGTGACTAAATGAAAGAAGCCCCGTAAAGGGGCTTCTTGTTTATTTTAATTGCTGGCTTTCGCCTTCCTGCTTTTTGACTCTTTCAAACCAAATGTTGTGGTGCTGCTTTGCCCACGTTTCATCTACATAACCGGTTTTCATGCCTTCCAGAGCCCCCTCTGTACCGACCGTACCGATATAGATATGCCCAAGCGAAGCGGCGATCAATCCGAGCGATGAAATACCGTGGAGGATGTTGACCACCATCATCAGTTCTCGGGTTTGATTGAATATAGGGAAATCCATAATCAAACCGGTCACGCATACTGTTACCCCTGCCGTTGCCAGTAGCCAGAACCAGATTTTCTCGCCCCCGTTACAGAAATCTGCTTGAGGGTGCTTTCCGTTTGGCAGTATACCGCCGCCCTGTTTGAACCATTCCAGATCCACTTTGTTGAAGAAGTTGTTCTTCATCCATTTGATCAACATGGCGACCAGACCAATCACAAACAGCGGACCCAGATAGTTGTGCGATACCTTAGATGCTGCAATAACGAAATCCCAGACTCCGTAAGGCACAACGGGTTTCATGATGTACTTACCGTACATCAACAGCAGACCGGATAAGGCAAGAATCAGAAACAATGATGCCGTATACCAGTGAAGCGCGCGCTC
>NZ_AFWJ01000056.1 GCF_000222685.1 Vibrio nigripulchritudo ATCC 27043 | reverse complement strand
TTGCATCCAACGATGCGTTAGCTAAGGGTCTCGCCGTCACAAACTAAGGCAGTGTGTTCGGGGTTTAAGGCAAGTGAGAGTTCAAACTAGATCCAGTAATGTCCGGCTAGGCGCTGCTGGAGCCTCCGCAATGAGCCTTGGCTTCGCGAGTGCGTAAGATTCGATGGTTCGCTGGGAGTTTTCTGCCACTTGATTCAACAGACAATTAAACGCATCTGCCATTGCCTGAACAGACGTTTCAGCAAACAGATCAGTGGCAAAGTTCCACGAGAAATCGAGGTGATGCTTGGATTGGCGGACACCTAAAGTCAGGTCGAATCGTGCTTCTGTCTCCGTAGGTGCGAGTGCCTCGGCATCTAAACCCAACAGCTCGACCTGTTCTAAATTGTCTTGCTCGATCGATAACATCACCTGAAACAACGGGCTGGTGTTTAATGCGCGCTTTTGTTTCGCCAGCGTAATCATGCGTTCAAACGGCAAGGACTGATGCTCAAAATCTTCCAAGATCTGGCGGTGATTAACAGCCAACAAATCGTCAAAATTTGAGCGCTCAGCCACCTGAGTTCGTAAAGGTAAAGTGTTGACGAAAAAGCCAATCAGGCCTTCTAGCTCAGGGCGCTCTCGGTTGGCTACGGGCGTTCCAATAACAATGTCCTGCGCACCAGAGAAACGCGCCAGTAAGACAGAAAAGGCGGCATAGAGCACATTGAACAACGTGGTCTGGTGTTTTTTGGCGAGGTCAGCCAGCTTATCAGTGGTTTGACTGTCTAACCTTGTCACCAGACTTTTTCCCTGGTGACTTGGCTGGTCAGGTCTTGGGAAATCCAACGTCAGGCTGTGTTGCTCCGGTGCTCCATCCAACCTTTGCTGCCAGTAAGCTTCTAGCGATTTGGTGATACATGTACCTTTTCCATATTGTTCTCGCTGCCAAAGGGCGTAATCGGAAAACTGGATGGGCAAATTTGGCAATGACGAGTCGTGGCTCTCTTTAGAAAACTGCTGATAGAAATAGTTGAGTTCCTCAATAAGAATACCCAGTGACCAGCCATCCGCCGCTATATGATGCATCGCAAGATACAGGCGAGTGTGACCTTCGCTGATTTTCGCCAAACCCGCTCGAATCACTTCCCCTTTTGCCAAGTCAAAGGGCGTATCCACTATGGTCGTTTCCATTGCCGATAATTCGGATGGGTTGTCCACCGCATCCACCCATTGAATTTCGACATCACGCGGTATCACTTGCTGATGGTCTATTCCGTTTTCAGAAGTGATGTAGGCAGTGAGTAGCACCTGATGACGCTGAATCAGCGCGTTGATTGCCTGATTCAAAATGTGAAGGTCCGGCTCTCCGTGAAGATCATAGATCAGTGGGATCGCATAAAAACGTCCATGAGCGTCCATTTTGTCTAACGTCCACAGCCGTTGCTGGGAATACGACAGTGGCGCGCTCATTTGTTGTTTTGCAAGAATTGCATCATCTTGATTCGCCGGGTTTGATACGTGTTGTTCCTCAATCAACTGAGCCAGTTTTTCAATCGACGGGGCATCGAAAAGGACCTTCAGCGATAACGAGACGCCAAAAAGAGTTTGAATTCGGCTGACCATCTTAATGGCAAGCAACGAGTGACCACCCAAGGCGAAGAAGCTCAGCCTGCTGTTGCTCACCTCGGTTTCCAGCAACTCCGACCAAAGTGCGGCAAGCCGTTTTTCAGTTTCAGTGGATGGAGCTTTTCCTTCTGCATCCTCAATGAGTGCTGGCAGAGGCAAAGCACGGCGATCCACCTTGCGATTGTCGGTCAGTGGAAACACAGGCAAAACCACAAAGTAATGCGGCACCATATATTGTGGAAGAGATTGCGTCAGCGTTTTGGTCAGCCTTGGCACCAATTCAGACTGGCTGGTTTGGCTTTTGACGTACGCCACCAGTACTTGATTAACATGAGAACCTTTACCTTGCTGGTCATCACCTTTCAATGCATTGATCGATACAGTGGTCACCAAGCTTTGCTCAACGTCTTGATGTTGACGAAGCTGGTATTCGATTTCACCTAATTCAATCCGAAAGCCGTTCACTTTCACCTGAAAATCTTTACGCCCGACGATTTCTATCGTGCCGTCTGGTAGCCAACGTCCTAGATCCCCAGTTTGGTACATTCGCTCTTGGTGTGACACAAAAGGGTTATAGGCGTATTTTTCTGCCGTAAGTCTGGGCTGATTTAAATACCCTCTCGTGACGTTGTCACCAGAAAGATACACTTCCCCTACACAACCAATCGGTTTTTGTTGTCGATGATCGTCCAACACGTAGTAGCGGTTGTTGGGGAAAGCTGCCCCGACATGGATCTTTTCGACGTCCAGATGCGTTTCCGTACCTGAACAATACACAGTAGTTTCGGTGGGTCCGTAAAGGTTGTAAAAGCGAGCATCGCTGTCGAGCAACTTGTCGTGCAACTGCCTGCCAAGTGCATCGCCTCCCGTCAGCATTTTTAGTCCTTGGTATGGCTTCCAGCCATCATCTATCAACATTTGCCACGTTGAAGGTGTGCCTTGCATAATGGTGATTTTGTGGGTTCGCTGACACTCTGCCATCAAGGCAGGAGAACGCGTCTGCTCCCAGTTCATCAACACCACTTTTGCGCCAAACATCAGCGGCAGATACATTTCGGTGACGTGAATATCAAACGCTGGCGGCGCGATCGACGCCACCACATCGTCTTCTTCAATACACACCACCGACTGAGTGGAGAACAGGAAATTCGACACGTTTTTGTGCTCAACCATCACCCCTTTTGGTTGCCCTGTCGAACCGGAAGTGAAAATCACGTATGCCAAATCATCCGCATCTGTAAGGACGCCGACTTCACTCGGATTTCGCGCCGAATAGCTGTCCAGTGCTTTCCAAGTTTCATCGCAAGCCAGATCAAAAACCTCACTAGCCGAGCAACCCTCTGGAGATTGGCTGCCCGCAAGGGTAATGCTGGCATCTGCCAGCTCAAGGATTTCGTTTAGTCGTTGAACCGGATGGTTTGGATCCAGAGGTAAGTATGCCGCACCGCTTTTAAGTATCCCCAGTATTCCGACCAGTGTCGACGAAGACCACGCATCAATCAGACCAATGCATTGGTCACTGCTCGCCCCCTGAGCAATCAGAAAATGGGCAAGTTGATTGGCTTTTTTGTTGAGCTGAGCATACGTAAGCTGCTCTGTACCGGTTTCCCCCTGCCACTCACAGGCGATGTTGTCGGGTGTCTTTTTCACCTGCTGCTCAAACATATCAACAAAGGTGTGATGGTTAGGAAAATCGCGGCTGGTTTCATTCCAGCCTTCAATTTTTTGCTCCACCTCCAATGAGATCATCGGTAATTGATGAACATTCTCACTGGGGTTCGCGAGTACACCTTGAATTAGGGTTAGAAAAGCGTCTTGCAGGGCATCTATGGTTTCTGCTCTGAACAGGTTATCTGCGTACACCCATGTAGCTTCAAGCTCTTCACCTTTGTCCATCACATGAAGTTCTAACTCAAAGTTTATATTGCTGCGCTCAACACCTAGATTTTCCACCTCAATGCCGTCCAGATCGAGAGAAAATCCACCGTCTTCATGCAACGCAAACAAGATTTGAAGGATGGGCGCGTAACTGCTTTTTCTCTCGTGACCTAGCGCCTGCACAATGCGTTCAAACGAAACATCTTGGTAGCGAAATGCTTCTGAGAGCGTGGTTTTGGATTTTTGTAACAGTGAAAGGAAGTGGTCGTCTTCATCTAGCCCAATTCGTAATGCTAAGGTGTTAACGAAAAAACCGATCAACGATTCCGTTCCGGATACCTGCCTGCCTCCAACGGGTGTACCAATGATCACGTCAGAGCGTTCCGTCCAGCGCCCAATTAGCAAAGCAAACAGGCTGTGTAGCAATGTAAATACGGACACTCCTTGCTGCTGCGCAAAGGCTCTTAAGGTTGCCGTCAGAGATTTATCCAACCTTTGGCGACAAATGGATCCCGAAAATTCCGGCGTTGCCGGACGCGGGTAATCCGTCACCAAGCTATTCAGCTCCTCGGCACCTTTCATTTTCTGCAGCCAGTATTGCTCGCTATGTTGGTGCGGTTCTCCAGTTCCCTCTTGTTGCCACAGTGCATAATCGCCGTATTGATAAGCTAAACTTGGAAGCCTTTCCAATTGCTGCTTGAGTGCCAAATTCAACTCGTTAAAGAACAGAGAATAAGACAGGCCATCAAAAACCATATGGTGGAAAACAAACAACAATAGATGATCGTCGCCTTCGGTACATGACTTGGTGACAACTCGGAACAAAGGTGACTGTGCCAATGAAAATGGTCGACTGGCTTGCTGTGCCATCCATGATGAATCTGACTGCCACTCCTTGGATTGGTCGATTTCAATGGTAACTGAAAGATCGATTTTTGCGGTTTGGTACGGTTCGCCCTCTTCCATCAGAAAACAAGTAGACAGCGCACTGTGACGTGAGACAACAGTTTGAATCGCATGTTCTAATTTCTGAATATCAGGAGCTTTGCTCAAGCGAAAAGCGGTCGCCATGTTATAGGGTGCTTTCTCACCGTAGAGCGATTCAAGGTAGAACAGCCTTTGCTGCGCCGAAGTCAGAGGAAAACGTATTTTGTCTGGACGTGGCTTAGGTCTCGAATCCGATGAAGTGGTGTGCATTTCCAGAAATGCCATCACTTCAGGTTTGTTCTTTTTGAGCAGTCCTGCCAGTTCCTTGCTTAGCCCGTTTTTAGCTTTGTATTTGAGCGCACCATTTTCCAGATACAGGTGCACCCCCTGAGACTTAGCCAGGCGAATGAGTTCGTGTGCCATTATATTTCGCCCTCTTCCATCACATCCATGTCGTCGAGTACATCGTCGGTTTGTACCGCCAAAATGCTCTCGATGTAACCTGAAAGTTCGCGAATGGTGCCAAATTCAAAGAAGTCACTCATTTTCAGCTCAACACTGAATTCCATACGCAGTCGCGCGATGATTCGCATCGCCAAAAGTGAGTGTCCGCCTATAGAGAAGAAGTTGTCCGTTACACTGATTTTGGGCAGTTCCAAGCATTCCGACCAAATGGAAAGCATGGCGGTTTCCATCTCGCTGCTGGCGGCTTCAAACGTGGTGTCTTCTTCAAATGGAGACGGCAGTTTGCGCTTATCCAGCTTGCCTTGTTCGGTCAGTGGCAGGGATTCAAGAATCAGTGTCGCACTTGGGCGCATGTACTCTGGCAGAGACTTTTTCAGCGACACACGAATCTTCCTCGCCAGTTGTCGCTCGTATTTGGTGGTGTTGCTTTGCCACTGCGCGACCTCGCTTTCAATCAGCGTTACGTAAGCGTAAATCGCGCCCTGACGGACGATCAGCGCTGCCTGAGCCACTTCATCATGGTCTTGCAAATGTGCGGTAATTTCCCCTAGAGAAACACGGAACCCACGCACTTTGACTTCGTCATTCAGGCGTCCGAGATATTCTAATTCCCCAGATGGAGACCAGCGCACCTGATCCCCCGTTCGATACCATCTGGTGTCTACGGAATCAGGCACAATATGCCCCTGAACAAATCGTTCTTGAGTCAGTTCTGGCCGGTTAAGATACCCGTTAGTGATGCCTTTACCGCCCATCACCAGTTCACCGGGCACTCCGATTGGCGTAGGTGTATTCTCTCCAGTTCCTGCCTGACTAATCACGCAGGCATAGGCGTTAGCAATAGGTCGCCCAATGGTGGGCGTTTGTGGATCTGAAGCTTGCCCGTCAACCTGTGGTACGAGCTTGGCGAATGTGGCATCAACCGTGGTTTCAGTTGGACCGTACAAGTTGTAAAAATTAGCGTTAAAGCCTTGTGGGAAGGTCACCTGCCCCAAAGCATCGCCTCCAACAAGTAGGGTCTGCAACGAATCCGGCCAGGTAAACTCCGACGCGCAGACCGCTTCTAGCAGCCCTGTTGGTAAACAGCAATGCGTGACCTGAGCTTCACCTAATCTTTGACTGAGAACAGAAAGATCGTCGCGTTCCTGATCATCCAGAATCAACACCTGCCCGCCCGCCATCAGAAGTGGGAAGACTTCTGCCATAAAGGCATCAAAACCCGCAAACGCCAGACAGGTTCCTGTGCTTTCTGGTGTTAAGTTGAATTCATCAATGTGCCAGCAGCATTCGTTATGAAGAGAAGACATTGACACGTCTACCCCTTTCGGCACGCCAGTCGAGCCAGATGTGTAAAGAATGTAGGCGCAGAGGTCGTGTTCGAACCTTGGTGTTTTCCAAACTCGCGAAGTTTCCTGATGTGTAAAAGCACTCTCAATCGGAATACAAGTGACGGATGCTTTACTTTCAGAAATACTACCCAGAACAACGGATATATCAGCGTCTTGCAGTATGAAAGCTTGGCGCTTAGGTGGCAGGCTCGGTTCGATGACCACAGCACAAGCGCCAAACTTGAAAATGGTATACATGGCAGCGATCAGTTCTGGAGAACGACTGGTGGCAAGACCGACTCGCTCTCCCGGCTGCACGCCTGCTTTATCAAGCTCAATTGCCAGTTGATTCGAGGCAAGTTCAAGCTGAGCATAGGTGTAAGAGTGGTCACCGTAAGCCAGCGCAATACTATCAGGGTTCTGCTGCGCAGCGCGTTCGATCGCCGCCACCAGCGACAGCTTGCCATATTTCGCTTGTATGGCATTGGAAAGCTGCGGTCCTGTTCCCCACTGCTGGTTCATAAGGGCTTGCTGACGCGGCGTTATTGCCGTCAGACGGTTAATCGGTTGATTCGACACGGTATCGAATCGCTTAACTAAATCTAGGAACAGGTACTGAAAGCTTTCTAAGAACAAAGCGATTTCTTCGGCGGAATAGACGTCGCTGCGGTATTCCCAAAGGAAGTGCACTTCCCCGTCTTTGTTGAAGGATTTTCCTCTTGGCACGACCAGGCAGTCTAAGTCGAATTTCGACGTTTCTGAGATCATGGTTTCGTCTTTGTGCCAGTTCAAACCTTCAATTGGCGCAACATCAATTGGGGTATCGTGAAACCCAAGCAGAACATTGAAAAACGGGTTGCTGACAGCGCTTCGATCTGGGTTCAGCGCCTCCACCACTTTGGTGAAAGGCAACTCTTGGTTGTCTTGTGCCTCGTCTATGGTCTGCTGGGTTTGTTCAAGCAGTTCACTCAGCGTAGAAGTGCTATCTAGCGATTGGCGAAGCACCAATGTATTCACCAACATGCCCAGCACACCGTGCGAGTTTTGCCAGTTTCGGTTGGCAAACGCGGAACCAAATGTCAGATCGCTCTGCCCTGAATAGCGCCACATCGCGAGATACAAAATGGCAGAGGTAAAGGCAAACGGGGTAATGCCTTGTGCCCCACACAGTGCTTCCATTGCTTGCCATTCTTTTTGGCTAAACACCATTTTCTGATGACCACCTGAAAACCCAAGCGCGTGGGATTGCTTACCAAACAACGGAACGCCCTGAGGGCAGTTTTCCAGCTTTTTGCACCAGTATTCCTGTTGCTTTTCGGCTTCATTAGATTCCAGCCAACCTTGCTGAGCGATATGAAAATCGTAATATTGCGCCACTGGCTCTGGTTGCCACGGTGTACTGCTGGAACGGGCACGATACGCGTCCATCATCTCGCGTGTGAATTCGCTGCCGCTCCAGCCATCATGAATGATATGGTGCTCCTGATGCATCAGAACATGGTCATCGCCTGCGAATTGAATCAAGACGAATTCCGCTAACGGCAATTGGGAAAGATCGGAGATCCCGGGTAAATGTTCTGCCAGCACACGGTTGATCACTTCGGTTTTGTCTTGCGAATCGGCTTCTACCACCCTGAGTTTGTATTGGATTTCTGGCAGTACGCGTTGGCGAGGTTCTCCCTCTTCTTCGATAAAAATAGTGCGGTAAATATCGTGTCGAGCATATACATCGTTCAGTGCTGCCTCTAATGCGAGTACATCGAGATCACCTTCAAAATGAATTGCCGCTTCAGCGAGATAGGCTTTACTGTCTGGTTGTTGCTGCGCCATGTACCACGCTACCAATTGCTGGCTCGACAGTTCAAAGGTATCTGGGCGGTGTTTGGAAATGGATAGGGCCTTAAACTCCGAGCCGTCATTCGCAGTTGTTTCACTCTTTTGAATTAAACCCAACACACCTGATACCGATGAGTTTTCTCTAAACTGACGCATAGAGATAGCACAGCTAAAAGTTTGATTAAGATTGTTGATCAGGCGAATGGAGCCAATGGAGTCACCTCCAAGCTGGAAGAAACTCTCCCTTTCATTCAGTGTGCTAGCGGCAAGCTCCGACAAGAATAAAGCCGTTATGGTTTCTTGATTGTCTGCGGAACCTACCTTTAAGGTTTTGGCTTTATCGGCGTAGTCACTGACATACAATTCATACAGAGCTAGACGATCAACCTTGAGGTTGGTAGTAAGTGGCAGTGTATCTAGCTTGATAAAACTGGAAGGTACGTGACTCTCTGGAAGCATTTCGGTAAGAGTATTTCGAACAGATTTCTCATCGCCAGTCCCGCTATAAAAAGCAACTAGATACTTACTTCCATCTGAGTGCGTCGGGGTAACAAGACAGGCATCGTCAATCGTATTTATTGTCTTGAGGGTCTGTTCAATCTCTTCCAGCTCGACCCGATTTCCACGGATTTTGACCTGATGATCATAACGCCCATTAAAATGGAGATTACCCATTCCATCTTGCTTGACCAAATCACCTGTCTTATACCAAGTCCGCCCATTTTTATCGGTCACAAATGCCAGTTCGGTTTGCTCATGGTTGTTCACATACCCGAGGCTCAACCCGACACCTGTTACCCACAGTTCGCCCGATTCACCTTCTTTTGTCTGACAACCTTGCTCATCCATCACCATCACTTGTGTATGCTGAATCGGCTGCCCTAAATTAACAGGCCGACCATTTTCAACCTGATGGATCGATGTGCAAATAGACATCTCCATCGGGCCATAACCGTTGAATACATTGCACTTGGTTGACCAGTGCCACAGCAGTTTTTCATCAGACACATCACCTACCGCGGCTAACGATTCAAGTGCGTATTCTCGATCACTTTTCACATACGGAAGCATCGCCGAAGGCAAGATGGCGTGCGTAATTTTCTTTTCAACCAGATAAGACGACAGCGCCTCCGGGTCGGTACGTTGATCTTCCGATATGATCGACAGCTTAGCCCCATTTGTCAGCGCCATCAGCCACTCTAATGTGGCGGAATCGAAACCTAACGATGCGTAATGCAGCATGACTGAGTTCGGAGAGATACCCAATATTTCACTTAGTGCCTCACAGGTATTCATTATGCCCTTGCTGGTCAACATTGCGCCCTTGGGCTTACCCGTTGTGCCAGAAGTATAAAGAATACAAGCGGTATCAAAGTGAGGGTGGACCTGAGAAAGCGGCTTGATGGTGCTGTTCTCCAGAAGAGAATCGATATGAAAAGTGCGTTCAGGAGAAAAGTGAGGGGCGATATTGTCGGTAAGAAGAATCGAGCAACGAGCATTTTCAAAAATATGCCGCTGTCGCTCTATTGGATGTTTAGGGTCAATGGGCACGTAAACCGCCCCTGCTTTTAAGACTCCCAACATGGCGATGATCATTCGATAGCTTCTGTCTGTTACCACTCCCACATGAATTGGCGCGGATCCAATGTTCTGATCAACCAGACAATGAGCAACCCGGTCACTAAGCACATCGACCTGTTTATAGGTTAAAATTTCGGCATTATCTTCTATGGCTATAGATTCAGGAGTTTGTGAGGCGAGGTGAATAAATTGTTTTACGATTGAATGAGTTAGATCTTTTTGTTTTTTATTATTGATTGTAATCATCTGATAATGCCTAAACTTTGATACAAAAATTTACATATTCTTATACGACATCGAGACAATTGTAAATGACTTGTTAAAGTTTATAATGGTTTGCTCATAAATATTGACTTATTCATTTCATAGCTCTCACATTTACTTTAAAAACAAAGAATTAGATTCTTTTTCTAGGGATAAATATGCAATCAAATGATTTCTGGCTCGACTACTTTGAAGAGAATCCTTTGGCAGACGACTTAGCCGATGACATTCGACTAAGTGGCGCGGACAGTCGATTTTCCCGACCTGACTGGCATTTATTGATGACCCCTGTGGTATATCCCGAGAAATCGGTTAAAAAACAGACAAAAATTCTACATGAGCTATTTAACCTGATTCGTAACCTCCCCAATATCGCTTTCGATGGAGAGATGGAGACGTTTGCTAATGCCCTTGGCTTTTCAGATGAGAGAGTGATCTCACTGATGGAACAACTGAGAGACGTTAACGGAATCATACCTTGCAGGTGGGACATTCTGGATGACGGCAATCATTGGAAAGTTATGGAAGTCAATGTTGGCGGCGCCATAGGTGGATTTGCCTATGACAGTATACAGGCGCTGTATGATCAGGCGCTTGAAAACGAAAAATACGAAGATTCAGCCATTAAAATCAACGAGTTCTGGCAGTCTCCTTATTCACATATCTGCCCCGCTGTGGCTCAAAAGCTAGCGTCCCTCAATAACCCAAAACTTGTCGTTGTTGATGATTTCATTCAGTTTAAAGACAGCCCTTTAGTCGCCAACAGCGCTGCAGGTGCTCTGAGCACACATCTGGATATCGAAGTCAGCACAATCCCCCACAATGAGCTACAGAATGTGCTCGCCTCGCATACGGGTGATATTGCTGTTTTTGAAGTATTTACGCTAAATGATATGGCAAAGGATTTGGATGGTTACTCAGGCTACTTGAGTGGTCTGAAAAGCGGGAAAATTCATTCGCTCATTCACCCGTTCAGTGAGCTTTACATGAGTAAAGCTGCTTTGGCTATTTTGCACCAAGATGATGTTTTAGCTTCGGTTTCTGAGCAAGAACGGCAGATCATTGAGGCGTCTGTTCCTAAGACGTATGCCGTCGGTGAATCCAACCTGTCGCAGCTTTTTACACTCAATAAGAAAGATTGGGTACTAAAAAGTGCCATCGGCTACGGTGGACATGGTGTCACACAC
>NZ_AFWJ01000057.1 GCF_000222685.1 Vibrio nigripulchritudo ATCC 27043 | reverse complement strand
ACGTCGCTCTGAAGAAAATCAGCAAAAGATGGTAGGTCAGCTACGCCAAGCCCTAACGCACTCTCCTATTTTTAAATAGCATTAAAAAAGGGATGGCTTTGATGACCATCCCTTTCTGATTACGTCAGATTTAACCCGTCACAACATTCAATGCAATTTGCTCAGGCTTAACTATCCAGTTATAGGTGACATTCGATTCCGATTTATCACGAGTTCGGGATACTTTGCCTTTCTTCATCCAAATTGCCATCATCGCGTCTACGCCATCTTCGCTCATTCCAAACTGCTTAGCGAGTTTGCTTCGGCTGGCTTTTTGCTCTTGAGACAAATAATCGCTTAACTCCATTAAAATCATACCACGGCTATCTCGCTGAGTTCGGTCTGCTTTTCTCCTTCTCTTTTTAAGAGTAAGTAAGTACCAACGAACAATAGCGATACAACGGCAATACAGAATGCGCTGTAAACTGGATGTTCCGCAAAGTGAGTCACCTGGTAATAGAGTGTGGCGCTTCCATAAGCCAGAAGCATGGTCCATGCGGCGATGAAGCGCGCAAATTTATGCCCAAATTCCCTGACATACGCCCCCATTGCCGCGACGCAAGGCGTGTATAAAAGAATGAAAATGAGATAAGCGAATGCGGCATTCCCTGTCACAAAGAAATGCTGGAGGTTACCGAAAATACTGCTGTCTACTTCCTGATCTTCTGCCACTGCATTCGAATCGGTAAGGTCACCAACTTCTATACCCAGCGGATCGCTGTAGCTAAGCCCAGACAGGTTTTCAGGTATGGTATTGACGGCTTCATTCAAGCTGCCCCATAGATCAAACTCTGATGCTTCTTCGTCAGTTGGTGTTGAGTAAAGGCTGTTTAGTGTGCCGACTACGGCTTCTTTAGCAAAAATACCCGTAATAATACCTACCGTTGCTGGCCAGTTTTCTTCCTTAACTCCAATCGGCTCAAATACAGGAGTGACAATTTGTGCAGCCTGAGACAGAACAGATTGCTCCGAGTCTTCGTTTCCAAAGGTCCCGTCAGTCCCCAGTGAATTGAAAAAGCTAAGAATAGTGACCACAACAACGATGGTTTTACCTGCCCCTAATACAAATCGATTGAGTTTTTGCCAGGTTTTCAACAACACGTTCTGCACGGTTGGAAATTCATAGCTTGGCATTTCCATAATGAAATGCTCACTGGAACCAGGGTAAAGGGTTTTCTTGAGAAGTAACCCTGTCCCGACTGCTGCCAGAATTCCAAGCAGGTACAACGCAAACACCACATTCTGACCCGCTTCTGGAAAAAACGCGGCTGCAAAAAGCGCATAAACAGGAAGTCTGGCACCACAGGACATGAATGGTGCCATCGCTGCCGCCAGTTTACGTTCGCGTTCCTGATCAAGCGTGCGCGTCGCCATCACCGAAGGAACGTTACAACCAAATCCAAGCACCAGCGGAACAAAAGCTTTGCCGGGTAGCCCGATTTTTTGCATAACTTTATCGAGGACAAACGCCGCTCTTGCCATGTAGCCAGAACTTTCCAGCAATGCCAAAAACAGATACAGGCAGGCAATAACAGGAATAAAGGTCGCCACGGTTTGAATACCGCCGCCAACGCCATCAGCCAACAGAGTCACCAGCCAGACAGGTAAGTGGTCATCAAGCAGATAATGTCCACCATCCACCAGCAGCGTACCTACGCCAATGTCGAAGAAATCAATAAATGCGCTGCCTATGTTGATAGAGAACATAAACATTAGGTACATAACGAAGAAGAAGAAAGGAATGCCTATCCATTTGTTCAGGACCAGGTTATCGATCATCTGAGTCGTATTTCTACTGAGCTTCCCTTTGTCTTTACGGACACGCTGGCAAACCTGATGTAAAAACGTGTATTTAACGTTGGCAACTTGGAAATCTACGTCAATTTCTAGCTCAGCATTTTGACGAAGCACAGCTTGTCGCTGGTTATCATCAAGCGCGTTGACCACAAGTGGGTCTTGCCCTAATGCTCTTAATGCAAGTGCCCGAGCGTTGTTTTTGTTGTCGAAAGTTTCCACAACTTGATCAATAGCCAGCTCAAGTTCGTTTCCATAATCCAGAGTAAATTCTTCGACAGGTAAACCCTGAACAAGCCATTTATGAAGTTGTTCACGGAACGTGCGTGTTTGCTGTTTATTATTCGCCGATAATGCAAACACTGGACAGCCAAGAGTGGATTCCAGTGCTTTGATGTCTAGAGTTTGACGAGCACGAGTCAGAGCATCCATCTTATTGACGACAACAATCATTGGTCTGCCCAGCTCACGAAGCTGCAGTGTCATATATAAACTGCGTTCCAGACACGTGGCATCTACAACATTGATAATTAAATCTGTTGGATGAGTTAAAGCCGCTCTGGATGCGATAGACTCGTCAATACTGTTGGCATCATCCGCACTGTCTAGCGCATAGATACCCGGAAGATCAGTTAGTGCGAACCGGTCGCCTGCGTGTTCAAAATGACCCGTTTTCTTTTCAACAGTTACACCCGCCCAGTTGCCAACATGTTGTTTTGCGCCAGTAAGCGCATTAAATAAAGTGGTTTTGCCGCTGTTTGGGTTGCCTATTGTTAAAATGTCGTATTGCATTATGCGACCTCCACTTCAACTTGCTGAGCGAGATTTTCTCTCATAGCAATTACCACGCCGCGTACTTCAACTTGCAGTGGGTCACCCATTGGCGCTTTGCGCACCAACTTAATTTGAGTATCCGGCAACATCCCCATGACCATGAGTTTTTTTCTTATTTCTTGGGTTAGGTTACCCAAGCTGGTCACTTTGGCATTGTCGCCTATGCCCATTTCAGAGAGCTTCATCAGTGTATCCTCGACATTATTCGTAATGAGAAACATTATTATTTTTATCATTAAATATATCGGAACAGCGTTCTGAAGTGTTGAGCTCAATCAATGTTCCCGTTTTTAATGTTCCCTGAAGAAACAACGTCAAAAACGTCATTTTAACTCTCGTCAAAAACGTTAAAAAAACGACATAACTGCTTAATAGTTAAACACTAATTCTATCAATATGAAGATTTCACTACTGAGACAAAAAAACATAAAGTCAAACAAAACAAGGAGTTATAGGTAAAAAGTAAAAAGTGTCGGATTTCTTATGCCAATGTGTCGTTAATTCAATAAAGAAAATAAGTCGGCGAGGATATAGTTATCCCATCGAAAGGCAATCGCCTCAGATAAGAATTCCAGAGGTGATATAGCTTAGGCTATATCACTCCGGCAGCAAGCGAAGGTGTCATTGACACCCGTGGTATAGTCCCCCCGGCTATACCACGATATTTTTTTTCTGGTCTTCTTAACAATTCTTTCTAATCCAACAATTCTTTCACTTCTAACTGAATTTTCTTACATCTTAACCGTCTGATGTATCATTTATATTTCAATATACCCTTAGTTTCATCTCATTCTAAACAGCTCTAACACACGCCTATCATTGCTAACGGTGTTTTGACCCATAGATGCGGGTAAAGTGCGGCTTAACCAATGTGACGCCTTGCAGTACGTTTCATCGTCGGTCTCCATCTTAATTGGCAGTCGTGTACCGTAGATGGTTAAATAAGGCTGAAAGGTAATTGAGAGGGATAAGAGTTAAAGAATCAGTTGAGCTGCTGATGTGTGAAGGACATTTACGGTGTAGAGAAGCTATATTTCTACTTCTTCCTACGCGCCTATATTAGCTTCAATAAATTTGGACGGTGATATACCGTAGTGATGCTTAAATCGCTGGCTAAAGTAGGATGGATCGTTAAATCCTGTGTCGTAGGCAACGTCAGAGACTTTCTCTCCGCTGATCAGACGTTGGCAAGCTTTCTCCAGACGAGTTTCATTCAGATACTCTTTAAATGTCTTGCCAGTTTGCGATTTAAATTTACGTTGAAGGCTACGTTCGGACGTATAAATCATCTTAGCAACCTGTGTTGTTCCAAAGTCCGGGTCATGATAGTGAGCGTCCACTAACTCCAGAATTCGAGTCAACCACAGCTCCTCTTCCGTCGGTAGCTCTTCGGAATCCGGCTCAACAATTGCTGGGGCAGGAATAACGAACTCGCGGCTGCTTTCAGGTTCCTCGTTTATCTCAGTAGGAGCATTGGACCAAAGTGCATCAATAATATTGATGTTGCTGTCTTTCTTTCGGAAGTAACACTCACCACCACCGAACTCTACATATCGCCTTAGCCCCTGCAGGCTTGTGTCGGTAAGCGCACTCCATTCTTCACCACTGTATTTCTGGTTAAAGGAGTTATACCCGAGGACTTCCTGCTGAGAGATTGGATTGCCCGTATCCTGAATTCGGAATCCGCACATATCCTCGTGAGTCACGACCATTAACTCAATCTTATCTCCGCGCTTACTGCGCCTCGAGACATTAGCTAGCATCCCATGTAAGACGAAATCGAGATTGAACTGCTCAATGTACACAGAAATGGCAGCGGGAGATTTGTATACGTTTAGCTGAACGCCTTGCCTCGCCAGCTCTTCTTCCCAATGAGTAATCACTGCGTCGCAGACCATGTTTAAATCGTGACTGGCTCTAGACTCACCCCGTTTTTTGAAGCCGAGGTCTACAATTTGCTGGAGAAGATAAAAGGCACCTTTAAACTGACCAGATTCAGCACCACTCTGACAGATATCTTCGAACACACCCTTGGTTTTTCCTGCTAGGTTATCAATGTAGGACTGACGAATGTTTATCTGGCGCTTAAGTAATTTATTACTGTTTACCAACATGTCACTCTGGTGCTTCAACTGGCTGGTTCTCAGCTCCACTTTATCCCGGAGTGCTTTGTTGATTCTTCGAATTTGTCGGGAACGCCACAACACAATCAGACCTGCAAATATAATAAGGCAGAGAATCAGATAGGCGATGAACCAGCCAGACATATACCAAGGGGTTTCAACTAAGAAAGAGAAACTTGAACCTTCTGCTTCTACCTCAGATTGCGTAGAAGTCCGCACCTGCAGTTCGTAAGACCCCGGAAGCAAATAATCAAAGGTTAGCTGGGAACCCTGAAGTGAAATCCAATCCTCATTGCGACTGCCAAGAAGGCGATATTCCAGGCTCCAGACATCGAAATCGGGAAGAACACCAAGCACGAAAGACAGGTTCTCTCCATGAGGTACTACGTAAGACTTGCTGCTGTCCGGGGCAAATTCGAAGGGTTTTCTGTCTAACAGAACTTGCCCAAACTTAACCTTACTCTGCGGAAGCTGTGTTGCCTTGAGCGCGGTTTCAGATGTGAGTATCACACCGAGCTTAGATCCGAAAATCAGACTGTCGCCATTAGGACCAACGGAACACACGTCAGGCAGGAACTCATTGTTTATCAAACCAAAAGGTGCACCATAGTGGTGTAATAACTGACCTTCATTGGAATAGAAACTGAGCCCTTTCGATGTTGAAAGCCACATACCGCGTTTCGTGGTCACACTACACAGAGGCTTGATGTCAGGCTCAAATAACTGAACACCTTTTTGAGAGCGGGTTTTAGGGTCATACAGACTTAAGCCACGACTGCTGATGCGCCATGTTTTACCATCAATCGCTTCCGACATGTCTAAGGTACGAGCTAACAGCGCATCGCCCTGTCTGTCCAGTTGTAGACGCCCATTGATGTAATAGTACAACCCATGATCAGTGCCGATCCAAACCGTTCCAGAGGCAGAGGTATACAAGTGGGTAATCTGAGTTGGAAAATACTGTCTTGCCACCCAGCCATACCCAAAGTTCTCAATCACTTTCTCTTCGGGCTGATAACGAATCAATCCTTCTTCGGTAGCCACCCAAAGCATGCCACTGCTATCAACCGTTATTCGGTTAATCTCTCTTTGATTGAGCTGACTGGGAAGAAGGTCTGTTTCCAGTTCGAGAGTACGGATATTGAACCGGCGAAGTCCATCTGTCATGGCTAACCACAAATGGTCGCCCTGCTGAACTAAATCGTTTACACAACCTTCCAAAAGCCTTTTCGGATGGTGCATATTTTTAGGGTTTAACTTATAGAAGCCCTGATCGGTGCCAATCCAGTGTGTTCCATCAGTCGAGGTAAAGACTTGCTTAATGTTACCAAGCCCAAGGTGCTGCAAGGTATTGCCAAACCTTACACGCTCAAACAGACGGCTGTAGAGTGAGAAATAATTGATTCCCTTATTTGTCGCAACCCAAATACCGCCCTGCCCGTCGTTATAGAGATCGTAAATATGATCGCCGGGTAAAGCGTAGTCATCCTGATAGTTTGAGGCGATATGCGTCGTCTCGCCTGTCAGGAAATGGTAGATATAGATGCCGTTCTCAGTGCCTAGCCAGTACGACGTGTCGGTCTCTTCAATCGCTAATACGTGTGAACGCCCAATCACTTTAGATTCGCTGGATTCGTTATCAATACTTATGATTCGCGCACCCCGCAACGTACCGACCAGCAACTCACGGCGCTTGAGTGAAAAGTGGAGTGCTTCTATATGATGTTTAGCGGAAGAGCGTATGTGGTAGAACTTTTTGCCCTGATTAAAGTAGACACCTTCCGTGGTACCCAGAATCCAGCGTCCATCAACATACTTAGCATCATTGATGATAACCCGGTTCTTAGAGCTACTCCGGTATACGAAATTGAGGGGAAATTCCGTTAAGGATTCATCATCCAGATTTAGGGTATAGAGGTGTTCTGCGGTTGATGCCCAGATGTACCGACTGCTGACGCCAATCCTTAACACTTGTCGATTGGCAGGAAGAGTCGCAATCAGTTCTCGTTCATAATTGGGTTTGAACCGGTATATCTGATTTTTTTCCGCAAACCAGAAGTACTGCCGGCTGTAGGCAACCTGAGCCAATTTGCGTTCAAATACGCTGCCTGAGCGCGGAAGGATGTGCTGACCATCAAAGAAACGTAACTGACCGTGGATATCGTGGATCCATAGACCACCATCAGGTCCTGAGATGAGATTTTTCGCCGTCAGAGACTGCCCTTGCATCTGGAATGGCAAAGGATAAAAGATGGAATTGTCCTCGTGCGCACGCAAGCTTTGGCTTGCCACGAGCAATATCAGTATGAATACGACGCGCGTAATCAAATCTTTTCCCTTTTTCTAAGCAGCAAATAAACTCTACCGCCATTCTTTAAGCGAGGCGATTTTGAGTAGCTAGATAAGTTATACGAATTATGATGAATAAAAAAGGCGCAGCGAGCTGCACCTTTCATTTATCTAGATTTGATCACGTAAAATCTGCATAACACCGTCGGCATTTTCTTTAAATTCCGGCAACTTAGCACTTGGAACATCCGATGCTTTCGGGAGCTGAACCTTCATCGGGTCTACGGGGCGGGAGTTTTTGATGAACTCGTAATGCAAGTGTGGACCTGTCGAACGACCTGTATTTCCACTGAGCGCAATTTTCTGACCACGAGATATATTGTCCCCTACTTTCACCAGAATTCGGTGTAAATGCAGGTATCGGGTCATGTATTCGCGACCATGTTTGATCACGATATATTTACCAGCCAGAGGATGACTTCTGGCTTTCACCACTTTACCGTCGCCCGTTGCATAGATAGGCGTTCCAATGGGTGTAGCAAAGTCGGTTCCGTTGTGTGGGGATACTCTTCCAGTTACCGGGTGTTTTCTGTGAGGGTTGAATCGCGAACTAACACGGTATCGTTTGTTGGTTGGAAGGCGGTTGAATGCCTGTTCAAGGCTCTGACCTGAAGCATCATAGAATCGGTTATCTTCAAACTTAACCGCTGAATACTCTTTGCCGCCATTCACATACAACATGGCTTTCACTTCACCACGACCTACCGCTTTTCCATCGATAAATTCTTGCTCCAATTGAACAGCAAACTTATCGCCCTTTCTGGCTCGTCGACCAAAATCAAACTTCCACTGCATGGATTTTACGATGGTGGCAATCTGACCAGGTGTTAAACCCGCATTGATGGCAGACTGGTAAAAGCTTCCTGAAATTTGCCCGTTGATCAGAATAGGTTTGAGTTCACCCGTATTTTCTAATCTTTGATATTCGTAACCAGAGTCAGTCAGAGTGTAAAGATCGTACTGTTTGGCATTGCGCTCAATGCGAAGCTCTTTTAAACGCCCTTCTTCGTTAAGAGTCCAGTTAAGCTTCATTCCCGGGCGAAGGCGCTCAGCGGCTTTATCAGTATTTATCAGGGAATACATGTCATTCAGGCGAAGACCGTACTGCTCAAACACGGTGCTGAGAAGCTCACCTTTGGCAACAACATGCGAATGGGTAGGTTCGCTGTCCTGGCTAAGGGCTTCTTCTAGCTCATCTTTAGGCGCTGAAAACTCTGGTGCGAAAGAATCTATCTGAGCCCCTAAAGGCTCACTGTTCTGATCGGCTAATGATTCGGTTTGTTCGACTTCCAGATCGATCTCTATGCGCTCTGGAGAAACATCTGAGGAAACAACCATTGGAGGGGTGGGACGCCATAGCGATACTGCAACTGTCAGTACCGCCAGACTCATAATAGTAATTTTGTGCTTTTTAGGTAATCGCTGCCATTGTTTGGCAGCGACTTGGATATTTTTCATTCAGATAGACAGCTAGAAAATTGAGTACCTAACGACTTCAAGAAGTCGAAATAAGCTCCAGGCTGTACTTTAATGCTAACCGCAAGTGGATCGAGTTCACCTTTGTTTACGTCCGTTCCACGTGTGACCGAGTTAATAACAGCTGGAGTAAATTGTGGCTCAGAGAATACGCAATGTGCATCTTTAGATTCAAGCTTTTTACGTATTTTGTTTAAGGTTTTTGCGCCCGGCTTGCGCTCAGGGCTAACAGTAAAGTGACCTAAGTTATTTAATTTAAAGTAATTTTCGTAATATCCGTACGCATCATGGAAAACAAAGTATCCATTTTGGCGAACAGGCGATAATTTCTTCTCTAGCTCAGCAATTGTTGCACTTAAGTTGCTTTCAAACTTCTTAAGGTTATCTTGATAGCGCTGTGCATTTTTTTCATCAATGGCTGAAAGCTTATTAGCAATAGTTGTTGCAGCTTGTAATGCTTGCTCAGGTCCCAACCAGATGTGCATGTCGTGTGTGCCATGATTGTGACCATCGTGGCTGCCATGTCCGTGGTGATCATCGTGGTCATGGTGATCATGTTTATCATGGTCATGTTTGTCATGATCGTGCTTATCGTGGTCGTGACCTTCATGATGATCATCATGTTTGTCTTTATCACAGCCACAGCCACCGTATTCGCGCAAAATCATTTCCGGCTGATCATGCAATGCAAAAGCGCCTGAGTGGCTTTCCATGACACCTGTTAGAAATGTTTCTAATTCTGGCCCAACCCAGACAACCAGATCCGCTTTTCTGATTTTTTTTACATCGGATGGTTTAAGTGCGTAGTCGTGAGGTGAAGTATTAGTGGACAGCAGTACCTCTGACGTGGATACTCCCTCCGTGATTTCATTTGTGATTAATTGAATAGGCTTAATTGAGCTTAAAACGTTTGCTGCATTGGCAAAGGCAGGAAAAAGGCTGAGCAGCAAAAACAAACGACCAAAACGTGACATTTCGTCCTCTAGTAATCTTAACTTGGATGGTATTGGGACAAATGTTACATTATAACATAATAACATTGCAATAGCGGTTAATGATGACTCTTCTCGCCTCCCTAAATTCCATTCGGGTGCAATTTGGTGACAAACCAGTTCTCGATAATATCTCCCTCGAATTACACAAAGGCCAGATTACTACGCTGATCGGTCCAAACGGGGCAGGAAAGTCGACCTTGGTTAAGGTTCTGCTTGGACTCAATAAACGATTTGATGGTGAACTCTCTTTTGTTGGTAAGCCCAAAATTGGCTATGTCCCTCAAAAGCTGAGGCTCAACGATACTCTGCCGCTAAGCGTTGAGCGCTTTCTTAAGCTTGCAGGGAAATACAGTAAACAAGAGCGTTTAGAGGCACTGAAATTAGTGGGTGCTTCTCACCTTCTTAAAAATAACATGCACCGCCTGTCTGGTGGCGAAACCCAGCGCGTATTGCTGGCACGTGCCCTGCTTCACCGTCCTGAACTGTTGGTTCTGGATGAACCCGCACAAGGTGTCGATGTTCAGGGACAAATAGACCTGTACAACCTTATTGACCATCTGAGGCATCGATTTAACTGTGCGGTGCTGATGGTGTCTCACGATCTGCATTTGGTTATGGCTAAAACCGATCACGTGGTGTGCATTCATCATCACGTCTGTTGTTCAGGTACACCTGCCGCGGTCAGTGAACACCCTTCTTATATCGCGCTCTTTGGACATCGCAATCGCGAATCTCTAGCGTTTTATCAGCACGATCACCTTCATCATCACGATCTTTCTGGAGACGCGGTTTCTGGAAACGCTGAAACTTGTCAACATTCTCAACACGGTCACAAACATGATTGAGTTTCTATTACCTTCTATTATTGCTGGTATTGCCATCGCCCTTATCGCTGGTCCTTTAGGTTCATTCGTGGTCTGGCGAAGAATGGCTTACTTCGGCGACACTCTGGCTCATGCTTCTTTGCTGGGTTTGTCACTTGGCTTTCTTCTCGACATCAACATCTATCTGGCACTGGTGGTGTGCTGCGTCGCTCTGGCGATGATTCTGGTGACACTCCAGAAGCAAAAAGTCGTCGCTACCGATACGCTCTTGGGCATATTGGCACACAGCTCGCTTTCGCTCGGTTTAGTAGCGATAAGCTTTTTCGACAACGTACGTGTTGATTTAATGGGTTATCTCTTCGGGGACTTACTCGCCGTATCACCGGAAGATCTGACGTTTATTTTTGCTGGTGGCATTTTCATTATTGCTGTACTGGTGTACTTCTGGCAGCCATTGCTGTCCAGCAGCGTCAATGAAGAATTGGCGAATATCGAAGGCATCAATACAGATTTTATGAGACTGATACTGATGTTACTGGTGGGCATAGTAATCGCCGTTGGCATGAAGTTCGTAGGTGCCCTGCTTATTACATCATTAATGATTATTCCAGCTGCGGCAGCGCGCCGTTTTTCCAGCACACCAGAGCAAATGGCGGTTCTCTCATCGGTGTTTGGTGTTATTGCCGTGTTGAGCGGGCTAACCTTCTCGTGGAATCTGGACACACCCGCTGGTCCTTCTGTGGTGATCAGCGCCGCGATGATTTTTATCCTGTCTCAGTTTAAACGAGTCACACACTAAAAGAATAAACAACAGAGGGAAGCGAGCGCTTCCCTTCATTATAACTTCGCATCCTCAGGCTACTTGAGCATGTTGTTGAATCACTTCCAACGATTATAATGCCAAATCCATTGTTCCGGATTTTCCCGAATCACCGCTTCCATGTATTCCATTGCCATGTTCGCCTCGGCTTCCATTCTTGCTTTACCAACTAGATCGTCTCTTGGTTCTAATTTAGCAAAACTAAGAGTCTGAGTGCCTTTAGAAGATAAGGTGTGGTGAAGATAAGCAGAGCAGCCTAGCTTCTGAGCAATAAAGAAGGGGGTCGCAGGAATCTGGGTTTCGAAACCAAAGAACTCGGCCGCAACACCTTCAGACCTCAGATCCATGTGGAAGATTATCCAGTTTCCCTTTGAAATTGACTGCACTAGCCCAAGAATACTGTTGTTTCCGCGCTCCACAAAAGGAATGTCCAGCTCATCCGCCACAACTTCGATGATGGTATTTTCCGTTTCGCGTTTGCCATCTTTACCCGCGCCAAAAATCGTCTGAGTAGGCACGCCCTGCTGGTTTAAATACCATGTCACTGCATCATAGATACCGGTATGTGGACACAGGATCACCCCACCCTTTCCTTGTTTTGCCTGCTCGATGATTTGTTGTAAGCCATCATCAGACTGGAAATTTAACGCATTTAAGTGGCAAATCCCCATAAGGTTATCGAGCGTCTGTTTTGCCGCGGCTCTGGAAACCTTTTTCCGCCATTCTGGCTGGCTGTCAGGAAAAACTCGCATCAACCCCTGATTCGCAATCTTATATCGAGTGGAATGCAGAATGGGGGCAATCATGCTGGCTAAACACTTCTTAAAAAGAAAAGGAGTCCGGATAAAAGTGCGGGTTCGTTTAGCAATTTTTTCGAGTTTGTGGTTATCGGTCATGCAGGTTGAACCAGTCCAGAACCTGACGAATGGTGGCATTCAGATCAAAGTCCACGGTCATCAAGTCAACGGCAAAACCAAACTCACTTTCCACGTTAGTAATCAGATCAATGAATGAAAACGAGTCAACGTAATCAAAGAATGCGTCGTTTTCGACAACTTGTGTACCCGGCGCGACTAAATTGGAAATATAAGTGTTGATAAAGTTTTCTACTCTCACGAGGCTAGCTCCTGTAGTTTTTGGTATAGGGCATTCACATCTGTTTTGCCGTTGATGTTTCTTGGCAGTTTTTCTAACGTAAAGATTTGCTTAGGTGAAACTGCCCGCGGTAACTGCTGGGCAAACGCTCGAATAATCTCTGGATGATTCAATGTGTTCTCTGACTGAAAAAACACCACGACACCGTTGGCGTACCCAGCCTTGCTCAAAGGCCATGGAACAGCGGCAACTGATGCCAGCCCCGTAATTTTTCTAGCGACCGTTTCAATTTCACCTAGCTCTACACGGTGACCCGCAATTTTGACCTGATGATCATTGCGCCCGAGGTGGTGAAGTACGTTAGTGTCCCATTTCACAAGGTCGCCGGTTTTGTACCAGAGAGTGCCGGCACCATCGGTAAAATAAGCACGTTGAGTATTTTCATCGTCATTCCAGTACTCGCCTGCTAGCTGAACACCTCGGATGAAAAGCTCTCCCTGAGTCTCACCTTTCAGTGACTCAATAAGCACGGGTGTTCCCGCTTCATTGGCAATGGCCAAGGTATCTTTACGAAACGCGTTACCAACAGGGACTGAAATCTGATCACTGTCGTGTTCAGGGGAATACGTATGTGCTGTGACCGTGACAGTACACTCGGTAGGTCCATAAATATTGACCACCTTTTGCCCTGTGGCTTGCTGCCACTGATGAGCCAAATCAGTGGCAAGTGCCTGACCACAAAAAATGCTTAGTTTTAATGATGGAATTGAACCCGGTTCTAGCGCATCACGCTGCATGGACAAATCAATGACGGACGGAACGGATAACCAAGTGGTAATTTCGTGGTGGCGAATAAACTGAACCGGATTGGTTTTCAGGATCTCTGGCACACAATATAAGCAGGCACCGTGCATCCAGGCAGAAAACATATCGTGTATTGATAGATCAAAACTAAGATCTGAAAACTGGGCAACGCGGTCAGACGCTTCTAACGGAAGCGCATCACGAATATTCTCTAAGTAACACGAAAGGTTGTGATACGAGATTGGAATTCGCTTGGGTTTCCCCGTTGAACCTGAGGTGTGCATGATGTAAGCCAGCGAATCGTCTTGAACCGGGCGAAGCACCTCTGTTGAGGCTAGTGGTTCATCTAAAACCTGAAAGCTGTGCGCGGGAAATGTTTGTTCCCATTCATCAAGATCGATGTCCGAATCGAAGAGGATTGTCCAGCTTTGTTCTGCTTCTTCAAGCATCAGCCTCAACAACCTCTGGTGGTTTGCATCACAAACCAAGACCTGAGTTGCGGTATCCTGCATGATCTCGGCGAGCTGAGCAGGCGACTTTTTATTATTCATCGGTACCCAGGCTAAGCCAGCCAGATAGCACCCTAATACGCTGGCATAAGCGTAGAAACTGCGGTGCGCAAGAATCGCCACCTTTTCGGTTCCGAGTGAAACGCAAGCCTCACCGATTCGGCTCGCTCGTCCCGTTAGCTCTTGGTAACTGTAATGCTGATTGGCAACCCATAGCGCAGGCTGGTTCGCTGACGCTTTTACGGTTTGGTAGATCTGTTCTCTCATAAACTTCAACTATTTATTATGCGGAACGCTTTAACGAGTGCTGGATGTACTGGTTGAGTTTCGTTAAACCTTCACTCTGACTGGCGATGCGGATTTGTTCATCGAGAATGGCAGTCAGGTGGGACATTTGAGTTAGAGGGTTCGCCAGTACAACGCGAAACACAACGCGCTTTTGTTCTTCTTTGTTAACTCGAATCTTGGTACGGGACACAAACCCAATACCAGTATCACGCTGGGTTTCCTGTATCTCTTTATTAAGCTCGTCTAACATCTCCAACGCGGCATAACGGGATTCTGCATCCAGCAGATTCAGAGATGACATCAGAGAATCAGGGGCGTATCGATAGGTGAGAATGCAAAGCGTAGGGTCACTGGTCAGCTCAAAGTCAGTCAGGGTCGCTATATGTGTTGCCAGTGCTTTGGCTTTCTCAATACTGTTATCAATCAGTTGAGACATCCCTTTTTTACCCAACAACGCAAGGTTTGCCGCCACCATAGCGGCGACTGCACCACGAGACCCTTCGATAGTATGGGCACCTAAATCATCAGAGCCTTTTCTGATGATGTAGTTAGCATGATGCGAAATTGACTGAACGACATGAGGATCTTTGAACAGCACCATGCCCGCTCCCATTGGGACATAAAGCTGCTTGTGGGCGTCGATAGTGACGGAGTCCGCTTTTTCAATCCCAGAAAACAGTTCACGGTGCTGATCGGACAGCAAGCTCGCTCCGCCCCACGCAGCATCGACATGAAAGTGGCACTGGTATTCACGCGCCAAATCCGCCATCTCATTCAGAGGGTCAATAACCCCTGTTTCAGTGGCGCCCGCAACGCCGACAATGGCAAGTACTCCGATGTTGTCGTCGCGCAGCCTGGATAACGTCTTGCGAAGGTCAGCAATGTCTATCTTGTGGTGAGAGTCGGTTTTCACCGCAATGAGGCTCTCTTTGCCGATACCCAGTAAGTCCGCGGCTTTTTTTAGTGAATAGTGACCACTTTCCGAGACCACGATAGCCAGATCATCGTAAGGGCAATCTTTAAGTGCCTTGAGTAAGCCTACCTCTCCAACATTGGCTCCTAAAGCTCGATTTCGTGCAACCCACAGTGCAGAAAGATTGGCAACTGTTCCGCCAGAGCAAAAGTTTCCCAGGCTAAGTTCTGATGAGATTGAACCCTCAGAGTAATCCGATTGATAACAGAGCTTGTGGAAATAGTTAATGATGCTTTTTTCAAGCGCCGTGAACTGATTGGACGTTTCAACCTTAACGACATTCTGATTTGTTGCCGCCAGGATTTTGGACATCATGATGGCATGCTTAGGTAAAGCAGAGGTCATGTGTCCGACGAATTCAGGAGAAAAAACAGGGGCACTGCAAGTGAGCAGGCCCTGCAGGAAATTGCAAAATGCTTCTGTAGTCAGGGGGGATTCTGGCACCTCAAAATCCGTTGAATGACCAGAAACTGCTACGTCAGACAGTTTGCAGAGGAAGTATTCGTAATCGTGTTGCAGTGTTTCTTCAATCGCTGCAAGTGCCGTTAAATCGGCTTTGCCGTTAAAGAAGTCTTCGACTTTGGAAGCTCGATCAGTCCTGGCAGCAGTCTCAGAGGAAATCTCTTGAGAATTTGAAGTAAAATACACCATAGAAGAGTGACCTATTAATATAAAATTCTGATGTGGTCATGGGATCTACGGGATGCTATAAATTAATAACAGTTGAATCAATATGTTTGGCTAAACGTATTGTCACAGATTGTTCAGATAAGAGAAGAGCAGGCTATGCCTGCTCTTCTTCTTTCGACTTGAGGCTTTGGTAAAGCCTTGAATAGACTGGATTGTTTTGTAATAGCTCTTGATGAGTTCCCTGACCAGAAACTTCACCTTGTTCAATCACTATGATGTTGTCGGCATGCTCAATGGTCGAAAGTCGGTGGGCAATTACAACCAGAGTTTTCTCGCGTTGAATATTTGCCAGTGCGCTTTGGATGGCTTTTTCCGATTCCGTATCCAGTGCCGAAGTCGCTTCGTCCAGAATCAATACCTTAGACTGCTTAAGTAATGCACGCGCAATGGCAAGTCTCTGGCGTTGACCACCCGACAGAGTGACGCCATTTTGCCCGATTTCTGTATCGTATCCATCCGGCAATTTTTCGATAAACTCATGTGCATTAGCCAGTTTCGCTGCTTTTTCTATTTCAGCGCGATCGGCATTTTCCAAAGCTGGGTAGGCAATATTGTTGGCTATGGAATCACTGAACAAATGAATATCTTGCGATACCGAGCTAATGTGTGTTCTTAGGTTGGACAGTTCGAACTCTTCAACATTCACATCATCCAGGTAAACCGCCCCTTCGTTAACTGAATACAAACGTGGAAGCAGTTGGACCAGGGTACTTTTACCTGAGCCAGAACGCCCTACTATGGCTGTCATTTTGTTTGTAGGAATGTCGATGGAAACGTTATTCAGAGCTTTACTGGTATTTTCCTCATAACTAAAGCTCACGCCGTCAAATCGAATGTGCCCTTCTGTATGGGCTTTTGTAACGGTTCCAGTATTGTTTTCCGTTGGTTTATCCAGAATATCAAACAAAGATTCACACGCCGCCATACCGCGCTGGAACTCAGACAGAACATTGGTGAGTCCACGTAAAGGGCGTAACAAACTGTACATAGCGGCAAACACTACGGTAAAGGTACCAGCTGACAGTGTATTGTGAATGTTATCCATACTCGCGATATAGAGCACGGCCACCAATGCAAAGGATGCAACCGTCTGTATGACCGGGTTTGAGATTTGCTGAGCCACAATCAGCTTCATGTTCTGCTGGCGAACCTGATTAGAAACGCCTTCAAAACGGCTGACTTCTTTCTTCTGACCACCAAAGCTCAGCACTTCTTTGTGCCCTTTGAGCATTTGTTCGGAGCTGGTCGCCAGATTCCCCATTTCGTCTTGAATGTTCTTACTGACCTTCTTAAGACGCTTAGAAATCACGCTAATCAGAATACCAATGACAGGGCAAACAACGAGAAGCACAGAAGATAGCTGCCAGCTCGTCCAGAACATCAGTCCAAGTAAACCAACAATAGTCACAATTTCGCGCACAAGCGTGATTAGCGTGCTGGATGTCGCGCCAGCCACTTGCTCTGTGTCGTAGGTGATTTTAGAAAGCAGTGTTCCCGTCGATTCTTTACTGAAGTAGGAAACGGGCATTTTCATCAAATGATTAAATAGCTGTCTGCGCAGCTTCATCACAATATTGCTGGACACCCAACTTAAAAGGTATCCATAAACAAAGCCACTACAGCCACGCAGAAGTGCAACACCCAAGATAATAAATGGAAGGATTTTAAGGTAGTTAGACTCTAAGTCGCCAAACCCTTCGTCTAGGATGGGTTTCAGCAGAGAAAGCATGTAGATATCGCTTAATGCGTTAATCGCCAGTGCAACAATAGCAGCACCAATTGCCAGCTTATATACGCTGATATAGGGCCATAACCGCTTAAATTGCTCTAGGTTTTTCTTATCTTTAATGACAGACATAAGTGTTACATAGAAATTTTTTGCGCTAGATTACCATTAATTCGGTCTGTGTATTGTACTTTTGTCATCAAAACTGCCGCTGGATCTGCTCAAAAATGCTTGCTAAAGTCCGTCAATTCTGTGCGTGACTTCAGCTAATCCATCATTTAGAAAGAATTTATGACTTTAAGAAATGCGCTTCGCCGTTTTGACAGCTATCGTCGGGACAAAATGGGCTCTTCTGAAATCTTGCTTTATAAAATATTAAGCAATAACCGATCATTAGAACCTGAGCTTCTGGATAAAGACCAAGTGAAACATATCCTGTTGATTCGTAACAATAAGCGAATCGGAAATATGTTCTTCATGTTGCCTTTTATTCGAGAACTTAAAAAGCAATATCCCGACGCTAAAATCGACTTACTTCTGCGCGAACCATGGCAAGGACAGTTCTTTCAGCATATGGGACTAGGCAGATTCGATTACTCCAGCTTTTCATTTAAACAAATCGCAAGCTGGTTGAAGTGCATTTTTGATCTTAGAAAAAACACTTACGACTTAGTCATCGTGCCTTATTCATCAGTCACGGACAGCATGATGTCTTCGATGCTGGATGCCCGCAACAAAGTCTCTGAATACGCAAAAGACCGACTGCCAGCTGCTCCGCACTCCTCTCCTCTTCCGATTCGCCACCCTCATGCCGCATTAGAAAGTCTGGATGTGCTTAAAGGCATGGGTATCAAGCTGGAAGAGCAATACGACCACACTATGGCGTTTTCAGAAGATGAAACCAGACAAGCAGAAGCTATCGCGTCTGAGCTGAAGAAAGAAAGTACTATTACTCTAGCGTATTTCCGAGGAGCTCGTGGCGAAAAGCAATTGGATGAGGCTACCTGGCAGAATATTTTGTCTAAATTTGATGAAGTCACAGGTAAACAGGTCAACTGGGTAGAGATCCTAAGTCCCGATATTCCCGCACCTTTAAATCCAGAAACACAAACCTATCAATCTAAAGATATGCGCCTGCTGGCCGCGGTTCTTAAACAAATGGATGGGTTTATTTGCTGTGATACTGGTCCGTTGCATCTGGCGGATGCGGCAGGCGCAAACTGTATAGGTTTATACACGCACACTTCAATCGAGCGCTATGGGCTTCTCGGTTCAAACACAGTGAATGTTGATGGGTTAGATAACCTCGACGCCGCCCAGACTTTAAAATCTCTTGAAGTGCCCTTCTAGGCCGCTCTTAAAATTGTAAGGCACAAAAAAACCGGAGGCTCAGCTCCGGTTTTTCATTTTCAGCTTTGACTTACCAGCCAGTCACTTCGCGAAGTGCTTTGCCGATTTCAGCCAGAGACTTAGTCGTCTTCACGCCTGCCGCTTCAAGAGCTGCAAACTTGTCTTCCGCTGTACCTTTACCACCAGAGATGATTGCACCTGCGTGACCCATACGCTTACCAGGAGGCGCTGTAACACCTGCAATGTAAGAAACTACTGGCTTAGTGACGTTTTCTTTGATGAACGCTGCTGCTTCTTCTTCAGCTGTACCACCAATCTCACCAATCATAACGATCGCTTCAGTTTCTGGATCTTCCTGGAACAACTTCAGAATATCGATGAAGTTAGAACCTGGGATTGGGTCACCACCAATACCAACACACGTTGATTGACCGAAGCCTTCATCGGTTGTTTGCTTAACTGCTTCGTAAGTTAGCGTACCTGAACGTGATACGATGCCCACTTTACCTTTCTTGTGAATGTGACCAGGCATGATACCAATCTTACATTCGTCAGGAGTGATAACACCCGGGCAGTTAGGACCGATCATGCGAACGCCAGTTTCTTCTAGCTTCACTTTCACATCGATCATGTCAGTAGTTGGAATGCCTTCAGTGATGGTCACGATTAGCTCGATACCTGCATCGATAGCTTCCAGAATCGCATCTTTACAGAAAGGTGCTGGTACGTAGATAACCGTTGCTGTTGCGCCAGTCGCTTCGACAGCTTCACGCACAGTGTTAAATACTGGAAGACCAAGGTGAGTTTGACCACCTTTACCCGGAGAAACACCGCCAACCATTTGCGTGCCATAAGCGATTGCTTGCTCAGAGTGGAACGTACCCTGACCACCAGTGAAACCTTGGCAGATTACTTTGGTGTCTTTATTAATTAGTACAGACATTATTTGCCCTCCACAGCAGCAACAACTTTCTGAGCAGCGTCAGTTAACGACTCAGCAGCAATGATATCAACATCAGAATTTGCAAGTACTTCACGACCTAGGTCAGCGTTAGTACCTTCAAGACGAACAACTACAGGTACGCTTACACCTACCTCTTTAACCGCACCGATAATACCTTCAGCGATCATGTCACAGCGAACAATACCACCGAAGATGTTTACCAATACCGCTTTCACGTTGTCATCAGACAAGATGATCTTGAATGCTTCTGCCACGCGTTCTTTTGTCGCACCGCCACCTACATCTAGGAAGTTAGCTGGCTTACCACCGTGCAAATTTACGATGTCCATCGTACCCATAGCCAGACCAGCACCGTTAACCATACAACCAACGTTGCCGTCTAGTGCTACGTAGTTCAGTTCCCACTGAGCTGCATGTGCTTCACGCTCATCTTCTTGAGATGGATCGTGCATTTCACGAAGCTTTGGCTGACGGTACATTGCGTTAGAATCAATGTTGATTTTGCCGTCAAGACACAGAAGGTCGCCTTCACCAGTCACTACTAGAGGGTTGATTTCCAGAAGCGCTAGGTCGTGCTTAGAGAACATAGAACCAAGACCCATGAAGATCTTAGTGAACTGTTTGATTTGGTTACCTTCAAGACCAAGTTTGAAAGCAAGCTCGCGACCTTGGTATGCTTGAGGACCTACAAGTGGATCGATAGCAGCTTTGTGAATCAACTCTGGCGTTTCTTCCGCTACTTTCTCGATTTCAACACCACCTTCAGTGGATGCCATGAATACGATTTTACGAGTCGCACGGTCTACAACCGCACCCAGGTAAAGTTCGTTAGCAATGTTAGACGCTTCTTCAACCAAAATCTTAGTAACTGGCTGACCGTTAGCATCTGTTTGGTATGTCACTAGGTTTTTACCTAGCCACTTTTGCGCAAATTCTTTTACGCCATCTTTTGTATCGTGCAGTTCAACACCGCCCGCTTTACCACGTCCACCAGCGTGAACCTGACACTTTACAACTTTCTTCTCAGTACTGATGCGACCTGCAGCTTCGAAAGCTTCCTGAGGTGTGTCACATGCGTAGCCTTCCGGCACAGGCAAACCGAATTCTGCAAACAGCTGTTTGGCTTGGTATTCATGCAAATTCATTGTGTTATTCCGTTTGTTTATCCCTTAGGGGATTTATTATTTCCATAACGCCGTCTATTAAACGGACGTCTGTAGGGTCTTCTCAAATAAATCTCGCTGTGCACTCAAGGCAAACGAGATTCAAGTGAAGGCCAGACAGTTGAGCCAGTCTAGCCTTGAAAACTAATACACGTCTAGCAACCGGAGGTCACTAGACGTTTTAGCGATATTAAACGTCTAACAGCAGACGTGCTGGATCTTCTAGCAACTCTTTAATTGTTACTAGGAAACCAACCGACTCACGACCATCAATCAGACGGTGATCGTAAGACAGCGCTAGATACATCATAGGCAAGATTTCAACTTTGCCATCCACTGCCATTGGACGTTCCTGGATTTTGTGCATACCAAGAATAGCAGATTGAGGCGGGTTGATGATTGGCGTAGACATAAGAGAACCAAACACACCACCGTTTGTGATAGTGAAGTTGCCACCCATTAATTCGTCAACTGTCAGCTTGCCATCACGACCTTTCACGGCCAGTTCTTTGATGCCTTTTTCAATTTCAGCAAAACCTAGCGTGTCACAGTCTTTCAGTACCGGAGTAACTAGACCACGAGGAGTCGATACTGCCATGCTGATATCGAAGTAGTTGTGGTAAACAATATCATCACCGTCGATAGACGCGTTCACTTCAGGGAAACGCTTCAGAGCTTCAGTTACTGCTTTCACATAGAAAGACATGAAGCCTAGGCGAGTACCGTGGCGCTCTTCGAACTGATCTTTGTACTGCTTACGAAGATCCATGATTGGTTTCATGTTAACTTCGTTAAACGTAGTCAGCATTGCTGTACTGTTCTTCGCTTCAAGCAGACGATTTGCCACCGTTTTACGCAGACGCGTCATAGGTACACGTTTTTGCGTACGAGCTGCTGCAGGCACTTCAACCTCTGGCTGTGCCGCTGCTGCCGGAGCAGATTTCGCTGCTGCCAGATGCGCATCAACATCTTCACGAGTGATACGACCACCAACACCTGTGCCCTTCACTTGGCTAGCTTCAAGATTGTGCTCAGCCAGAAGGCGACGAACCGCAGGGCTAAGTGCATCGTTAGATTCTTCGGTTAGTGAAGCCTTGTGACGTTTGTCAGGCGATGCTTCCGTACCGTCTGTGCTATCCGCTGTTGGCTCACCGGCAACAGCACCAGGTTTTAGTTTACCGATGATTTGACGACCAAGAACTGTCGCACCTTCTTCTTCAACAATAGCCTCAAGAACACCCGCTTCAGGAGCCGGTACTTCAAGTACTACTTTATCTGTTTCAATATCAACAATGACTTCGTCACGCTCAACAGCTTCACCAGGTTTTTTGTGCCACGTTGCAACCGTCGCATCAGCTACAGATTCAGGTAAGTCTGGAACCAGAATTTCAATTGTCATATCTGTTTCGTCCTTTTTCTTCTAGTTCTTAATCTAGGGTAAGTGCGTCGTTCACCAACGCTTTTTGTTGTTTCATGTGTACGGACATATAGCCTACTGCCGGTGATGCCGACGCCGGGCGACCTGCATATTTCAGATCAGCTCCTGCCGGAATCGCGGCACGGAAGTTGTGCTGGCTTGAATACCAGGCACCCTGGTTTTGAGGCTCTTCCTGACACCACACGAAGTCTTCAACGTACTTGTATTGAGAAATCGCAGCTTGTACTTCTTCCAGAGGGAACGGGTAAAGCTGTTCAATACGAACGATTGCAACATCGTCTTGCTCATTGTTGCGGCGTTGTTCCAGCAAATCGTAGTAAACCTTGCCCGAACAGAATACGACACGTTTCACTCTTGTCGGATTCAGTTTGTCAATTTCACCGATTGCAGCCTGGAATGTGCCTTCTGCCAGCTCTTCGAGTGTAGAAGTACACAGAGGATGACGCAGTAGCGACTTAGGTGACATAACCACCAATGGACGACGCATCGGACGCACAACCTGACGGCGAATCATGTGGTAAACCTGTGCGGGTGTAGATGGAACAACAACCTGCATATTTTGTTCAGCACACAACTGAAGGTAACGCTCTAGACGTGCAGAGGAGTGTTCAGGTCCTTGCCCTTCATAACCGTGTGGCAGAAGCATAGTCAAGCCACATAGACGCGCCCATTTCTGCTCACCAGAAGAAATGAACTGGTCGATTACAACCTGAGCACCGTTAGCGAAATCACCGAACTGCGCTTCCCAAAGAGTCAAACCGCCCGGCTCTGCTGTCGCGTAGCCATATTCAAAGGCAAGAACCGCCTCTTCAGATAGTACTGAGTCGAATACCTGGAAAGGACCTTGCTTATCGTGAATGTTCGCAAGAGGCACATAAGTGCTGGCATCGTTTTGGTTGTGCAACACAGAATGACGGTGGAAGAACGTACCACGACCTGAATCCTGACCGGAGATACGAATGCGCTTACCATCATCTACCAAGGTTGCGTATGCCAAGGTTTCTGCCATACCCCAGTCCAAGGCTTTCTCGCCATTGATCATGGACGTACGGTCATTGTATAGCTTGTTAACACGGCTATGCAGCTTGTGGCTTTCCGGGAACTGGCACAAACGCTGACCCAGCTCTGTAAGACGCTTGATATCAAACGTAGAGTCCCAATCTGTATCCCAGTCGTGACCGATATACGGAGACCAGTCCACAGAATGCAACGCCATCGGACGCCACTCTTTCACCACGACTTCACCGTGGTCAAGTGCATCACGGTATTCATTAATTTGAAGTGTTGCTGTTTCAATGTCTAACTCGCCACGCTCAATCAGCACATCAGCGTAAAGCTTACGCGGTGTTGGGTGCTTCTTGATTTTCTGATACATCAGCGGCTGAGTTGCATTCGGTTCATCTGCTTCGTTGTGACCATGACGGCGATAACAAACCAGATCAATCACAACATCACGTTTGAACGTGTTGCGGTAATCCACTGCAAGACGAGACACAAAAGCGACTGCTTCTGGGTCATCAGCATTCACGTGGAAAATTGGTGCCTGTACCATCTTCGCGATGTCTGTACAGTACATTGTGGATCGCGTATCGCGTGGGTTAGACGTTGTGAAACCAACCTGGTTGTTCACAACGATACGTACCGTACCGCCCACACAGAAACCACGAGCCTGAGACATGTTAAATGTCTCCTGCACCACACCTTGCCCAGCAATCGCTGAGTCACCATGAATGGTGATAGGCAGAACGCTACTGCCGTCTTTGTCGCCCAAACGATCCTGACGAGCACGTACAGAACCGATAACCACAGGGTTAACAATTTCAAGGTGAGATGGGTTGAACGCCAGCGCAAGGTGAACATCACCGCCTGGAGTTGCGAAATCAGCTGAGAAACCTTGGTGATACTTAACGTCACCGGTACCCCAAGTTTCATCGTGTTTGCCAGCAAACTCGTCGAACAAATCTTGAGGCTTCTTACCAAGAACGTTAACCAACATGTTCAGACGACCACGGTGGGCCATTCCGATTACCACTTCTCGAATGCCTTGAGAGCCCGCTGCACGAATAATTTCTTTCGTCATCGGAATCATGGCGTCACCACCTTCAAGGGAGAAACGCTTCGCACCAGGGAATTTCGCCCCTAGATAACGCTCAAGACCTTCAGCAGCAGTCAGTTCATGTAGGAATGTTTGCTTTTCTTCTGAACTGAAACTCGCTTGACCGGATACAGATTCCAGACGTTGTTGGATCCAACGTTTTTGCTCTGTATTGGTCATGTGCATGTATTCAGCACCGATAGAACCGCAGTAAGTTTGTTGTAGGGCTTTGTGAAGGTCTCTCAGAACCATGGTTTCTTGCCCAATAGCAAAAGAACCTACGTTGAAAGTTTCATCAAAATCATCTTCGGTAAGAGTATGGAAATCAGGATTCAGTTCAGCGACTGTATCTCGTTTCCAAAGACCTAGGGGGTCGAGGTTGGCAGCTTCATGACCGCGGAAGCGGTAAGCATTGATAAGCTGTAGTACTTTTACTTGTTTAGCATCGACATCAGGATCACTAACTTGGACATTGTAATGCTTTGTCTCTTTCGCTAATCGACGGAAGTAATCACGGACACGAGAATGCGGTTGTTCTGCCGCGTCAGATTGCTTGGGCAATCCTTCAAAAACTCGTTTCCACTCCTCACTTACCAGGTCGGGGTCACTAAGATACAGTTCGTAGAGTTCTTCTACATAAGTTGCATTGGCGCCAGCCAAGTGTGAAGACTCGAGCCATGCCTTCATCACGCCGTTGTGCATATTTTCCCTTAACCAGTAGTTTTCACGTTCGCTTCGGTCTTATGCCGAGCTATTAATAAAGCCGACCCTGGTACATTGCGCAACTTGGGTCGGCAATTTTTATTCAATTAAACCGAGCGGTTCAATAGCATGGTCTTAATATGACCGATTGCCTTCGTAGGATTTAATCCCTTAGGACAAACACTTACACAATTCATGATGCCATGGCAACGAAAAACGCTAAAAGCATCGTCAAGATTAGATAAACGTTCATCTGTAGCGGTATCGCGGCTATCAATCAGCCAACGATAAGCTGCAAGCAAGCCTGCCGGTCCAATGAATTTATCCGGGTTCCACCAGAATGACGGGCACGAAGTTGTGCAACATGCGCACATAATACATTCATACAGACCGTCCAGATGTGCGCGATCTTCCGGAGCCTGAAGATTTTCTCGCGCTGGCGGTAAGTTGCCGTCTGAAATCAAGAACGGCTTCACTTTCGCGTAGTTGTCATAGAACTGGGTCATATCAACAATCAAGTCACGAACAACTGGCAACCCCGGAAGCGGTCGGATAACAATCTTGTCTTTGCCAGACAGCGCCGACATCGGTGTAATACACGCCAGACCATTCTTACCGTTCATGTTCAAACCATCAGAACCACAAACACCTTCACGGCATGAGCGTCTGAAAGCGATTGACGGATCTTGCTCTTTCAGCAGAATAAGAGCATCCAGAACCATCATGTCTGAACCATCTTCCACTTCAAGGACATAGTCCTTCATGTAAGGCTTTTTGTCTGTATCCGGATTGTAGCGGTAAAGAGAGAAATTAAGTTTCATAGTATGTACCTCCCTTTAGTATGTACGTGCTTTCGGCGGAAATGCTTCACGATGAACTGGTGTCATGTTCACATCACGCTTAGTCATTGCTTCAGAATCCGGATTGTAGATGGAGTGGCATAGCCAGTTTTCATCATCACGGTCTGGGAAGTCAAAACGAGCATGCGCACCACGACTCTCTGTACGATAGTTTGCAGCTACCGCTGTCGAGAATGCAGTTTCCATCAGGTTGTCCAGTTCAAGACACTCGATTCGCTCTGTGTTGAATTCTGTTGACTTGTCAGCCAGGTGAGCATCCTTCAGGCGCTCACGAATAACTTTAAGCTCTTCAAGCCCTGTTGCCATTGCTTCACCTTCACGGAATACCGAGAAGCTGTTTTGCATGCATCTTTGCAGGTCTTTACGGATTTGAGCAGGATCTTCACCGCCGGTGCTGTTTTCCCAACGCATAGTACGAGACAGAGATGCTTCGATGTCAGAATCTGTTGCTGGGCGCGCTTCGGCTTGTGCTTCCAGAGTTTCACCAAGGTGAAGACCTGTTGCACGTCCGAATACCACTAAGTCGAGTAGCGAGTTACCACCCAGACGGTTAGCACCGTGTACCGATACAGATGCGATTTCGCCACAAGCAAACAAACCTTGGACTTCAACATCAGTGCCGTCGGCATTTTGTTTAAGCGCTTGACCAGATACCTGAGTCGGAACACCACCCATCATGTAGTGACAGGTTGGGATAACTGGAATTGGTTCTTTCACAGGATCGACGTGAGCAAAGGTACGAGAAAGCTCACAAATACCCGGCAGACGAGATTCCAGAACTTCTTGACCAAGGTGATCCATCTTCAGCTTGATGTGTGGACCCCATGGACCATCACAACCACGACCTTCACGGATTTCGATCATCATCGAACGAGCAACAACGTCACGGCCCGCAAGGTCCTTCGCGTTAGGAGCATAACGCTCCATGAAGCGCTCGCCATCTTTATTGAGAAGGTAACCACCTTCACCACGACAACCTTCGGTTACCAGCACACCCGCGCCTGCGATACCAGTCGGGTGGAACTGCCACATTTCCATGTCTTGCATTGGAACACCAGCACGCAATGCCATACCAACGCCATCACCCGTGTTGATGTGAGCGTTAGTTGTCGATGCGTAGATTCGGCCGGCACCACCAGTCGCAAGCACAGTCGCTTTCGACTTGAAGTAGCACATTTCGCCCGTTTCCATACAAATTGCTGTACAGCCAAGAATTGCACCATCTTGGTTTTTCACTAAATCAAGGGCATACCACTCAGAGAAGATGGTGGTTTTGTGTTTGATATTTTGCTGATAAAGCGTGTGAAGCAGTGCATGCCCGGTACGGTCAGCAGCAGCAGCAGTACGTGCCGCCTGCTCACCACCGAACTCTTTAGACTGTCCACCAAACGGACGCTGGTAGATGCTGCCGTTTTCAAAGCGAGAAAATGGTAAGCCCATTTTTTCAAGCTCGATAACAGATTCAGGACCGGTTTTACACATGTACTCGATCGCATTCTGGTCACCGATGTAATCAGAGCCTTTAACGGTGTCGTACATGTGCCACTGCCAGTTATCTTTATGGGAGTTGCCAAGTGCTACCGTAATACCGCCTTGAGCTGAAACAGTATGTGAGCGAGTAGGAAATACTTTAGAAAGCAGAGCACAAGACAGCCCCTGCTCAGAAATTTGTAGAGCAGCGCGCATGCCCGCGCCACCTGCGCCGATTACAACGGCATCGAATTCACGAACTGGAATAGTCACTTACGCACCCCACAATACAAACAAACCAGAGAAGAAATAGGCGATTAGAACGGCAATAATTGCGACTTGTAATACACCACGTAACATTATGTGTTTAATGTAGTCTGTTAATACTTGCCACAAGCCAATCCACGCGTGCACAAGCACACAGACTAATGCAAGCATAGTAAAGACTTTGGTAAAGGTGCCGCCAAAAAATGCCGTCCATGACATGTAAGTGATTTCATTGAAGGCACAAAAGCCAACAATGTAGATGGTGTAAAGCGTAAGGATGATCGCACTGGCGCGGATCAGTAGAAAGTCGTGAACGCCATTGCGCCCCAACGAGGAAACATGTTTTACCATACCAAAACCCCTGCTAGTAGAGACAATACTACTGTTACGGCAAATGAGACTTTTGCGCTCACTGCGCCAGTATCTAACTCTTCAAAATACCCCATATCCATGAATAAATGGCGAATACCGCCTACTATGTGATATGCGAGTGCAGTTAGAATGCCCCAAAGGATAAAAGAGACGATAAAGCTGTCTACTATGTCAGCGGCTTTAGCGAATCCTAGTGGGGAAGAGAGGGATATGGATAGTAACCAAATTAAAATTCCAATTGCTACAAACGTAATAACACCTGAAATTCGATGCAGGATGGATGCGATTGCAGAAATCGGAAAGTGGACTGTCTGTAAATCTAGATTAACAGGTCTTGACTTTCTTTCTTTCACGGGCTTGCTCACTCAGCTCCTTAGAGCATTTATAGTTATAAACCAAATTTTAGTAGGAACCCTACAAAAATTAACATTTATTTAACTTATTTCGCCCAATATTGGCGAGATAAATGTAAATGAATTGTTATCTTTTTCTTTTTTATTATAGGCCAATATTTGTTTCTAGCCTTGAATTTATAAGGATTCCACAAAAATTTTCAGCGCCACTATACGGGCGGTAACATATTAATACAATTGACGTAACAAATAATGCTACACAGAACAGATTTTTAACTTTTTTCATATGAAAAATCAAAACGAGTGCACACAAAAAGGGAGAAAAATTGACTTTACTTTAGATACTCAGTAAAAAAACGGCACACAAAATATCCTGGATGGATTAATAATAAACAAAGGAGAATGTTATGGCAGATAAGAAAGCGACCCTTCACATCGAAGGTAAAGCGCCAATCGAGCTGCCGATTATGGAGGGTACAGTTGGACCTGAAGTAATCGATGTTCGTAAACTCGGAGCCAATGGTTACTTTACTTTTGACCCCGGTTTTCTTGCCACTGCATCTTGTGAATCCCAAATCACTTATATTGACGGTGCGAAAGGCATCCTTCTTCACAGAGGATTCCCTATCGACCAACTTGCCAATAACGCAGATTACCTGGAAGTATGTTACATCCTACTGTATGGCGAAGCCCCAGATCGTAAGCAATATGAACAATTCAAAGAGACCGTAACGCGTCACACCATGGTCCATGAGCAAATCGCAAGTTTCTTCCACGGTTTCCGCCGTGATGCTCACCCAATGGCTGTTATGTGTGGTGTGGTTGGTGCATTAGCTGCCTTCTACCACGACTCTCTAGACATCAACAACGACGAACACCGTGAGATCGCAGCCTACCGTCTGCTTTCTAAAATGCCGACTCTGGCAGCAATGTGTTACAAGTACTCCATCGGTCAACCATTCATCTACCCTCGTAATGAATTGAGCTATGCAGAAAACTTCCTACACATGATGTTCGCAAACCCATGTGAGGAGTACAACGTTAACCCTGTTGTTGCTCGCGCAATGGACAAGATCTTTACGTTGCACGCAGACCACGAACAAAACGCTTCAACGTCTACGGTTCGTCTGTCTGGTTCTTCTGGTGCAAACCCATTCGCATGTATCGCAGCGGGTATCGCCTCTCTATGGGGTCCTGCACACGGTGGTGCAAACGAAGCTTGTTTACGTATGCTTGAAGAGATCGGCAGTGTTGACAACATCCCTGAATACATCGAACGTGCGAAAGACAAAGAAGACCCGTTCCGTCTTATGGGCTTCGGTCACCGCGTTTACAAAAACTACGACCCACGTGCAACAGTAATGCGCGAAGCATGTCACGAAGTACTAGAGGAATTGAACATCCAGGATCCTCTACTCGACGTGGCAATGGAGCTTGAGCGTATTGCGTTGTCTGACGAGTACTTCGTAGAGAAGAAACTGTACCCGAACGTAGACTTCTACTCAGGTATTATCCTGAAAGCGATTGGTATCCCAATCTCTATGTTCACAGTAATCTTCGCGATGTCTCGTACCATTGGTTGGATTGCTCACTGGAATGAAATGCACAGTGATCCAAACAACCGAATTGGTCGTCCACGCCAGCTATACACTGGTCAGAAATCACGCGACTTCCAACCTCTTCACGAAAGAGAGTGATGATCAATATTCTGACTATTGGTTACTGAGTAGTAAAAAGGTCGAAGCATTCGCTTCGACCTTTTTCTATGCGTTTAATCTAAAAATTGTAGCTTTCGACTAAACCGGGTTATCGATATCAATAAAGGTCACGTCAAAGCCATGCTCTGCTTCCAGCCATTCGCCAAGTGCCTTAACACCATAACGCTCCGTTGCATGGTGACCTGCTGAAAAGTAATGGATGTCCTGTTCACGAGCCGAATACGTAGTGCGCTCTGAAATTTCACCGGAAATAAAAGCATCCAAACCTTTTGCCGCTGCAAGCTCGATGAAATCCTGACCGCCACCAGTACACCAACCCACAGTTTCAATCAATTTGTCACTATTTTCCGGAGCAATATGAAGTGGAGTTCGATTCAAAGCAGTTTCGATTCTCTTGGCAAATTCAACACCCGAAACGGGTTTAACAAGCTTGCCATACATAGAAACCGACTGAGGGTGCCCTTCCAAGCCACCATCAATTTCAATATCCAGCAACTCAGCCAGCTTAGCGTTGTTACCAAGTTCCGGGTGAATATCCAGAGGTAAGTGGTAACCATAGAGATTAATGTCGGCTTTAATCAGACTGCGAATTCGCTTGCCTTTCATTCCCTTGATAGGTTCTGGCTCACCTTTCCAAAAGTAACCATGGTGTACCAACAGAGCATCTGCGTTAAGCTCGATCGCTTTTTCAATTAGGGCTTGAGATGCCGTAACCCCTGTCACGATACGCTGAACTTCGGGCTTACCCTCTACCTGCATACCATTTGGGCTGTAATCTTTAATCAGTTGTGGCGACAGCTTGTCATTGAGGATCGACTCGAGCTGAAAGTTATTCATCATGCGTATCCGTGTTATCTCTTTTAGCGCGTTTATAACAATTTAAAGGTAGAATGTCGAAACCAAATGGAGAATTTCAATGCAATCAAAACAAGAACTAAATAAACTTTTGAAATGGGTCATACAAACCCCCGCTCTGTTTAAGCAGGCTGATCCTATTGTTGAAATTCCCCCTTTTTCAGCCTCAATCACGAAAAATATTGAAGAATATGAAGGAAATGCTCGATTAGGCTTTGTTTATCAATACCTTTGCCAGCAGCTTTTTGAAAATAACCCACAGTACTTAGTCAAAGATGAGGAAATTCAGCTAAACCAAAATGGTAGAACTCTCGGCGCGATAGACTTCATCATTCAAAACCAGCTTAAAGACGAAATCGAACACTGGGAAGTAGCGATCAAGTTCTACCTTTTCCACAACGGGCTGTGGTTTGGTCCTAACGCAAAAGACCGGCTGGATATTAAGTTAGAGCACATGCTCACGCATCAGCTAAAAATGTCATCCTCTGAAGCTTTCAAATGTCAATTTCCTCAATCGCAACACCTTCAGGAACGTTTGCTTATGCAGGGCAGGCTTTACATCAATCCATTTTTAGATAATGAAGTACCCACTCACTGTTGTGAGAAAGAAATCAATAAAGAACGTATAAAAGGCTACTGGTGTTATGAGAATCAAAAACACCGCATTGAAGAGCCATTGTATGTATTAGAAAAGAAAAACTGGATAACGGGCAGAACGAGCACTTCTTCATTGCTTGAAGAAGAGACGAATATTGGAAAGTTCATTCATTGCCAATCTGAAAGTGGACAATACTGGTTTATCGTGAATCAAGGTTGGCCAAACTAGTCATTCGGCGGGCGAAAGAGTAAGGACAAAAGGTAAAAAGGCGGCAAGCGCCGCCTTTATCCACTAAAAACCGTTAGGCATTAAAAACCGGCATTCTTGAACACCTGATTAACGATTTCCTGAGCTTCTGCTTCAATAGCTTTCAAATGTTCTTCACCTTTGAAGCTCTCACAGTAAATCTTATAGATGTCTTCTGTGCCAGACGGACGAGCAGCAAACCAACCATTCGCTGTGGTCACTTTAAGGCCGCCGATTGCCGCGCCATTGCCTGGAGCATGTGTCAGGCGCGCCGTGATTTCGTCACCTGCCAATGTCGTTGCCGATACCATTTCAGGAGAAAGCTTCTTAAGCACATCTTTCTGTTCACTGTTTGCGACAGCCTGAATACGGTTGTATTTTGATTCGCCGTGCTTGGCAGCCAGTTCTTCGTAATATTCCTGAGGATTTTTACCCGTCACGGCTGTAATTTCTGCCGCCAACAGACACAAAATAATGCCGTCTTTATCCGTTGACCATGGTGTGCCGTCTTTACGAAGGAAGGAAGCACCTGCGCTCTCTTCACCACCGAAGCCAAACTGACCAGAATACAAGCCATCTACGAACCATTTGAAACCAACCGGAACTTCACAAAGCTCACGACCAAGATCAGCCACAACACGGTCAATCAGCGCACTGGATACCAGAGTCTTCCCAACCGCTACGTTTTTGTTCCATCCTTCACGGTGACGGTAAAGGTAATCGATACATACCGCCAGGAAATGGTTAGGGTTCATGAGCCCTTTTGGCGTCACAATACCATGGCGGTCGTAATCCGGGTCGTTACCAAACGCCAGATCATAATCGTCTTTTAGTGCCAATAGGCTTGCCATGGCGTAAGGCGAAGAACAGTCCATTCGAATCACACCGTCTTTGTCCAATGACATAAACTGGAAAGACGGATTGATGGATTCACTGACCAAAGTAAGGTCAAGTTGATATGTTTTAGCGATTTGACGCCAGTAATCGATGCCTGAACCACCCAGTGGATCCACACCAATATTCAAGTTGGCTTTTTGAATCGCCTCGATATCAATCACATTCACTAAGTCATCAATGTAAGGTTTTACCAGATCAACTTGCTTGAATAATTCGGACTCTTTTGCCTGAGTGATTGGTGTGCGCTTCACACCTTGCAAGCCTTCTGAGATCAGAACATTGGCTCTGTCTTCAATCGCCTGAGTCAACTCAGCTTCAGCCGGACCACCATGAGGCGGATTGTACTTGATACCACCGTCTTGTGGCGGGTTATGCGAAGGCGTAATTACAATGCCGTCTGCTTTCGCATCATGCGTTTGATTGTAAGTCAGAATTGCATGGGAGATACCAGGAGTTGGAGTAAAGCCATTATCTTCCTGAACAATCACTTCTACACCATTTGCAATCAGCACTTCTACAACGCTTGTAAAAGCGGGCTCTGACAATGCATGTGTGTCTTTACCTAAAAACAGAGGACCAGTAACGCCCTGCTCTTTACGCACTTCTGCCACAGCCTGAGCAATAGCTAAGATATGGTGCTCATTGAAGGTGTGTTTGTCAGACGTGCCACGATGACCGGACGTTCCAAACTGAACGCGATGTGCATCATTAGAAGATTCTGGTTGAAGTAAGAAGTAATTAGCAACTAACGAAGGGATGTTATGCAAATCTTCTTGCAAGGCTTGCTGCCCCGCTCGAGGATGGATAGCCATTTTTATTTCCTTATTTATTTACTTACCCATAAAAAAACAAACCTCATAATAACGATTCAATATGTCATTATGAGGTTCGAATCAGGTGCTTTTAAATTGCGTTACACACCTTTTCAATTAAATCGCCCTGGAAGCCCATGCGCGTCATTAATTGATCCACCATTTGGCGTTTCCGGTTGGTATTATTGTTCGTGATTACCCAGAAAGGTGTGTTAGGAATCTGACGTGGTTTCGTTGTTTTACCGCTGGCTAACAGAGTGTCTTCATTATCAGCGAAGTAAACACGTGTGCGACCTTTTACTTGAGTCGCCTCTGCAAATTTATCGTTGTGAACACTGTGAAGAGTCGACAATACCAGCATAAAACGATCAATGGCTTTGTCTTTGCCTGCAAACTCGTCAGAAATCAATAAAGAGCGAAGCACTTTTACGCCATCAATAGCGGTGTCCTTACCTGCGTCCTTACTTACGACGATACCATTCACTGCTGGAGCGGGAGGCTCAACAACTGGCTTTTGTTCGCCCATTAACAATCGACGAAGAATGTCTGATGCACTCTCTCCGATGTGTTGTGTTTGGCTGGCTATGTAACGGTATAGATCCTCATCAACCTCTATTGTTTTCATTCGCTTTTCACAATCTCTATGTTTAAACTCTGTGTGATTATAACCAGTTCTGCCATGATACTCTACGGCAAACCCAACAAGATAAAGAGAAAATGTCATCACTTTTGAATTATAAGTTGCAAGGCGAAGGACAGACGATCGTCTTGCTGCATGGATTGTTTGGCAATCTGGATAACCTAGGATTATTGGCCAGAGATTTGGTTCAGGATCATCAGGTTCTGTCTGTCGATCTTCGCAATCATGGTCTTTCTTTTCACAGTGAAAGCCATACCTATGAAGAAATGGCAGAAGACGTAAAAGCACTCCTTGAACATCTGAACTTAAGTAATGTGATTCTTGTCGGTCATTCCATGGGCGGAAAAGTTGCCATGAAACTCGCATCGCTTATTGAAGACAAAGTGAAAAAGCTTGTTGTTTTGGACATGTCACCAGTCGCGTACACTGAATCACGTCACGACAACGTTTTTGCCGGGCTTCATGCAGTTGAAAATGCAAAACCCTCAAGTCGCTCAGAAGCGATGAAAGTCATGGCAGAACATATCGAAATGGAAGGCGTGCGTCAGTTTCTTGGTAAGTCGCTCTACAAAGAGAGAGATCACCTTGGCTGGCGTTTTAATGTTGAGTCGTTATTCTCTAACTACAGAAACATCATAAGTTGGGAAGAAGCGAAAGCCGTGCAGACGCCCGCATTACTTATTAAAGGTGGAAACTCAGATTATCTTACTGAAGCACACCAGCCAGCAGTAATGCGACAGTTCCCAAATGCCAAAGCACACGTTATCGCGAATACGGGGCACTGGTTACATGCGGAAAAGCCGAACGACGTGCTGAGAGTGATGCGCCGATTCATAGCCGCATAGGTAACATTTTGCGCCTATTGGAGAATCCTTCTCATTAACTTTGGGTCGCAACAGTGATATAGTGCGCCCAGCAAATTTGACTACAAGGAACGTCATGCTCTACGACTACATCAATATGCTAGAGTCCATAGGCTTGGACCTTTTGTTTGCATCGATCTTCTTTTTTATCGGAATGGCAATCAAAGACGTATTGAAACAAGGTAATGTCCCACCGTTTGGGCGTCGTATTGTATGGCTAGTTCTTTTCTTAGGTTGCGCCGGATTCATCGCAAAAGGGCTTATCCAGCTGAGCTGGGAAGGCACTGGTTTGGGTTAACCAGGCGACCTCAGATTTAATTTAAAAACCGTCACTATATAGGTACTGATTCTATGGCAAGTGTAGGACTCTTCTTTGGTAGCGACACAGGTAACACTGAAGCCGTTGCTAAGATGATTCAGAAACAACTAGGTAAAAAGTTGGTTCACGTACAAGACATCGCGAAAAGCAGCAAAGAAGACATCGACAACTTTGATCTTCTTCTACTAGGTATTCCAACTTGGTATTACGGTGAAGCACAATGTGACTGGGATGATTTCTTCCCAGAGCTTGAGCAAATCGACTTCTCGACGAAACTCGTGGCTATCTTTGGTTGTGGCGATCAGGAAGACTACGCAGAGTACTTCTGTGATGCTATGGGCATGGTTCGCGATATCGTTGAAGCGAAAGGCGGAACAATTTTGGGTCACACTTCAACTGAAGGCTACGAATTCGAAGCATCCAAAGGGTTGGTAGAAGGTGACGACTCTCTGTTTGTAGGTTTGTGTATTGATGAAGATCGCCAACCAGAACTGACAGACGATCGAGTAAAAAATTGGGTTGAGCAGATACACGAAGAAATGTGTCTTGCTGAACTAGAAGACTAAAAGTAAATACCTCCCAATTGGGAGGTATTTTTTATTCTGAACGATATTCCGGACGCTTCCTCACATACAGTGTCCTCTGTACTTCAGACACGACATCCCCTGCTTCATCTTTAACGTAAACCATAAACTCAGGAAAACACTTTTCACCATTTGCGGTTTTACTGTAAATGTCATCAAGCATGTTTTGAGAAATTTGAAAGTCCGCATAAAGCGCACTTTTCCCAGGAGCAATAAAATTGATGCTGGCTTCCTTATCCCAAACAAAATACTCTTCACCCAAGATACCTATCAACATCAGCGAATACACAGGATCGGTCAGAGAAAAAATCGAACCTCCATATTGAGTTCGGTTTGCGTTCTTATTCCACCACCTCAATTTAAGTTTCACTTTTACTGTGCGGAAATCTTTGCTGATAGATAGTATTCTGATTCCAGCTCCCCAGAATGGCGGCCACAGATTCAGCGCAAATTTAACAACGCCGGGTTTGTACACTCGGCTCAAGCTTTTATGCATAAGTATTGTTATAAAGTTGTAACTGGTCGGATCTCAATATCCGTGATTTGAGGCAGATTTACAAGTTTTCTTTATTAACCGTTTGAACTTCGTGGTTTATTGTTACGTTTTACTATCCTATAATGCTATTAACTACGACTTCTGTATTTTGCTGCAGATCATCTACAGGAAAGAATATGCCAGATAATAACCAAGCTCTAAAAGAAGCTGGACTAAAGGTTACGTTACCGCGATTAAAGATCTTAGAGGTACTTCAACAACCTGACTGCTCTCACATCAGTGCAGAGGAACTGTACAAGAAGCTGATCGATCTCGGTGAAGAGATTGGGCTAGCGACTGTATATCGAGTTCTTAACCAATTCGATGATGCTGGCATTGTAACCCGACACCACTTCGAAGGCGGTAAGTCTGTTTTTGAATTGTCCACTCAACACCACCACGACCACTTGGTCTGTCTTGATTGCGGTGAAGTGATTGAGTTTTCTGACGAAGTGATTGAAGAAAGACAAAGAGAAATAGCAGCCAAGTACAACGTCGAACTGACGAATCACAGCCTGTACCTTTACGGTAAGTGTGGTGACCGCTCTTGCAAAGACGATCCAAACGCGCACAAGCCGAAGAAAAAGTAAGGCAAAAGCACCGAAAAAGCCGAAGGTTTTAACGCCTTCGGCTTTTTTATTGCTCAATTTTCATACTCAAGCCTGGTTTGTTACAGAAAAAAGGGCGCAAAATGCGCCCTCTTATTTTTTATCTTGAATTAAGTTAAGTCTTATTTAGACTCTATCTTAGCCCAAGTATCTCTCAACCCAACCGTTCGGTTGAATACTGGGCTTTCTGCTGTTGAATCTTTTGAATCTGCACAGAAATAACCGGTACGTTCGAACTGGTAGCCCGCTTCTGGCTTGGCATTCGCTAGACTAGGCTCAACCACCCCCTGCATTACCGTGAGTGATTCAGGGTTGATAGTAGAAGCAAAATCGTCCGCTGCAGCAGGGTTTGCGACTGAGAATAAGCGATCGTAAAGGCGAATTTCTGCTGAAACGCCTTTCTCCGCTGAAACCCAATGAATCACCCCTTTGACTTTACGACCATCAGCTGGGTTCTTACCCAACGTTTCATTGTCGTAAGTACAGAAGATAGTAGTGATATTACCTTGCTCATCCTTTTCAATGCGCTCGGCTTTAATCACATATGCGCCGCGTAAGCGTACCTCTTTACCCAGTACTAAACGCTTGTACTTCTTGTTTGCTTCTTCGCGAAAGTCCTCTTTCTCGATATATATTTCACGAGTAAATGGCACTTCACGTTCACCCATTTCTGGTTTGTTAGGGTGATTAGCCACAGTCAGAGTCTCAACTTCACCTTCAGCGAAGTTTTCAATCACCAGCTTCACTGGATCCAAAACCGCCATAGCACGAGGAGCATTTTCATTAAGGTCATCGCGAATACAAGATTCCAAAGAACTAAACTCGATCATGTTCTCTTGCTTAGTCACACCAATGCGTTTGCAGAACTCACGAATAGAAGCAGGAGTAAAGCCTCGGCGACGCAATCCGGAAACCGTTGGCATTCGCGGGTCATCCCACCCATTCACTAGGTTTTCGGAAACCAGCTGGCTCAGCTTACGCTTGGACATAACCGTGTATTCAAGGTTCAGACGGCTGAACTCGTACTGGCGTGGCTGACATTCGATTGAAATGTTATCTAGCACCCAGTCGTACAAACGTCGGTTATCTTGGAATTCCAGTGTACAAAGCGAGTGCGTAATACCTTCCAACGCATCCGAGATACAATGCGTAAAATCATACATCGGGTAGATGCACCACTTGTCACCAGTTTGATGGTGTGTGGCAAAGCGTACGCGGTATAGCACTGGATCACGCATAACCATAAAGGAGGAAGACATGTCGATTTTCGCACGTAGACATGCTTTCCCTTCTTCAAAACCGCCATCGCGCATTTTTTCAAACAGCGCTAAGTTTTCCTCAACGCTGCGGTCGCGATAAGGGCTAGGCTTACCCGGTTCTTTCAGAGTACCTCGGTACTCGCGGATCTGCTCAGGACTTAGCTCTTCGACATACGCTAAGCCTTTGTTAATTAATTCAACTGCATAACCGTAAAGTTTGTCGAAGTAGTTTGAGGAGTAACAGATATCCCCATTCCACTCAAAGCCTAACCAGTTAACATCATTCTTAATCGACTCGACGTATTCGATATCTTCTTTTTCAGGGTTAGTGTCATCAAAACGAAGATTACACTGTCCCTGATAGTCCTGAGCAATACCAAAGTTAAGGCAGATAGATTTAGCGTGACCGATGTGCAGATAACCGTTAGGTTCTGGCGGGAAACGGGTGTGCACGCTGTTATGTTTGCCTTCCGCTAAATCCTTATCAATGATTTGACGGATAAAGTTCGATGGACGAGCCTCAGCTTCACTCATCTATAACACCTCTATGTATTTAAGTATTGTCAGAATGGTTAATCGCTAATGATCCACCATTCTCACGAGATACACAACTGCCTCAAACACTTTATTGCCAAATTTCGTTTTGAATGGTTAAAAAAAATGCCTCCCGATGGGAGGCATTTCTTGAACTTGATTTCTTAATCTGAGATTAAGGAAGTTTTACATCAGATAGGTCTTCACCTGGACCGATGTTTTTCATTTCACCAGCAACGATTTCTGCTAGAGGACCTAGGATAACCTGAAGGTTGTTTTCACCTAGTTTAACCACACCTTTCGCGCCAAGCTTCTTAAGAACAGCTTCATCAGCTAGAGAGCGGTCTTTAAGAGTTAGACGTAGACGAGTGATACAAGCGTCGATAGTTGTTAGGTTTTCGTGACCGCCTAGAGCTTTCAGGTATTGACGAGCTAGGTCACCTTTAGGTGCTTCACCACCTGCAGCAACTGCTTCTTCTTCGTCTTCACGACCTGGAGTCTTCAGGTTGAATGCGCGGATTGCGAACGAGAAGGTTACGAAGTATAGAGCGAACCATGCTAGACCAAGAGCTAGTAGAACTAGAGGCTTAGTTGCGATACCGAAGTTCAGGATGAAGTCGATAGCACCACCAGAGAATGTGAATCCGTGTAGAGTACCGAACATGTTCGCTACTACTAGAGCTAGACCAGTGAATGCTGCGTGTACTGCGTATAGAGCAGGAGCTAGGAATACGAACATGAATTCCATTGGCTCGGTAACACCTGTTAGGAATGCACAGAAACCTACAGAGAACAGAGCACCAGAAACTTGAGCACGTTTCTCAGCAGGAGCTGCTAGGTACATTGCTAGTGCTGCACCTGGAAGACCGAACATCATTACCATGAAGAAGCCGTTCATGAATACGCCAGCGCCTTTATCGCCTGCGAAGAAGCGGAATAGGTCACCAGACGCTACTGTTTCAGTTACTTCTTTAACAGTTGCAACGATTTCTGGAGTTACAGAGTTAGCGAATTCAAACGTGTGCTGTTGACCAACTACTAGTGTTTTAGCAACTTCAGGAGTTACACACACTTTAGTTAGGTCTAGAGCTTGACCAGCAGCCTGAGCACCAGTGATTAGGATTTCCTGACAAGAACCTAGGTTGAACCAGAAAATGTTGTTCACAATGTGGTGTAGACCGATTGGAATCAGAAGACGGTTTAGGAAACCGTAAGCAAACTGACCAAAGCCACCAGAAGAAGATACGCCTTGTGCTAGTGCGTCAAGACCACCCTGGATTGCAGGCCATACGTAACCTAGAACCGCACCTAGTACTAGAGCGAAAAGACCAGCCATGATTGGAACTAAACGTTTGCCAGAGAAGAAAGCCAACCATTCTGGTAGACGCGTTGCATTGAATGCATTGTATGCGTGACCAGCTACGATACCCGCTAGGATACCACCGAATGCCTGAGTGTTGATGTCGGCATTGATTGTTGTTGCAGTTGCGTTAGAAACGAAGTAAGCCACTGCACCAGCTAGACCAGCTGCACCGTGACCGTCTTTAGAAAGACCGATTGCGATACCGATTGCAAAGATAACTGGTAGGTTACCGAAAACCGCACCACCTGCTTGCGCCATGAAAGCGATATCAAGCACGTCACCTTGTCCCAAACGCAGTAAAAGACCTGCTATTGGAAGCACTGCAATAGGAAGCATCAAAGCTTTACCTAATCTCTGCGCATATCCAAGTATATTCACCTTAAGTTCCCCCTATAGGATTTTTTTGTATTAGATTTGAGACACTTTTTTTAGTGGCTCAATTTAGTCGTAGTCAGTTTATGACATTAATTTTGCTCCGCAAATTAAAACCTTTTCATTTGTGATCCTAATCACCCGTTTCGGGTAAGGGCAAAGGATTTTGCTAGCGAGATCATAAAACTTATTTTATCATTCAAAACAAATGCCCCAGGGCGCCAAGTTTTAATCATTTACTGTATAAATTTGAGGTATCACCGTGAGATTAATTCCACTAAATACAGCTACTGATGTTGGCCTATGGTCTGCACGTCATATTGTTAACCGAATCAATGCCTTCCAGCCAACTGCGGACCGTCCATTTGTACTAGGATTGCCTACCGGTGGTACTCCTCTGAACACTTACAAGCGTCTAATTGAACTTCATAAAGCTGGCGAAGTAAGCTTCAAACACGTCGTTACTTTCAACATGGATGAGTATGTTGGTCTTCCATCTGACCACCCTGAGTCTTACCGCTCTTTCATGTACAGCAACTTCTTCAATCACATTGATATTCAAGAAGAAAACATCAATCTTCTTAACGGCAATGCTGAAGATCAGGAAGCTGAGTGCCAACGTTACGAAGATAAGATTAAATCGTACGGCAGAATCAACCTGTTTATGGGTGGTGTTGGTAACGATGGTCACATCGCTTTTAACGAGCCAGCATCCTCACTTTCTTCGCGTACTCGTATCAAAACTCTGACTGAAGATACACGTATTGCGAATTCTCGTTTCTTCGATGGCGACATCAGCCAGGTACCAAAATACTCACTGACCATTGGTGTAGGTACTCTGCTTGACGCTGAAGAAATCATGATCCTAATTACAGGTCATAACAAAGCACTAGCACTAGAAGCAGCAGTAGAGGGTTCTGTTAACCATCTGTGGACTGTATCTGCACTTCAACTTCACCCTAAGTCAGTGATCGTTTGTGACGAGCCTGCAACTCAAGAATTAAAAGTGAAGACGGTGAAATACTTCCAAGAGCTTGAAGCAGAAAATACTAAAGATCTTAAATAAGGGTTATTACACTATGTATGCGCTAACCAACTGTAAAATTTATACTGGTAGCGATGTGCTGGACAATCATGCCGTTGTTGTTAACGGAGCAAACATTGAATCTGTTTGTCCAGTAGCTGAGCTTCCTGCAGACATTAAAACCATTGATCTGGACGGTGCAAACGTCAGCCCTGGTTTTATCGACCTACAGCTAAATGGCTGTGGTGGTGTGATGTTAAACGATGAGATCACTGCTGAAACCATGCAAATCATGCATGAGGCAAACCTGAAATCAGGCTGCACAAGCTTTCTGCCAACTCTGATCACTTCTTCAGACGAAAACATGCGCCAAGCTGTTGCAGCAGCTCGTGACTACCACGCGAAGTATGAAAACCAGTCTTTGGGTCTTCACCTTGAAGGTCCTTACCTGAATGTCATGAAGAAAGGCATTCACAGTGTTGACTACATTCGTCGCTCCGACAGTGACATGATTGACTTCATCTGTGAAAACGCAGATGTAGTGACTAAAGTGACACTGGCTCCTGAGCAAAACGATCCTGCGCACATTGAAAAGCTAAGCGAAGCGGGTGTTGTTGTGGCTATTGGTCACAGTAACGGTACGTATGCAGAAGCTCGTCAGGGTTTTGAAGCTGGTATCACTTTCGCTACTCACCTATTCAACGCAATGACGCCAATGGCGGGTCGTGAACCAGGTGTTGTTGGCGCAATTTACGATACGCCAGAAGTATACGCGGGCATCATCGCTGATGGTTTCCACGTAGACTACGCCAACATCCGAATTGCTCACAAAATTAAGGGCGAAAAGCTCGTATTAGTGACCGATGCCACAGCTCCGGCAGGCGCAGATATGGATCACTTTATTTTTGTAGGCAAGAAAGTATATTACCGAGATGGCAAGTGTGTTGATGAAAATGGCACACTCGGCGGCTCAGCACTAACAATGATAGAAGCAGTACAAAATACAGTTGAGCACGTTGGGATCGCTTTGGATGAAGCTCTACGTATGGCCACTCTGTATGCTGCACGCGCTATCGGTGTAGAAGACAAACTTGGCCGAGTTAAAAAAGGTATGGTTGCTAACCTTGCTGTATTTGACCGTGACTTCAATGTCAAAGCGACAGTAGTTAACGGACAATACGAGCAAAATTAAGCATGAATGGCGGACAAATAGGTAACGTAGACTTAGTCAAACAACTCAACAGTGCAGCGGTTTACCGCTTGATTGATCAGCAAGGTCCTATTTCACGGATTCAAGTCGCTGATGTAAGTCAGCTTGCTCCGGCAAGTGTTACTAAAATAACCCGCCAGCTATTGGAGCGCGGCCTGATTAAAGAGGTCGCGCAACAAGCCTCCACAGGTGGTCGAAGAGCCATCTCCCTCACGACAGAAGTCGAACCTTTTCACTCTATCGCGATCCGTGTTGGTCGTGATTACATCCATTTCAGTCTGTACAACCTTGGTGGCAAAGAACTGGTGAATCATTATGCACCGTTCATCTACCACAACCAGACCGAGTTAATGGAAGGTCTGCTGGAGCAGATTCGAAATTTTATTGAAGAACACAAAGAGCGTATCGAACAGTTAATCGCTATTGGCATTTCATTACCGGGGTTGGTCAATCCTGAAACTGGTGTGATCGAATACATGCCGAATACCGACATCGATAACCTGGCTCTGGGTGATGTCGTCCGCGATACGTTCAATGTTGAATGCTTCGTTGGAAATGACGTTCGTGGCATGGCACTGGCTGAACATTATTTTGGCGCAAGCCGAGATTGCCAGGACTCCATTCTGGTCAGTGTCCATCGCGGTACTGGTTCTGGAATTATTGTCAACGGACAAGTGTTTCTGGGTTTTAACCGAAATGTCGGAGAAATCGGTCACATTCAGATCGATCCATTAGGCGAACAATGCCAGTGCGGAAATTTTGGTTGCCTTGAAACTGTCGCTTCTAACCCTGCTATTTTAGAGCGAGTCAGAACTCTATTGAGCAAAGGTTACCAGTCTAGCTTGAGCAATATATCGAATCCAACCATGGACGATGTATGTCAGCACGCCCTAAAGGGTGATGAGCTCGCTAGCCAAAGCCTGATAAAGGTAGGTAACCAGTTGGGTAAAGCGATTGCGATTACCATCAACTTGTTTAACCCGCAGAAAATCATCATTGCGGGCGACATTACGAAAGCACAAGACATTGTATTCCCGGCGATCCGTAAAAACGTGGAAACACAATCGCTTAAAACCTTCCACACCGATTTGCCAATTGTTGCTTCGGAACTTGACCACCAACCAGCCATGGGTGCTTTTGCAATGATTAAGCGTGCTATGCTGAATGGTGTTTTGTTACAAAAATTACTTGAAGAATAAAAGTTTGGTGGAAAAATAGCGTTCAGGCGCTAAACAAATGGGTCGTCTAGCGCGACCCTTTTTTGTATCTGCTCTATATTAATACCAATCGTAGCAAGTAATTGCTCATTCTAGCTTGTTGAAACACTCGATAACTACGTTAAAAAATTTGATTGTAGAATGGCTACTTATCGAAATTTTTTGCTTTGTTCTCAAGCGTTTTTCCTACGCTATTTCTGAACACCTACTTACTGTGATTGGTATAACAACAACTCAAATTAGCTGGCTTTTCAATGGAACTCATTTTTATTTCGGTTGCGTTCATTGCAGGTTTCGCCGCTCTGAAGTGTAACCTTCCACCTTTGGTTGGTTTTTTGCTCGCGGGGTTTGCTCTTAATGCTTATGGCTTTGAAAGCAACGACACAATCACCACTCTGGCAGACCTGGGTGTCACTCTTCTACTGTTCACCATCGGGTTGAAACTCGATGTTAAAACCTTACTCGCCAAAGAGATATGGCTAGGGGCAACGGTTCACAATCTTATCTCGACCGCTTTTTTCACCGTTGCGCTGATTTTATTGAAGACTCTTGGCGTGGGTACGCTTGCCGGCATCGGTATCGAACAGCTTGTTCTGCTTGGCTTTGCCCTATCGTTCTCCAGTACCGTATTTGCGGTGAAGAGCCTTCAGGAGAAAGGTGAAATGAATGCCACTTATGGCACGCTTGCCATTGGTATTCTGGTTATGCAGGACATTTTTGCGGTGGTTTTCTTAACCGCTTCTACAGGAAAGATTCCTGAGTGGTATGCCATTTCTCTCTTTATTCTGCCGTTCCTAAGACCGCTATTCTATAAGTTGCTCGACTGGGTAGGTCATGGTGAGATGCTGGTGTTATTTGGCATCTTCTTCGCTCTGGTCGTTGGCGCAGGGCTATTCCATATAGTTGGAATGAAAGCTGACCTGGGTGCACTGATCCTTGGAATGATTCTGGCTGGGCACAAGAAGGCTTCTGAACTGTCCAAATCCCTTCTTAATCTGAAAGAGCTCTTTCTCGTCTGCTTCTTCCTGAACATTGGTTTAGCAGAAGAACCGACGTTGACCGGTCTGTCTTTAGCTGTGCTCTTTATGCTGCTTCTTCCGGTGAAAGGGATTCTTTATTTCTTCACTATCAACTTCTTCAAATTCCGAGTCCGTACCTCTTTGCTGGCGTCACTGACGCTATTCAACTACTCAGAATTCGGGCTTATTGTCGGAGGTCTGGCATATAAGATGGGGTGGCTTCCTGGTGACATTCTTGTCTCAATTGCCATTGCAGTGTCCATTTCATTCGTCCTGGCTGCGCCACTAACCCGTGCTGGTCATGAAATTTATCAGCGTAGTGCTAAATGGCTAAAAGAAGCCGCCGCAGAAAAACTTCATGCAAGAGACCAACTGATAAACCCAGGACATGCACAAGTACTGATATTAGGCATGGGTCGTATTGGCACTGGTGCTTACGATGAAATAAGAACACGCTATGGAAAGGTGAGCCTTGGCGTCGAAGTCCGCGCTGATGCAGCTGCCACCCATCGTAGTCATGGCAGGAACGTGATTGAGGGCGATGCAACCGACCCGGATTTTTGGGAACGCATTCTAGATACAGCAAATGTTAAGTTGGTCTTGTTAGCCATGCCTCACCATTTGGGTAATCAGCTCGCGTTAGAGCAATTACAACGCAAAGACTTCAAGGGGCAAATTGCAGCGATCGCAGAATATTCTGATCAGCTCAATGAGTTGACTGAATTGGGTGTCGACGCCGCTTTCAACATCTATAGCGAAGCAGGTAGTGGTTTTGCACGCCATGTGTGCGACCAGCTCAAACCTGAATTTAAGCTGTAAAAAAACCGAGTGCCCAAGTGATGAACTTGGGCACTCGGTTTAATCATTTCTTAGAGACGTGGGCTTAACACCATACAGGCGAGACTCTTCTAGTAATTGCTCATACGCGTTATCAAGAGCATCAGTACCAGCAAGTCTGAATGTCAGTCCCGTTACCGCATGCTTGCTCAGCAATTCCTCAACCAAAGGCGTTACACTCCCGGTGGGATCGCTTTTGTTCAGACGGGCAAATTTAATCGCCATTAAGTGCTGATACAAAGTTTCACCTTTCTTTTCCTTGCATACCTGACAAGCTTTCATCAATGCTTGCTCCTCTGGAATTGGAACCGTTTTTCCCCAAGAGTAGGCTATGTACCTGGCTTGCTGTTCTAACACGGGGAAGTAAGGCCCTATTTGCCCCCACTGCCCCATAAATGCCATTCCGGGAAGCTTGGGTGAGAAAGTATGATCAGCCAGAGTGATATGCATTCCGTCGACTTCTAGGTCTCTTTTCAACTCGTCAGAGAAAAAGTCGAGATTCAGGCGGTACCCAGTACCAAAAATAACACCGTCTATTTCTTCATGGCTACCATCCAGAAAATGCACCTGATTATCACCGAATTTCTCAATCCAGGGTTTACAAGTGATTCTCCCTTCAGCGACTAAGTTCAGGTAATTCTGGCTCCCCGTTGTACCTGCAATTCTGACGTCTTGGTCTGGCTCGGGTGCGCCATACCAAGCAGGGTTTCCTGAGTACGTTAAGATGAATTCTCTGGTTGCCTGTGCCCATTCTTCTGAGCTCGCCTGCTCTTGAAAAAGTGCACCACCTCTCGTAAATGCATAGCTTTCTACAGGAACGCCTGCAACAAGCTTTGGCATAATGTAGCGCTGTCTTCTCATCGTAGTAATGACTTTGCTGGCGCCCAGCATGGCAAGATCAGACGCAATCTCAAGAGAGGAGATATTGCCACCAGCAATTAAGACACGCTTCCCCCGATAGAATTCGGGATCCTTGTAGTGAAAGGCATGAACTGAACCGCACTCTCCACTGAATGTGTCCAGCCCCTTAATTACTGGAATATTTGGTCGGTTAAACGCTCCGGTAGCGATAACAACTTTATCGAATTGTTTGGAAAATACTCCCTGATCTCCTTCGAAAGTGAGCTTCCACCCATTATCCAAACAATCTACAGACCGCAAGCTGGTATTCAGTGAAACGAAGCCAGAAAGCCCAAAGTATTCGAGATAGCAGGTCAGGTATTGTTTGATTTGATCGTTTCTGGGGAAAATAGGTACATCCACGTCATGATCCAAGTCGGAAAAGCGGGTGACCATGCGAGCCGTATTTGTGCGCATTGTCGACCAGACACCAGATTTGGGGTTATCTGCCGCCCACTGACCACCGATGCGGCTGTGGCTTTCATAAATTTCTGGCTTAAAGCCCTGAGACTGTAAATAACGGGCGGCGACAATCCCACTTGGACCGCCTCCAATGATTGCAACAGCTTCCATCTGTCTATCTCCTAAAACGCAGGCTCTGTTGCCCTAGTGGAAGTAAATACCACCACAAACGTTTAACGCTTGTCCGGTGACAAAATTGCTGAGTTCTGAAGCGAAAAACACAGCAGGGCCGACCACATCTTCAGGCGCACCAAGCCGTTTAAGTGCTGCCACCTCCTGCCAGTGTTTTATGGCTTCATCGGATCCCAGATTATTTTTCCCCATCTCTGTCAGGATGATTCCTGGGCAAATTGCATTGACTGTAATGCCAAATTCCCCCACTTCCTGCGCATAGACCCGGGTTAGGGTAATGACCGTTGATTTGGTGGCGGCATAATGCCCCTGAGTCGCTACTCCCTGACGACCCGCAATGGACGCAATATTGATTATTCGCCCGAAGTTACGTTGCTTCATATGAGAAAGAATGGCATTGGTCATTAAAAGCACCCCTTTACCATTCACATCAAAGTGAGCGTCCCAGTCTGCCTCATCGAGGTCTTCTAGTTTTGAAGGCTTTAGAATCCCTGCGTTGTTAACAAGAATGTCGATTTCTCCAAATTCTTGTAGAGCCTCACCGATAACATCTTCCACTTGCTTTTTATTCGTCACATCCAGACTGTAGGCAACGCACTTACGCCCCGTTTCTAGAATTTGTTTCTGAGTCTGCTCTAACTCAACCTGTTGAGATGGAAGATCCGCGATGACGATATCCGCTCCGCTCTTTGCCATCCCAACGGCCAGTGCCCGTCCAATCCCTCTGCTGGCACCTGTTATCAATGCGACTTTGTTTGTTAACTCTGACATTCTGTTCATCCTTGCCTGTCGAGCTGAACGCTCTAATGGTTTTTCAGTGACCACTGGTTCATGGCATTCAACGTATCGTCAAACGAAACTAGCTTGCCGTCTGACCCTAGCCCCATTGCCACTTTGGCAGCCACTGCATTGGCGAAACGCGCACATTCTTTAATGCCCCACCCCTTGGACAAACCAACTATGATGCCCGCCGTGAAGCTGTCGCCACACCCTGTGGTATCCACTACCTTAATATCGTGGGCAGGCAGTGAAAAAGGGGCTCCCTGTTCAGGTAATACATAAACCCCATCGCCCCCCATGGTTAAGATGACGTTTTTAACCCCTTTTTCTTTAAACCACTTTGCAACCAAAATGTGATCATCCATGTTCGCCATTTCTGACGCTTCTTCTAGTGAAGGCACAAAGTAGTCAATGTAGGGCAAAAGTGGCTCCACCAAAGCTGTTGTTTCAGGAGTCGCCTGAATCAAATCAAAAGTAGTGATTCGACCAAGCTCTTTGGCTTTTTTGATAAAATTCAGCGTCTTCTCGCCATCAAAGTTTTTTAGAAGACCAGTCCCACCAATATGAATAATCTGCGCATCGAGAGCAACGTCCAGATCTTGCTCATGGACATCAAACCTTGTTGCGCTGCCGGGCACATGCAATGCAGGGCGTTCCCCATTCGGTCGAATTGGCAGGATAGTAGCAGAGGTCTGGGTGCTACTATCGACCCTGACCAGTTCCGTATCCAATCCAAACCTTTTCATTTTGTTTATCAGAAAGTCACCCAGATCGTCGTTCCCAACTGTGGTCACCATACGAGTTTTTAATCCCAAAATGGCGCAATCAACCGCTGTCGCTGCCGCCGTTCCTGCGACTGTCATGCGGATCTCCTCAATAAAATCAGCTCTTCCTCCCTCTGGGATATGAGTGACCGGACGCCCCAAAATATCGAGGACAGCAAACCCTACCGCACTTACATCAAACTTCGTCATGCTTTATTTCCTTATTCAGCTTGTTTTCGAAGCCCAAACGACATGCCTAAAACCACAAATACCAGCACACCTATTCCGACCTGTTGCCAGAAAAAATTCCATCCCATCAGGAGTAATCCATTGCGAAGTACTGCCAGAAGCAACACACCCAGAATCGTGCCGAGAACAGTCGGCTTTCGCTCGGCACTGATAGCCGTTCCGATAAAGGTGGCGCCTATGGCATCCAGAAGAAACGCGTCACCAGCTAACGGAACGTAAGAACGCACAGTCGACGACAGTAAGATTCCGGCAATTCCGCACAGAACGGCACTGGAAACAAACACCATGGTGAGTTGAAAAGGCACTCGAATCCCTGAATATTTCGCCACGCCAGGCTGAGCGCCCAGAGCACTTAAATAACGTCCAAACTTCGAACGGTGAAGGGCGATGTAAACGGCTACAACACAGACAATCAGAACGATAACAGGTGTTGGCACTCCCAAAAGTGAAGTGCGGGAGATGGCTTCAAATGGGGCGGAATATTCTTCTCTGGTCAGATAGATGGGCACTCCGCCCTGTGTTGCCAGTTGCTGAATGGATTTACCAATAAAAAGCACGCCCAAAGTGGCCAGAAACGGGTCAATTTTCAATCTGTTAATGAGAACTGCGTTTAGCAAACCTACCGCTATCGCCGCACAAATCGCCACTAAAACGCCATTAATTCCAGAGAAACCCGCGGCAATCATCATGATGAATGCCATGGAAGAAAGGTCGATTGAGACCCCTACGGATAAATCAATCCCCCCAGATGCGATCACTATCGTCATGCCAAGAGAAACGATAGCCAGAAGAACAACTTTATTGACCACCAGATTGGTCAGATTCTCGAAATTTAAAAACCCCTCTGCAAACACCGAAAAGCCGACTATTACCAAACCAAATGCCACAATGACAAAGTAGTTGGAAAGCCTTTCTAGAGTAAATGGTCGGTCCGCGTGGTTAGATTGAGCTGTCATTTTCATCTCCTCAAGACTTTTTGGCGAATGATGTAAAGGCAACCACGATTAGAATCAACGCGCCCTGCACACCGCTTACCCAGTAGGAGGAAATACCCAACAACTGGAACCCATTTGAAAGTGACCCAATAAACAGAACGGCAATCAACGTTCCACCAATGGTAGGTACAAATCGCCTTGAAAATACCGCGCCTAACAGTGCTGCTGCCAATACGGGAAGAAGCAGAAGGCTGGTCCCCGGAGTTGACGCGCTAAGGCGAGCTACAATCAGAATGGAAGTCACGCCCGCAGCAAAGCCAGAGAACAGATAGCTGCCATAGATGTACCGCCCAGTGTTAATACCCGCGGCTTTTGCAGCTTCAATGTTGCCTCCAACGGCATACATTCGAAGCCCCAAAGGACTAAAGTGCATGACAGCTGAAACCAGCACAGCCCCGGCAATAAGGCACCATGACAAACTGCTGATACCAAGAAAGCTGCCAAAAGTGAGAAGATCCAGCAGTGGAGACTCTGCGCCAACGACGCTATTTTGAGTAACCACCAGCTCCAGACCAGCGGCTATATTCATGACTGCCAACGTACTGAGCAAAGGCAAAATTTTTAGAGTAACCACCGCAAAACCATTAAGCAGCCCGACAAGTAAACCCGTCGTTATAGTCAGAGGGATCGCCTGAATATCGGTATAACCATTTTTCAGCATAACGGCGTAAACGGCAGAGCAAAGACCCGCATTAGCAGCAACAGAAAGGTCGATCCCCCCTTTTTGTACGTCGGTACCCGTCGCGACAAATACGACCGTCATGGCAAAGGCAAGAAAGCCGAGAATGGCAGACTGCTCAACAATGTTTTGTAGGTTATATGCAGACGTGAACCCCCGAGCAGAAAGAGCGAAGTAGATCATAATCCCTAGCAATGCGACGAAGGCACCCAGGCGTATTGCCAGCTTCTGGACTGAGAATACTTTTTGTGGTGTGGTCTGAGCCTTAATTTGAGAAACGGTGGTACTGCTGCTCATGCATGACTCCTTTCACTGTTGGTGAGCTGCCCTGATGCCGCTGCAAGCAATTCTTCGGCGTTGATTTCTCCCTTGCGATATTCGGCGATCATCTCTCCTTTGTAGATAACCAAAATTCGATCGCACATCTGGGTGACTTCTTCAAAATCAGAGGAAACAAACAAGATTGATTTCCCCTCTCCTGCCAGTCGGTTAATCAAATTGTATATTTCGACTTTTGAGCCAACATCAACCGCTACAGTAGGCTCATCGAGCAGATAAACCCGGCTGTCTCTTGAAAGCCATTTAGCCACCACAACTTTCTGTTGGTTGCCTCCTGATAAATCCCTCACCGGGGTCTGGCTGCTGGGAGTTTTAATATCCAGTTCAGAAATCGACTGGTTAACAGCATTCAGTTCAGCGGCTCGATTGACTAACCCGTTTGTACTGAAATTGCTGACCGATGCCAGAGAGATGTTTTCACTAAGAGGCAAACTGACGGCAACCCCATGGGCACGCCGATCTTCTGGAAGCATCGCTATGCCTTTCTCCACGGCGTTAACTGGGCTGGAAAAATGTTGTTTTTGACCGTCTAAACGAATTTCCCCACTGTCGGGAGACTGCAAACCAAAAAGTGTCTGAAGCAGTTCTTTATCACCAGAACCAAGGAGACCAGCAATCGCGACTACCTCCCCAGCGTGCACGTTAAAAGAGATGTCATGATAGTGATCTTTGAGAGACAGGTTTTCGACTTCCAATACTGATTGCCCCAAAGTTACATCCCGGGGAGGATACATTTCGGAGGTATCGCGATTGGTCATCATTTCGACTATTTTTTCAATCCCTACCTCTTTAGGTGTTACTTCCCCAACATTCTCCCCATTACGTAAAATGGTAACTGAGTCGCAAATCTCCATGATTTCAGACATATAGTGAGAAATAAAAATAATGGTAATCCCGTCATTTTTCAGGCGACGAAGCACCTTGAACAGGCTGTCGACTTCTTTGGTGACCAACGCCGCAGTAGGCTCGTCCAATACCAGAATCTTGGCTTTCTGAGCCAGCGAACGCGTGATTTGAACAATTTTTTGTTGCGCTGTAGAGAGGTCTGAAATTAAAGTGGATGGTTCAAGATTCAGATCGAAATATTGTTTAAGCAATAAGCCAGCATCAGCATTCATCTTTCTATGATTGATAAAAGGACCAAATCTGGGTTCATTTCGAAGAAAGATGGCTTCAGCGACTGTCGCGGTGTTAACCAGCAAACGATCCTGATGAATAAAGTGAACACCCACTTCTTCGATCAGCTTTGGAGTTATGGCTGCTAACCTTTGACCTTCAACGATGATGTCTCCTTCATCTCGTTTGTACATACCTGCCAGAATCTTTATTACAGTGGACTTCCCTGCTCCATTTTGCCCCACTAAGCCATGAATTGTGCTTTTGGCTATTTTCATAGACACATCACTGAGCGCCTTGACTGGACCGAATGTCTTAGAAACCCCATTCATTTCTATTGCGATAGAGCTCATATTGTTCTCCCGAATCACCAATCAGAAACATACTGCTGCCTCAGGAGCAGCCAGTATGTTTCTGAACAGTCTGGCTTACTGCGCAGATTCCTGTTCCTTTTTCGCCTTCAAGAATTTTTCTGCCGTGACGTCAGCATTAAGTTTGTTGATTAATACTGCTGGCACCATAGTGAAGGATGGCACTTCTTTGCCATTCAAATAGGCAGCCACTGTACGAGCAGCCTGGCGACCAATTTCATAAGGTTGCTGAGCTACCACTGCTCCCGCTGCAGAATCTGGGTTTGCAACCATCTCAATAAACTCAGGGCTACCATCTACACCATAGGTACGAATGCCTTTACGTTTTGCCGCTTCAATCGCCTGAGTCGCTCCTATCATTGGCACATCCCAACATGCCACGACAGATTTAAGCCCAGAGTCAGGACCATATTTGGTCAGCATGTCTGTCATATCAGAATAGGCTTGCTGAACCGTGTTAGGGATAACATCGCGGAGCTCAGGAGAAATGATCTCGATATCGGGGAAGGACTGGAAAACATATTTGATCTGATCGATACGGATTTTACAGACCGGAACCGAAGCAAACCCATTAAAGATGATCACTTTGCCTTTGGCTTTCATATCGGTAACCATCTGCAAAGCCAGATCTGCACCGATATTGTAGTTGTTAGATGAAGTGTTGTTGATTGAGTGCGCACTAACAGTATCCACCGTGAACAAAGGGATACCGGCTTTGCGTACTCGTTTCAGCCAGGGATCAAGAACATCAATATTCCCTAGCTGTTCTATAATCGCGTCTGGTCGCTGTGCAATTAAGGTTTGAATCTGACTGACCTGAGTCTGATCATTTCGACCAGCATCCAGAGCAATAACTTCCGCTCCAAGAGCTTCTAATTCATCGACCTGCCCCTGATAGGCTTTCAGATCCCAATCGTGGTCAGTCCCAATTACTGTGACACCTACCGTTTTCCCCTTAAGGGGAAGCGCTTCCTTGGCCACACCCAGTGTACTGGCAGACATTGCTGCAACTAGGATAGTGGCGCTTATCATAGTGCTGATTTTATCTGTTAGCATTTTAATCATCCTAATCAATGCTCATGTATGCTGAAAACCGTTTTGGTTTCAGCCCGTTAAACCATCCTCAATCGCCATGCCCATAATTGGTCATTCGATTGATGACGTTTTGAATTTCTTCCTTTGAAAGTAGCGGCGGCTCACCCATAGGTAAGCAACCTAAGTACTGTTTCGCCAGCGCTTCCACTTCAATCGCCAGCCACATCGCTTTATCCAGAGATTGTGCAGTAGCAATCATTCCGTGGTGAGCCAACAGGCAGGCTTTACGCCCTTCCAGAGCTTTAAGTGCATTGTTTGAAAGCGCTTTTACACCGAATGTTGCGTACTCTGCGCAGCGGATATCGTATCCACCTGCTACCGCTACCATGTAATGAATGGGTGGAATATCGCGATTCATAATCGACAGTGTTGTACAAGCTGTCGGGTGAGCGTGGACTATCGCGTTCACATCCTTCTTTTGTCTCATAATATCGATGTGAAAACGCCACTCTGTGGAGGGGACACGATCCCCTTCTATCACGCCATCAAACCCCATCCATACGATGTCCTCGGCGCTCATTTCGTCGTAGGGCAACGACGTTGGAGTGATAAGAATTCCATCCTGATACCGGACTGAGATATTGCCTGATGTCCCTTGATTCAGCCCATTTGAATTCATGGAAATACACGCATCGATAATCGACTGGCGCAATGCCCGCTCATTTTTCGCAATCATATTGGTCATTTTCTACTTATAAACATGTGTACCCACCATCGATAGCAACGATGGCTCCCGTCATGTAACTCGATACATCGGACGCGAGAAATAAAATCAGAGCCGCCACCTCAGACGGTGTCCCACACCGTCCCATGGGCGTCATTTCTATCCATTTATTGAAAAGCTCTGGGCGCGAACGCATCTCAAGGGTCATTTCCGTTGCGATGTATCCAGGTGCCAGCGCGTTTACGCGGATCCCCTTCTGAGCCCATTCCACGGCAAGGGCTTTGGTTAACTGGTGAACCCCTCCTTTGGAAGCCATATAGCTGGACGCAAACTGAGGGGTATTGATGATATTGCCGGACATAGAGCCCATATTGACAATCGCACTGCTTTGGCGCTTTAACATGTGTGTGGCAAAAGCGCGGCAAGCCCAGAATGTCCCGTTCATGTTGACGTCCATTACCCGCTTCCAATTGCGCTCTGCAATCTCGTCAGCTTCATGAAGCTCAGCAATACCAGCGGAATTCACTAAAACGTCAACCTGACCAAACTCATCTGCCACTGCCTCAGCAGCAGACACCACCGCTTGTTCATCAGTAACATCCAGTGCCTGAATAAAAACGCTCCGTTCTGATGAGATGTAGCCCATAGAGGTCAAAGCAGATCGCGCACGTTTCAGAGCCTCGGCATTTAAATCGAGCAGTGCTAAATCTGCGCCGCATGAAGCAAAAGCTTTTGCGGCTTCAAGACCAATGCCACTCCCCGCTCCGACAATGGCAACGACCTTTCCTGAAAAATCAAATGCTCTTTGGTAGTCCATCCGTGACCTCAAATGTAAATATTGAGTTAACCAAAAGATCTTTTATGGTTAATTTTTAACCACTATAAGTGACAGATTAAAAACTTGTCAATCTGGTAAGTACCAGAAATAGAAAAAATCTGAGTATGATCAGAAATAAGATATTTTTGTGATCTTGATCGTTTGGATAAATACAGAAATGATGAAATGGATATCACATGAATGGAGTTGCGTTAGAGCACGCTACTTATTAAAAAGGTTAAGTTATGAAATAAAAATCAATAAGATAGATAAGAAATTGAATTTAAAAGCTATACAAGATGTTGAAAAACAAAAGAGCAGGTCTATTGAATTGGCTCAGATCTACCCATCATTAAGCAGAGGTAGATCAAAGGTGTACATTGCTGGTCGCAACGTGAATTCTGGCGATAGCAGAATTGTAGTAGGCGCGGTAAAACTCTAAAGGCATGTCACTGGAATCATAAGCTATCGATTCGATGGCAATGACAGGTTGTCCATTCTCAACCCTTAGTTTTTTGCAGATGTCTTCGCTTGGTATGACAGCGTTAAGCCAGCGCTCTGCCCGACGTGATACCAACCCATATCTTTCTTTAAGCAATTGGAAAATGGACTGGTCTTCAATATCGATATTTTCAAAGCCCGGCACTTTGTGAGACGGCAGAGAAATGATGGTATGGGTAATCGGTGTATCTTCGAAACTGTATATGCGCTCGATTCTTACGACTTTGCCATCTTTGGGAAGATTAAACACTTTTGATTCGGCTTCATCAGCATTCACTTTTCTGAACTCAAAAGTTTGTGACGTGACCTTATAGCCTCTGGCTTCCAAATCGGAATGCACAGACATGTTCGAAGTAAGAAAATCCGTTTCCATTTTAGGCGGAGCGACAAAAATCCCCGTCCGGGCAACTTTATTCAATAGCCCCTCTGAAGACAGGCTACCCAAAGCAGAACGTATAACGGAGCGAGATACTCCGAGTATTTCACACATTGTCTGTTCTGATGGAAGGCGAGTATTTACAGGAAGTTCCTGACGGTGAATGCTGTCTGCAAGAGCATTTTTAACAGCAAGCCACAAGGGTACGGAAGATTTGCGGTTTGGGAGTAATCCCGCAGCAATCTGATTTAACACTGTAATTGCCTGACTGTTGTTTGCGTCATTCTTTGGTCTTCCCCGACCACGGCTGCCAACGGAAGCAGATTTGTCCTGTTTGTTTACATAACTCATTGACGGCAGTAACTCTCTTGTTTGCGCTCACTTCCTTAAAATTACCCTATCACGCTTTTTCAAGATCCAAAAATACCAACCCCTCGGTTCTTAAACTTACAAAGAGTTATCTCCTTACTTTTCAAAATCTGTCCAAAAAACCATCGAATATAAAACTTCATTCACTTTTATAGGCATAAAAATAGAAAATATTTAATAAGACCACGTAAGAGTAAATTATTTTATTCCTAAGAGTTGCAATTTGTAATGATAGTGGCAGATTAAATGGAAAAGATTAAAACGGATTTACTTGAGGAATTGGTATGTGTTCAGTATTCGGCATCCTAGACATAAAAAGTGATGCAGCAGCGTTAAGACCAGTCGCACTGGAAATGTCAAAGAAACTGCGTCACCGCGGACCTGATTGGTCTGGTATTTATTCATCAGATCGAGCGATCTTAGCACACGAACGTCTTGCTATTGTTGGTCTGAACAGTGGTGCCCAACCTTTGTACAGTCAGGACAAAAAACACATACTCGCGGTTAATGGTGAAATCTATAACCACAAAGAACTCCGTGCTCGCTACTCCGATAAGTTTGATTTCCAGACAGACTCTGACTGTGAAGTTATCTTAGCGCTTTATCAGGAAATGGGCGCAGACCTGCTTGAAGAACTGAACGGTATCTTTGCATTCGTACTATATGATGAAGAGAAAGACACCTACCTGGTTGGTCGCGACCACATCGGCATCATCCCTCTTTACCAAGGTTACGACGAACACGGCAACTACTATGTAGCTTCAGAAATGAAAGCTCTGGTTCCTGTTTGTAAAACCATCAGTGAATTCCCTCCGGGTTGTTACTACGGCAGCGGTGATGCTGAACCTCAGCGCTACTACGTTCGTGACTGGAACGAGTACGCCGCTGTACAAGGTAACTCCACAAGCAAAGAAGAACTGACTCAGGCACTGGAAGATGCGGTTAAACGTCAGTTGATGACGGATGTTCCTTACGGTGTACTTCTGTCTGGTGGTCTGGACTCTTCAATTACTTCTGCGGTTGCTAAGCGCTTTGCAGCAATGCGAATTGAAGACGATGAAAAATCGGAAGCTTGGTGGCCTCAACTTCACTCATTTGCAGTAGGTCTTGAGGGTGCACCAGACTTAAAAGCTGCACGTGAAGTAGCAGACAAGATCGGGACTGTTCACCACGAGATGACTTACACCGTTCAGGAAGGCCTGGACGCTATCCGTGATGTGATTTATCACATTGAAACCTACGATGTCACAACCATTCGCGCATCGACTCCAATGTTCCTGATGGGTCGTAAGATCAAAGCCATGGGCATCAAGATGGTACTTTCTGGAGAAGGTGCGGATGAAATCTTTGGCGGCTACTTGTATTTCCACAAAGCGCCTAACGCGAAAGAATTCCACGAAGAGACCGTTCGTAAGCTGCTGGCTCTGAACATGTTTGACTGTGCTCGTGCCAACAAATCTCTTGCAGCATGGGGTGTAGAAGGTCGAGTACCGTTCCTGGATAAAGAGTTTATTGACGTGGCTATGCGCCTTAACCCTGAAGACAAGATGTGTGGCAACGGCAAGATGGAGAAACACATTCTGCGTGAGTGTTTCGAACACTACCTACCAGATTCAATCGCATGGCGCCAGAAAGAACAGTTCTCTGATGGCGTAGGCTACAGCTGGATTGATTCGTTGAAAGAAGTCGCGGAAGCTAAGGTCACCGATCAGCAAATGGAAACTGCCGCTTACCGTTTCCCTTACAACACCCCAAGTACCAAAGAAGGTTACGTTTACCGTGAAATCTTTGAAGAGCTATTCCCGCTAGAGTCTGCAGCGAAATGTGTACCGGGTGGTCCTTCGGTTGCCTGTTCTTCTGCTAAAGCCATTGAGTGGGATGAGTCGTTCCAAAACTGCATTGACCCATCAGGTCGCGCAGTACAAACCGTTCACAACGACGCATACTAAACCAAAAGAGAAAGGCGCTAATTAAGCGCCTTTCGTTTATTCCCAGGAGAGAGAAGAGTTGTCAACGCTGACCTTGACGGGCTTATTTATCATTTCAACCAGTAAGAACGAGCGTTTATCGCCATCGGGTTCCTGATAAATCGCCGTGATACCAGCAAACTGCCCTTCTTCAATTTGTACCGTCTGACCTTTTTCTGGTTCAGACATCTTAATGACGGTTTCATCTTCTTTTTCAAGAAGTTTTAGCTCGTATATCAAGTCCCCTTGCAGCTCATGTGGGTGTGCCCCACATCGGATAAAGTCCACAACCCCACGAGTAGAGCGCACGGTTGTAAAGCTCGGTCCGGCTTCGTAGTCGAAGCGAATAAACACATAACACGGAAACAACGGCTCTTTTACTGTCTGTTTCTTGTTGCGAAGCACTTTTTCGACTTCCACCTCAGGGTAATAACATTCCACACCCTGATTCTCGAGATTCAACTTTGCCCGAGCCTGTTCACCACGCTTGCAATATAAAAGATACCAACGTTTCATTGCTCAATATCGGTCTTAATTTTTAGCCCATAATACCATCTTCATTAACTAGTCTAAATGCAATAATGCAAACAAAGATTACAGCAAACCGTGGCTTTCATTCAGGCGTATATTGGTGAAGATTTTGGTAACAAGACAAGCCTGATAACGCTTATCGTCATGGACGATCAATGATAACCGTCGCTCATCCGTTTCTTTCCTTCTATTAGGTCAGGATGTCAGCAGCAAGATCGCAGGATCATCTTGCCTTTCATTTTTGTTCTTTCGATTCCAACAGACTTCAAATAAGAACAGACAATGCAAAAACAACATTCCGAATTTATGGGGCACCCAAAAGGGTTGTTCCTTCTTTTCAGTACCGAATTGTGGGAACGCTTCTCCTACTATGCGATGCGCGCCATTCTGGTACTTTTTCTCACCGATACCACTATAAATGGCGGGCTTGGCTGGACGAATCAGCAAGCCTTGCAACTCTACGGCGCATATACGGGGTTGGTTTACATTACCCCTCTTATTGGAGGATGGCTTGCAGACAACTATCTGGGCCAACGCCGTTCACTGTTAATGGGCGGCGTTTTGATGGCGCTGGGGCAATTTGCATTAGCGCTTCCTGACAATGCCCTGCTGCTTTCTGAAACTCATGCTTTATATTTGGGTCTCGCTTTAATCATCGCAGGTAATGGGCTATTCAAACCCAATATCTCAACCATGGTAGGTGACCTGTATCAGGAAGGTGATAACCGACGTGACGGCGCTTTCACAATTTTCTATATGGGCATCAATATCGGCGGTCTTCTGGCAGGTTTAGTATCTGGTTCAGTTACAGGTACATACGGTTGGAAAGCAGGCTTTTTAGCTGCCGGTATCGGCATGGTTATTAGCCTGTTACTGCAGATGGGGTTTGCTCACCGCTGGCTCGGTAATATTGGCATAGAGCCTGCTGCAAAGAAACACGCCGCGGCAACTCAGTCCAGACAACCATTAACCAAAGAAGAAAAAGATCGCATGAAAGTGATTATGGTGATGGGGCTGTTTGTAGTGGTATTTTGGGCAGGATTTGAGCAGGCTGGTGGTTTGATGAATGTCTACTCCCAGCAATACACCGACAGAATGGTCGGCGGATTTGAAGTTCCTGCCGCCTGGTTCCAGTCGCTCAATCCTTTCTTCATTATTACTCTTGCCCCTATGTTGGCGGCGCTGTGGATCAGAATGGGAAAGAACGAGCCCAACTCACCGATAAAGTTTGCGCTGGCGCTTTTCTTTCTTGCGCTCGGTTTTCTTTGCATGGTGGGAGCAGCGCTTGAGCAAGGTGGAGATCCGTCAGCCAAAACTTCAATGCTTTGGCTTATCGGTGCGTTTTTCTTCCATACACTGGGAGAGCTTTGTCTTTCGCCAATCGGGTTATCGATGGTAACTAAACTCGCTCCTCTACGGTTAGCGTCTTTGATGATGGGAGTCTGGTTCGGATTCAACGCCATTGCTAACTATGTTGCGGGTTACATAGGTTCTCACGTCGGCGACTTTGGTGCTTTAGCCATTTTCGGAGGCATCGCGGTAACTGCAACTCTTTCTGGTTTGCTGCTGATTTTATGTTCCAATCAGTTGATAATCTGGATGCATGGTGCGGAAGACAAACCCGAGCTTGAAGACGAAGATGAACACGCCTCTTTGGCATTGAACGAAACATAAAAACTGAAGGCTGCCATTTGGCAGCCTTCTTTCGATCTATAGTCAATCTCTAGCGTAGATACGGATTTATCACTGCTTTCATCATCTCGATATGACTAGGGCCTGCATTAAGACAAGGAATGTACTGGTAATCTTCTCCACCAGCCTCCATAAATATTTCCTTGTTTTCCTCGGCTATTTCTTCAAGCGTTTCCAGGCAATCGACTGAAAATGCAGGCGTAATTACTTGAAGCTTTTTGGTTCCACGAGAAGGCAGCGCTTCCATGGTTTCGTCGGTATAGGGTTGCAGCCATTCTTCTCTGCCGAATCGTGACTGATAAGTCATACCAATCTGCTTCTCATCAAGTTCTAGCTCTTGGGCAAGTAATCGAGTTGTAACCTCACAGTGCTGAGGATAAATGTCTCCGTTATCGGCATAACGCTTAGGTATACCATGGTAAGAGCACAACAAATACTCTGATTGCCCGTGCTTTTCCCAATGAGCACGGACGCTGTCTGCCAGTGCTTTGATGTACATCGGGTGGTCATGGTAGTCGCGGATAACTGTGTAACCCGGTATCTCTGGCATTTTTTTGAAGGCATCGGTTAAGCCATCCGACACAGCCGCGGTTGTTGTTGACGAATATTGAGGGAACAGAGGCAAAACAATGATTTCTTTACAGCCCTGCTCCATTAAACGTTCAATCCCGGATTGTAGGCTCGGGTTACCGTAGGTCATCCCCAGCTCTACAGGCACATCCAGCAACTCTTTTAATGCCTGAGCCTGAAGTTTGGAATAGACCATCAAAGGAGAGCCATCATCCATCCATACTGTCTTGTAGAGCTTGGCAACTCTTGGAGAACGGGTCGGTAAAATAATGCCGTGCAATAACGGGCACCATAACCAACGAGTCAAATCAACGACACGTTTATCCATCAGGAACTGAGCGAGAAATCTTTTGACAGCAGGCGCGGTTGGCTCGTCAGGGGTACCCAGGTTAGCCAACAAAATGCCTTGTTTTGGCATATTTTCCATATTTATCCAATTTCAGATTGAAACGTATATCCAAGTAACCTTCTCTGAGGAGAAACGCACTAAGGACACTTGGGTATACCCTTTCTATCTCAAGGGGTTATTTCAGGTCTGTTGACCCAAATCAACAGTCTAGATATTTACGAACTCTTTTACCATTTGGATTCATTTCAAATTGGAAAAGTTTGTTCAAATATCTGTGTTTCCAAAAAGTCTTCAAAAACGAAAAAAGCGGTCTTTAAGACCGCTTTAACTATATCAAATCATTAAAAAGATTGTCTGATTAAGACAACGCTTTTTCGATGTCTGCACTCACTTCAGCAACTTGCTTAGTACCGTCAAACTTAAGGTACTTCGTGTTGCCAGCTTCAGCTTCTTTACCGTAGTACTGAATCAGTGGCGCAGTTTGCTCATGGTATACACCCAGACGAGCGCGCACTGTCTCTTCTTTGTCGTCATCACGAACAACCAGATCTTCACCAGTCACGTCGTCTTTGCCTTCTACTTTAGGCGGGTTGTACACAACGTGGTAAGTACGACCGGATGCCAGGTGAGCACGACGACCCGCCATACGCTCAACAATCACATCATCAGCAACATCAAATTCGATCACGTAATCAACGTCTACACCCATTTCTTTCAGACCATCAGCCTGAGGAATTGTGCGAGGGAAACCATCTAGTAGGAAACCTTTTTCACAATCGTTTTCAGCGATACGCTCTTTGATCAAACCAAGAATGATGTCGTCAGAAACAAGTTGACCTGCATCGATCACTGCTTTCGCTTGTTTACCAAGCTCAGTGCCCGCTTTGATAGCTGCACGTAGCATGTCACCAGTAGAAATTTGTGGAATACCATATTTTTCCATGATGAATTGAGCTTGCGTGCCTTTACCTGCACCTGGAGCACCTAGAAGAATGATGCGCATGTTGGATCCTCTTAATATTTTGAATTTATACCGAAGCTCACAGCGTGAACGGTAAGTTTCGGTATAACTGCTTTACGAGGCGCTGAGCCCCAATGAAATCGGGCGTGAATATACCATATATAAATGACTATTTTCGACCCTTGCCAGTTTGGCTACTCAAAAAGTGACCATTATCTCCAAGTAACCTGACACCTACTCCGCATAAGATACGTCGCTAAGGTAATAAGCCCCACTCTAAAAGTGGGGCTTGATACAGTGTTACCTAGGGAATTCGATTCGCCTATTACACCTTAGTCAAAAGCTGGTTGACCGCACCAACGTACTGCGTTGGATCTTCCAGCGCACCGCGTTCTGCCAACATTGCCTGACCAAGTAATACTTCAACCCAGCGACCAAAGATTTCTTCGTCGGCTTCATCCGCCATACGCTTGACCATGTCGTGTTCTGGGTTCAGTTCAAAAATGTACTTCACCTCAGGAACAGCCTGACCAGCTGCTTCCAGAAGCTTCGCCATTTGCGTACCCATTTCAAAGTCATCAGTCACAACAACTGCAGGGGTAGACGCCAGTTTGAAGGTTGTGCGAACCTCTTTCACTCGGTCTCCCAAGTAAGTTTGCGTGCGCTCAACCACCGATTTGAACTCTTCTTCGGTTTCTTTCTGCTTCTCTTTTTCTGCTTCGTCTTCAAACTTGCTCAGATCCAGACCCGCTTTAGTGATTGACTGGAACTGCTTGCCATCGAACTCGGTCAGGTAGTTCATTAGCCACTCATCAATGCGGTCAAACATCAGAACAACTTCAATGCCTTTCGACTTGAACTGCTCAAGGTGCGGGCTGTTCTTCGCTGCGGCGTAGCTGTCGGCTGTCAGGTAGTAAATCTTGTCCTGACCTTCTTTCATGCGCTCTACGTAAGACGCAAGAGAAACAGTTTGCTCAGAGTTATCAACTTCAGAAGAAGCAAAACGCATCAGCCCTGCAATTTTCTCTTTGTTTGAGAAGTCTTCTGCCGGGCCTTCTTTCAGAACCAGACCAAACTCTTTCCAGAAAGACAGGTATTGTTCTTCATCTTTCTTCGCCATTTTCTCAAGCATACCAAGCACACGCTTAGTACAGGCACTACGAAGTGACTGAGTCACCTTGTTATCCTGAAGAATTTCACGAGAAACGTTCAGAGGCAGGTCGTTGGAATCTATCAAACCGCGAACAAAACGCAGGTAGCTTGGCATAAACTGTTCAGCGTCATCCATGATGAATACGCGCTGCACATACAGCTTCAGACCACTCTTGTGATCGCGGTTCATCATATCCCAAGGTGCTTTCGCAGGGATGTACAACAAGCTGGTGTAGTCGCTTTTACCTTCGACTTTGTTGTGGCTCCACGTGAGTGGATCTGCAAAATCGTTTGCTACGTGCTTGTAGAATTCTTTGTATTCGTCTTCAGAAATGTCTGACTTACCACGAGTCCAAAGCGCCTGAGCCTTGTTGATTTGCTCCCACTTGGTTTCTTCTGTTTCTTTGCCCTCTTCATCCTTCACTTTGGTCAGGATGGAAACAGGAATACCAATGTGGTCAGAATACTTGCTGATTACATCACGCAAACGGTACTCAGACAGGAATTCTTTACCTTCGTCACGCATGTGAAGGATGATGTCTGTACCACGCGATTCTTTGGTGATGCTCTCAATGGTGTATTCACCTTCACCCGCCGAATGCCACTGCACTGCTTCATCGCTTGCCAGGCCAGCTGCACGCGTACGCACTGTTACTGCGTCGGCAACAATGAATGCAGAGTAGAAACCTACACCAAACTGACCAATAAGCTGCGAGTCTTTGCTTTGATCTTCAGAAAGCTTCGCGAAGAAATCCGCTGTACCGGATTTTGCGATGGTACCCAGATGCTCGATCACGTCATCACGGCTCATACCGATACCGTTATCAGAAATCGTTAGGGTGTTTGCCTCTGCATCAAACGACAGCTTAACACCTAGGTCGGCGTCACCTTGATACAGGTCTGCGTTTGATAGCGCTTGAAAACGGAGCTTGTCTGATGCGTCAGACGCGTTAGAAATAAGCTCGCGTAGGAAAATTTCTTTATTCGAGTATAGAGAATGAATCATCAAATGAAGTAACTGTTTTACTTCTGATTGAAAGCCTCGAGTTTCTTTGTTGTTTGTGATTGTCTCGCTCATCTTCACTCCAAAACTAGACATTTAGATGCACAAATTTGAAAACCTGGAACTTTCTTGAGAGTTGGTTTTCAAACTAAATTCCAAGATGCTAGTTAGATGTGGCTGGCAAATGTAAATTCAAGGTCAAAAGAGATAAAAACAATGTTTTTTTGATCGTTTTTGATTATTCTATGGTGCGTAAAAATTCTCAAAGAAGATAAAGTGTGAATTAAATCACACTCACACACCTTCGGTTTCACAGAACTCTAATCAAGACTAAGTGCTTCAATAATGACTAATATCGGTACTAAATTCATTCTCGCGCAACGGTTTATTTTTGATCCTAACAGCAACTCGTTAGTAGACCAGCACAGCGACAATGAAGTTATTCGTCTGGGAAGTAATGAAAGCCGTATTTTGCTTATGTTGTCGGAACGCCCAAATGAGGTGATCACCCGCCAGCAGTTGCACGAATTCGTTTGGCGCGACCAGGGATTTCAGGTCGATGACTCCAGTCTGACTCAGGCTATTTCTACCCTCAGAAAGATGCTGAAAGACTCCACTAAATCTCCACAGTTTGTAAAAACCGTCCCTAAGCGTGGGTACCAACTCATCTCTTCGGTTGAACGCAATACACCTAACTCTAATGAAGAAATTGCCGACCTTCCTGAAGTAGCAGAACCCGCTGTAGACACTAAAGAGTTGGTAGAAAAAGAGCCGTCCTCTTCAGCCGTTACCACGCCAGTTCAAGATGATGCTGTCACCATCCCATCTGAACCGGTACAACCTGCATCAAAAGACAGCAAATGGGTCTGGCTTGCCGTCATTCTGGCATTTGCTCTGCCATTCTTAACCTATTTAGGCTCTCAGCAAAAACCGGCCAAATTCACGACCATTGCAGAAGTCGCTGGAATTCCGGTTCGCATGCCTGAAAACCACCCTAGTATGCAGCAGTCTCTGCCGAATATAGAAAAGTGTATCGAGCACTACGCGTCGCAACATGAAGGCGATCTCGCGCCTGTTCAAGTGATAGCAACGGGTGGTCAAAACGGACAGATCATTTTGAATTACATCCACTCTATTCACTACTCAAGTGAAAACGTGACTTTGCGGCTCTTCTCAACTCAACCAGACTTTGCACAGGTATGTAACTAATGACTATGACGAAAAACTTGAAAAGAGCGTTAATTTTTCTGGTTGTGTCAGCGCTCGCCAGTGCATGGCTCTATACACAAACAAGCGCAAAAGTTGAGAATGTTCTGACCTCACGCGAGTGGCAGTCTCGTATGGTGACTCGTCTTTTCATTGAGTCCGATTCTGAGCAGGATGAGGTTATTGGTCCTTTGAGAAAAGCGACCATAGATTCGAATGTAAAGTACCTGCCAAACGGCACTTATCTGCGGGTATCACGCATTAACCTTTACACCGGAACACACGAGAAAAACACCTCGTCGACCATTAATGTATCGGAAAACGGTGCCTGGGAATTGAGCGATAACTACCTTTTGATTGAACCTAAAGAGTTTAAAGATATCTCATCCAATCAGGGAGCAGACTTTACCGACAAGCAACTCAAAGTCATTACCCAGATTTTCAAAATGGATGCACAGCAAAGCCGTCGGGTTGAAATCATCAATGCAAAAGCGCTGTTGATGACCAGCTTGGATCACGGCTCGACCGTTTTGTATTCTCACTAACAACACAAAGGGAGGTAGGATTGCCTCCCTCTTTTCAGAAAGACTATGGACTGGCTTCAAAGCACTTATCTCTTTATTGGTTCCTTAACCGCAAGCACCCTCTCTTCTATAGCTGGAGGAGGAGCGGGGTTACTCCAGTTCCCTTTGCTTATTTTTCTCGGGCTGAGTTTTCAGACAGCACTCGCGACACACAAAATCGCCACGGTCGCTATGGGGCTGGGAGCGGCAATTTCACACCTTCGTGCCAAACAGTTTGATCTTAAGCTGGCAGTCTACCTTATTATCACTGGTTGCTTGGGAGTGGTTGCAGGGGCTTATGTCGTATTGATCTTACCGGGAAAAATTGGTGAGTTATTACTTGGTTTTATTATCTTGTCTCTGGGTATCTACTCCCGATTCAAAAAAGAGCTAGGACAGCAGGAACGCCCCAGCCACCGAGATCCTCTCGGATGGGTTATCGGTGGCGTTGTACTTTTTCTTCTTGGTATCTTCAATGGTTCACTGACCGCCGGTTCTGGCTTAGTTGTTACTCTGTTCTTAGTTCGCTGGTTTGGTTTCAGTTACAAACAGGCGGTTGCACTTACTCTGGTTTGCGTAGGGCTGTTCTGGAACGGCATGGGAGCGATAGCCATAGTGAATGTCGGCATCGACCCTCACTGGACCTGGGTGCCCATTCTACTTGTCAGCTCCTTTCTTGGTGGCTGGCTTGGTGCAATTGCAACCCACCGTTTACCAAATTCTGTTATAAAAATTGCTTTTGAAGTGCTGACCATTATGGTGAGCATTAAACTTATTTATTCTGCCTGGTAAGAGGGTTCTATGGAAAAAGCCATTATTGATATTTACTATTGCCGCCAATGCAATTGGATGCTCCGCTCTGCCTGGCTAAGCCAAGAATTGCTTCACACGTTCAGCGAAGAAATTGAAACCGTGTCTTTGCACCCTGATACTGGTGGACGTTTCGAAATACACTGTAATGGTGCATTAATCTGGGAGAGAAAACGCGATGGCGGGTTCCCGGAAGCAAAAGTGCTCAAGCAGAAGGTTCGTGATGTGATTGACCCAGAGCGAGATCTGGGTCATTCGGATTCTAAGTAACCTAAAGTCTGTTGAATTGATAAAGCCTGGCTCTCAATTTATATGAGTGCTGGGCTTACATCTCCCCCGCGACAATAACCTCCCCGGAAAAACTCTGAACGACAAATCGCCCATTTTCATAAAGCCCATAGCTGGCTTGATACCCGTCTCTTGGGAATGTGGTGCTTCCAGGATTAAAGATGAACACGCCGTCTACTTCACCTGCGACAGGAATATGAGTATGTCCGTGACATATAACATCCCCCGCCTTTAGGTTAGGGCGCTTGTTTGAATTGTAGATGTGGCCGTGGGTTAAAAAGAGACGTCTGCCGTTTTCTAGCAATACCCATGTGTAATCAGACAGTGTTGGAAAGTTGAGAAGCATTTGATCCACTTCACTGTCACAATTGCCACGGACAGCAATGATTCTATCGGATAACTCGTTCAACATTGCAGCCACTTCTGGCGGGTTATAGCCATCAGGAACCGGATTTCGTGGTCCGTGATTTAGGGTATCGCCAAGCAATAGAAAGTGTTCGCATCCCGATTGTTGGAAAGCCTCAATCACTTTCTTCGTCGCATGCGCACAGCCGTGTAAGTCTGAAGAAAAAAACAGTCTCATAAGATCCTCATCAGATGAAAAGTCGAGCAAGATTCGGACTCTACACCAATCTTATCCGCTTGTGCTTTGATTTCACACCAATGAGGAACCAGTCCTGAGAAATTTCAAACGTCTTTTGCCATGCCATTGATGACTATGTTGTTGTAACTCACCATGCCGATGACTTTACCGTCCTCAACCACTGGGGCACGGCTGATGCCGAAACGCTCAAACAGTCGAGCACAATATTTAACGTTCATATTGGGCTGCACAGAAAGCGCGGGCTTGGTCATGATTTCATAGATATTGGTTCGCTCTGGAGAACGGTTCTGCGCCAGTACTCTTTTGGCAATATCATTCATAAGCACAATGCCGTATTCGTCGTCTTCATAACGTTTGTCCACCAGCAATGCTTTCACCTGATGCTCTTTTGCCAAATGAATGGCTTCCTGAACGGTTGTCAGACCATCGACAATTACGTAGGAGTCTGACATGACATTTCTGACCTGTATCATCATCTGCATACTCATAATTTTTCTTCTACTACTCTGGTTAAAGTTTCAACTTGATGGGCTACGCCCACGGCGTCTTCTACATCAATTTGCACCGCAATTCCCTGCCCTGATGCTTCATCAAATTCGCCTACCTCACCAATTTTTTCGAGAATATGGCGAGAAAGATGCTCTTCTACCACAAACAGCAATACGTCTTTCTGAACTTCTAGCGTCAGCCCTAAGAAGGTTGTTTTCTTATTGAGACCTTCTCCACGAGCGTGGTTGATTACTGTCGCTCCGGTTGCCCCGGCACTGCGTGCGGCATCCAGAACCAAATCCGTTTTACTTTCTTCAACAAAAGCAATGATGAGTTTAAAGCGCATTTTCTTTCTCCTTTGACGAAGATCGCTGGTTCAGCCATTGAGTTAGCTGTGCGTAACCCATGACGGAAATCATTGGAAATAAACTGGCGAACGCGATCAGTCCAAAGCCATCGATAACCGGGTTTCTCCCCGGTACTGTGGAAGCCAATCCCAACCCCAGAGCCGTGACTAACGGAACGGTAACGGTTGAGGTCGTTACACCACCGGAATCGTACGCCAGAGGCACAATGAGTTTGGGAGCAAAAAAGGTTTGAATCACCACCACGATGTAACCGCTGATGATGTAATAATGGATAGGGTCTCCGACCACGATGCGATAACTACCAAGTGAGATGCCCACGGCAACACCAAGTGCGACTGCAAATCGCAATCCATTGACGCTGATTGAACCGCCAGACACCTGGTTCGCTTTAATCGCAACGGCAATCAGTGACGGTTCCGCCACTGTGGTACTGAAGCCGATAAAGAAGGCAAACAAATACACCCAGTAATAATCTATCCATTCCAGAGACTGACCGAGCGATATTTTAAATTCTTGCAGAAATTCAGGCTCTGTCAGCTGCGTTGCCATGGTTTCACCAAGGGGAAACAGTGCCAGTTCCAGACCTATAAGGAAAAGCGATAAACCGAGCAGAACATACACAAATCCAAGAACCACTTTCCCCAAATTAACGATTGGCTTACGCAACACCGCAAACTGAAAACCAAAGATAATCGACGCGATTGGAATCACGTCACGAACCGTTCCAACAAAGGTATCAATAAAAAGAGACGGGCTAATCATGACAGCACCATCCCGTAGATCATCACAAACATCATTGGCAACAACGAGGCAAATGCGATCAGACCGAAACCATCAATCATTGGATTTCGTCCTTTAATCGCTGAAGCAAGCCCAACCCCCAGAGCCGTAACCAGAGGCACCGTAATGGTCGAGGTTGTAACGCCACCCGAATCATAAGCAATACCGATAATGGTATCTGGGGCGAACCCAGTCAGTATCACGATCCCCAGATAGCCACCAATAATCATGATGTGAATCGGCCATCCTTTTAAAATTCGGATCACACCAATCACAATCGCCACTCCAACAGACAGAGCAACGGTTAATCTCAAGCCATCGGCGTAGCTTTCCATTGCTTCTTCGGTATGGTCGATGACTCCCCCTTCCGCTGCGACTTCTGAGGCTTCCTGTGCGACTGCCGTTAACGCGGGCTCTGCGATGGTAGTACCAAACCCTAAGCTAAAAGCAAAAATAATGAGCCAGACGACACTCCCCTTTCTGGCAAAGGCTTGTGCCATGGATTCGCCGATAGGAAACAAACCCATTTCAAGTCCAAAAATGAAAAAAGTAAGACCCAGAACAACAAGGAGTAAGCCAAAAAGAATGGAGAGTAAGTTAGGAAGAGGTTCTTGTAGAACAACAAGCTGAAAGAATCCGATAACCAGTATTATCGGCATAAGATCTCTAAAGCTGGAAAGCATAGACTTAGCTAGCGCAAGAATGGCTGACATTCCACCCCCTGTGATTTCTGGTCAGCAATGAGTCGCTCTATGGAACTCGCTATTAAGCGCTTTTATTGTTTTTCCTGTTCAATGAACGACATACCCAAGCGACGCTTCATGTTCATCAATCGCTTATATATACAGCATGGCACATAAAGTTGTAAGAAAATGTGACAATAGCGCTATCGTTCAATTCTTGGGGGGAATTATTTTACAAATTTGTTGTCAACGTATTGCTCGATAATCCGAATTGCCCAGGTCGTGACCACTCAGTCTTTCACTCTGATCTAACTCGACCTCCAACGTCTATAATGAACAACGGTAAAAGACAATGAGGAATAATATGAAAGTGTTGTTAACCGGAGGAACCGGTTTTATTGGAAAGGAACTCGTTAAACACTTAGCTGGTAATCAACTTGTTATTCTCACTCGTTGCGAAAATTCCGCCAGAAACACATTGACCCATGCCGATTTCGGTAACATCGAGTACATCACCTCACTGGATTCTTTTTCTGAACTCAATGATTTCGATGCAGTGATTAATCTCGCCGGTGAACCTATTGCCGACAAACGCTGGACAGATGATCAGAAACGAATTATCTGCGACAGCCGCTGGAACGTAACCGAGCAGATCGTTTCACTTATTCACGCCAGCACTCAGCCACCAAACGTGTTTATTAGCGGTTCCGCTGTCGGTTACTATGGCGATCAGCAAGCCCACCCTTTTGATGAAAACCTTCACGTCCACCAGGAGCAGTTCGCTCATCAAGTTTGCGCTCAGTGGGAAGCCATCGCTAAAAGAGCCGATTCTGACCTTACACGAGTCTGTATTCTTCGAACGGGGATCGTATTAGGATCTCATGGCGGTGCCCTTGGAAAAATGTTGCCTCCTTACAAGCTGGGGTTAGGCGGTCCAATAGGCAGTGGTAAACAATACATGCCCTGGATACATCTTCAGGACATGGTAAGAGCCATTATGTACCTGTTGGAGACTGAACACGCCCGAGGGGCGTTCAATCTATGTGCTCCTCATCCCGTTCAAAATCAGATGTTCAGCAAAACACTCGCCAAGGTGCTTAACCGCCCGCACGTTTTATTCACACCAAAATGGGTAATGCAAGCAGCACTTGGCGAAGCGTCTTCCCTTTTGTTCGATAGCATTCGAGCCAAACCAAAGCACCTGACCGAGCTTGGATTCAATTTCACTTTTTCCCGGCTGGAGCCCGCGCTTAAAAACATTCTTCAGCATCAGGATTAGGGTCTGTTACACTGCCCGAACTTTAGGTTTTTACAGGGAAAATTCATGACAAAGTCCATTCTGATTACGGGCTGTTCGACAGGTATTGGCTACGTATGTGCTCACGAACTACATAAGAAAGGCTATCTGGTCGTCGCCTCTTGCCGACGCGAAGAAGACGTAGCTCGACTTCGTTCAGAAGGACTGAATTGTGTATTGCTGGATGTCAGTGACACCGACAGCATCACGAGCGGACTGGAGGAAGCGTTAGCCATTACCGATGGAAAACTGGATGCCCTGTTTAATAACGGCGCTTACGGACAAGCTGGTGCGCTTGAAGACTTGCCTACCGACGCTCTGAGAGAACAGTTTGAGACCAATGTATTTGGCTGGCATGAACTGGTGAAGCAGGTCCTTCCTATGATGAGAGCGCAAGGCTATGGTCGCATCATTCAAAACAGTTCTGTATTGGGTTTTGCAGCGATGAAATACCGCGGTGCCTACAATGCTTCGAAGTTTGCACTCGAAGGGTGGACGGACACGATCAGACTTGAACTGGCGAACAGCGGAATACATATTTCTTTGATTGAACCGGGACCTATCGAAACCCAGTTCAGAGCCAACGCACTCAAACATTTTCAAAAATGGATCAACGTAGAGTCCAGTGTTCATCGCTCCGAATACGAGCTGCAGCTTCAGCGACTGGGCAACGATAAGTCAGGTAACGCTTTCACTCTTCCTCCTGAATCTATGGTTTCCCCGCTTATCCATGCGATAGAAGCCAACAAACCCAAGATTCGCTATCGAGTCACTACACCAACCAAAGTTTTTGCTGTATTCAAACGCATATTACCGACAACATGGCTAGACAAGATCTTGTCCAAAGCGGCTTAGGCTAGAAAGCTCTCAAGCTATTGCTATGAGTCAATCTTCATAAATAAGCCGTATGAGTGTCATAAAAAGTTAACAAACCTCCAATACACTTGAGGCTGGAAAACATTCCTGTTTTTACTTGCCCCTGCGTTACCTGTTGAGGAAACAATGACACTAAACCAGCTAAACTGGCTGAGCTTAGGCGTAGCGCTTATTATTCTAATTCTGTGACTTTACACCTTTGCTTGCTTTCACACGAATGCCACCTTGTGTGGCATTTCCCCTTGATTTCTCTCTCGTTTACCCTTACCTAATAGACAGTGCTCATTTATAAGGAAAGACCATGTCGTCTGAATTTACCGTTGAAATCAATGAACAGAACTTTCGTCAAGTGCTTGAGGGCTCTGCGCAGACTCCAGTACTGATCCATTTTTGGGCTCCAATGAGCCAGGAAAGTGTGCAAATCATTCCGGAGTTGAGGACACTCGCTTCACAGTATCAAGGCGCATTCACTCTGGCGACCATCAACTGTGAAGAGCAGCAAATGATCGCGAGTCAATTTGGTGTCCAGGCGCTACCAACGATTGCATTGTTCGTGAATGGTCAGCCTACCGACGGTTTGGGTGGTCCTCAACCTATTGAAGCCATCAAGTCTATGCTTGAAAAGCACCTTCCAAGTCAGGATGAACTGGCGCTCAAATCCATTCAGGAAAAACTTCAAGCTCAACAATTCACCGAAGCGCTTGCAGAAATTTCGACACTGTCGGAGGAATTCAAACAACGCGGTGACGTTAAACTAGTAACCGTAGACTGTTTGCTTGAAACCAATCAATTTGAAACTGCTGAGCAACTCCTTTCCGCTATTCCTTTAGAATATCAGGATAACTACTACAAAAGTCTGGTAGCCAAACTTGACCTTCATAAGCAGGCAGCCGATAGCCCTGAAATTCAAGCTTTGGAAGCTCAGTTTCAAAGCGAGCCAGAGAATATTCAGTTCGCCAGTGACTTGGCTCTTCAATATCACCAGGTGGGGAGAGATGAAGAAGCCCTTGAACTCATGTGGCAATTCTTATCAAAAGATTTGAATGCACTTGATGGCGATTTGAAGAAATCCTTCATGGATATTCTTTCTGCTCTTGGGCAAGGTCATGCACTTGCGGGTCAGTACCGCCGTAAACTTTACTCTCTTCTTTACTAAACCTTTTCTCATCAAAGGCAGCCCAAACGGGCTGCTTTTTATATGTGCAAAGCGTAACGCAAAAACTCTCACGTTTTCATAAATTAAGTACCCTGTTAACGAAGTTCCTTGTATCCTGAAGTCTCCAATATGCATTAAGGATACAGTCATGGAACTCGACATGCTCATCACCATTGGCGTACTGCTTTTTGTCGCCATCATATTTATCGTTGCAGGCGTTAAAACCGTTCCTCAGGGCAACAATTGGACAGTAGAGCGTTTTGGACGCTATACCCAAACGCTTAAGCCAGGCTTAAACCTCATTATCCCTTTCATTGATTCCATCGGTCACAGAGTGAATATGATGGAACGCGTTCTGGATATTCCAGCACAGGAAGTCATTTCTAAAGACAACGCAAACGTCACCATAGACGCTGTCTGTTTTGTGCAGGTTGTCGATGCGGCAAAAGCCGCGTATGAAGTGAACGATCTGGAACACGCAATCCGAAACCTAACCCTGACAAATATTCGTACTGTTTTGGGCTCTCTTGAACTTGATGAAATGCTCAGCCAACGTGACATGATCAATACGCGTTTATTGTCTATCGTTGATGAAGCAACTAACCCTTGGGGAGTTAAAGTCACCCGTATCGAAATTAAAGATGTGCAGCCTCCTTCAGATCTTACTGCGGCGATGAATGCCCAAATGAAAGCAGAGCGTAATAAGCGTGCAGAAGTGCTAGAGGCAGAAGGCGTTCGTCAAGCGGAGATCCTACGAGCTGAAGGTCAGAAACAAGCTGAAATTTTAAAAGCGGAAGGTGACAAACAAGCGGCCATTCTTCAGGCAGAAGCAAGGGAACGCGCGGCGGAAGCGGAAGCTCGAGCAACAGAGATGGTATCTAATGCCATTGCTCAAGGTGACATGCAAGCCGTTAACTACTTTATCGCGCAAGGTTATACCGAAGCGATCAAGTCGATTGGACAGGCAGAAAACGGTAAGATAATCATGCTGCCACTTGAAGCAACAGGTCTAATGGGCTCAGTCGCTGGCATTGCCGAAATGTTTAAAGAATCGAAAGAGAAGTAATATGTTTGAACTGCTTGACCAAATGAATCACTGGCACTGGATAGCCCTTGGGCTGGTGCTTTTATGCGGCGAGCTATTAGGCACCGCAGGGTATCTACTGTGGATTGGCATTTCCGCCATTTTAGTGGGTATCGTAAAACTCCTTCTGCCAATGAGCTGGGAGTTACAATGGGTCTGCTTTGCGGTTTTCTCTCTAGTCACTACCTGGCTTTGGTGGCGGTATCAGCACAAAAAAGACGTGCTAGACGACAAAGCCACCGACCTAAACCAGAAAGACAAACAGCTTGTCGGTCAAATTACTCGACTCGAAGAGGATATTCAGGCAGGGAGATGTCGAATTCGAGTTGGTGATACAACCTGGTCTGCCATCAGCGAAAAAGCACTCACCGCAGGAACCACGGTAAAAGTCACTTCAGTAAACGGCATCATCCTCACCATCGAAGCTGTGGATTAAGATGGATTCAAACTAAAAATAGGCTCTTAATGAGCCTATTTTTTATGTCCGCACAAATTATCGATAATGGGGCATTCTTGCCCTTCATCCCCTGGGCATTCTTCAATCCAAGCTTCTAACTGAGATTTCATTAAAGTCAGATCTGAAATTTTGGCTTCAACTTCCGCCAGTTTCTCGCGTGTTTTTTGTTTTACTTCAGCACTGGTACGAGAAGGATTGAAGGCGAGTTCCAGCAAAGATTTACACTCATCTAGGTTAAACCCAGCAGCTCTCGCTCGCGCTACAAGCTGCAACTCTTCAATGTGCTTTTCTGAATAAGTCCGATATCCATTGGCACTACGAAGTGCTGGAGAAGTAATCTTCTTTGATTCATAAAATCGAATTGATTTGGTGGTGAGACCGGTCAACTCTGCAACTTTAGAAATATTCATAATAATTCAATCCAACATTATGTCCGCTATTAATATAACGTCAAATTACTACGAGCGTAAGATCGCAAAGCAGAGATTATTTAATACTTTCTTTGCGGAACAAATAATAAAATGAATAGTAGACTTGTTTCTCATTTTGCAGGGAGAGAACTATGAAATTAAGTCATAAGCTATTGCTCACTTCAGCACTGGTTCCATTTGCATCACTAGCTGATGTTGAGATTTCTATACCTAAAGATGTTCAGCTTATGATCGTCAACGGAGAGGATATTGGTTACTCAAGTTTTGGCTTTGATTATAAAGAAACATTAACCATTCCTAACGGGACTAATCAGATTGTGTTTCGAGTAGCAAAAGTTGTAACTGAAGCTGGTAGTAAAAACACTAAATTTAAGTCTCAGCCTTTAGTGGCAACTTTTACAAGTTCTGATAGTGAGATTGCTCTGACTATCCCAAGAATAAATACATTAAGCCAGGGGGAACGGTTTAATAAAGATCCCAAATTTTACCTTAAAGATTCAAATGGTGATCTTAAGTCTTTAAAAACAGGACAAATTAAAGTTGGTTTTACTTTCATGCCAGACATGGTTCAGGAAGTGAAGAACTTTAATGAAAGCTCGGAGCCAGCAAGTATTGCTGCCTATGCAGGTAAAGCGGTCGAAGTTAACTCAGCGAGAATAGAAAAGAAAAGTGTCTCTGTAAAAAAGGCGACGACTACCGACTTGGAAACGCTACAGCAGCTGTTTAATCAAGCGTCTCAAGACGATAGAAAAGCTTTTCTAACTTGGGCTATTTCAAATATGAATTAATATTTTAATTCCAGATAAAACAAAAGCCACTTATCGTGGCTTT
>NZ_AFWJ01000058.1 GCF_000222685.1 Vibrio nigripulchritudo ATCC 27043 | reverse complement strand
CCCAAATATGAGCATGTTCACGCGTGACCGTATTGGAATTGAACGCGTCGAAGTTCATGTAGACGTCTGAGGGCAATTCATCGAACGAGATAGCAGGATGAATATTGGTATTAAGTTGTCCACGCATTTGTCTTATCACACAGCAACACTGTCTTTTTAGGGATATGTATTATTATACAGACCTGAGATACTGACAAACCAGTCACTTATTGCGATGGAGTTCACATGTATCACTTGTTTCCATTCTTTACCGTTCTTATATGGAGTGGTAATGCCATCGTAAATAAAATGTCGGCAGATATCGTCGAGCCAAGCGCCATGAGCTTCTATCGCTGGTTGCTCGCGGTTCTTATTCTTTCGCCTTTTTGCTTGAGATACACTCTGGCAAAAAGAAAAATCATTCTGCCCTATATACCCAAACTTCTTGTTTTGGCGCTTCTTGGGATGGTTCTCAATCAGTCACTTGGCTACTATGCCGCGCAGACAACCTCAGTGTCTAACATGGCATTGATTACCTCACTTGTTCCTTTGATTAGCATCTTCCTGAGCGTTCCTTTGCTGAGGAAAAAAGTCTCTTTTCTTAGTGTCGTGGGTGCAGCGATCTCCCTGTTTGGTCTGGCATTTATGCTGGGGCAAGGAGATGTACTCTTTATATTCCAGCAAGCCATCACTGAAGGCGACTTACTTATGGTTCTTGCGGCTATAGTTTACGCCCTTTACTGCGTGCTGGTTAAAAAGTGGAAAATGCCCTTCGGTAATTTGCAGTTCATTTACCTTCAGGGAGTACTTGCCGTCGCTATGCTGGCGCCTCTCTGGCTCAGTAGTGAAAACCTGACACCCGTTGACGAAGCATTACCACTTATCGCGTATGCAGGGTTTGGTGCTTCTGTGATTGCCCCATGGCTTTGGGTGAAAGCAATTGACGTTCTCGGCGCCGATACGTCTGCGATGTTCCTAAATTTACTTCCTGTCCTTGCTGTCGCCTTAGCCGCAGCGCTTCTGGATGAAACCATTCAACTGTTTCATTTAATCGGCGGTTTGTTTGTAATATCAGGTGTCATGATGGCTCAGTTTAAGCGTAAGCCAGCGGTCACCACGCCAGTGGTGGACTGACCACCTGGTTCAAAATTAGAAGAAAATCATTTCCAAAAAAGCTCATTCACTTTAGTTTTCAGGCAAGTTTTTTGAGGAATAAATCAAATACACTTGTACTAACAGACATAAACCTTGTAATTACAAATAGATAGAATACAAATAGTTACTAAAATGTAATTTGTTAACTAATTGAAATTCAATCACATTGTATCGCCCTCGTTGCTTGATTTCGCACCAAAACAAACTAACTTTAATAGAAACAACAAACAACGAAAGGCATTCGCAATGAAAACGTTACAGTCGGTTTGGACAGGCGAGCAATGGAAAGGTCTGGAGGATATAAAAGCTCTGGACAGCGAAAACACGCTCGCTTTGCTTTTTGGCTCATTGGATTCCAGCCAGGAAGCGATAAAACGTTTACGCGAAGCGATGCCGAATACCTTGCTTACAGGGTGCACAACCGCTGGTGAAGTCTCTGGTCTTCAGGTGCACGAAAATGCTCTTGTCGCCACTTTTGTCTGTTTCGAAAAAACACCTATCCGAATGCTGAGGTTACGCATCACCGATGAACATGCCGATCAAAAAGATGTCGGAATCCAAATGGCGAAGCAGTTGATGGAAACCGACAACCTGAAACACATTCTGGTTTTGAGTGACGGTTTACACGTAAACGGCTGCCAGCTTACCGAAGGGTTCGAATGCGCAGTGCCAGACCATATTAAAGTGACCGGTGGTCTGGCTGGCGACAACGAGGCATTCGAAAAAACCTTGGTGCTTTATCAGGACGAAGTGGAAGAGAAACAGGTGGTGGCGGTGGGCTTTTACGGAGATGCAATCTCGGTCAGCTATGGTTCTCGGGGGGGCTGGAGCTCATTCGGATTGCAGAGAAAGATTACTCATTCTGAAGACAATGTGCTTTACGAACTGGATGACGAAAACGCTCTGGATATCTACAAAAGTTACCTCGGCGAACTTGCTTGCGAGCTGCCCGCTAGCGGATTAAGGTTCCCACTTGAGATTACTGAACCAACTAAATCCACTAAGCTGGTTCGAACCTTATTAGGTATTGATGAAACCACAGGTTCTATCACCTTCGCGGGTAATGTACCAAGAGGAGCAACAGCAATGCTCATGAGGGCAAACGTCGATTCCTTGATAGACGGAGCGCAGGACGCTGCCGAAGTATGCCGTGACCATTTAGACGGCAGCCCTCAGTTCGCCATTCTTATCAGTTGTGTTGGAAGAAAGCTGCTGCTCAAGCAGTTGGTGGAAGACGAAATCGAAGTCGTAAACGAAGAGCTCGGTGACCAGACTCTTCTATGCGGTTTCTATTCCTATGGAGAGATTGCCCCCTATGACAAAAATTTTCCTTCCGAACTGCACAATCAGACGATGACCATCACTGCGTTTTCGGAATCCTGATATGCATAGACTGCTGAAACGCCAACTGCGCAAAGCTTTCCCAGACGGTGTCCCTGAAAAAGGAGACACCTTAGATGCAAAACAGCTTCAGAAATTCATTGAACTGGTCAATCAGGGCTATCAGTCGATGGCAGAACAGCTGACCATTACCGAACGTTCACTCGATTTAAGTTGCACAGAACTCACGAAACGAAACAACACACTCAGCCTCATTCTGGATGCGTTACCAGATATGAGCTTTTGGATAGACAAGGAAGGTTTGGTGCGTGATATCAGACCCGGAAACTTCCCTTCTTCCTTTATCTCTTCTGAGGAAAACTTTAAAGAACTGGAAGAAGTCAGCATAGTAAAAAGTTCTCCTGAGTTAGCCAACTTTCTGAAAAATTATCAGACCAAAGACAAGTACGTTGCAGAACTTAACCTGTATGCCAACCAGACCCAATATCAAGTAAAAGCCAGACTAACAGCGATCAGCCATAATCGCTGGTTGCTGGTATTGCGCGACATTTCACTCAGCAAACAGCTTGAAATGCTGCAAAAACAGCGCCTTGAACAGATACAAAAAGCACAGAAACAGTTGCAGGGCTTGGTGAATGCCGCACCTATGGGTATTGTGATTTGTAACCCCAACCAAGAAATCATCATGGTCAATCAATACATCAGCCATGTCTTTGATAAGCCCAAGCGTGAGTTTCTTGGGCTGAACCCTTCAGAACTGGTGTCCAGCAAGCATCATCTTACTTTACAAGCGAACATCAACGATGTTTTACAGAATCAGGAAGAGGAGTATAACCGTCGACTGGATATCGTTCTTACCCTCCCTTCTGATGAATACATGCAGGCAGAAATCGCGCTGAGCACATTGATGTTCGAAGACCAGCTATTGCTTATTATGTCCATTTCCGACATCAGCGAACGCAAGCAGTTGGAAAAGCAGTTACGAATTCTTGCGGCTACCGATCCACTCACTGGTGCTTATAACCGGCGCAGTTTCAACGACTTTACTGAACGTGCCATCGGTACCTGCCAGCATATGAAGTCACCACTTTCCCTAATCATTCTGGATATCGATTTCTTCAAGAAAATCAATGACACCTATGGTCACGCCGCTGGTGATGAGGTGTTAATTTCTGTGGTTGAGAAGATCAGTGAAGTAACAAGGGATACCGACATTCTGGGTCGCTTAGGTGGGGAAGAATTCGCTGTTGCCCTTCCCAATGCCACACTCGAACTGGCGAATGATGTCGCCGAACGGATCCGGGAAGGTATTGAAAATATGGTGGTCACTAACGGAACCCAGAATATCCGTTTAACGGTTAGCCTTGGTGTGGTGACGCTTACCGACAATATGTTGAATAACCCACTGGAAATGGCCATCAACTCCGCTGATGAATATCTGTACTTTGCCAAAGAACACGGCAGAAATCGGGTGATTAACAGCGAGCAGTACAGCAAACTGACGAGCTAGCCGTCAGCTCGCGTGAATCAGTCTTTCAATTCCTGATGCAGTCTCAGGTTCTTCGCAAAGCAAACATTTCTCGCCATTTCAGTAAAGCCAACAGCTTTATGACAAGCAATGCTCGCATGGTTGTTGATGTCAGAATCGCTGGCCAGCCACTGATAGCCTTGACGCTGTGCCCAACTTTCAGCTTGACGCAACAGCAGTTTACCGAAACCCTTACCGCGATATTCTGAATCAATAAACCACCCTTCTACATAAGGTACACCGCGGGCATCAATGCCTTCTGCATGGCTGCGGATATTGAGTTCAATAAAGCCAACTACCTCATCATTTTCATTATCAAGAACAAAGACTTCGACAATATGAACACTCGACAAATCAAAAAATGACTCGATATCCAATTTGTGTGCTGAAAGTTCATCAGGCCACAGGGCATTTCGTAGTTTCGCCCAGTCTTCTTTGTCTTTTCTCTCTGCTCGTCTGACTATCACTTTTTATCCTTATTTAAAGCCTGAAGTTTGCTGACCAAATATGTATGTTTTTTAATCATAGTCGTAAATCAGGGCATTGGAATGCATATATACCTTTACAAGTTCTATAAAGTGCCAAAAGCGAGTTTAATTGAATATAAAAAATGCGAGTGCAAAAGCACTCGCATTTTTATTTTGTGGAATCAGTGTCTACTTATTTCACGGCACACACTTTAGTCCAGCTACTGTCACTTCCTGGAACAGATGAAGTGTACCAGTTGGCTTTGTAAACAACGTTGTTGTGAACCATTTGGTCACCACCTGTAGCGTGGCTTGGGTTACCCGCCCAGTCAGTTTGAGGCCAGTTAGGGTAAACGTTGATACCAGTAGTATCACAAGTACCATCACCTGGACCACCAGGACCACCGCCAGTCAGGTCGCCGATAGGTAGGTTCGGATGCTCAAACTTGAACGCGTAGTCTTTACCGTTAACTTTCACTGAGTAGTTAGCAGGACCAGAGATAGGTAGGTAGTAAACCATATCTAGCTCGTAAGTGCCGCCAGCTGGTAGTGCTTTCCAGTTAGGTAGAGAGAACGATACGCGGTGCATTGGTCCGTCTAGACCACCAATGTTGTTCGCACGAGTGTGACCAGAAGCAATAACTTTCAGACCACCACCAGACTGATCTTTCGCATTGTCTGGAGCAGACACTGGGATATCAAACTGGAACTCAGTACCACCAGGTAGTTCAGTACCTGTGTTGTTAGTGAACGTTACTTTCGGGTTGATTGGGTAGTTTTGGTCACCTACTTTGAAGCCACCAACAGATACTGCAATGTCTACTGCTTCAGCAGGAGTTGGAAGTACCGCTACCTTGTTACCGTAAGGTGTTGCAACTTGGAACTTGTCGTACATGGCTTTAGTCATGGTGTTACCCATGTGGTACTCACCATTGCCTGTCGCACACGCCTGCTCTGATGCGTCTACTGTTGTACGGTTGCCGTTTGCATCCAGTACGTAACAGTTGTAGTCACCTGCAAGCTCCCAGAACATGATACCGCCGATCTCTTTATCGATGACGTAGTCCGCTTTCACGTTGATGGAGTCTTTATCTTCGATAGAAAGGAATACGCTCTTCTGTGCGTTCCATAGCCAAGGTGCCACTGCCACACTATCGTAATGGCGAACGTAGTTACCCACTAATTTGTGGTCAGGGTTGTTAACAGGGTCTAGCTTGTACGCTGCTGCGTATGAACCGTAGATGCCTTTCTCAAGGTTCTTCGCATGCCAGATTGGGTTAGAACCCGCACCCATTTCTTTTTTGGTCTTAGGATCGGTATCGTGCCACATGTTGTCTACACCCGTCGCACCGTAACCACAGTTGTTCTTCTCACCTTCACCAGTGCCAGGAAGACACTCAGCTTGGTTTGGAAGAGGTGCACGACCCCAAAGACCGTTCTCACCACCGTTAACACCCTGCCAACCACGTGAGTAGTATGGAACACCGATGTTGATACGACCAGCTGGCATTGAGCCGCGGAAGTAGTGGTATGCCCAGTCTGTGTTCAGGTAGCCGATACCACCGTAAGCAGCTGTACCGTATACATTCCACTGAGCAAGCTCTGAGTCTTTACCTGTGTCATAAAGCGCGGCGTTGTGACCTACGTGATCGTTCCAGGCACCGTGCAAGTCGTAAGACATGATGTTTACGTAATCGAGGTACTTAGTTACGTCGAATGTTTCCATACCACGTAGTAGGTAGCCTGATGAAGGTGCCGCGATAGTCAGCATGTAGTGATGACCATCTTGAGCAGAAGCTTGGTCAACTTTCTGACGAAGCACTTTCATTAGCTCTTGGTAAGAAGCCCATAGGTAAGCACGACGAGGTTCCATGAACGCTTTGTCATCTGGGTTACCCGCTCCAGCCATTGATGTTGGGTATTCGTAGTCGATATCCAGACCATCAAACTTGTACTTACGCATCATTTCAACAGCAGACGCAGCAAACTTTTCAATGCCAGCGTGGTTGATAGAACCGTCTGCGTTGGTTGTCATGGTGTAGAAACCACCGTCAGCGACACGCGTACCGTCAGCACCGAAGTGACCGCCAGTCTCAGCCCAACCACCGATAGAGATCAGTGTTTTAACGCCGTGTTTTTGCTTAGCTGTCGCCAGTGCACCGAAGTGACCCTTAAAGCCTAGAGCTGGATCAACTTCTACACCTGGCCAAGTTTTACCTACTGCTGCGTTGTTAGGATCGTTCACATCACCGATGTTCACTTTTCCATCTGCACCAATACTTACAAACGCGTAGTTAATGTGGGTCAACTGCTCCCATGGAATATCTTTTACAAGGTACTGTGCTTGAGGGTCGTCACCAGCTCGCCAGCTAGTGAAGTAACCGATTAGACGACGTGGGTGATCGGCGCCCATTTTTTCACGACCTTCCTGGTCATAAATAGTACAGTAAGGAACGGTTACACCAGGAGTTTGGTGAAGACCGTCCGGTCGACAAGCTTCGTGGTCAACTGCCGTTGTAGCTGCCACTGGGGCTGAAAATGCGCTTAATGCCAACATGCAAGAAGCAGCCAACGTGCTCAATGAGAAAAGACCCTTTTTCTCATTAATGTGGTGCGAATGTTTCATCTCTTTATCCTTAAAATCTATTAGAAAGATCAAACTGCAAAACGCATCAAAACTTGTAATGCGTTGCAAAATAACCATAGATTGGAGACGCGAATTCGGCACGTATTAAAGATTCAATTTCAAAAATGACTCGCAAACATGTGTTAATTTTATGCAACAAGGGCAGAGATAATTTGTATCAAGAACTAAATTTTATAGCATTGCGAATATACTATTGATTTGCATCAAATTCTGGATTAAATCGGTTTGCAGTCTCTGATACAGATAAATCCACTAAAGATCACACTTTATGCCCGAGTTTAGTTTGCATTCCTCTGACAGTAATCTTACATAAATATTGCAACATTCTATTTTCATTTGATTTTTTTGTTACTGACACATTCTGTCAGAGTGACTTTCTATTCTGTTCCTGAACACACTCACAAAGGAATAAATCAATGGAACAGGTAATCGAAGTGGTTAACTACAAAGTGGCAGACGGAGTAACTGAGGATCAACTTCTGGCGGCATCGGATAAAATTGTTGGCTTTCTTAATCGTATGGAAGGATTTCTATACCGTTCTCTGAGCTTCAACCCGGAAAATGATGTCTGGACAGATACGGTTTACTGGCAGAACCTAGATAATGCAAAGGCTGCGTCTGCAGAGTTTATGTCGGCTCCTGAAACTCAGGAGTATGCCTCTAAGATTCAGATGGAATCTGTTAACATGCAGCACCAATTGATCAAGTCGGATACCGGCTGTTCAAACTAATTCAAGGGAACGGATAAAATGAGCAAATCAGAGAGACTGTTCGAGCTACTGACACTACTTCGCTCCAAGCGTTACGCCGTCACAGCAAAACATCTTGCCGAGGTGATGGAGGTAAGTGAAAGAACCATCTATCGCGACATTCAGTCACTCATTTTGTCTGGCGTTCCCATTGAAGGAGAGGCGGGAGTCGGCTATCTGCTGAAGTCGGGCTCTCACCTCCCTCCACTTATGTTCAATGAACAAGAAATGATGGCACTGGAACTCGGCATGCGAATGGTTAGAGCATGGTCAGATAAGGAGTTGGCCGAAGCAAGTCGTTCCGCCTCGCGAAAGATAATGTCTGTGCTGCCAGACAACCTCAAGCGACAGGTCGAAGAATTTCCATTGCTGGTACCGGACTATCACATTCAATCTGAAACAGCGGCAAGAAGTCAGATGCTTAGAAATGCCACCAAGTTGCAACAAGTGGTAAAAATGAAGTATCAGGCTGAAGACGGCGCAGTTTCCGAAAGAGTGATCCAACCTCTTGGACAGATATTCTGGGGAAAGGTATGGACTCTGATTGCATGGTGTGAGCTCAGAGAGGCTTATCGCAATTTTCGGGTCGACAGGGTTATTCAGCTGGAAGTGTTAGAGACCAGATTTACGACGAGTGAAACCAAATCTCTCAAACACTACATTGCTCAATATGCGCCACCAGATGAGTGACGCATCAGGGGAAGTGAGTTACTTATATTCGTACAATTACTCGTCTTCAAGCCAGCTCATTTGAGGCAGTTCATCAAGATGCTCTTTGTATCTTTTCAGATTGAACGCCTCGTCGTTTTTCATCACACCAAAAACTTCTAACATGAGCGCACAGGCGATCATATCAATGGCGTCTTCACGACTGTGCCCTGTCATCATTAAGCGCATTAAGGTTTCTTTCACTTTAATAGGGTCGCCATCTGCGATCTGGTTTTCCACCACTTCACGAAGATGTTCATCAGTCATTATTGCTTCTTGCTCGTTGCTCATTTGTCATCCAGCCAGTTAAAAACAGGCAGAGTATACCTGCTGAACCCACAATAATCACTGAGTCAATTGAAGAATATCAAGAGCTTCATCGTTATAACGCTATACAATTTTACTGACGTAAAAACGTGTGTGAGAAAAATGATGAAAAAAGGCAGCGATATTCTGCGTGGCAAACTGAACACAGAATTCAAGACTGTATCCGCAATGATTGAGATCTATTGCAAAGCGCATCACACTCAACCCTGTTCAGACTGCCATTCGTTAGAAAACTATGCGGAGACTCGGCTAGATCGTTGCCCTTACGGAGAAGACAAACCAACTTGTAACTGCTGCCCTATCCATTGCTACAAACCTGAACCAAAGGAAAAGATGCGAATCATCATGCGTTATTCAGGTCCCAGAATGCTGCTTTATCATCCGATTCTGGCTATCCGACACCTTATCCATGAAAAGCGTGAAGTACCCGATTTGCCGAAAACAAATTTGTCTAACCGTCATTTGAGAATGAAATCTAGTTAATAGCCGCCCTATCCCATTTCAATTTATATCTAGGCTACCTAACCCATTAATTTTTATTAATAATTCGTGGCACTTTGCATTTTTATGCCCATAACACCCGGTTTCATATGACACAATACTTCCCATCAACAAACTTAATCACTTAATGCCATTTTTAGCATTGAACTCAAATGAGAATAAGATGGGTAAGATAAAGAAAATCAGATTAAACAAAGTAAAGGTCAGACTCGCAGATACCAAAGATCCCATTGCTTCTAAAATTAGTTGGGATCCAGTTGTTCCAGGAGGCACCAGATATAAATCTCAGGCACTTTTCGAAGAACCTGATAAAGTCAGGATCTCTCGCTCACTGACAGCAACGTTGCGCGGTATCGCTTTCATCGTTCCTGGATTATTTGCCCTTATTTGTAGTTTCACTGTAATGGCTAGTAATGATGACTCTACGCTAAGCACATTCCTACTGGTTTGGGGAGGTATGTTTAGTGCATTTGGTCTTCGAACGTTAACAAGGAATCGAAAGGTTATTTTCGACAAAAGCTGTGGTTTGTATTACTTCGGGTTCAAACAGGATGTCTATGACAAGATCGACCCGACTGAACAGGGAAACCTTAAAGACATTCACGCCATTCAACTCGTTAGAGAGTTAATGGGGTGCGAGAGAAAATATGTAAGCCATGAACTCAATCTTATATTTCGCAATGGAGAACGTCTGAACGTGATGGATCATGCAAAAAAAGATGCCATTGAGGACGCTGCGATGCGCTTAGGCGAGTTCTTGGATGTACCAATATGGAAAGCTGAATATTAGTCGCCCGTAATCACATCTTATACCTAGACGATATCACTCATGATTAGAACGGCGTCTTTCGACGCCGAACTAAAAAGGCAGTGTCATTTTCTCCTAAAAGCAAAGTGATCCTGACAAGAAATACCACCATACTGCTGCCACAATTCACCATCTGTCATTCTATCAGCGAGCAACCGAGCAGAACCTGCAGCGAGCGTCCAGCCGTACATTCCATGCCCAGTATTGGCATATAGGTTGTCTAACTTTAGCTTATCGATAAGTGGCATGCTGGAAGGCGTACAAGGTCTGCTGCCCTCCCACCTTTCCAAAACATTGGTGTAATCTGCTGCGTTAGGGAACCTTGCACGACAGGTTCGAAGCAACTCGTCGACCCTGCTTTTCGTACCCTGTGGCGTATTCGTAACAAAATCAGCAAAGCCTGCCACACGCACTTTGTCACCAATTCGTCCAATCACAAACTTATTGGCGATATCTGTAATGCTGACATTCGGTGACGTTTCTACAGCCGGAAACGTTAAGCTATAGCCCTGTACCGGGTAGATGGGCAGGGAGATACCCAAAGGCTTCAGAAGATGACCAGAGCCATGCCCCGCAGCCAGTACGACTTTATCTGCAAGCATTTTTTCAGATTGCGTTTCGACTCCGGTGACTAGGTCTGCATCGCTAAGAATACTCAGCACTTCGCACCCTAATTTCGCATCAAATGCGTGATTCTTTCTTAATAAATCGAGCATGGAATGGCAATATTGCTCAGCATCTCCAATATCATCGATATCAGAAAACAGCCCACCCACTAAGTTTGTGCCAATATGTTCTAATGCAGGCTCTTTTTCCAGACATTCTTGAGCGGTAAGAATGGATTGCC
>NZ_AFWJ01000059.1 GCF_000222685.1 Vibrio nigripulchritudo ATCC 27043 | reverse complement strand
CAGAATCTGCACTGCCAAAGCCTTCGTCTAGCAAAGGTTTAAGCAGAGAAATCATATAAGTGTCACTTAGGGCGTTAACAACCAGTGCTATCGCCGCTATGACTAGGCCAATTTTGTAGTTTGAAATGTAAGGCCAAAGGCGCTTAAACGTCTGAAAGGTCGATTGATCGGATTCTTGCGACATAAGAAAATTGTTTTTCAAAAAATTCCGCTCATTCTACTCCTTTCCTTACGATCTGCCTATACCAGCGAGCGGATTGTTCTTGCCTAACTGATTGTACATACCAGTGGTTTTCATCAAACAGGATAGATATTTGCCCTTGCTCTCCCGTATCCAACCACTTTGCTCCAACCTCGCTATAAGCGCTCAGTACTGCAGGAGCGGGAAGATTCCAGCGATTTCCTTTGGCAAGAGAAGCAATAGCGAGGTCTGGGCTGACGTATTGGACAAACTTCGATTTGGATGAAGTAGAGGAACCATGATGAGGAACAATTATGACGTCCGACTTAAGCTTTGCCCCTTCATTCGCCAGCAAATATTCACTGATAGCATCAATGTCTCCGGTCAAAAGAACAGAATGACTTCCATCACTCACTCTGATTACACAAGAATGGGGATTGTATGCCCGATTCACTATTTTGGGTGGCCAAAGTGCTTCAAATTTCAAACCCTGCCAGTTCCAGTTCTCCCCTTTAATGCATGGTTGATAGTTAGGCAGGCTTTGGCTTGAGCGTGACCATTCGGGATGCAGGTGAGTTTCAACGAACTTCCTGCCACCAGCATGATCAGAGTCCAGATGGCTGAGAATCAGCCCATCCAGTTTGGATATTCCACGATTAACAAGAATCGGATACACCACACTTTGCGCATAACTGCCACCTTGCCAACCAACACCCGTGTCATAGAGTACAGCTTTGTTATTTTTTTCAATCAAAATCGCAAGACCATGCCCCACATCCAATACGTCTAATTGCCAGTTTGGCTCTGGTTTGCTGGGGAATAACCAGAGTAATGCGACAGGCAATAACAACATAGGATTTAAGCTTCTGAGTAGATAACTTATGAATGCTAGAACCAGACCAACAACGATTATCGCCGTATACATTGGGGAAACACTTATCCAACCCGCCGAGCCTATATCCAAAACCCAAAGAACAGGAGCGAGAGATTTATCAGCTAACCCCCAGAATAGAGAAGCGAAATGCTCGCTTATTGGCGTAAAAGCAAGTGCAACAGAAATCAAAGGCAGTGTGACAAAACCAACCAGAGGCACAAATACCAAGTTGTAGAGTGGCGACAAATAACTGAACCCGGAAAAGAACAGCATAGATATGGGAATGAGCGTCACCAACAACCAAATCTGCATTCCGATAAGCAGCCGCAGTTTATGAACCCAAGAGTAAGCTCGGCGTTTCTGTAGCCCCAGAAACAAAAAGATCACGACCACAGCAGCAAAGGATAACCAGAAACTGGCGGTCAGCACCGAAAATGGCTCTAGCGCGAGTATCACACTGCACACTATGAGCAGAATCTTCCAGCGTCCAAAATGCACGCCTAATGCTTGTATCAGAGAAACGCTCAGGCAAGCCAAAAGCGCTCGTTGAGTTGGAAGTGAAAAGCCGGCGAGTGCTGCATATCCCACAGCAAAAAGCAGCGCCATACAGATAGGGTTCCAGGCTTTCGAACTTCCTGGAATAAAGATGGAGATGCAACGACCAACAACCCAGCCGAAACCGAAGACTAAACCAATATGAAGACCTGAAATAGCCATTAAATGAAGCAAGCCGCTGCGTTGCAAATTGACCCAATCTGAAGCCTTCAGAAAACTGCGTTCACCAAAACTTAATGCAATAACAAACCTCTGTGATTCCAGTCCAGAGGTGTACATTAAGCTGTGGTCAAACAGATGCTGCCGCAAACTTGGTATTTTTCGGTGCATGACAACCGCATTGATAACAGCCTTACCGTGCCAGCCTTCACTAACAAACTGTTTTTCCTGATCAAACCCCGCCTCATTGAGACGACCATAGACAGGTTTAATAACAACTTCGAGAGTCAGCTCATCATTAATTTCCGGTCGATTTTCTGTCTGAGACCACACAATTCGCACTTTAGGCTGAAGAAAATAGGGAATTTCCCGGTCGTTAATTTGATGGACGACAAAAGTCGCTACATAACCATGGCTAATTTGTTTAAAAAGGCTGTCAATTCGGCCAGTTATGGTACTATTCTGACCCTCAGAAAAAAGCACACGTTGCTGTGATTGATAGAGGGTGGAATGGACAACCACAATTATCAATCCTAGCAATACGCCTTTGAGGCAAGCAGTACCTGACCTGTTCCAGATAAGCAAGCATAGGATAATTGCGGGAACAAGCCAGAAAGCACCCGGCATGGTCGTCCAAAGTGCAGACGAAGCCACTGCTGCCGTGAATGAAATTAATGTCCAGTTAGAAAAGTGAGTCTTCATATCCTATGCCAAAAAAAATGATCCGACGCTTCTTACCCGATCACGATTTAATCAAGCGTCAAAAAGCACTTAAAATATTTGGCAACGTCCTTTATAACCCTAACTTATGGTGTCTCAACCGACGCTCTGCTGCTGGCGCATTTGCCGTTGGCTTATTCATGGCTTTTGTTCCTCTTCCCAGCCAGATGATCATGGCTGCGGGTTTAGCCATTGCGTGTGGGGTCAATCTTCCTCTTTCTGTTGCGCTGGTCTGGGTGAGTAACCCTATTACCATGCCCGTGTTGTTCTACTTTGCATATAAGGTCGGGGCACTGGTAATGTCTACCCCACCTCAGAAATTCCACTTCGAGCTGTCTTGGGACTTTATAGTGGAACAGATGTCGACCATCGGTCCCCCGTTTCTGCTCGGCTGTGCCATCTGTGGTGTCGCAAGTGCCATGCTCGGTTATTTCGGCATTCGCGGTTTATGGCGCTATTCCGTGGTCAGAAGCTGGCAAAAACGCGGGCTTCGCCTTCGTTTGAGAAGATAAGAGAATTCAAATGGAATGAAAATGAGCGAGCCGATAGCTTACGAGTGATATGGAATCACAATGTAACTGAGCTGTTTCTCATATTGATCAAAAAGACCCCAATTATGGGGTCTTTTACGTTTAAAGCAGTTTATTAGAAAAGAAGTTACTTACCACTTAATACACTTGCTGGGTGGGTATTGCTGGCTCGTGATGCTGGGTACAAAGTCGCGAGTAAGCTCAAGAATACGGCTGTACCGGACACAATGACAACGTCTTGCCAAATAATTTCGGATGGCAAGAAATCAATAAAGTAAATGTCGCCAGACAAGAATTGATGACCTACAAGCGATTCCAGACCTTTTATCAGAGTCGTCAGATTACTCGCAACAAACAACCCAAGCATGCTTCCTGCCAAACTTCCGGTAACACCAGAAAAGACGCCTTGCCATATGAACGTACGGCGAATTAGACCGTCGCTCGCTCCCATGGTTTTTAGAATAGCGATTTCCGACAACCTGTCTTTTACCGCCATCATCAAAGTCGACACAATGTTAAAGCAGGCTACACCTATTACCAGCACCATAACAAGGTACATGATGGTACGAACCAACTGAATATCGCGATACAGAAATCCGAATTTATGCTGCCAGCTTCTTAGGAATACAGACACAGACAACGTATCCCCTACCTCTCGGACAATGGACTGAGCTTCAAACACGTTTGTGGTCTTGATGGAAACACCCGTGACACTTTCACCTATGTTGGCGTAGGTTTGAGCATCAGCTAACGGTAATAACACCAAACCATGATCAATTTGACCGCCAAGGCTAAGAAAACCAATCACATTTAATCGAACTCTTTTGGGCGCACGTACTTTCAGCGAATTGTTTGCCTGAGGAATAAGCAGAGTAATGCCCTCTCCTACTTTCACGCCCAAGTGGTCGGCAATGCCTTTTCCGAGGATGACCTGGTTATTCCCAGGTTGAAACTCTTCCCAAGCATCCTGGTCGATAAATTCGACCAGATTAGACACGCGTTTTTCAAGCTCAGTATCAACGCCTCGAATTTCAACCGCTTTCAGAATGGCGCCTTTTTCAGCTAGGCCCGTCAATTTCACGTATGGTGCTGCAGCAATCACTTTGTCGCTTTTCTCAGCGTCGGTTACCACTCGCTCCCAATTTTTGATTGGCCCTCTTGCACCTTCAAATTCACCATGAGCAATGACTGAAAGCACACGATTTTCTAGTTCTCGCTCAAAGCCATTCATCGCTGAAAGCCCAATCAAGACAACAGCCACCCCAACGGCAATACCTATGGTTGAAGAGAGAGAAATAAAGGACACCAGCTTGTTGCGTTTTTTGGCGCGGCTGAATCGGCTACCTAATAGTAAGGAAAGTGAAAACATGATTCTCCGCCTTATCGCGCTGAACGCACTTCATGTTCATCCACCAGCAAACCATCTTGCATATGAAGTTTGCGATCCATTTTGTCTGCCAGTTCGTTGTCGTGAGTCACCACCAAAAATGCCGTACCAGACTCCTTATTCAGCTCTCGCATCAAATCGTAAATCGCCAAAGCGGAGGTGTGGTCCAGATTACCCGTAGGCTCATCAGCCAACACTAGGGAAGGCTCATTCACCAACGCGCGTGCAATCGCTACTCGCTGTCTTTCACCGCCAGACAACTCTGCTGGTCGGTGTTCAAGACGATGCTCTAATCCAACCTTGGCAAGTAATGTTTTTGCCGCACTTTTGGCTTTTGCCGGGCTTTGACCACCAATCATCAACGGCATTGCAACGTTTTCTAATGCGGTAAAGTCCGCCAGAAGGTGATGAAACTGATAAACAAACCCTATTTCCTGATTTCGCAGCTTGGCTTGCTGACTGCTATTCAGTGCCGCCAATTCCTTTGACTGAAAGGAAACCTTCCCCTGCGTCGGCTCATCGAGAGCACCCAATACATGCAAGAGCGTGCTCTTTCCTGAGCCGGAAGAACCAACAATGGAAACCAGTTCTCCTGCCCTCAGGGAAAAACTCACACCTTTTAACACTTCGGTTTCAAAATTGCCTTCGCGATAGGTTTTACAAACAGAATCACAAAGTAATAAATCACTCATATCGAAGCGCCTCAGCTGGTTTTACGGACGAAGCCCGGTAGGATGGATAAAGCGTTGCTAAGATACTTAAAGCAACCGCCAGAGAAATAATGATGAATACTTGCGTAGGGTCAATAAGCACAGGCAACTTCCCTCCTACTGCAAACAAATTCAGGTTGAAAAGTTGCAACAGGCTGTTGATGTTGGAAGCCAGCAACACGCCCACCAGACCACCCACAATCGAGCCAATCACTCCGCTACTTGCTCCCTGAACCACAAATACCGTCATAACCTGAGAATTGGTTAGCCCCTGAGTTTTCAGGATGGCGACTTCAGCCTGTTTCTCCATGACCACCATTATCAGCGCCGAAATAATATTAAACGCGGCGACGCCAACGATAAGCCCAAGCATAAGACCCATCATGTTTTTTTCCATTTTAACTGCCTGAAACAGCTCACCTCGCTGTTCGCGCCAGTCGCTCCATTTCCAGTTTTCAGGAAGCGGCTTTGTTGCCATTTCTGACACAACAAACGGGTCATCAAACGTCAAACGCCAGCCGGATACCGTCCCTTTCGGGTATCTCAGTAACCTTGAAGCATCTTGTATATTGGTCACCATTAGCTGTGAATCGATATCAGAACCAGTGTTAAACACACCTGCAACGGTAAAGTTACGCTGGCTTGGTATGCGACCTAATGGTGTGAATCGACTCGCGCCAGTTACCATAATCCGTACTTTGTCACCCACTCGCGCTTTAAGCTGTCTGGCGAGTGTATGACCCAGAACGACCCTGTACTTTCCTGCCTCCAAAGCTTGAAGGCTCCCACCCAGCAGATGTTTACCCACTGGATCATTTAGCGTAGGGTCGATGCCCAGTAGCATTCCGGCGTTTAATCGGACCGGGCTTTGAATAACCGCTTCAGACCGAACTATCGGGGTTGGCTTTGTGGAAGTAGGGTATTGAGAGAGAAACTCAGGGAGCTCAGCGCTGAGTTGGGTTTTACCCGAATCTTCACTGACGACTGCATTAGGCAACACCCCAAGGATGCGTCCTTTGAGTTGCCCTTCAAATCCATTCATGACAGAAGTTACGGTTATCATAGCCATCACACCAATGGTGATGCCCGCCGTAGACATGAACGAGACAAACCGGCTAAAACGATCTCCTGACCTTCCGCGTAAATAGCGCAATCCGATATAAACCGATATGGGATGGAACATATAGAAAGAACCTTGATAAATCACTGGTCGGTAATGTAACGAGAAAGCCACTGATTTAGTAGTCTTTACTTAAGGCTGGGCTCTTAAAATGACGAAAAAAATACATATAACGGCAGATTTCTTGATTCATGCGCTTACATGACGATAATCAATAGAATAGAAAGAAGGGAATTGCAGTATGAGCCAACAAGAGTATTTTACCGTTCAACATGGACTGACCGTTAATATCGAGCCGCTTGAATCCGATTTTGAGCTGCCGGATAACGAGCAATTTGTCACTGAAATCCCTGCCCCATTTTTGGTCGCTACCGAGTTCAGTTCTCTGGATAGCGTGACTGAAAAAGCGATCGGGGAATTAAGAAGCAGCGACCTTTCGCACGTGGTCCAGTTGCTGGAAACCCAAAACAGCAAGTTGAACCTTTTGCTTACGTATATGCTCTCTCAGCAGAATGATCCGGCTTTTAGCAACACTACGTCTTCCTTTGGTGCCAGCCAGTTTACTTACACAGCGAAAAGCGCCCTTGCTATTGGTCAAACCGTTCGTACAAAAATCTTTCTCGAATTTCCAGCCGCAGCCATTTACTGTTACGGCAAAGTTTCTGAGTGTGAAGGGGATGACCAATCCTATAAAATCACGATATCATTTACTCTATTGCGCGAAGAAGATCAGGATTTGCTGATCAAAGCCGCGCTTCACCAACAACAAAAATTACTAAGACAACGTTCATTGGAACGCGATCGTAAATAACGTTATGCCTAATTCACATCTTCTTTCTCTGGCGCTGCCTGGCGGCGCGGGAGATAAAAAGCACGTCGGTAATCTAAAAGGCTCGGCTTTATCTGTTGCCATTGCTCAGTTGTCTGAGCAACACAGTGGGCACACACTCCTTATTGTCCCCGATCCTCAGCTTGCGCTCAAGCTTACGGCTGAAGTTGAACAGTTTACCCAACAACCCGTGCATATGTTCCCAGATTGGGAAACTCTGCCTTACGATAACTTTTCTCCTCATCAGGACATTATTTCTGATCGAATTTCAACACTGTATCAGCTGCCAACTCAAAGTAACGGCATTACCGTGATACCGGTAAGCACCTTGCTTCAGCGTCAGTCACCACGTGACTTTTTGATGCAGCATACCCTGATGGTTAAAAACGGAGACCGCTATTCGCTGGAGGCACTTCGTCTGCAACTGGAGAAGTCGGGCTATCGACACGTCGATCAAGTGTTCGGACCGGGTGAATACGCCAGTCGGGGCTCCATCATTGATTTGTACCCGATGGGCAGCAGCGATCCTTATCGTATCGATTTCTTTGATGATGAAATTGACAGCATCCGCACCTTCGATCCGGAAAATCAGCGTTCCATCGACGACATTCCGGAAATTCGTCTGCTTCCTGCTCACGAGTTTCCAACAACAGATCAGGCTATTGAAGACTTCCGCGGACGTTGGAGACAAAAGTTCGAAGCAAGACGCGAACCCGAATCCATCTATATGCAGATCAGCAAAGGAACCTGGCCGGCAGGTATTGAATACTGGCAGCCTCTTTTCTTTGAGCACACAGAAACCTTGTTCGACTATCTGCCTGATAACACGCTGCTCATCTCTGTTGGCAATTTGGAAAATGCCATCGACACTTTCCTTGGCGACGTTGATTACCGATTCGACCAACGCAAGGTTGATCCACTGCGCCCGCTACTTGAGCCTGAACTACTGTGGCTCAAGAAGGACGAACTCTTTTCACACTTCAAATCACTTCCACAAAGCCTGTTAAGCGCAGAAGAAGTCGCTAATAAAGGCGGAAGAAGTAACGAAAAGATTGTAGCTCTGCCAGATTTGCATGTTCAGCATCAGAACAAAGAGCCAATGGCAGCATTGAGGCAGTTTGTAGAGCAGTTCAGCGGGAAAATCGTATTCTCAGTTGAATCAGAAGGTCGCCGCGAAGCATTATTAGAATTACTTCAGCGAATCAAACTCAAGCCTGTAGAGTGCACGAGTTTGAATGATGCTCTCGCTGCCGATACCAAGATCAATCTGATTCTTGGCGCGGCGGAGCATGGTTTTATTTACGAACCATCCCAAATAGCACTGATCTGTGAGAGCGACTTGCTCGGCGATCGGGTGATTCAAAGACGTAAAAAAGATCGAAAAGCCGTTAATTCGGATACGGTGATTCGTCATCTGGCCGAGCTAAAACCCGGTCAGCCAGTCGTTCACCTAGATCATGGTATTGGGCGATACACCGGTCTTCAGACATTAGAAGCAGGTGGAATGCCCACCGAATATGTGACCTTGGAATACCAGGATGGTGCCAAACTTTACGTGCCCGTTTCTTCACTGAACCTGATCAGCCGCTATTCTGGAGGCGCAGAAGACAGCGCACCACTGCACAAACTCGGTGGCGAAGCCTGGGCAAAAGCAAGACGCAGAGCCGCTGAAAAAGTTCGTGACGTCGCAGCCGAGCTGCTCGATGTTTACGCAAAACGCGAACTCAAGCCAGGTTTTAAATTCAAACTGGACCGTGAAGAATACGCGACATTTAAATCTACCTTTCCTTTTGAAGAAACCGATGATCAAGCCATGGCGATCAACGCGGTGCTTTCAGACATGTGTCAGCCAAAAGCAATGGACAGACTGGTTTGTGGTGATGTGGGCTTTGGTAAAACAGAAGTAGCAATGCGTGCCGCGTTTGTTGCCACTGACAACAGCAAACAGGTCGCGGTTTTGGTTCCCACCACCCTACTGGCCCAGCAGCACTTTGAAAACTTTCGAGATCGCTTTGCCAACTTACCGATTCGGGTTGAGGTTCTTTCTCGATTTAAATCGGCAAAAGAACAGAAGCAAATTCTTGCGGATGTGGAAGAAGGCAAAGTCGACATCATCATCGGAACGCACAAACTGCTTCAAAATGACATTAAATTCAAAGATCTTGGTCTGCTCATCGTAGACGAAGAACACCGATTTGGCGTTCGTCAGAAAGAAAAAGTGAAAGCCATGCGTGCGGATGTGGATATCCTCACTCTTACCGCCACTCCGATTCCTCGAACCCTGAATATGGCGATGAGTGGAATGCGTGATTTGTCGATCATTGCGACTCCACCAGCAAGGCGTTTAGCCATCAAAACCTTTGTCCGTCAGAGCGAAGACAGCGTCACCCGTGAAGCGGTACTTCGTGAAATCATGCGTGGCGGACAGGTTTACTTCCTACATAATCAGGTTGAAACCATTGAAAAAGTGGCGGCGGATCTGGAAAAACTGATCCCGGAAGCCCGTGTAACAGTGGCACATGGTCAAATGCGCGAGCGAGAGCTTGAGCGCATCATGAACGATTTCTACCATCAACGTTTCAACCTGCTGGTGTGTACCACGATTATCGAAACGGGCATCGATGTCCCGACCGCAAATACCATCATTATGGACAGAGCCGACAACCTTGGTCTGGCTCAGTTGCATCAGTTACGTGGACGTGTGGGTCGTTCTCATCATCAGGCATACGCTTACCTGTTAACACCTCACCCGAAAGCGATGACTAAAGACGCTATCAAACGTTTAGATGCGATTGCATCACTGGAAGATCTGGGGGCTGGCTTCACGCTGGCAACTCACGATCTGGAAATTCGTGGTGCAGGTGAATTACTAGGTGATGAGCAAAGTGGTCAGATTCAGTCTGTTGGCTTTACGCTCTATATGGAAATGCTAGAACAAGCAGTTGAAGCGTTGAAAGAAGGGAAAGAGCCGTCTCTCGATGAACTGCTTCGTGACCAGACAGAAGTTGAGCTTAGATTGCCTGCCTTGCTCCCTGACGACTATATTCCAGACATCAATACGCGTCTTTCTATGTACAAGCGCATTGCCAGCGTCAGCAATGAAAACGAACTGGCAGAAATGAAAGTGGAACTTATTGATCGCTTTGGAACCTTACCTGATGCCGCTAAGAATTTACTGGCGGTCAGCGAGGTCAAACAAAAAGCCGGAACTATGCATATCAAGAAAATCGAGGCACATGCTAAAGGAGGATTTATAGAATTTTATCCTACCGCTGACATAAACCCTGCGTTTCTTGTTAAATTGCTGCAATCGGCGCCGCAAAAATATGGCTTGGAAGGTCCAACCAAGTTGAAGTTTGCGCTACCATTAACCGATCGTCGGGAAAGAGTGCGTTTTATTAACGACTTACTTCAACAGTTTGCAGAGAATCGCCTGCCAAGTTAATCAGGAATTTGGTACGCTTACCGGACGCGTGTTTTAAGCAAAAGAGCGGTGAGTCGCCGCTCTTTCTATACGGAGCAACAATGAAAAAACTGATCCCCTTACTGCTATGCCTGTTTTCATTTGAATCACTGGCAGCCCGACAGTTTGATATAGAAGTCATTTTCTTCAAGCGAGCAGTGGATCCTGAAACCATTAACGAATCCTGGCCAAATCAAAACCCAGAAATTAATCTGGAACGTACGTTCTCTTTCCAGGACTCTGAGGGTATGAGACTAAAAGGAGCTGCGTTGCTACCACGTTCTAGCTACCAGTTGAACGCCCAGTACAACGCATTAAAAAAACACGCTGCGTTTACACCACTTATGCATGTTGCATGGAGGCAGGGTGACCGTGGTAGCCACAGTGCCCCAGTGTTTCGAATTAATGCAGGTAAAGACTACTCGAAGCAGTTTGATGAAACAGGCAGAGCACGCGCTGAAAATCAGCTAGTGGC
>NZ_AFWJ01000060.1 GCF_000222685.1 Vibrio nigripulchritudo ATCC 27043 | reverse complement strand
ATTCAAAGTCGGTTCACCGGGAAGCATCACGCTTATCAGATCGCCCACATTGACTCGTTCTTCCTTGGCATATGTGCCTGCTGAAAAGCACGCACAAACCATTAAAATAAGGAACAGCAGAGATCTATTCATTGGACACCTCCGCAGGCAGGATTTGATCCGCCTGAAGCAGTTCAATCGTTACACGGCGGTTAGTGAGTCTTACGTGAGGTTCGTTTCCTTCGAATAGAGGATCGGACTTGCCAACAGAATCGACATGAATTCTCTCAGGAGCCAGACCGAAGATACTGAGATATCGCTTCACTTGCTTGGCTCTTTCCATAGCAAGATCTGAATTGTAGTCTTCTCCGCCTACTGAATCCGCATGGCCGGTAACAAGTAGCTTAAATTCAGGATGCTCTTTGAGAAGATGAGAAGCTTCCGCCAGACGCCCAACATATTTGGGATTGAGTTCGTAACTGTTGAAAGCGAATTGGTTGTCGGCATTCAGAAGATCGTACAAGCGCGTCGCTAGGCTTACTTCTACTCGACTTTTTTCATTGCTACCCGGAGGCACACATTCCTCTTTAGAAAGCACATAATCAAGTTGATTTTCCAGACGGCGAAGCAGCTTTCTCTGGATGATTAAGTCGTTTGCGGCATCGTGATGAAGCCCGCCTTCAAGTTCTCTGGCAATTCTGGCTTCGTTGTTCTTGGCATGAAGCACCGTCGCTGGGAAGCACCATTCTGCTTGTTCCAGAATAAGAACGTCTAAGTGTCTTGCTGCCAGTTCCCATTCAAAGCGTAAACCATGCTCGGGACCTAAAGGCTCATCCGGCATAACCGCCGCAAAACTGGCTTGTGGGTAGTGCTCTGCTAAACCGCCTTCACCCTCTGGTGCAAAACTGGTACATCCTGTTACTGAGATAATGATTAGTGATAAGTAGATTAATCTCATGCCTAGCCTCCCGAAAAAAATGACGTGCCTCGACGTGCCGTCTGGTCTGTCAGCTGTTGTTGTTCACTGGAATCGCGTTGCTGATTCGGAGTAGGGTGATCAGTTCAAGCGGCTGCCCGTGTGCGTTTTCAATACGCATGACGCGTTTTTTCTCCACCAGACGCTTGTAGAGATAAACGATGGCTCCAACACCGGATGAATCCAAAAAAGAAACCTGCGATAGGTCGATTTCGACTTCATGATGTGTGTCTTCAAAGATCACTTTGTCGATTTGTGGTTGAAGGCTCTTGCAACCCATTGCATCCATATCACCCAAAACTGAAAGGGTCAGTAATTGAGGGCTCTGTTCTGATCTTTGCATTTCCATGGTGCTTCTCCTGCTATCGGGAAAGTTACGCTATTAGAGTTAGCATGATGTGTGCCAAAAATAATTACTAATAAATACAGTTAGATAAGAAGGTTTTATGACCTTTTCTCAATTTGAGACTTAGAGATTTTGTCAATTTGATAATAGGTGACGAGTTTCATTATCGCTATTTTCAAAATGAGAAATCTTTGTTTACAAGGGGTTAGATCACAAATGGTGCTGAGCCGATAAAGAATGAAAACGACGATGAGTATTGTCTTATTTATGATAAAGAGGGCAGTTGGTGTATCAGTGTATTGATACGGAAATCTCGTGTTACTAGTGTATAGAAAGGGTCGGTTCTGGTGAACTGATCTTTACTCAAGCGCAATCAGGCTAAGCAAATGAGACGGGGTTGAGTATGTTCTTTAAAACGGTTTTTCTTTTCCTGTCGTTATTGTTAGTGCCAGCGGGAAACGCCACGCAAATGAAAGAGCTTATTGGCGTTCAGGATGAGTGGGCACCATTTGCAATGAGTGGCGAGAACAAAGGGATAGCAGTCGATATTGTGACTGAGGCGCTGAAATCTCAGGGGTACATGCTTCGATTCAAAATGATGCCCTTTGCGCGTGCTATTCATGAGGTAAAAAGAAGTCGGGTCGACATTTTGGTCGCCACCTGGTTAACCGAAGAACGCACTGAGTACCTTAGTTACAGTCATCCTTACTTCTACAATAGTGTGAAATTTATCAAACGTAAGGGCGATGGGTTTGAATACTTCGGGATGAATAGTCTGGAAGGAAAAGTCGTCGGAATTGTACGTAGTTATGGATACGGAGACGAGTTTACTAACTCACCTTTGTTTGAGCGCCACCCAGTCGTGGATACTTTGGGAAACCTGAAGAAGCTGGAAGCAGGAAGAATCGACCTCACTTTGGAAGAACCTTTAGTTGCCAAACATATCATGCGCAATGCAGGAATGGATGTTGACCAGTTTGCTTTCACTAAGAACGCGCTTTCCATCAATGCTCTTCATGTTTCCATCAGTAATAAACACCCCAATGCCAATAATATATTACGAGCTTTCAACATCGGTCTTAAAGAAATTAAAAAGAATGGAACTTACTGGGAAATCCTTGTGAAGTACGGTTTAGAAGCCGGAGATTAATGATTGGTTTCAATTTCCTACAGTATTTGTATTTCAGTGATAACACATGGCGTTCTTCTGCGTGTGCCGAAAAAATGGTAGTAATCCATTGTCCATTGCCTTCAAATTGACTAAATCATCTAATTTGTTCAATAAATGCTCTGGTATGAGCTGCTTTAAATATTTGATATTCGGCATAGCCTACGGTGAATCTTGCGGTTAGACTGATTCGCCTAAGTTGTAAAAATAAGAAGAAAAAATGTTAGACCAGACCCATTCTCAATATATAAAAGATGTTATTGACCAAAAAACCAAGCCGCGTGGGGCACTTGGTCTTTTAGAAGATACTGCACATCACCTTGCGTTAATTCAGAGTCAGGGGAAATCTGAACCCGCCAGCAAAATTGAACTCTCCAAGCCACATATGTTGGTGTTTGCTGGCGATCATGGAATTGCGAGAGAAGGCGTTAGCATCGCTCCAAGCGAAGTGACTTATCAGATGGTTCAGAACTTTTTAGCCGGTGGGGCAGCAATTAACTGCTTTTGTAAGCTGAATAATATTGCTCTTTCGGTTATCGACACCGGAATCCTCACACCGATAGAGTCACAACAAAATCACTACCATGTTCAACGCCTTGGCTCCGGTACGGAAAATTTTGCCGAGCAGCCTGCCATGTCTCGCGACACCGCTGAGAAAGGGATACAACTGGGGCGCAAGGTAGTTGATAAATTGTCCGAAGACGGTCTGGACATGCTGATGTTTGGCGAAATGGGCATTGGCAACACCAGCAGTGCGTCTGCGCTTCTGAGTTTGGCGCTTGGCATCGAAGCGGAAGATTCGGTAGGGGTTGGAACCGGGATTACTCAAGAGCAGCTTAAAAAGAAAATTGACTTAGTGCAGAACGCCATTTCACGCTGTAAACGTTCCGGCGTTTCGCATGACCCTATCAACATTCTATCGGAAGTGGGTGGGTATGAAATCGTTCAGATGGTGGGAGCGTTCCTTGCCGCTCAGGAGAAAAACATTCCTGTTTTGGTCGATGGATTCATTGTATCTGTCGCTGGTTTACTTGCTATCCGTATCGAACCAAAAGTTCGAGACGTAATGCTGTTTGCTCATTGCTCGGAAGAACATGCTCACCGTCTGGTTCTCGAAGCTTTGCAAGCCAAGCCGATGATTGATCTTGGTCTTCGCTTAGGTGAAGGAACGGGTGCAGCTCTCGCGTATCCGTTGGTGCTGGCAGCTGCAGCTTTCTACAATGACATGGCGAGCTTTCAAAGTGCTGGAGTAACTGTGTGAACTGGATAAAAACTCAATCTGAGCTTTTCTTTCTTGCGTTGAGTTTTTTCTCTCGGCTTCCCATTCCAGCCTCCACACCTTATTCAGAAGAACGTATGAACCGGGCAGGGCGATATTTCGCTCTTGTCGGAGGGTTACTTGGTTTTCTGTGCGCTCTCTCTTATCTTCTGATGTCTACTCTTTTTTCTGCTGATATCGCTATCTTCCTTACCATGATTTTAAGCCTGATGCTAACAGGTGCATTCCATGAAGATGGATTGACGGATATGGCAGACGGCGTGGGCGGTGGAATGACAACAGAGCGCCGTTTAGCCATTATGAAAGACAGCCGCATTGGTACGTATGGTGCCAGTGCGCTTATCATGGCATTACTTGGGAAGTATCTATTACTCTCAGAGCTTGCAGTGCGAACGGAGTTATTTTGGATCTGGATCGCTGCATATACGCTTAGCCGCACTGTCGCGGCTTCCCTCATATTTAATACGCCATATGTATCCGATTCTGACCAGAGTAAAAGTAAACCCCTTGCGCAAAAGCAATCACCTTATGAGCTTCTTTTTCTCATTTGCTGTGGTTTGCTCTCTATATGGTGGTTAACACCACTTGCTGCTGCGGTAGTAGTATTAGTCGCGCTAGCATTTCGATTTACTTTTAAGCGTTGGTTGGTCTCTCGCCTTGGCGGTTTTACGGGGGACTGCCTTGGCGCTGGTCAGCAACTTATGGAATTGCTGTTTTATTGTGTGGTTCTGGCATTGTTGAATACGGGTAATTTTTGATGGGTAAAACACATCTGATTTTGGGTGGGGCAAGAAGCGGAAAGTCCAGTTACGCAGAAGAGCAGGCGAGTTCGCAGGTTTTGTCTGGTAAAAAGCTTATTTATATCGCCACAGCAACGTCATTCGATGATGAAATGACAGAACGCATTGGTATTCATCAAAAGCGACGTGGAGCTAGGTGGGAGCTAATAGAAACACCCACCGAACTGCCAACTGCGATCAGCCAATTAAATCCAGGAGATACTGCGCTGGTGGACTGTCTGACACTGTGGTTGAACAACGTTCTTTTTGAATTAGGCGATAATGCTCACCAAGATCAGGTGAATGGCAAAATAGACAAACTGCTTGTTGCCATATCAGAGTGTCAGGGGAACCTTGTCATTGTTTCCAATGAAGTGGGCATGGGAATCGTTCCAATAGGAAGAGTGACCCGGCTATTTGTGGATAACGCAGGGTGGATGAATCAGAAAGTGGCAAAAATAAGTGACGATGTCACATTTGTTGCGGCAGGCTTGCCTTTGGTGTTAAAGGGTTCGCAATGAGTTATGACACGTACAATATCTACCTGATTCGTCATGGAAAAGTCGAGGGGGACCCCGCTCTTAACGGCATAACCGACGCGAAAGTTAACGATAAAATACAGGCTCAGATCGCTCAGAGTCTGGTATCGGAATTTGGTACTTTTAAATCTATCATTTGTTCCCCGTTATCCCGCTGTTTGAATTTGGCTAAACTGATATCGTCAGGGAAAACCCATTCTGAACTGGGTTACTCGACACCAAATTTAGTGGTTGAGAGCGCATTTCAGGAAATGTCGTTTGGGGATTTAGATGGTCGTCCTTTTTCTCAGCTCAGCGAGCAATGGAATCTTCTGGAAAAGTTTTGGCAAGATCCTGCATCTAATCCACTGCCTAATGCCGAAACACTGGAAGCTTTTCAGCAGCGAGTTGACACCAAATGGCAATCATTAATCCATACTTGTCAGGAAGATACGCACATCATCACTCATGGTGGAGTGATCAGAATTATACTGGCAAGCGTATTGGGTTTAGATTGGCGAAACCCTGCACTTTACTCTACGTTATCCATCGCGAATGCATCCATCACTCATATAGAACTCAGTCGGGGTGATCAGGTTTTTATTAAAGTGAGGAGCATTGGCGCAAATATAAGGAAATAAAATAATGACAGCTCCAAGCTGGGACCTCAGTGTTGCCTACCAAAGTATTAACGATGCCAAGATAGAAAAGGACATTCACACTGTTGAACAAGGTATCGATCAGCTTAACTATCATTCAAAACAAGGATTAGGCGAAGGAAGTACCCTTGTAGCTCAACTTCAGAAAGGTATTGTCACTAATGAAAGCACAATTAAAACGTTAAGGACGATACTGGTATTTGCCAATTGTTACGCATCTGTTGACTCTACACTAGCTGCAGCCAAGCAACTTATAGGTCGTGCTACAAAATTAAATGCAAACCTACAACAAGCATACAGCCCATATCTCGATAAACTGGCTACTGCTGAACAGTCTGTTATTGAAAAAGTATTGGCAAGCGAAGTGCCAGATATTCAAGCTCAGAAGTTTGCAATTCGCCTGCTAAGGGAGAAAGCTTCTGAACGTCTCTCGGTTGAGCAAGAGCAGTTGCTTTCAGCTCTGGAAGTTGATGGCAAACTGGCTTGGGGAAGAATGTACGATAACCTGACCGGCACTCTAAAAGTAGATGTGGATTACGGAAATGGTGAAAGGGAAGCTTTAGCGTATTCCCAAGCGTCAAGCGAGTTGTTCAGTGGAAATGTAGACAAGCACGAGCCAACATGGCGAGCTATTCAGACTGCCATGGAAACGCATCGTGAATCATTTGCTTCCATTGTGAATGCCCTTGCAGGGTGGCGTCATACTGAGGCGGAAAAGCGCGGAATATCTAACTTCTTATCTCCAAGCCTGTTCGACAGCCGAATATCAGAAGAGACCTTAAATGCACTCATTGATAGTGCAAGAGACAACAAAGAGCTGTCTCAAAAAGCCGCTCGCCTGATGGCAATTGTGCGTGGAGGAGAAACTTTAAAACCGTGGAACGTAAATGCTGCGATGCCATCTCTGACCAATGGTAAAACCAAAGTTTACGAGTTTGATGAAGGCATTCAGATCATCAAAGACGCGTTTACGTCTGTTTCTCCTGAAATGGCTGATTTTGTCGACATTATGGTAAATAATGGTTGGATAGACGCAGCACCTAAACCAAATAAACGTCAGGGGGCATATTGTAATAAATTCCCAGTCTCTCGAACACCACTTGTGTTTATGACTTGGAGCGGTAGCCAGAAAGATTTGATCACGCTTGCACACGAGCTTGGTCATGCCTTCCACAACTGGGTGATGACGGACATGCCGTTAGCAGAAACCTACTACCCAATGACTCTTGCTGAGACGGCTTCAGTATTTGCGGAAAACATCGTACGTGATGCCTTGTTAGAAAAGGCTGAAAGTGATTTAGACAAGCTGGAAATGCTATGGGAAGAACTATTCGCCTGTGAAGGGTTTATGCTTAATATCCCAGTACGTTTTGAATTCGAACGTGAGTTTTACGCTAAGCGCAAAGAATCAGAGCTCACAGCCGATGAACTTTGTGAACTAATGGATACAACCTGGAAAGACTGGTACGGTAGCGTAATGCCAGAATCCGATACTTATTTCTGGGCCAGTAAGCTTCACTTCAGTATTCCCGAAGTCAATTTCTACAACTACCCGTACCTGTTTGGTTATCTGTTCAGTAAAGGGGTCTACGCCCAGCGCGAAATCAAAGGCGAAAGCTTCTACCCAGATTACGTTGAGTTACTGCGCGACACGGGTCGAATGAAAGCAGAAGAGGTCGTACTCAAGCATTTGGGTATGAACCTAGAAGAGAAAGCTTTCTGGCAGCAAAGCATTGATCAGGTTGGTCAAAAAATCTCAGAATTTGAAGCACTTCTAGCGAAGATTAATAGTTAACTCCTTGTTAACCCCAAAGAAAAACTTTGGGGTTACTTCCATCCTAGTGCGATGTCCTTCGCAAATGTCCGATCATGTATCTCTACATATGTAACGCGGTATTGGTTTGTTATACCGATTCAATTAGTTTGCCAAAAGTAACAAGTGGCATATTGGTTAGAAACAAGATAACCATTTTGAATTTCCATGGTGTGAAGTAGGTGTGTAACACGCTGGTTCAGATAGGCTTTCTGATGGTAGATAGGGTTGGTATGAAATACATAATTTGTTTGTTTTTGCTTAGCGTGAGCTTTAGTGGGTTTTCTGAATCCAATAATTCGCTGCAAATAGTACCTCTTGAGGAGCTTTCTCAAAACGAAGGATCTTGGTCATCAGACAAGCCAAAATGCAAAAATATGTATGTTATTCCCGGATCTTCGGTTCGGCTTTCTGTATGTGCGGGTTGGGAAATGACTACTACGTTTGAGCGTGATGGCAAAGTTCTACTTACTGAAACTGACTTTGGGGATGCTGATTTCTACCAGCCGCACTTTGTTAAGACGCGCAACTATGAGCTTCTGATTGCTGAGATTGGTGCCGATCAATCATGGGGTGTGCGTGTATACAACTTAAATGATAGGAATATCATATATTTAGACACGCTTAATATTAACCCTGGTGACAAAGACAGTTATGATTCTCCAGAAGTGGTTGATATTATCGAATTCATCGATCATGGAGCCAAAGTGAATATAAGATTTACGGGAACTCATCATGATTTTGATGATAAATGGGAAATTTTCAACATCGACAAAGATGCCTATTACTACGAGCTAACCGCGGATTCGATTGTAAAAGTTGAAGGCAATAAAACTCAGAAGTAAGAAATTTTCTAGCCCTTTCCTTAGTGTTTTAAGGAAAGGGCTTTAATTGGCTCAGCCAAAATAGCGAACTCTGATCGCATCTATCGCGACGGCTATGAAAATCATGACACCTCCGATGATTCCGACATAAAAAGAAGGGACGGAGATGATCGCCAGACCCACTTGGATTACCGTCAGCAACAACACTCCTCCCAATACACCAACAACATTTCCTCTGCCGCCAAATACACTTACACCGCCGATGATTGGTGCAGCGATGGCGTATAGAAGAAAGCTTTCACCCTGGTTTGAGGTGATCGCCATTTGCCACGATGCCAGAAGAAATCCAGCCAAACCTGCGAGAAACCCCGCGAAGGTATAAGTGATGATCTTGGTACGTTCTACTCGAATCCCCGCAGCTTTGGATGCTACTGGATTCCCTCCGACCGCATAGATACAACGTCCGAGAACGCTTTTACGCAACAAGACTGCGATAGCAATTAGCGATAAAACGAACACCATTGGCATGATTGGCCATCCGCCTGCGAAGGTCGCTTGCCCAATCCAGACATATCCATCAGGAAGGTTGGTGATTGTTTTGCCCTGAGTCAGAGCAAGTAAGGCACCTTGAAGGATGATCATCATTGAAAGAGTTTGAATGAGAGAGACCATTCTCAGTCTTGTTATGCATAGTCCATTAAAGAATCCGATAGCGGTCGCTGTGATAAGTCCAACGAGTACGCCCATCCACCATGGCAGTCCCATTTGTGTGTGAGCCATTGCGCCAATGGCGGACGAAAAACCCATATTGGCAGGGATGGACAGATCGATCTCAGCAACCAAAAGTGGCAAGGCGATAGCTAGCCCAAGCATCCCCAATACGGTTGCCTGTACCATAATGTTTTGCATATTAAAGAGCGTGAAGAAAAACTCATTAAATGCACCAAACAAAATTACCAACGCGATTAACCATATCCACACTACGTTGTGCAGCACCCAGCCTAGTTTTGACGGGCTACTAGAAATTTGCTTTGTCGGTTTCTCTTCTTTGGCTGTGGCTTCCATTTCCATAACCTTACTCCTTGGCTCTCAGGCTGTTACTAGTGAGTTCACTACCAGTCAACTCACGTCGAATCGAGCCTTGCTCAAAAACGCAAACGCGATCAGTAATTCGTGCGAGTTCGTCCGTATCAGTCGAAACGATAATCACGCAAACTCCGGATTCACTCAGCTCATCTATAATTCTGAGCACGTCTTGCTTAACACCTATGTCGATCCCTCGTGTGGGCTCATCCAGAATCAGAAGTTTAGGCTTGGTTGCGAGTACTCTTCCCAAACATACTTTTTGTTGATTTCCACCGCTCAAAGTGTCAACAAGTGCTTCTGAATTGGCAGCCTTTATGTTCATGGATGCAAAGTATTGTTCGCAGATTCGGTGTTCTTGTTCAGAGTCGATAAACCCAGAATGAGAGAGGTGAGTTAAGCAAGAGAGCGATATATTTTGCTCAATAGACATTTGTCCGAGTAAGCCGTCCTTCCTTCTGTCGTCAGAGAGAAAGGCGATACCGGCATCAAAGGCATCGTGTGGGTCTTGAGGTAAAGCTCTGGCACTTTCAGCTCCAAGTTTGATGAAGCCTTTGGCAGGCTGAAGCCCGAAAATGGCGCGAGCGGTTTCTTTCGCACCCGAACCGGGAAGCCCGGTAAACCCGACAATTTCCCCAGTTGCTATGTGAAGGTGCTCTAAGTGAACACCATCACTGTGAATGCCTTTAAAACTGACACCTTCGTCCAATTGCTGGAAGTTATGTGGCTTTCGTTGAAACAGGGAAAGATTATGACCGACTACGAGTTCAGATAAATCTTCAGAGCTAAGTTGGTCAACGTGCTCGGAACTGCCTGTAAGTTTTCCGTCACGTAACACAGAAACCGCATCACACACAGAAAGGATTTCGTCGTTGTAGTGGGAAATAAAGATAAATGTGACTCCTTGACGTTTAAGGCGGCGCATAAAATCGAATAGGTGAGTACGATCTTCAACGCTCAAAGAGGTCGTAGGTTCATCGAGAATAATGACTTTGCCACCACTGAACATGGCGCGAAGTATATTCAGTTTTCTTCGGGCAACCGCGTCTAGCTGACCTGCCAGAGTATTGTGATCGATCCCTGTGCCTTCCAACATCTCCTGTGCGTCGGATTCCAGTTTTCCCCATTGAACGAGGCCGTGGTTGCTTGGCCATATACCGAGCATCAGATTCTCGGCAGCGGTCAAGTGATCAACAATCATCGGTTCCTGTGTAACAAGAAACACTCCCGCTTTTTCCATTTCCCGTACATCAGCATTCTCAACACGAAGCCCATTGAGAATAATGCTCCCCGATGTTGCTGTATTCTGACCAGAAATCAGCCCCACAAGTGTACTTTTACCTGCTCCGTTTTCACCCAGTAAACCGTGAATTGTCCCTTGCTTC
>NZ_AFWJ01000061.1 GCF_000222685.1 Vibrio nigripulchritudo ATCC 27043 | reverse complement strand
AAGCGCTTCGTGACTGGTCTGCCTCTTACGAAACCGCACACTACCTTCTTGGTACTGCTGCAGGTCCACACCCTTTCCCAACCATCGTTCGTGAATTCCAGCGCATGATTGGTGAAGAAACTAAGAATCAGATTCTGGCTCGCGAAGGTCGTCTGCCCGATTCTGTTATTGCCTGCGTAGGTGGCGGTTCAAATGCCATCGGCATGTTTGCAGACTTCATTGATGAAACCGACGTTGCTCTTATCGGTGTTGAGCCAGCAGGCTTAGGTATCGATACCGATCAACACGGAGCGCCATTAAAGCACGGTAAAACGGGGATCTTCTTTGGAATGAAAGCCCCTCTGATGCAAGATACTTATGGACAGGTCGAAGAGTCTTATTCCGTCTCTGCTGGTCTGGACTTCCCTTCTGTCGGGCCTCAGCACGCGCACTTGAACGCTACGGGTCGTGCTGAGTATGTCTCTATCACCGACGATGAAGCTCTGGATGCTTTCCAGGAACTGGCGCGCAACGAGGGCATCATTCCTGCTCTGGAATCTTCTCACGCACTGGCTTATGCCCTGAAACTGGCAAAAGAGAACCCAGAAAAAGAGCAACTCCTAGTTGTTAACCTGTCTGGGCGTGGCGACAAAGATATCTTCACAGTACACGATATTTTAGAGAAGAAAGGAGCGCTGTAATGGATCGTTATCAAGCTATGTTCGCCCGTCTGGCGGGAAAAAATCAGGGTGCATTCGTTCCCTTTGTTACGGTAGGCGATCCTAACCCGGCACAATCTTTGAGAATCATGCAAACCTTAGTGGATGCAGGTGCAGACGCATTAGAGCTAGGGATTCCATTCTCTGATCCACTGGCGGATGGTCCGACAATTCAGGGGGCAAACATTCGTGCTCTAGATTCAGGTACTACACCAGATATCTGCTTTGACAGCATCGCAAAAATTCGTCAGGACAACCCTGAACTGCCTATAGGTTTGTTGATGTACGCAAACCTTGTGTATGCCAATGGCATCGACAGCTTTTACGAGCGCTGTGCCAACGCAGGGATTGATTCGGTGCTGATTGCAGATGTGCCAACCAATGAAAGTCAGGAATTTGTAGAAGCCGCGCACAAGCACGGTATTCATCCAATCTTTATTGCCCCGCCAACAGCGTCAGACGACACCTTAAAGCAGGTCTCAGAGCTCGGTGGAGGTTACACTTACCTACTTTCACGTGCTGGTGTAACAGGCGCAGAAACCAAAGCTAACATGCCTGTGGGCGATATGCTGGATAAGTTAAACCAGTTTGACGCGCCACCTGCATTATTAGGTTTCGGCATCTCGGAGCCTGAGCAAGTTAAGAAAGCTTTGGAAGCAGGCGCTGCAGGCGCGATTTCTGGCTCTGCGGTGGTGAAAATTATTGAAGCTAACATTGCAGATGAAAACGCTATGCTGGCAGCCCTGTCAGAATTTATCTCTCCGATGAAAGCTGCCACTCAAAAATAACAACATAAACGCAACATTTACCTTAATGTTGCGTTTTTCTCTTCCCCTGTTTAACGCGATCTCTTGCCCCACTTTTCAACCGAATAAACAACCTAACTCATATCAAAAGCAAACGTTTGGCATGAATAGTTATTCAAAAAACCATCAAATATGAATTTTTTCTTACTTATTAGTCTGCGTTATATTGATCGCATTTCCAATTCGGTGTAAAAGACCAAACCAGATTTTCATCCGATATTTTTTAACATATCAGATGCAATATCTAGGTTTGACGATATTTATAGCACAGAGGTTATGGAAGTGTTAAAGAGTAAGGGTTTATTAGGCAATATCGGTGTTCAAGTCGTTATTGCTATGATTCTTGGTACCTTAGCGGGTGCTTTGATGGGCAATTCAGCATCTATGTTTGCGCCGTTGGGTTCAATCTTCATCGCATTGATCAAGATGCTAGTGATCCCACTGGTGGCAGTGGCGCTGATTTCTGGTGCAGCAGGTCTTGGTGATAGTCACTCAGCAGGGAAAGTGGGCATCTTTACCCTAGGGTTCTTTGCAGTTACGTCAGCACTGGCAGTGACGCTGGCACTGGCAATGGGTGAGATTTTCGAGCCGGGTATCGGTGTAGATGTATCTGGTGTTGAAGGCATGTTCTCAAACCAGTACGCATCAAAAGGTGAGTTGCCAACGTTCTGGGCAACCGTTATTGGCATGATCCCTACCAACGTTTTCCAATCTCTGAATGAAGCGAACATTCTTCAGATTCTGGTATTCTGTCTTTTCTTCGGGATTGCCGTATCTAAGCTGGAAAAAGAGCGTCGTGCTCCACTAATCAATGGTGTTAATGCCATCGTTGACGCAATGGTCTGGATGATCAACTGCGTGATGAAGATTGCGCCAATTGGTGTCTTTGGTCTGATGGCAGACGCAGTCGGTACTTTTGGCTTCAGTGCCCTTACCGTTGTGATTAAGCTCTTCTTCGTTTACGTGGCAGCCATTCTTATCTTTGGTTTCGTGGTTTACCCTGCTCTGGTACACGTATTCACTAAAACATCTGCTAAGAAATTCATCTCTGCGATGAAAAAGCCTCAAGCTGTCGCGCTTTCTACTGCATCTTCAATGGCGACACTGCCTGTTACTCTGGATACCGTTGAGCACGAGCTTAAAGTGCGTAACTCAACAGCGTCTTTCGCACTTCCATTGGGTGCGACCATCAACATGAGTGGTAACGCAATCTACTACGGTCTGGTAGCGATTTTCTTTGCTCAGCTGTTCAACGTAGATTTAAGCCTTGGCGCTTACGCTGCAATTATCGTGACTGCGACTCTTGGTGCGGTAGGTCAGGCAGGTGTTCCTGGTCCTTCGTTCCTTGTTGTAGCGGTACTTCTTGCGGCTGGGATTCCAATTGAAGGTCTTCCACTGCTATTCGCACTGGATCGTGTTTTTGACATGATTCGTACTGCGCTGAACATCACTGGTGACGCAGCTTGTGCTGTTATCGTTGACTCTTTGATTGATGAAGACGAGAAAGCCGCTGAAGCGAAGACTCAAAGCGCTTAATTAGCTTACGCCAGACAACAAGAAGGGAAGCCTCGGCTTCCCTTTTTTATTTCTTCATTCTCTTTTCGATTTCTCTTTTCTCCCAGTCGTCATCGAAAAAGCTGAATACCTCGAATACCTTCACCGCTTGCAATGCAATACTTAATCCCCAGCCTAACGCGACCCAAATCGTCCAAATATAACCTGGACTGGTGATGAGGTTGATGATGAACAAGAAGCCTATCGTTGCCACATAGCTCAGCAGGCTTGAGTAAAACTTTTTCAATCGTTTTACTTTTTTAGCTGCGTCTTTCTCTTCTGTTGAAATGACAATGTTTTCGTTACTCAGGCTTTCTGTATTGGTCATTGGTGTCTCCTGCTGCAAAGTATGAATATCAACTTCAAACACTGCGGCTAAAGATTTGAGTGACTCCATTCCGGGTTTGCTCCCCTGTTCTATTCTCTGAATGGTTCTGACACTTAATCCGCTCATCTGAGAGAGTTGTTCTTGAGACCACCCTCGGTCGGTTCTAAGAGCTTTCAAATTCATAGCAACGCCTTGTTGATGCAACTTACTTTAGCCGGATTTCGACCTGACATGGAACGACATCAAGCCGACACCAACCCGACAGTTCCTATTTTTCAATCAGTTAGCATAACTCACGGTAACTCCGGAGCATATTGCGAACATCTCAATTTCAGACGATAACATCAGAATTTTGCCTGGATGTCGAATAGAAAAAGGCAAAGCTTGAACCTGAACTTTGCCCAATATCTTGCCTACATGCGATTTACACATCACTCACTGTTGTGAGCTCTCTGTCTTTCTTAAAGCGTTTAGAGAACCAAAGATTTTCGATTTTTGTCGGAGCTTTTCCTAAACAGAGCACTCGGGTGATGTTGGTGCCTAGCAACAATCTTTCGGCAACAATTGGTCCTATGATTCCGGCTAGCAATGAAACAGCAAAAAGCAGGTGAGTATTCTCAACACCAACTTTGGTGAGGATGATTCGAAAAACCGCAGTAAAGAAAACATGGAAAAGATAAATTGAGTAAGAATACGCACCTATTCTGGCAAGCCACTGGCTCCTTCCGCGAACAGACAGTGCACCAATACAAAATACAGCTCCTACCAATAACCCATAGACAGATCGCTTGTCGTGCACATAAAGGTAGCCAAGCGCGTTCAGCATGAGCGATGCCGAAACCAAGATCAATAACATCCAACCGTGCCAAACCGAAAGATACCGAATCAAGTTAAACCTGTGTATCGCTACACCGAGCAAGAAGAATGGAAATAAGTAAACAGCACCAGACAAAGCAAAATACGGCACATCAAAGCTAGAGGTATACACAAAGGTCGCCAATCCAAAAACAGCCGAAAACAACAGTGGATTACTCAGGAATTTCAATGCTTCAAATATCGCTACGAACGCAAATATGATGAATAGCGCCTCTACAAACCAAAAATGTGCCACAGGTAAAACATGCAGCGTTGACCAATTGTATTGCTCAGCATTCGCACCAGGGGTGAATGATTGCAAAACCGCAAAGGACGTTCCTACAACCAGCATTGGGAAAAGTAATCGTCTCGTTTTTCCGGAGAAAAACTTTCGATAATCGCCATTAAACGGGCGATAGGCGTAAACCAAGCCCGATAAAAATGTAAAGATGGGCATCCTGACGTAGCCGAGGAGATCATTCACTTCTCGATATACGCCCTCTTCAAGCCTTAATCCATTAAAAGGTGTATTACCAACTACATGGTATGCCACAAGTAAAATACACGCGAAGCCACGCAGCGTGTCGATTGCCTGTCTGTCATTATTCATTTTTTGTTCTTCAGTAAAGAAGCCCGTGGGGCAAAAAGGGAAAGAAATTGGAAGGGACGATCTCAAGAGCGTAATTTGGCAAAGGAAGCTGCTCAGAAAATAGAGCAAGAGCGTAAACCTGAGTACCTCGCTGGAGACATTTCAATCTGTTCATAGATTAATTCGCCTTCCACCGAGTATTTCAACACGTGAAACCTGGTTATGTGACTGGTTTTATATTCATGTTTAACATGAATTTACTGAGCTTTTTATTTTATAAATATCATACTCTTAGTAAGACCAGTGGCAAAATAGTCTCACTTATGAAACATCGCAAAACTCACGCTTTCGTTGATAAGGTTATTCGTTAGACAAAGAACTGATGACCTGATGAATACTCTCGACCACGAGTGGGACGTTTTGCCACAGTACAAAGTGCCCCTCATCTGGTGGCTGAATGAGCTTAACAGACTGGTTAGGAAGTTTATTGATGGCGAATACAGAGTTGCCGGGATCGGCAATATCGTCCTCAACACCATGGACAATATTGATGGGCATAGTTAGGACAGACCAATCACGGGATGCCAAGAGTTCCAGTTCCTTAGACAGTGACATCATTTCTACGTTGGACTGATTCCATTCTGTAGGTAACACCCACTTTGCCAGCAAAGTATCTGCAATGCGGTTGTACCATTTGGGGTGTTCCAGTTCCGGATCAAACGCAGGAGCGACAAACACCATCCCACTAACCTGGTTAGGTGCAATAAGCCCTAACTGAAGAGCAATTGGTCCCCCCAGAGAGTGTCCAACTAATATATTCGCTTTGTCTTTGGATAAAAAAGGAAGAATGGCCTGAGCTTGCTTTAAGATAGATGGTTCTGGCAGTGGGTCAGATTCGCCATACCCGAGCCTGTCAATGGACACTAAGTCCGCACTTTTACGGAGATCCGGGTGCTCAAGATAAGCAGAATAGCCTTCTTTGGAACCGGGAGAACCATGAATAAAAAGAATCTGAACCTGTGTCTGTGGTGAAGTAACACTGGTCACGCCAAGCGATTCGGGCACGGAAACAGGCACGTCGCTATGACGCATTTGGGCACTGGCTACAACCACAATCAAAACAAGACCCAGCAACCATCCCCAATACTTCACTTTTCTTCTCACATTACGTTCTCTTTAGTTCCACTGACCTACCCAGCCTACAAGACGGGTACATACAAAATAAAACATGATTCGAACTTGCGCCCGAATCATGCTTATAAAGAACGAAATGTGTAGGAATTTATTTCACTAAACCGCGATTTCTTCCAGCGGCTTTACCCAGTTCTTGCGCCATTCAGGTGCCGGGTAGTCGTCTGGCCAAAATTCGGTCTGCTTAGTGATTCTGCCATTGAATACTGTATGGAACGTAATGGCTCGACCAACGACTTTACCGTCAGAAACGGTGACATCGCTGACAACCTGAGTGCCTTCTTCAATCAGGCTGTTTACCTGAAACGTCCATTTGCCCTCTGCTGGGTATTCACTATTGATAGAGGCAAAGTTCTCCTGCCCAACAATGAGTTCATTAGATTGTGGCCAGGAACATTCAAAATCTTCACTCAACCATCGTTTCGCCACATCATGAAAATCGTTTTCTGCCATGGCTTTCCAGTAGTTGGCGACCACTTGCTTGGGAGTTACATAAGAGGTTTTTTTCACTGAGATATCCTTTATCTGCTATTGGATTACAGTGCGTCTTTTATTAGGTTCTTTTGACCTAGTTATTTTTATTGCTCAGGCAGCGACACTACTCTGGCACAGACGGCACTTTTCCCTTGCCCGTCTGGAAAATCAGGAAGATGGCGCTTGCCAGAGTTCCTCCAAAGATCCACAGGTTAGACAAGAAAGAGTCAAACTCATATTGCTCATGAGTCATAAACGCGGAGTGCAATATGCCATGAATGACAATAAAAGTAGCCATCGCAGTTTGAAGTTTTTCGATCTTACTCAGAAATTCCGTCGGTAACATAACCATCATCACAAGAAACAGAGGAATATGCGCCGCGACAAACAATGTCATAGCATAATCCTGCGGTATCCAGACGGTAAGCGGAATCACCAACCACTCGTGGTGCATCATGGCGTCAATCTCGTGAATCACAAAGAAAGCAAACCCAAGAAAAAATAAAACGTTCTTCATATCTATCGTAATGTTCAGGGTCTGTTGACCCCCTGGTTAAATCCAACGACGGACTTGCGTTTGGTATTCTGGATAGGAGTCTGGAAAAAGTTCTGTCAGGAACCTTTCTTCTGGCAGAATCTGAAATTTCGTTATGTACGCAACAAACACCGCGCAAAACGTAAAAGAAAGCCAGTTATTGAACAGTATGCCTAGCCCCAAAAGCGCAAGTAACATTCCGAGATACATAGGGTTTCTTGTGTACTGATATATGCCCGTTGTTACCAGAGAGGTCGTTTTCTCTGTCAGCGTAGGATGGAACGTTGTCTTCTTTTGTTAAAGGCAATCAAGCCAGAAGTGGCAAGCAAAATGCCAAGCGTAAACAATAGAAAACACAGCAGATATGTCACAAGATTGTGTTGTTGGAATATTTTCGCAGCAGGCAACATCCACATACTTATGGCGCAAGTGAATGCGATGATTGGAGGAGGAATCTTCAGCTCAAGTGCCTGCATTGACTTCCCTATCAGTTTTCCCGATAAGCTCAAACTACCCGAATCAAATCCGATTGAAAAGAGTTGATATGCCTATATGATAAGAAATGTGCAATTTGGCATAACATTCGTACTTTTTTGAATAAAAATATTTACAATACGCATGCCAACTAAACCCTTAATTTCAAAGAGGTTTAACTATTGAAAGAATACGACATTGCGTTTCTGCATACCGCAAAGATTCACGTTGATACTTTTACCAAACTTACCAGCCAAATGGCACCAGACTTGCGCCAGATCCATCGAGTTGAACCTGAGCTGTTAAGTAAAGCCGTGTCAGAAGGATTGAATCACTCTGTAGTTGCAAACACCGGAGAGATATTACGCGATTTAGCCAGTATCGCGAGAATCACAATATGCACTTGCTCTACGCTGGGAAGCATCGCTGAACAGCTGGCGTCGAGAGAAAAGTTAGATGTTAGAAGAATCGACCGGGCAATGGCAGATGTTGCCGTCGGTCATCAAAAAATTCTGGTTCTGGCGGCATTAGAAAGTACGTTACCGCCCACCAGGCAGTTGCTGGAAAGTTCAATGCATACGCAATCGTCGATGGTGGACATTCACTATCATCTGATTGAACAGGCTTGGGAAGACTTCCAATCCGGCGATATGCCTGCGTATTTAACGAAGATAAGAAATGCAATTGTGGACCAGCAGTCAGGCTATGACGTCATTGTACTGGCACAGGCATCTATGGCAGGAGCAACAAATGACCTGGCTGCCCAAATTCCGGTGCTGAGTAGCCCGGAAATTGGGGTAAAAGCAGCAGTGAAGACGCTATTGAATCTATAAGAAATGGCTAGAACGCCATCAAACCTACAACAAACAGCCCTACTAAACTCAGTGCTGTTACCGCGAACACCACACTGCGAGCAATTTTAAAATTGAGGTAATAGCAGAACATGTGAGCCACGCGAGAGCCAAAATAAATCGAGGCAAGCAAGTTGACCCAATACGGGGATGCCGAAGTTAAAACAGCAAACAGAGTGACAAGAATAAAAATGGCAATACTTTCATTGGTGTTCAGATGTGCACGCGCAACACGAAACAAGACATCATCGTGGTTTGACGCGATAGTGTGCCCGGGTTTGTGCTTTTTGATAATACCGACAACATCCGCAATCAGAAGCTGAATAAACATCAACGCTCCCATTAAGCCCACAACCAACACAGTGGTCTGATACTCCGCTAAATAGATCATATGAATCTTCCTTGATATAAAGATGCCTACAAACTTACCCTGCCACTGAAGAATATCCAGCACATACCTATAGAAATTATGAAAACTGAGAGAAAGAAACCAAAAAAAGCCATTGCTTCACACAATGGCTTTTCATAATTATCTCTCGATAGTGCTGATCAGTTTTTCATACGTTCCTGGTATTCTTCATAACTCATCTTTGAATCTTGCATGCACTGCTCGTATTCCAGCTTGTCGGCAATACTCTGGCACTGATTCTGTTGGGAACTGCGAGTGCCGTAATACGCCTGAGGACCAGAGCATGCAGCGATCAACATTACAACTGATGCTACGGTGATAATCTTAACTTTCATGTCTTGAGTCACTTCCTTGAAACCATTTCATGGGTTTGTCACGGAATAATTTAGACCACTTCACCCTGCTTTGGTTCATCAACTTCCAGGAAGCAGTAAACACGGAATGTGTAAGCTGTGATCATGACCATTAGAATAGTGCTGATTGCTCCAATAACAAAGTCTACAACCGCATTTTCTAACTCAAGTATGCCAACCAGAGAACCCAACAGATAAGTCGGCATTGCCTGCAACAGAGCCACCAGCAAATAGCCACCGAGAATTGGCCATTGGAATTGCTTGGTCGCATTCCAGCTTAAAGTTAATGACTCAGTGTACGATTTCTCTTCAAGCACACAGAAATAGTCTGCTAGGCAGAATCGTCCGATAAGATAGATTCCTGGAATGATCAGCAGCATAAAGCCGAAAAATACCGCTATACCCATAACGATGTACATGACCAGTAGCCTGACATAAGCATCACTGCCGTGACGGTAACACTGTCCTGTTGTTAAGTTTGCCCCGTCATATCGCGATTTCAGAAGAACCACAATCGCAGCCTGATACAAAGGAAGAAGAACAAAAGGAGCAAGGGTAAGAAGAGAGCCCTGAAGCGCAGTTATATTTTTCAAGTCAATAGGGATGACTGCATTAAACAAGTCGACAATGCATATCACTGGCAGCATGACGAGCGTTATGGCATACAAGTGACGTCGATAGTAATTCCAAGACTCCTGAATGATCTTAAAAATGTCCATGTTTTTCCTTTGCAACTTAAAATGCAGCCTCAAAATATAGTGTTTAACACGATCTTTCAAACATTTGTCTTTTCTAAAGTGTGTAATTTTGTAGCTTTGGTACAGTTCGCAAAACTCATGTGCGTTTATTGAACTGTGAAGGAAAACGAAAAAAGCCCCTATCCGGGGCAAGACTCACTTACAGAGAATTGAAATTGGCGCAACTCAGGCACAGGCGATATGGGGGTTGTGTGCCTGACTGATGCACCTCTTTAAAGTATTAACACGCTTTGATTCAGGAAGTTTCGTTAGCGGAGTCTTCTGCCTTACTGGCTGCTCTGACGGCTAAATAGCAGATGACAACCATAAAGAGTGGAATGACAGCGGCTGCCGTTTCAACCCAGGCAAAACCCAGAAAGCTCTTAGCCAGTATCAGATGACCGAATACCAACATCAGGGCACATACAATAGCGACAACAATCAATTTTATCTCTTGAGAGGCGGTATGCTTGCTCATGGGAAGACTCCTTAACTTAACCACCCCTTTTATGCCATACAGAACCTAAAACGCTGTAGAACAGTTACTTCGAAAAAGAACCGAACAGTTAAAAAAACGCCTCAAATCACTTTGAGGCGTTTGTTGGTTCTTGATGTTTGTTCAGATTATCTCCAGACACCCCACTGACCAGTCGTACCAGGTTCTTCACCTCGGGTATGCCACTGTGCAGTCCACGTTTTGCCAGCGTGTGTTACCGTATCACCCTCCTTATAAACTTTGGTTGCACTCCATGCATCTGTTACCGGAGGCGTAGGGTCCGTCGCTTTGATAAGAGACAGCTGATAGGTAGGCTCTGCATTCGTTGCATGAACCTTGTTCGCCAGCACATTTGAACTGTCGTACATGTAGTGATTCATTTCAGCATGCCAGATACCAATGAACCACTTACCTTTGTTCTGGTCATTGAATTGAGTGGCAATCAAGCCCG
>NZ_AFWJ01000062.1 GCF_000222685.1 Vibrio nigripulchritudo ATCC 27043 | reverse complement strand
AGCGCGACCAAAACGTTACAAGAGACAGATGCAGCGCTCACCACTGGCGGTACTCTGACCAGCACGGATGTTGATGGCACAGACAATCGATTCAATGCGTCCACAACTAACGGAACCATAGGTACATTCTCAATTAATGCCAATGGTGTCTGGACGTTTGTTGCGAACAAAGCCTTTGATGAATTGAACGTTGGCGACAAAGTAGAAGAAACTTACAACGTCACAACTGAAGACGGCACACCTACCACTGTTACTGTGGTAATTGAAGGCACTAACGATGGTCCGGTGATAGATGAAACTACGGGGGTTTCTGGCACTGTTAAAGAGGACGTTGCTGCAAGTGCAACTGCAACAGGAACGCTGGTCGCAACCGATCCAGACAACGACACCGATCCAAACCAAGATATGGTGTGGACAGACGTTACGACAGGCTCTCCGACTTACGGCAGCTTCTCGATAGATTCAGGCACTGGTCAGTGGACGTATCAAATCAATAACTCACTGAGTGCCGTTCAGTCGCTTGCCGAAGGGCAAACTGTGACTGAAACCTTTACCGTTCAAGTCAGTGATGGTTCAGCGACAGATACTCAGGAAGTGACAGTCACTGTAACGGGAACCAATGATGATCCAGTGGTCACGGGCGGCAAGTTCGCTGATACCGTGATTGAAGATTCTCAAACCACGGCTTCCGGTGCTATTACGTTTGATGATGTCGACACATTGGACACTCATACCTGGGTTGTATCGGGTGGTGGAACAGGTACATACGGAAACCTGACCATAGATAATGATGGTAACTGGCAGTACGTCTTGGATGCGGTTAAATCAAACAGCTTACACGAGAATCAGAAAGAAACTGAAACTTTTACCGTTACCTTGAGTGATGGCAAAGGTGGAACTGTTTCTAAAACCATCGAAATTTCAGTGGTTGGTAGCAATGATCTGCCGTCTGTAACAGGCGGAACAACTGGCGATGTAGAAGAAGATAATGCCGCCAAACAAAATGCAACGGGCACGTTAGCAATACAGGATCCAGATGTACCGGACAACGCTGAGTTTACTTTGCTTGGCAGTGATACTCAGACTTACGGTTCGTTCTCAATAGACAAAGACACCGGTGAATGGGAGTTTGTGCTCGATAACTCCGCAGCACAAACTTTGTCTGAAGGGCAGGAAGTCACGCATACCTTTACGGTTCAGATAGAAGATGATTACAACGGAATTGTAACGCAAGACGTTGTTATCACTATCAAAGGTGATAATGACCAGCCTTCCATATCCGGTACACAGTTAGGTCAGTTGAAAGAAGATACTACGTTGACAGCGACCGGCTCGATGGACGTTGCCGATGTCGACCTGAATGATGTTCATAGCTGGACCATGAGTAATGGTGGTGTGGGCAAATACGGCTCCATTTCTATTGATGCTAATGGTGACTGGACATACACCCTTAACAACAGCAGTAAGCGTGTTCAGCAACTGGCAGAAGGTCAGAAAGCCCATGATTTCTTTACCGTCACGGTTAGCGATGGTCAGGGCGGAACAGACAGCAAACTGATTACCATTGAAGTGACGGGAACCAATGATGTGCCGCGTTTGGGCGGTTCCCGCGTTGGCACCGTTACTGAGGATGGCACGCTTTCGGTTTCTAAACAGTTGAAACCTAGTGATGTGGATAAAACGGATACCCATCAATGGGAGGTCACTCAGTATCATCCAGATAGCCTGGGGACATTTGTTCTCGATGCGAACGGAAAATGGACCTTCACTCTGGATAACGATAAAGCCGATGATCTGGATGAAGGAGACAGAGTTCGCGAAGAATACTGGGTAAAAGTGACTGATAACCATGGAGCATCAACCACCAAGAAAGTGGTCATCACAATCGAAGGGACCAACGACATTCCAGCACTGGATGGCGATTTAGCGGGAGAGGTAACAGAGGATACTCAAACCACGACCACAGGTCAGTTGTTGGATGGCGATCCGGATGCGGACGATTCTCACACCTTTGCAGTGCTCAACCCTCAAGGCTTATTTGGTGAGCTAACGGTAAATTCTGACGGCAGTTGGAGCTACGATCTGACCAATACCAATAGCCAGGTTCAGGCACTGGCGGTGGGCGAAACGCTTACTGATACCTATCGCGTCACCGTAACCGACAGTCATGGTGAGAAAACAGAGAAAAACTTAGTCATCACTATTAAAGGTAATAACGATGACCCGGAAATAACCGGTAAAGTTTCTGGTACCGTGATTGAAGCAACGGCAGGTCAATTAGAGACAGACGGTCAGTTGGCAGCACTAGACGTGGACACATCTGATACCCATACTTGGTCGGTGACTGCGCCAACGGGCACTTATGGTTCACTCTCGGTAGACCCTAATACTGGGAAATGGACGTATGTTCTGGATTCAGGCAAACCTGCGACGCAGGCGCTGGATGCTGGTGAGGTTGCACAGGACAAATTTACCATCGAAGTCGATGATGGCAATGGTGGTACAGCAACCAAAGAAATTGTCATTAATGTCGTGGGTACAAACTCAGACCCAAGTATTGTTGGTGATGATACTGGTGACATAAAAGAACTCGCTGGTACATCTACACCTACCACACCGAATACCACAACAGGAACGCTGGGTTCTGGCGATCCAGATGGAGATGATTCACACACATGGATGGTGGTTGATCCAAGTGGCACCTATGGCACATTGTCTATAGACAGCGATGGAAAATGGACCTTTACCCTCAATGACGGCTCAAACGTGGTAAATGAACTTGATGAGGGTGATACAACAACGGATACCTTCACCGTTCGTGCGACCGACAGCTTCGGTCAGCAGAGTGAATCCCAGGTTGTCATTACCATTGAGGGTACCAATGATGCGCCAACGCTTAATGGAAGCGCACTTTCCAAAACCGTAACGGAAGATGGTGCGAGCTCCGTATCTGGTCAATTGAATTCTGGTGACCCAGATAAAGATGATGGAGCTGAATTCGGTATCTCTGGTGCACATCCTGCCGGCGAAGGTACTTACGGCAACCTTGTTGTCGACCCGTCAACAGGGCAGTGGACCTATACCCTTAAAGATCCAAACTCACCAGCGATTCAGGAATTGTCTCCGACAACCAGTCTGACAGAGACATTCACCGTGTTTGTTAAAGACGACGCAGGTGAAATGGTCTCCAAACCGCTCACTATTACGATTGCTGGTACAAACGACGAACCTGTGATTTCAGGTGATACAGAAGCTACTTATAAAGAAGATACTGGCACGGGTTCAAGTGTTTCGTTAACCGGAGCACTGAATATCACCGACATCGATAAAGACGTTGCTAGTGGTTCGGATACCGATACCGTCGATTCCGCAAAAATTGTTTCCTCTACCTTTGCAGGCAATCTGGGCACACTCACCATTGATGCGGCAGGTAACTGGGAATATCTCATCGATAATGACTCGCCACAGGTTCAGGGATTGCGTGAGGGAGAAACTTACGTGGAAACCTTCACCATTCTTGGTGAAGACGAGTTTGGCGCCATTGTCAGCAAGGACCTGGCAATTACGGTTAAAGGAACGAATGACATCCCAGAAGTCTTTGGTGATGACGCCGGAACGGTAACCGTCACTAAGTCTGAAACCGCTAAGGGTATGGTACTGGCAACGGATGTAGACTCACTGGATGATGTGAAAGCCTGGACAGTTGAAAGTGGTGATGGCACATACGGTGTTCTAAGCATCGACGGGACAACAGGCGAATGGGTCTACACGATAGACAGCACTAAATCGATGCCTGGTCCGAACGACACGGCAACGGATACATTTTATGTCAGGGCGGAAGATCTTGATGGTGGTGTGTCAGAAAAATTCGCGATTGTTATCAATGTTCAAGGTTCAAACTTCCCACCAGTTGGCGGAGGTGGCAGTCCAACGAATGATCAGCCTGATATTGGTGGAGACATTACAGGTTCAGTTACAGAGGATTCGCTAACTGCAGAATCGGGACAACTGACGGTGACTGACCCTGATACCGGAGACAGTCACACATGGAGTCTGATTAATTCGGGCGGTACAGCAGAACCAGATAATAAGTTGGAAGGCACGTACGGTACGCTTGAGCTCAATCCGGCTACAGGTAAGTGGCATTATGTACTTAACAACAATGATCCTGCGGTTCAAAACCTCAAACCGGGTGAGACGGTGCAGGAAACATTTACAGTTAAGGTGACGGATTCTTCTGGCGAAGCCAACGATTCAGATACCCAGACCATCACCATTGATGTTGTTGGTAGTGCTGATCACGTCGAAGTTTCTAACCCGGTTATTGAAACGGCTGTTGTTAAAGAAGATGCCGTTACTACCGATTCCGGAACGCTCACTACCCCAGCTGGTCTCGGAACGGGTACCTGGCATCTGCCAAGTGGTGTAGGTCAGTTTGGTACATTAACTCTGGACTCTTCCGGTAACTGGACTTACAACCTTAACAGCGCTAACCCTACAGTTAACCAACTGAAAGAAGGTGCGAAGCTCACTGAAACATTCGAAGTAGTGGTTGTTGATCAGTATGGTAAAACGACGGTTGATGCGAGTGGAAACCCCATCAAGCTTCAGGTCGAAATTGACATAACCGGTACTAACGATGCGCCAAATATTACGGGTGAGTTAACCAACAGCATTGCGAACAGTGATTCTGATGGAAAAATTACCGGTGATTTGAATCCTGGAGATCCTGATGTTGGTGATACACACACTTGGCGCCTACCAAATGAAACCGCTTCAAATGAAGAGGAAGGCACTTACGGTAAGCTGATTCTTAACCCAATAACGGGTGAATATGAATACCAGTTAGATAGCAGTAACAACACGGTTAAGAATCTAGGTCAAACAGAAACTCTGACAGAGACTTTTGACGTCATTGTTAAAGATGACAACGGACTCGAATCTACTGATACCGTCACTATCACGATTACTGGTTCAAACGATGCTCCAGTTATTACGGGAGCAACGACAGGTACAGCCGAAGAAGACAGTGGTATAGCAGCGTCTGGCAAGCTGAATGCGGTAGAAGCGAATACCGATGATAGCGCGAGCTTTATCGCCAAAGAGGGAGCGAATGCGCTGCAAGGAACTTACGGTAAGCTCGAAATTGATGCAGATGGTAACTGGACATACAACTTGTTCGACGGTCAGCCTCATATCGAAGAGCTGTCACCAGACAGTTCTATTACTGAGTCCTTTATTGTTACTGCGGTCGATAGCTTTGGCGTGACCACCAGAGAAACAGTCACAGTCACCATTACTGGTACCAATGACGATCCTGTTGTTTCCGGTGATTCAACGGGTGTGGTTGCAGAAACGGCGGTTACAACGGCAACTGGTCAATTGGTGACCGCAGATGTCGACGATAATGATACCGCGACTTACAGCGTAACGACGGTTGCTTCTTACGGTACTTTGAGTGTAAACCCATCTACAGGTGCCTGGGAGTACGTTGTTGACAGTAACAACGCGACCGTAAACAGCCTTGGTAAAGGTTCTTCAATCACCGATACGGTAGAGATTACGGTTACAGATAAATTCGGTGGTACGGATACCATAACGGTAAACATCACCATCAACGGTGAAAATGATGCGCCTTCCATTTTTGGCAATCTTGCAACTGATACGGACGCAGAGGCACAGGAAGAGTCAACAACGACTGTAACTGGGCAACTGCAGTCTGGCGACCCGGATATGTTGGATTCCCCAGACACCCATACGTGGGAAGTACTCAACGACAATTCTCCGTATGGCAGCATGGACATTGACCAAAATGGTGCATGGACTTTCAATCTCGAAAACAGTCATGCAGATATCCAGAAATTGGGAGCAGGCGAAGAGATTGAAATTCAGTATCAGATAAAAGTCTCTGATCAGCATGATGTCAGCGATACGCAGACTGTCACCATTACAGTAAAAGGTACCAACGATCTTCCTGTCGTTACTGGTCCTCTTACTGGAGCAACTGCAGAGGACGGAACAAGCACCGCGACTGGAGATTTGGATGTATCAGACATTGATGAAAATGATACTCACACATGGAGCGTGTCAGGCAGCGATGTCGGAACGTATGGCAGCATTTCGGTAGATTCGAACGGTGTTTGGACCTACACACTGAATAACGGCTCGGATGCGGTTCAGAATCTGGCGGCTGGTCAAACTGAGCAGGATACCTTCCAAATCTCTGTGTTTGATGGCACGGATACGGTGACCAAAACGGTGACCATTGATGTTACTGGCTCAAATGATACCCCAAGTATTACTGGCGACACTTCCGAGTCGATTTCACAAGACGCAACCGCATCTGTCACTGGAGACCTGAATGTGTCGGATAAAGACCTTTCGGATACTCATAGCTGGTCTATCGTTGGTTCTGATACTGGAAAATACGGCGAACTGAGTTTGAATGCGTCGACAGGTGAGTGGGAATACACCATTAACAACTCACTTGCAGGCAGCAACGCGCTTGGACAGGGGCAGACAGAAGACGAAGTCTTTACCGTTATGGTTTCTGACGGTCAGGGTGGGACAAAAGAGCAGGATGTAACCATTACCGTAACAGGGCGAAATGACGCACCTCAGGTTACGGCAGTTGTGGTAGCAGGGACGACAACGCTTGGCTTCACAGCATCTGCAGTTGGTAGTTTGACCGCCACTGACCCAGATGCCAATAACACATCACTGACCTGGTCGGTTTCTAACCCAAGTGGTACTTATGGCAACTTAAGCATCGACCAGTCTGGGCAATGGACTTACAGCATCGATGAGAGTAAGCCAGATACGGCAGACTTGGTGGCGGGCGTCACTAAGACGGAAACATTCACCATTGAAGTAGAAGACAGTCACGGCGCTGTTTCTACTGAAACGGTAACCGTAACGGTTAACGGTTCGCTATTTGATGGCACTCCTACGACTGGAAATGACATTCTCATTGCAACGGATGACGATGAAATCTTCTACGGGGATCCAAAAGGAAGTGCAGTGGCGTCGCAAGATACCTTTGTCTGGCAGCCCGGCTCTCTGGGGACTCCGGCAGGGCACGACATCATCCGAGAGTTTGATGTGAGCAATGACAGACTTGATATAAGCGCAATTGTGGAAGCTGATAATGTTTCTGGATTGAGTGAGCTGACTTCAAACCTGTCACTTTCTGAATCTTCCGGAAATACTTACTTGAATGTGAGTAACGGCTCTGGAACCATTCAGACCATCGAATTAGAAGGTGTTGGCTTAGGCAGTCTGTTGTCTCATGCCTCCCCGGGCAGTTTGTCCCCGGAAGAGCAGATCGAGCGCTTGTTGGACAATGGAAGCTTGATATTAAGCGACAACATCGGTGATAGTAATGCCAATACCATTAGTGGTGATAGCTCCGCTGATAGTCTTTTTGGGTTATCAGGTAACGACATATTAGACGGTGACGGCGGCGATGACCTGATCGCTGGTGGCAGTGGGAATGACATCCTCACAGGTGGTGCAGGCAACGACTTGTTCATTTGGTACAAGGGTGAAACTGACAGTGCAGCCAGCCACGATCAAATTACCGACTTTGAACTGTCGGGAGGTGACAAACTCGATTTAAGAGACATCCTTCCAGATACTGTCGATGGCAACAGTCTGTCTTCTTTGCTGGGGCACATCTCCGCCACTGTATCTTCAGACAGTTCCACACTAGAACTGGTTGTTACACCTGAAAGTGGCATGTCACAAGCGATCGACGTCGTAATTGGTAACGCTGCCGACTACGGTTTATCGATGACATCTACTTCCAGTGATATCGTCAATGAACTGATGAATAACAATGCATTTAAATGGGACTGATAAATAAACTCATTCCCCTTAAATAGCAAAAGCGCAAGACTTGGTTTTCACATGCTGAGTCTTGCGTTTTTGGTTGCAATTGAGATAACCAAATTAAGCTGTAAATGCATCTCGTAAACGTTTGCTCTGTAATTGAAACCCTTTCAATTACTCACTATTTCGAACCTGAAACCTGCACTAATTTATCTGGCATCCAACAAAAATATACCTTCCTTATGGATTGTTTATAAATTCATTTTTAGTTCTTTTCTAATACTTTAAGTATTAGAGAATTGATCGTTTTATGATCTCAAGATCCTCAGCCTTAATTATCAGGTTGAATAAAAATTTGGAAAGAGAGCAGACAAAATACTCCTGAAAAAGATTAGTAATGTGTGGTTACAGATAAATATTCTTATTAATCGATTATTAAAAGATGTTAATAGAAATCCTAATAAGAAATAATGAGTTAGCTCTATTGAGAGTTTTACTCACTCTGATGAGTATCAAAGCAGAGTTTCCCATGAACCATTATTGAGAATTTATTCTCAATAATGAGAATATCAATCAAATAAATCTTTAGTATGAGTAGAATTTATCAATAAGTTACCGATACAGATAACTAATAGTTTTGTAATTAGCTCGATTCGCAAATTGATATTCAGTTCTTATTTTAGGAACAGTATGAAAAATACTCTTAATAATGGTCATTGAATCATTAAGTTAAATTTTTAAACAACTATTTACGATTGATGCAAAATTGAAACACCTTAAGTTTGAGAGCTGGCTCATAAACTTGAAAGAGTAATGAATGAGACATTGCTCCAAACATTTGCTTTTGTGGAGTTAGTTCCATATAGGTGTTAAATTATTAGTTTAACTAATAAAAATCTAATGCGTTATTCATCCTGGCGGAAATACGCAAACAAAAATTAGAGGTTAGCATGGATTCTATTCAGTCTCTTTTATCTTCAGCGATCGCAGGTGTTGGTCAAATGATTGTTATTGACCAGCAAGGAAACATTCGAGTTGTTCCAAAAGGAACCCCACTTTTACCCGGAGAAGTCGTTCTTGAAGCCGACGGTGCTTCCAAAGACGGTGCGGCACCACGAGCGGGTATTGTTGACGATAATCAAGACATCAACCAACTTGAGCTTGATGAAGATATTCAAGAAATTTTCGCAGCCTTAGAAGGCGGAGAAGACCCAACTCAGTTGGACGACGAATTTGCAACTGCTGCGGGTGACGCTTCATCGGGTTCAAGTTTAACTACATCCGGTGAAATCGAGCGTATTGGTGCGCAATCCATTGCGGAAACATCGTTCGATACAGGCAGCTTTGAACGCCAGGGGCTGTCCAGAACCCAAAGCCTGACACTTCTAGAATCCTATCGAATCTTGCTAACCGCCACGACCGATTCGGGTCCAGAAGGTGCTCCTTCTGTTTCTATTCCCGAAGCGGTGAACTCTGTTAATGCTGAAGAAGCAGAGGATGGTGTCGATCTACTAATCACAGTGCCAGCAGGTACAACGATCGAAGACACCATATTTGTCGAAGTTTCGACACCTACTGGTGAATCTGTCTTCATTGAAGTTCCCGTTCCTGATGACTGGGATGGAACCTCTCCAATTGTTGTGACTATTCCGTCAGGAAATTTAAATACAGATGGGAGTTACACGGTAACATCTGAAGTGTTTAAGCCAAACGGAGATTCAACCTCTACCAGTGCACCAGTTACTTTCGATTTAGATACAACACCACCGTCTACACCAACAGTGACCATCACAGAAGATGCAAATAACGATGGAACGCTAAGTGATGATGAATTAGACGGTCAGGTAACAGTCACTGTTCAAATCCCGTCCGATGCAGAAGTTGGCGATGTATTAAAAGTGACAGGACAGCCTGACACGATCATCACTCAAGACATGATTAACGCTGGTTCAATCACCTTGGAGTACGACAGACCAGCCGATGGTGAAACCCTTGACATAACAGCCACTATTACCGACCAGGCAGGTAACACCTCTACAGCTGGCAACGATAGTGTTGTAACAGAAGACAATACACCAACAGGTGCACCAACCGTTCAGATTCTTGATGATGCCAACAATGATGGCATATTAACATCTGATGAAAATGACGGTTCGGTGGATGTTCGAATCACACTACCAGAAGGTGTGAAAGTCGGTGACGTTCTTAAAGTGACTGGGCAGCCAGATATTGTCATCAATCAAGAACAGATCGATGTCGGATTTATCACTGTCAGTTACCCAGTTCCCGAGCAAAATGAAACACTAACAGTAAACGCGACAGTAACAGACTCGTCAGGTAATGTGTCCACAGCAGGCAGTGACTCGGTTACTGGTGAGAACATCAATGATAATCCAGTAATTGGCGATGAAAATGGTGATCCTGTTGGTGACTCAATTTCTGTATCTGTTAACGAAGATACTACTAAGTCAGGTAAGTTAACCGCTTCGGACCTTGACGGAGACGACCTGACGTTTTCAAAAGGCACAGATCCATCCAATGGAACCGTTACTGTTGACGCAGATGGGAACTGGTCTTACACACCGAATGAAAACTACAACGGAAATGACAGCTTTACCGTTGTAGTCAGTGATGGAAACGGTGGTTCAGATACCATCACTATCAATGTTGAAGTCGCAGCAGTTAATGACGACCCAACAGCAACCGCTGAAAACGTTGAAGTTAATGAAGACGCAAGCGTAACCGGGCAGATCGAGGCATCTGATGTCGATCTTCCGACTGGGCAATCTCTGACCTTTACAACTGATGAAGTTGTGAAAGGTTTGACACTAAAT
>NZ_AFWJ01000063.1 GCF_000222685.1 Vibrio nigripulchritudo ATCC 27043 | reverse complement strand
CAGAGAGTGGCTACGTAGCTCAGTTGGTTAGAGCACATCACTCATAATGATGGGGTCACAGGTTCGAATCCCGTCGTAGCCACCATTTACAACGTCTGACTAATTCACCAATTATTGGTCAAGACTACAAAATTTGTTGCGGAAGTGGCGGAATTGGTAGACGCACCAGATTTAGGTTCTGGCGCCGCAAGGTGTGAGAGTTCAAGTCTCTCCTTCCGCACCATTATCTGAAACCCACCTTTTGGTGGGTTTTCTCTTTTCTGACGGATCACTTCTCATTTATTTATCTGTTTCTTTGGTCTGATTCTCATTCTTTACTCATCAAGAAAGCTTTCTATTGCGCTTCACCATTAACCCTTAGGATCATGGTTGCCATAAAACTTATGAAGGCAACATAGCATGGCAAATACTCAATTCATTTTAATTGGCAGTTACACCCAGTCTATTGGCGCAATGACTGGAGAAGGAAAAGGCATCTCTGTTGTAGAGCTTAATACCGAGACAGGTAAACTTCTTAACCTTGAGTTGCTTTCTGACTCCCCCAACCCCGCCTATTTAACTTTGGCTGATGAACGTCTTTTCTCCATCAACGAATTTGCTTCTGGTGAAGGCGCAGGTATTACGGTTTTTGAAAGAATTGATGAGCATTTAACACTAACCGACCATTTAGCCATTCAGGGTGATTATCCTTGCCATGTTGCAATGAATAGCGATGGTTCTCGCGTCATTGCATCTAACTATGGCAGCGGAAACTTTTCTCTGTTTTCTCATAACGAAGGGAAGATAGAGCTGATTCATACCATCCAACACCACGGCACGGGTCCTAATGCTGAAAGGCAGGAAGGTCCACACGCCCACTTTGCCTGTTTTCTTAACCATACGGCGGAGCTTGTAACCGTCGATCTGGGTATTGACCGTGTGAGCTTTTATCCGCTGACACCTTCAGGTATCGACGAGTCAAACGCACAGCATGTTTCTACCCCTCCGGGTAGTGGACCAAGGCACCTTGTACTCACGAAGGACGAGAAAACCGCTTATGTACTTTGTGAGTTGTCTGAGGAAGTGCTGGTACTGAAAAAAGAAGAAACTGACCAGTGGTCTTTGGTTTCTAAAATCGCCCCCTTTACCCCACATGACGAAGGCGGAGCCGCCGCCGCAATCCGTTTATCACCTGACGAGAAATTTGTTTATGTTTCCGGAAGGCAGCAATCCGTAATTGTTTGCTTAAAAGTGGAATCCGATGCAAGTTTAACAACAGTACAAACCGTCTCTTCTGGTGGTTTAAATCCGAGAGATTTCAATATTACGGCAGACGGGAAATGGCTCATTTCAGCCAATCAGGACACCAACAATGTGATTTCTTATCGTCGAAATGCGGAATCTGGTGAGCTAGAGGCAACGGGGTATAGTATCTCGACTGGCAACCCCGTCTGTATTACATTTTAAAGACCTAATGCGTAACGCAGCACCTGCTGCTTGACCGGACCTGAATGCTCTGCCAGTTTCAGGGCTGCGTTTCGTGCAAAGGCAAGGGGTGGAAACGTCTCTTTGAACACTTTGTAAAACACGTCCATCCCAGTTTGCATCAGCAGATTGTCACGCTTTCTTTCTAACTGGTAGCCCGATAACGCTTGCTCTGTCATTCCGAGATCTGCCGTAAAGTCTAGAAGTGCTTTTACGTCTTTAAATCCTAAATTCACCCCCTGACCCGCCAGCGGGTTAATGGTATGGGCTGCGTCGCCCACCAATACACATCCTTTCTGGAAATAAGACTGCGCATGACGACGGGTTAAAGGGAACGCCCCAGCCTGCTCAACTTCTATCTTACCCAGCTCTGCTGGAAACGACGTCATAATCGCTTCGGCGAGTTGCTGATGGTTCATTGCCAACAAAGCGCGAATTTTTTCAGGAGAGTCGTACCATACGACAGAACCCTGATGTCCGGTTAAAGGCAAAAATGAGCGAGGACCGGATGAAGTGAACTGCTGCCAGGTAATATCCTGCTGAGGTTTAGCGGTTTTAACATTGACCAGCATACAGTGCTGGCGGTAATCCCAAGCTGTCACACCGATTTTAGCAAGATCTCTGACTTTAGAATTTGCCCCATCGGCACCGACCACCCATTGAACCTGAATCGATTCGCCACTGGATAGTTTGACAATACGATGGTCAGAGTGGTCTTCAACCGACTCTAACCCTTCAGGACACATCAATGTGATGTTCTCCATGCCTGCCATCACCTTCCAAATACCTAACTGCACCAGTCTGTTTTCGACGATGAAGCCCAGCTGATCCATGTTTAAACTATCTGAATGAAAACGGGTTCGACAATCTGGCATGTCCCAGGTTTCGAGCCGCTTGTATGGGCAAGCACGCATGGATTCAATGAGCTTCCAGGCACCAAGATCTTCAAGAAAATTCACCGATGCCTGAGAGATCGCAGACACTCGCAGGTCCATTGGCTGGGTTACATCAAACTCTTTAGGTTGCTGATATTCCACAACGGCGACTCGTTTTCCTTGCCTGGCAAATCCAACCGCAACGGCAGCACCCACCATGCCACCACCAATAACCGCGATGTCGAACTGTTTCATACTTAATCCAGATAGCGCTAATTGCTTCAATTTCACTATTTTACTTCCGTAACCCGTAAACCGTCCACGCCCAGTTCAGGAATCACGTCACTCTTTCCGATCAATACTGAGCACAAATGATCATTTGTGATAATTTTGTAATTTAAAGGTGAATAAATTGATCATTTAAAGCACTTGCCATAGATAATAGTGGTCATTGTTTCACCAACTGATACACCAATCATGAATCAGCGACTTCGCGAACAGGCAATTTTACACGTACTGGAAAACCGTCGAAATGTGACGATTTCTCAGCTCGTGCAGGAATTTCCCCAAGTTGCGAACGTCACTATCCGTAGAGATGTCGCCAGACTGGCGAAACGAGGAAAGCTAGAACGATCACACGGCGCCGTTCATGCCGTAAAAACACCAACCCTCCCCAAAACAGAGCAAAACGAAGTTGGGCTTCGTGAAGTCGATGCTTTGATTCTTCCGCCTATTCATGAACCCTGGGGGGAACTCATTAAACAGCGCGCGCTGGCAGAGGGGCTTCCTATCCTGTCGGAGTCTGCGCCCGACTCTCAATGCACCTACATTGGACCAGACAATCTGGAAGTGGGTTATCAACTTGGTACTTTTGCGGCAAGAGAGCTTAATGACGCTGGGGTACATGAAGCCAACCTATTGCTGATTAATCATACTCAATTATCGAACACTCAGCAGAGAACCAAAGGCTTCCTGCGTGGATTCCACCAGCAGTATTTGGGTGAGGCAACCACTCTGTCAGTCGATGGGTTTGGTCACTACCGCACAGCGTTGCGACAGGTTCAGGATGCCATTGCAACTCACCCTGAAATCAATGTGCTGTTTGGTGTAAATGATCATTCGATATTGGCAGGGCTGGAAGCGACAAAAGGTCATAGTGATATCTACGCCTATTCCGTAGGACTGGAAGGCGACGATTTACTTGATGAGCTGACCTATGGAAATCGCCTCCACGCCTGCGTTGCCCTGTATCCTGAATTGGTTGGCTATATGGCAGCACATACCACAGCAAAACTGGTTGCCGGGCAACCCTCTCAGCCTGTGCTAACCCCCTTTGATATTCTGACCGGGAAAGATGTGCACACTCGCTTTACCCGGCAGAATGATCACTGGGTATTGAAAAAAACGCTTCATGAAATGGCAGGAAAGGACTTCACACCACACTCGGGAGCAGGAAAGAAAGCTAGGGTCATGTTTGTCCCACACTACATTGACCACAGTTGGTATCGGAAATTAGCCAAGAGCCTTGAAGCGGAGTGTGAGCAGCTAGAACTGCATTGTGAGATCCAACCGCCAGAAATTCAGTTTCACAAAGAAGTTCAGCACGCTCGCGAACGCATTGCACAGATGGCCATTCAAGTCCTCACTCGTGAAAGCAAAGTTTTTATCAACCACGGTGCTTTTGCGCTTCCTCTTGCGAATGCTTTGCGAGAAGCAGGCGGAAATCACACAGTTGTGACGAATTCTCTTGCTGTTTTCCAACTTCTAAAAAACAACGCCAATGATTTTCGCGTCATCTTGACTGGCGGAGAAACTCAGACCGACCATAGCGCACTTGTCGGTTCCGCATGCATCGCAGTTCTTGAACAGATGCGTGTCGACAAAGTCTTCCTGTCGGTCGATGGCATTTCTGCCAAATTTGGTATCAGCATGAACGATGAAGCCAGCTCTCAAGTGGCGAAATCTGCCATGCTTCGAGCTCACCAGACCATTGTTCTGGGTGAAGCCAGCCAGATGGGAGCGGAAGAAAATTATCTTATTGCTCCATTAGACACCATTACCGACGTGATGACGGATTTAGGCACTATTCCTGCTCAGCGATTAGAACTGGCTGCGAATGGTGTACGCGTTCACCTTGCCGAGGACTACCTTAAGTCCGACGACAAGACACATGCAGTGATGCAACATAAAAAACAAGGAGATAGTTTATGAAGCGTCTCACCACTCATCTGCACACCTTGTGTGCCGCTGTCAGCTTTGGACTGATGGTGTCTGCCCCCGCAGCTATGGCAGAAGATATTACCATTCGCTTCTGGGATAACCAGCAAACCGAATCCGGTCTGAGCGAATACCAGAAAGCCTCTGTGGCGTTGTTTGAAAAGGAAAACCCGGGTATCAAAGTGGAAGTCACTACTGTGCCTTACCCTGAATACCAGCAAAGACTCCTCACGGCAGTCCGAAGCGGTAATGCGCCAGACATTTCCACAGTCGACCAGATCTGGTTGGCAGCATTTGCCGAAGCTGGCGCCATTATCCCGCTCGACAATAAGATGCAGTCCGCCTCAATGAAAGCAGAGCAGTTCTTTCCGGGAGCATGGTCATCCGTTCGCTACAAAGATAAAACTTGGGGCGTCCCGTTTAATGTTGATGTGTGGCAGTTCAGCTACGTCAATAACGCGCTATTCAAGTCAGCAGGTATTGCGCCGGAATCCATTGTGACCTGGAGCGGTCTGAAAAACGCCGCCAAAGCCCTGACCGATAAATCCAAAGGGCAATATGGCGTTGGCTTATTTGGTCACAAAGGCGAAGACACGGTCGTCGTCGTAAACTCCTTTATCTTCTCTAATGGTGGTCAGGTTCTCGACAAATCAGGGCAGTGCAAGCTAAACGAACAACCCGCAGTTGAAGCACTGGCGTATTTGCAAGATCTTGCGCAATACGCACCAAAAGGAATTTTAAATGCCTCAAGCGGAGACATGCGAGAGCTTTTCCTGAACGGTTCGCTTGCCATTGAGTTCTGGCCTGCGCTAGAGCAACCCACTCTGCAAAAATCCAATATTGACTGGGATTTCTTTAATGGTCATGCCCCGAAAGGCAAGAAAGCCGTGGGCACCTATGGCGGTTGGAATCTCGTGGTCTACCGTGGTTCTAAGCATCAGGAAGCGGCATGGAAGTTCGCTCAGTTCCTGACAAGGCAAGACATCAACGGCAAAGTGGTCGATCTGCTTCCTGCTAACGTTCAGGCTGCACAAGCTTTTGTCGGTGAGAATCGCAGCAAGCCATACGTCATCATTGAGCATCTGAATAACGCGTCTCCTCGCCCGCTTTCTGCGCGCTACCTGGAAGTAGCGGACATTCAAATGGCCATGATTCAGGACTTGTTTGATGGAACGCCCGCTCAAAAAGCCGCGGATGCCGCATGCATCAAGATCAATCAGTTGTAACGAAAACGCTGGCGACGCCTCGTCGCCAGCCTGATGACACGGATGTTGTAATGAAGTACCAACGGAAGTTTGTATTCCCGGTCGCTATGATTGCACCAGCGGTCGCACTGATCGGGATACTGATGTACTACCCAATGTTTGGCACGTTTATCGAGAGCTTGTACACCACCTCTTTCATAAACCCCGAACCTGAATTTGTTGGCTTTGAGCTTTATACCAAGCTCCTTTCACAAGATCAGTTCTGGCAAATCATTCAGAACTCTCTGGCATGGACGTTTGGGGTCATCCTGTTGCAAAACCTGTTTGGTTTCCTTGCAGCCTTGTTGCTGAACGAAAAGCTACCTGGGCAGGGGCTGATGCGCTCACTGGTGCTTTTACCCTGGGTATTACCGGGAATTGTCGCTGCCATCCTGTGGCGCTTTATGTACGACCCTCAACTGGGTCTGATTAACTCGATGTTCCTTTCAAGCAGCTTAATCGACGAAGCCGTCGCCTGGCTGGCCACACCTGAAACAGCGATGTTTGCCGTAGTGATTGCCGCTGTATGGAAAGGGTTCCCTTTCTCGACCGTCGTTTACCTTGCGGCATTGCAAAGCGTCGATAAGGAACAGATAGAAGCCTCCGTCGTGGATGGTGCAGGTCCGATTCGCCGCCTATTTGAAATCATCATTCCTGCGGTCAAACACGTCATGGCGATTAACCTGCTTCTCACCGCCATTCTGACTTTTAACTACTTTGATATGGTCTGGGTGCTGACTCGTGGCGGCCCCAAAGACACCACCCACATTTTCCCAACCAAGATATTCGAACTGGGCTTTGGTCAATTCCGGTTCGGTGAAGCCGCCACTTACGGTGTGATGTCGATTCTGATTCTCGTGGTCTTACTGACTCTCTACTTCTGGTTGCAAAGGAGGGAGAGCCGATGAATACCAAGCGAATCGCCCTACTTGGATGCCAGTTAACCTTGGCGCTGGTCATTTTACTTCCCATATTCTGGATGGTGTCGGTCTCCCTTAAGCCCTCTACAGAAGCATTTGCCATTCCTGCCAAGCTCTGGCCAGACAGCCCGACACTGGAAAACTACAGCAACGCTTTCCGCCCTGAATTCCGCCAGTACTTTCTGAACAGTGTGATCATTTCCATGAGTACACTTCTCATCTCTACCAGCCTCGCCCTAATGGCTGCCTATGCCTTCACACGTTTTCAGCTTCGAATCATGGCTGTGTTTCTGGGGTTAATTCTGGTGTCACAGATGTTCCCATCCAGTGCCATCATCATTCCCATTTACAAAATGATGGACGACGCCGGATTGTTGAATACTCGGCTTTCGCTCGTTATCGCTTACATCACCATCACCCTTCCGGTTGCCACCTGGATGTTAAAAGGGTTTATGGAAAACATCCCTTCCGTTCTGGATGAAGCTGCCGCAATGGACGGAGCCAAACCGCTGCGCACTTTCTTAGAAATCGTACTGCCTTTATGCCGACCCGGCGTGATTGCCACCAGCGTTTACATCCTGATCGTCACCTGGCAGGAGTTTCTGTTTGCCCTGTCGTTCACCACCACTCAGGAGATGCGGACATTGCCTGTCGGAGTGAACGATTTTATAGGTCAGTACGGCATTCGATACGGAGAGCTCATGGCAAGCTCCGTGATGATTTCATTACCGGTTGTGGTGGTGTTTTTCTTTCTTCAAAAGCATTTCGTCGCAGGTCTCACTGCTGGCTCAGTCAAAGGATGACCCTATGGAAAAGACCTTTCAATATCTGACTCTCACCTCTCCGGCTAAGCACGTGGCTTTGATTACCTTCAATCGCCCCGAGAAGCTCAATGCACTTTCTGAAACCATGCAGCAAGAGCTCTTTGATGCACTCAATATTGTGGAGCAGAACAGTGCCACTCGGGTTGTGATGTTTACCGGAAGCGGCAATAAAGCCTTTGTTGCCGGAGCAGACATCAATGAATACCGAGGTTTGCAAATCAAAAAGTTTAACGACTACCAGCTCAAAGGCAGAGAAGCCTTCGAGAGAATCGAACAACTGCCTAAGCCCACCATCGCCTTGGTGAATGGCTTCGCGATGGGGGGCGGATTCGAAATCGCCCTCTCCTGCGACCTGTTGATTGCCTCTGATAATGCTCAGATGGGGTTGCCAGAAGGGTTACTGGGGCTCTGTCCCGGAGGTGGAGGTACGCAGCGTTTGCTACGCGCTGTAGGCAAAGCCGTCACGATGGACGTTCTGCTTTCAGGTAAACGAATCAAAGCGGACGAAGCGCTGCGTCTTGGTCTCGCCTCTCAAATCTGCTCTCAAGATGCCTTGCTTGAAGAGGGGCTGAAAAAAGCCAGCTACCTGTTAAAAGTGTCGCCTGTCGCTCAAGCCGCAATGAAAAAGCTGGTGCGCAATGGTTTCGATACCCCTTTGGAGTCTGGGCTCAGTTGGGAGCAGGCATCCTTACTTCAACTTTACTGCTCTGAAGATGGGCAGGAAGGGGTCGCAGCGTTTCTGGATAAACGTACGCCAGCGTTTGATGTTAGCTCTGAGATGACCGACTCATCAGGAGGGAAAAATGAACAGTAATACGCTTAAAGGTGAGGTTGCGGTGGTGACAGGTGGCGCGGAAGGCATCGGATTTGCCTGTGCTCAGAACCTGGCAGAGCAAGGGGCAACCGTTATTCTGGCGGACATCAATTCAGAAAAAGGGACGGCGTCGGCCAGAGAACTTCAAAGCAAAGGGCTGGATGCGTATTTTGTCGAAACTGATGTATCCAATTCTGACTCGATGGAGTCTTTGTTTCACTGGATCCACGCTCAGGGCTGGCTGGTCAGCATCATGGTAAACAACGCCGCGGTCGCCTTGTCCGGGGACGCGGTGGATATTCCAGAAGAAACGTGGAACCGGGTGCTGAACACCAACCTTTCCGGTGTCTGGCGTGGCATTCGACTCTCAGTGCCCGACATGAAAAAACGCGGTGGGGGTAATGTGGTAAACATCAGTTCGGCTCAGTCATTTGCCGGTTTTCACGGCTGGAGTGCATATGCAGCAGCCAAAGGCGGAATCAATGCGCTCACTCGACAGGCAGCCATTGATTTTGCACCTCATAACATTCGTGTTAATGCGGTCGCCCCCGGCACCATCATGACGCCAATGAATGAAAAGATTTTTGAAGAAGTGGACGACGCCGATGCGCTTCGTCAACGCTGGAATGATATTCACCCCATCGGGCGGTTCGGTCAGCCGGAAGAAGTAGCACAGGCGGTGAGTTTTCTGGCGACCAAACAATCGAGTTTCATCACAGGGCAGATCATCATCGCGGATGGTGGATTGCTGGTTAAGGGGGACTGATGCCTAAAGTACTGAAAAATGACCATGTTGAGCTGACTTTCAAAGAAGAAGGTGGGCATCTCGATCACCTGACTTTCTCCGATGATGGCGAAAAATTCTCCCCCATGCACCGAGCACCTTGGGTGGGCAAATTAACGGGCGAACATCCCATTATCTTGCAGCAGCTCTCCGGTGATTTTTTCTGTGCGCCGTTTGGAGAAAGTGACTTTGAGCCAGCTCCGCCTCATGGATGGAGCAGCAATGGAGATTGGCACGTCAAATCGCACAACGACACTTACTTAAGCGCAAAGCTAGAGCAAACCATTTACGGTGCCACCCTGACCAAACGCATTGTGCTGCAGGAAGACTCACCATTTGTGTATCACCTGCATGAATTTGAAGGGGGCAAAGGAGCTATTCCTGTCAGCTACCACGCGATGCTCAAATGCGCTTCGCCTGTCGCACTCTCCTTTTCTCCCTTTACTTTGGGTTTCACCATTGATGAAACCTTAGAGCCAGACCCGACGCTAGGGCGCTCACTGCTTAAATATCCACAAACCTTTAAACAGCTAGAACGTGTTGAACTTGCCAACGGGCAATTTGCCGATTTAAGCGTCTACCCGTGGAACCAAAGCCATGAAGACATTCTCCATTTGATGACTTCCAGACATCAGAACTGGAGCTGGTCTGCGGCACTTTGTAGGGATGAAGGCTGGCTGTATCTGGCAATCAAACCCAGCGCTTCTTTGCCACAAACGACTTTATGGCAAAGCCATGGCGGGCGTGACTACCCACCTTTTAGCAGCACCCATACCCACATATTGGGGATTGAGGAAGGCAATGCTTATTCCCACTTAGGGCATAAAGCCTCAGTGTCTTCAAACCCCATCAATCAACAAGGCTATTCAACCGCTCTGCCACTGTTGCCGGGAACCAAGACTCGCGTTGGATATGCGTTTGGCGTGCTCAAAGCCAATACCGACTGGCACCGCGTTCAGACTGTAGAAGTAACCGATGACCGAGTCGTCATTACTGGCGATACAGGCACGCAGAGAGAAGTGATGTTTCATTCTTCGCTTCTGACTTTTTCCGACACCAGCGATATATGAAGGATGAACTATGGCTTCTGTCGAACTGAAACACTTATCGAAATCCTGGTCTTCCGTTGTAAGCGTCGATCAGTTAAATCTCAGCATTGAAGACAGGGAGTTTTTGGTGCTGCTCGGTCCGTCAGGTTGCGGTAAAAGCACCACCATGCGAATGATCGCCGGGCTGGAGACGCCATCAGAGGGCGACATTATTATTGACGGGAAGCGCGTCAACGACCTGCCTCCCAATGAGCGGGACTTAGCTATGGTGTTTCAAAGCTACGCGCTTTACCCACACAAAACCGTTCGCAATAACATCGACTTTCCTCTTAAAGTTCAGGGCTTGGACAAATCCAAACGTCAGGCGTTGATTCAAAAAGTCGCCGAAAGAGTGGAACTGGAACATCTGCTAGAACGTAAACCCGCTCAGCTTTCTGGCG
>NZ_AFWJ01000064.1 GCF_000222685.1 Vibrio nigripulchritudo ATCC 27043 | reverse complement strand
AAATATGCGTTGCTTGGAGCCTGTGCCAGCCAGTGTAAGTTCAGGATGCATTCTTTGTATCAAAGTGAAATTGTTTCACCAGACAAAGTTGAGCAGTTCTTAAAACAAGTAAAACGCTCCCTCTAGGGCTTGTTAATCTGGCAAACTCAGGTATCAAATCCTATTTTCGGGCGTCCTGGATCGTGATTTAGGACGCCCGAGTTCACTTTCCCCATCATAGTGAGTGCTCATTCACCTAACATGAGACTCCAGTATGAAAACATCTTTAATCCTTGCTCAATTGGCACTGTCCCTTTCCGTTACATCGGCTTTTGGTCACGATGTTGGCTTCACGCAAACCATTCTAAAAGAACAAGGTCGAGATCTTCATATCACTCTCTGGTATCCCACTGCTGATCAGTCCGTTCCGATTGAAAGAGTCGCAGAGAATATTGCTTTTGAAGGCATTGATGTTCGTAAGAATGCGAAATCCACTCAGCCTGAACCAGCGCCATTGGTGTTGCTGTCTCATGGCTATCGCGGCAGCTGGCGAAACCTGAACTGGCTGGCGGCAGAACTGGTGAAATCCGGTTACGTAGTGGCAGCACCCGATCATCCCGGTACAACAACATTTAATACATCCCCCGAACAGGCTGCAAAATGGTGGGCAAGACCTCAAGATATGTCCCGCATATTAAACTGGCTTTTAGACAATTCAGCCTTTTCTGACCAAATCGATTCTCAGCGCATTGCTGCCATTGGGCATTCCATGGGTGGATGGACGGTTATCAACCTTGCAGGTGGAGAGGTGGACGCACAACACCTCGCCAATGAATGCCAAAAGCATGAAAACCCCAGAGTATGCGAGTTACTGCCAGAAATGGGATTAGATAAGCCGACTGATGGCAAAAACCAGCTAAAAGACGAGCGTTTCAAAGCGGTGGTATCACTGGACTTAGGGTTAGCAAGAGGCTTTTCCCCTGAAAGCTTGAGTAACATTGCTATCCCGGTTCTGGTTCAGGCGGCGGGAACCAATACAGCGCAACTGCCCCATGACCTGGAATCGGACTACCTTGCCAGCGTCATACCTTCACAGTTCTCTCATTACGAACGGTATGAAGATGCTACTCATTTCAGTTTTATGCAGATCTGCAAGCCCGCTGGCAGGGCTATCATTGAAGAAGAACACAAAGGGGACGGGATAGTCTGCGACGATGGCAACCAGCGCTCACGGCGTGAACTTCATGAAGCCATGAGCCAGTCCATTATCCAGTTTCTGGAAACAGCATTTAGCCGCTAAACAAACATTGGGCATTGGTGTGTTTCAATGCCCATTTTGCTTAAGCTTGTTTGCGATATCGACTTGGGGTAGTTTCTGTTACCCGGCTGAATTCACGGTTAAAGTTTGATTTGCTGTGAAAGCCGACCATTTCGTAGATTTCGGTTACGGTGTGATTAGTGGTTTCCAGAAGTCTCATGGCATCTTGAATTCGATACTCGTTGATAAACTGGGAAACGTTTCTTTGCTTTAGTGCATTCACCGCAGACGAGATTTTTCTGGAAGGTATGCCAGCCTTCCTTGCCAGTTTGTTCAGGTTTAAGTTCGGATCAGCGTGCAAATTGTGCTCTGAAAGCAGTTCCTGAACCACATCCAATACTGCCTGATGTTCATTTTCATCCTGTTCTTCCGAACGGGTTGGTTTTACCTGAGTGACAACAGGCAGCGCTTCACTTGGTTCCGCCACGCTTCCACTTGCTACGGTCACAACATAAGCGAGAACGGGTAGGATTAAGCTGTGCCCTACCGATAAGATGGCAACCACATTTTTCCCTTCTGAAAGAGCGAAATCGATCACTATTGCTATATCCACCAGTGCAGAGAAAGCAAGTAAACCGGCGGCGAAATAAAGCAAACCTTTGAACGCGGGCATTTGGGAAAACTTTACACCTTCCCAAACGTCCGATGAACGCTTGTTGAGTCGGAATAACGCCACCGCATACCCCAGATAAACCAAGACGATAAATACATCGACAAAACCATAAAGTGCTGGGGAATAAGAAATCAGCAAAGCCGCACAGGCGACCACGGGGGTTTGCAGAAGTTGCCACTTGCCCTTTCCAGAGAGTGCGTGTGTGAAGCACCACCAGGTCAAAGGTGGAACTAATGATGCCACTATGGGTTGAATGTTCCTGACCCATTCCCAATCCGTCGTCCATCTTAGCCCCACCAGGCTAATTGTGACTGCACTGCATGCGATAAATATCAGCGCAGGCAGGTAGGATTTGTTTTTGCGCTGCGACAATGAAGCAAACAAGACAACCAGAAGTAAAACGACAACAAAGGGCAGAGGGATAGACGGCATGGTCAAAAAACACTCGAACTGAAAGTTTTAGTTAAATTTTGTAACACATTACAACACACAAACATGCTTTGTTCTCGACTTTTTCACCTGGCAAATCTCAGAGAAAACGCCACTTTCTGTGATACTTGTTCCACTCGATTTCTGCAATGAAATTCATTGTTTTATTTGTGCAATAGTTTATTTGAGAAATACAATTCCCTTTCAAAAAATTGACTTGAAATTAAATCTATAAAATCTATAAAATGAGATTTAAAACTATACAAAACACAACGTTTAGCTAGGAAAGTCGTATAACGATGGATATTCATTTCACGTACTCATTCCTAATTTCTGTACTCACTTAATTCAAGTGAACTGTTTTCATTACCATTGAATATTTTAAAAATTCTACAGGCTATATTCAAATTTTTTGAATAAGTTTGTATTTCAATTTTTATTATGGGAGAAGTACTTTGGAGAATATGAAGCGGTATTGTATTTTTTCTGTCGTTGCAAGTGCGGGAAGTATGACAGCAGCATCAAAAAGACTTGGTATGTCCCCTTCTGCAATCAGTCAAAATATCTCTCAATTAGAGAACGCTCTGGGAGTCACATTATTACATCGCTCTACTCGCGGTTTATCCGTTAGCGAAGCGGGTCAGATCTTGCTGCAAGGCTATGGTCAAATGCGTTCCCATTTTGAAAGCCTGGAACAAAAGCTGTCCGACTGCCGCGAAGGCGTGCGCGGGGAGGTTCGTATTTCGTGTTCTGCTGGTATGGCACAAGAAGTGATCGCCAATGCTCTTTCAAGCTGTTTATCTGCCTACCCTGAATTAAGGGTGACCCTCATTACTGGCGAAGAAGCAAGAGATATTGTTCAGGAAAACATCGACATAGCCATAACACTTGGCGATGCCAAAGACAGCAATCTGGTCTATCGACCACTCGGAGAGATGCCAAGAGTCGTGTGTGCTTCTTCTCACTATATTGATACCTATGGCACCCCAGATTCCATCGACGATATCATAAACCACCACTGGATAATCAATTCCGACTGCTGCGCTCAAAAAACCATTTGCAGCGTCGCCAACATTGAAGACAAACGCGATCTCAATGTTCGCTTTAAAGTAAACAATGATCTCGTGGCTCGCGCTTTTGCGATAACTGGGCAAGGGTTAGCACTTATACCACAGGAATTTGTCCGGGAACATTTAAATCTCGGTGATTTATGCGAAGTATTAAACGATGTGAAGTGGCCAAACATAAAGGTGCAAGCTTTAACCGTAAGCCGATCTGTGCCTAAAAAGGTGGAAGTAGTTTTGGAGGCGCTGAAAGCGTTTTTTCATTCCGAAGGAAAAAAAGCAAAAGCTTTGCATTAAACCACCAGCAAGGATGATGGCTCAAGGACCTGAACGAAGCGCAAAGCTTTTGCGGGAACCTGAACTAGTAGTAGCGTGTTAATAAAAATTTCGTGTAATTCTGCTGTGTTAGCAGAGTTTGTTAAAGCTGCATGGTTAATTTCCACACAAGCAAATTGTTTTAATTAATGTAAATGCAGCTTTAAGTAAATGCGTTAAAGCATCTATGTACTACCTTTGGCAGTACCTGAATCACCATAATTTACCTCCTGACGTTTCTTTATTTGAATTATAAAGAAAACCACCAATCTGGGTTATCAACCCTATATAGCCCAGATTTACGTGCTTTTCTTAACCGTTTTAGAATATCGCGTATTGAGGCATTAGATAATAGGTAAAAACTGAATTCTCTTTTAAGTAATACGAATATTAGTTAAGTATTAACTTAAATATTAGCTTCATTAACAAAATACAAACGTTTGCTTTTTTATCTCCTTCACTTGTTTTCTGTATTTGAAGCCTGAAGTAATCTGGTTGCAATATATAAATCTTGTAACGCGATTCCAGAGCTATCAAATAGTGTTATTTGTTCGCTATTTTTCCTACCGTCTTTGAAATGGTTTAGAACGTCGCCGATCTCCGAAATGTCTTTCTTTTTCGGCGCATGTTGAAATTCTCCAATCACTCTGGACTGTTTCTCATAATCACAGAACAAATCAGCGTCTTGATACAGCTCGGTAGGTAACTCTTGCTTACCTATTTTATCTGCTCCCATAGCCGAAATATGCGTACCCGCACGAACCCAGTCGGCTTCAAACAAAGGCGCTTGTGAGGTCGTTGCCGTAACAACGATGTCTGAGCTTTGACATCCTGCTTTGGGGGTAGACTGGCATGCATCAATACCCTGTTTACGTAGCTTGGCTATCAACGCTTCCGACTTCTCTTTGCTTCTTCCAACCACCATGACTTGCTTGATGTTTCTTATTTCATTTATCGCACAGACTTCATAAAACGCCTGATGACCTGTACCAAACACAGTGAGTGTTTCTGCATCTGATCTTGCCAAAACATCTGTCGCCACAGCATTTGCCGCCGCTGTTCTATAGGCATTGACTTCACTCGCTTCCACCGTCGCCATCAAAAGCCCGTTTTTCGGATCCAGCAGAAATATGACCGTACTATGGCAAGGTATCCCCTGCTCCACGTTCCCAGGCCAATAGCTGCCCGTTTTCCACCCACAGACATCAGAAGTCGAAGCAGATTTAAGAGAGAACATCGTCCCTTCCTCTGCACCTTCCGCATTCACAACAGGGAATAGTTGAGCGTCTCCATTAACCGATTTAAACGCCGCCTTGATCGCCTCGTATGCCAGCGAGTGACTGATCAACTTCCTTGTTTCTTGTTCACTTAAATGAATCATCTTTACCAACCCTTAATTCTGTTCCAGATTTCGATATTCCCCGTCTCATCAAAGACTTGATATTCCAGATGCATCGCTGCTGTTGCACAGGCATGATTAGGCAAGATTCTCAGTTGAGTCCCGATGGGAAAAACATCTAAAGAGGCATCCGATAGCTGAATAATGCCGTGCTCCTGATTCAAAAGCGTCACCTGCATATCAGGTATCAGGTTCCCATTGTGATCCGTCACCAGACCAAAGCAGTCGGCGTTCAAACCCGGATCGGATGAGAGCGCCATCCAGCCAGCATCGGTAATGAGCCAGCCTTTTTCCTCGTTGTGACCAATCACGGTCGTCACTACAGATAAAGCGATATCCTGCCATTGGCAAACACCGACATGTTTCATGACCAGATCGAAGAAGCAGTACACTCCAGCCCGAACTTCAGTGATGCCCGAATAATCCTCGCCGTAGAAAGCAGTTGGCGTTGAACCAACACTGACAATCGGGCACTCCACTCCATGAGATTTGAGGCGATCAACCGCCAAATTAGCGCATTCGATCTCGTTCTTTGCCGCATTTTTAAGTTCTTGTGGGGACTGGCAGAAGTAAGACTCTCCCGCATGCGCCAGTACTCCCTGAAACACGGCATAACTGGATGCAATTGTGCTCGCAATGGCAATCAACTGAGAGGAATCGACTTTGATTCCACCGCGGTGACCGTCACAATCCAATTCAATCAACACAGGAATTGGGCATCGACTTTCACTAGCAAAGGACGCTAAAAATTCAGCCTGCTCGATGGTGTCGATAATCACAGAGATATTCGCCTGATATCGCTCCATCAGATCTTTTATCCGGGGCAGTTTTTCTTCTGACACGCCAACGGCATAAAGAAAGTTCTTATAACCCATGTTCGCCAGTGCTTCGGCTTCTGCCAGCGTAGAAACGGTGGCAGGTGAATCAAAGTCGGCAAGAAGATAAGGCGCGGCTTCAATAGAACGAACCGTTTTCAAATGAGGTCTCAAAGCAACGCCAGAGCTTTCAAAGCGGCGTTTCAATCTATCTACATTGCTAAGAAATTTAGGTTTATCCAGCCTAAGATAAGGCGTTATAGGAGGGCTGAGCCTAGTACTTATATTTTTTTCATATTGACTTCCATATTCGAAACTCAGGTAATTTTTGTAGTATGGAAGAAAGTTATTTAGACTAAAATTTACATTATTTAAGACATTAATTAGGTTTAAACCAAATGATCACCACAGAGGATTTAAGGTTCATACAGGTGGTTGCCAGCCATCGGACTTTATCCGATGTCGCGAGATCTCTGAACATTACGCCCCCTTCCGTCACACTCAGGTTGCAGAACATAGAGAAGAAGCTCTCTATTACCATTATTCAGCGCCCGTCCAGAACCGTGTCGTTGACAGAGGAAGGGCAACTGTTACTCGATAAAGGCGCATCCATTCTTCATCATCTGGATGAGTTGCAGGAGCTGCTGGATGAAAACAAAACGGAGGTAAGTGGAAAACTACGTGTTCTTGCACCATTGGGCTTCGGCAATGACTATGTGACGCCGCTGCTGGCAGAATACAAAACCATGCATCCCAAGCTCGAAGTCGAATTAGAGCTTTCCGACAACCCTACCTGGTCTCACCATCACAAATGGGACATCATCATATTTATTGGCAAGCTGCCGAATTCGACACTTCGAATGGTTACTCTGGCTAAAAATCAGCGATTCTTATGTGCTTCACCCGAATACCTGAAAACCAAAGGCTCCCCTGAAGCTCCTCAGGACCTGCGAAGCCATCAGTGCATTGCTCTTAGAGAGAACAATGAGGACGTCACGTTGTGGACGTTTACCGACCCTAAAAATGGCAAAGAAGAAACCGTGAGAATTGATCCCGCAATGGCGAGTAACGAGGGAAGAGTCGTCAAAGACTGGGGGATAGCTGGAATGGGGATCATCATGAGATCGGAATGGGATGTCCAGCCACAGCTCAATAGCGGTCAACTGGAACGAGTGCTACCAAACTACCAACTGCCAAATGCAGATATCATAGCCTTGCTCAGCACTCACCGTTCAGAACGATCTGGCCGAACATCCGGCTTTCTCGCACTCCTCAAAGAGCGCTTGTCTTGCGCCCCCTGGAACAACGAAAGCGGAGGGTAGACCTCCGCTCCAGCTAACCTTTCATCCCGATTTCAGGTTATTTACTTTCCGTGCGGGTAAGCTTTGCAACCTAGCTTGAGAGAAATTCGCTCGGCTGCCGCATGAAGCTCGGCAATGTATTCCACTTTTTTCTCTTCCGTAAAACGAATCGTTGGCAGTGACACACTCATGCCAGCAATTACCTGATTGAATCGGTCATAAACGGGAACAGCAAGACAGCGAAGCCCAACTTCCTGTTCTTCGTTATCTTCACCAAATCCCTGCTCTTTTACCTGAGGAAGTTCAGCGAGAAGTGATTCCACATCTTCGTGGGTGTTTTCCGTTGATTTAGTGAATTCAACAAAAGAAAGAATGTTTCGCGTTTCTTCTTCGTCTCGCTCAGCTAGCAGTACCTTACCAATCGCGGTCGTGTGTAGCGGATTGCGGCGACCAATTCGAGACTGCATACGAAGATTGTATTTAGAGTCGATCTTATGGATGTAGATGATGCCATCACCATCTAACGCACCTAAGTGCAGGGCTTCATTGGTCAGATCAGAAATACGGCGCATTTCAATGTCTGCCAAGTCAACCAGGTCAACATACTCTAGGGCACTTGCGCCAAGTTCAAACAATTTCAGCGTCAGGGAGTAGTTCTCACTTTCCCCTTCCTGAGAAACGTAACCCAGTGTCTTCATTGTTTGTAGGAAGCGGTAAACTGTGCTCTTCGACATCATAAGCCGTTGAGCTAATTCACTGATACCAATGTCCTTTTGCGTACTCAGTGCCTGTAAAATCCCAAATGTCTTTAGAACCGAAGATACCGATTCAGGTTGTTTTGTTGTTGTCATTATTACTCCACGTATAGCTTGGTTATGGGTGGAATACTTCAGCGTCCCCTGCCAAAGTCATCGGGTTGTCTTCTGATTTCAAGAATTCAACATAAATGAAAAATTACCACTATCCCAAATTTAACTAATTCAATTTAAAATAATGTTCTATAAAAAAAAGAGTCATAAACTTTTTTTTGAACTCTGACTTGGTAGGTGTTCAATTTTTTTTAATAAGATAATGAATTATCAGGATTATAACGCCTGAACGCATCAATTTTAATGTGCGATAAACTGTCTATCAATATGATTTAAACCTCTTTTATCAGCTCAACCATTTTATTCTATGTTCGTATTTATCTTATAAATTTATAAACTAAACCCAATTAATTCATTATTAAATTAATTTTAAAAATGCGTAATTATGCATAAAGAAAACGATTTCCAATCTTATATCTGCGGCTTATCGTCGCATATTCATGCATATCTATACCTAGCGAAATCTTAAATTTAAGCCGATTTTTTACCGTAAATGAAACAGAAAACCTCCAAACATGGAGGCTTTCTTATACCAAAATAAAGGTTATGCGACGTGCTCACTTTCTATGGAATCTGGAAGCTCGGCCACAGGAACGGCCGCGATCAGTTCCCGAGTATAAGGTTGAGTCGGGTTATGAATGACCTCTTCCACACTCCCCTGCTCCACAATTCGCCCTTGCTGTAACACAATTACGCGGTCACAGAAGTACTTAACGGTGGCAATATCGTGAGTAATCAGAATGAAGGCCGTGCCATAGGTGTTCTGGAATTCAATCAAAAGATCCAGTACCTGAGATCGCAGCGATACATCCAGTGCCGCCGTCGCTTCATCGGCAATCACAACCTTTGGTAAGGTAACCAGAGCGCGTGCAATCACGATACGTTGTCGCTGACCACCGGAAAACGCATGCGGATAACGGCTGGAAAACTCAGGTGGTAAGCCTACCCACTTCATCATATTCCTGACGCGCTCTTCGCGTTGTTTTGCATTCATTTCGGAGCGAAGTAGCTTGAGCGGCTCTTCAATAATATCGAATACCGTCATACGCGGATTTAATGACGACCAAGGGTCCTGGAAAATCAGACGCAAATCCGCAAACAGTGGATCGCGTTTAATACGTTTGTAATCTGACAGCTCCAGCTCAATACCATTTTCTTTATCTACATATTGAATAGAACCCGATGTGGCAGGTGCCATTCCCAGAATGGCGCGTCCCAAAGTACTTTTACCTGAACCAGACTCACCAACAATGCCCAGAGATTCACCGGGATGAAGCACCAGATTGGCATCATCTACCGCGGTCATGATCTGTTTCTTCTGGAACATCTTCGCTGGTTTTTCAAATTCTTTGGTTACGCTGATCACGTCAAGAATTGGCTGGTCGTTTTTCCCTTCAATAAGCTGGAACGGCTTTTTCACCTTAGACGGCTTTTCCAATGCACGCGTGGCATGCATAAGCTTAACGGTATAAGGATGCTGAGGGTTTTCGAAGATCTGTCGCACATCGCCACATTCCACCAACACGCCCTTTTCCATTACCGCGACGCGATCTGAGATTTGAGCAACCACACCTAAGTCGTGGGTGATGAACAGAATCGCCATTCCGATCTCTTTTTGCAGTTGATCGAATAACTCCAGTATTTCTGCCTGCGTGGTCACATCCAGTGCCGTGGTTGGTTCATCGGCAATCAGAATGTCTGGGCGGGTGGCGATCGCCATGGCAATCACGACACGCTGTCGCTGACCGCCTGACAATTCAAACGAGTACTTATTGATTAAGCTTTCCGGCTCCGGCATCTGTACCTGAGCCAGCAGTTCAACGGCTCGATCGTGCGCCGCTTTTTTTGAGATATCCGGATCAACCAAACAAAGGACTTCTTTGATCTGGTCGCCAACCGTATGCACCGGGCTGAGTGCCGCCATCGGTTCCTGTGATACCAGAGAGAAGTTAAAACAGCGCAGCGAGCGCATTTCTTTGCTTCGCGGGTCTATCTGAGTAATGTCGATTACCTGACCAGAATCTGTCGTCAGCAGAATCTCGCCCGAATCGATACGACCGGGGCGGTCAAGAAGCTGCATGATGGCACTGGAAGTTACAGACTTACCAGAGCCTGATTCACCAATCACTGACAAGGTTTCGCCTTTGTACAGGTCAAACGAAACGCCTTTTACCGCATGGAAATGCTCCGTGCTGGTTGGGAAGCTCACATTGAGGTCTTTTACTTGTAGGATTTTCTCAGACATTATTTTGCTCCCTGATCATGGTATGGGTCACACGCATCTCGCAGACCGTCGCCAACAAAGTTCATCGCCAGAATGACCACCACTACTGCTGCGGCCGGAATAAGAAGCCAGGATGCTTCAGCCAATGCGCGGATGTTCTGCGCTTCCTGAAGTAATACCCCCCAGCTAACCATTGGTGCCTGCAGACCAAGACCAAGGAAACTCAGCGCGGTTTCACCCAGAATCATGGCA
>NZ_AFWJ01000065.1 GCF_000222685.1 Vibrio nigripulchritudo ATCC 27043 | reverse complement strand
ACTGAGTTCTAAAGACTTCAGAGAAGCTTCGCGCGCTAACCCGCTGAAGCCGCCACTGCCAAGCACAATCAATCGCTCGTAGGGTAGGGCTGCCAGAGACTTAATTGCCTGTTGCCACTGCTTGATTTTTTGTTCGCACAAATCGGCAATGGCGCTGATTTTTTCTGAAGATTGGGTTGCGGCGTGACCGCCTAGCAAGGTCAGGGTCGACATCAACATGCAGGTGAAACTGGATGTCATAGCAAAGCTTTGGTCGTTTGAGCCTTCTGGCATAAGCAGGCAATGAGCATTGGAAACCGTGTCCGCGTATCGGGACAGCGCACCGCTTGCGTTGCAGGTTAAAAACAGATGAAAGCTTTCTGGAACGAGCTGATTGACCAGTTCCACAGCGGCCACACTTTCAGGGCTGTTTCCAGAACGGGCGTACGAGACCAGAAGCGTCGGGCAATTCGGATTAATGTATTGCTCCGGGTTAGAAACCAAATCGGTCGTCGGGATGGTTTCAACCTGAAAACCTAATCCTGCCTGAAGGAAAGGCACAGCTGCGTCGCCAACAAAGGCAGAGGTTCCTGCACCAGTCAAAATAATGCGAAGATCGGGTCTTGATAACAGAGGCGACAGAAAAGCACTGGTGGTTTCGGTTTGCGCTTCTATCTCGCTTGAAAGCATCCGCCAGAGTTGCGGTTGATGCTCAATTTCCCTAGCGGTATGAATACCATTTCGGCTCTCAAGCCAGTCGGTTTCGTAGCCTAAAAATGTGGTCATTAAATCGTCTCCTTGCACGCCGCCGAATTGGAATAACACGCACTGGAGTAGACTTGAGTCACTTCCATGATCTTGTGAATGACAATGTCAGCGGGCTGATTTTGAATTTGGTTTTGAAGGATGGCTTTCGCCTGATTGGGCAGATACTGGCTGAGTAATGTCAGAGGCAATGGGCTTGCCAGTAAGTTGCTAAATAAAACCTGTTGTGCGCTCTGAACTTCAGGGTGTGTCCAGTAATAACGAATGCGATCGCTCAGGCTGTAGCTGCAATCCAGAAACTGTTGATGACCTTTGCTGACATAGTGTGTGCGCCAGTAGTCCGGCTCTTCGCGCATTACCTGCTCTACCGTATCGCGAAGGTGAGAAGCTTGATGATTGCCAAGCCATTCTCGTTCGGCACGTTCCAGACCAAAGAAGGCTTCACGCAGAGCAAAGGTGAGGGCAGGACCGACTTTCAGAATGGCAAAGTGGTCGTGAACCAGCTCGTGATATGCCGTTGGGTTCTGGTAATCGGTCGAATGCGCTTCGAATACCAGATGGGGCTGCTCCTCTATCATCTTACTTAGCGACTGAGCAGCGTCGCTCTGGTAGTGATGAATTGAGTGATGGTCGAACTCCACGCCGGGTTGTACGACAAGTCCAATAATTCGCTGCCAGACGTGCTCTAAACCTACGTCAGTGAATGCCTGATAATGTGCTTCTAGCGTGGCGATGGCTTCTTCCGGCTTGGTGACTTTCAACCCTTCCTGTTCCAGAGATTCAAGAGCCCCGCCGGGAGTCGGAACTTCTGTCCCTATCACATACAAAGGCGCGTCTCCGCCAGTTTCCTTCCATGCATTTTCAGCCACCAGACAAAGCTGGGCTGCGCGTTCTGCCATAATGGTTTCACTCAGTGGCGTAACATCGTCGGCGCAGGACATAGAGCAGTCGAGATGAATTTTCTTGAATCCGGCACTCACGTAGTCGTGAATCATCTGCGCGGAATTTTCCATTGCCTGACGAGCACTAAGGTGCTGCCAGCAGTTCGGACCAAGGTGATCACCGCCCAGCACAATCTTTTTAGCTGGGAAGTTGTGTTGACCTGCAAGCTGATAAACGTGGCTGGCGAAGTCTTTGGGTGTCATTCCTGTATAGCCTCCAAACTGATTCACCTGATTGGAGGTGGCTTCGATCAGAACCAATTGATTGTCTCTGGCGGCTTGCCCGATAGCGGCTTCCAGAACCAGAGGGTGGGCAGAGCACACGGAATAGATCCCGGTGGAATGCCCTTGTTTATGTTGTTCAATCAATGACTGTAGCGTTTTCATATTGGTTCCTAGTTAACGGTTTGGTCCGCGAGAATGACGTTGACACCCATGTCGATTAATGCCTGATGAGTTGCAGCAGGGATGTTGCTGTCGGTGACCAGAATGTCGATCTGGCTTGCTGCCCGAATCATGCAAAAGCTTTTGCGCCCAAACTTGCTTGAGTCGGTCACCGCGATGATTTGGCGCGCGGCATCACACATGGTGCGGTTGATTTGTGCTTCCTGACTGTCTGGTGTGGTGATGCCAGCCGCGAGGTCAAAACCATCGACACCCAGAAACAGTTTGTCGAACAGGTAAGAGCGGATCTGCTGCTCGCCATGGTGCCCAGTCAGTGAACACGAAGCACGGCGCAGGCTTCCTCCAACCACGTGCAGGTCAATTTGCTCGTTGCTGCTCAGTTGGTAAGCCGTGTTCAGGGCGTTGGTTAAAACGATAAGGTGTTTCTTTTGAGTCAGGTGCTGTGGCATCAGCCCGATTGTGGAACCTGAATCCATAATGATGGCTTCGCCGTCCTGTATGAGCTGAGCCGCCGCAAAGGCGATTTGCTGTTTGGTACTGCGGTTAAGTTGGTCTTTTCGGTAAAGTGGCTGGTCGAATGCAAAATTGGGATTGAGGTTTGCACCACCGTAACAGCGGAACACACAACCTTCTTTTTCCAGCACATTGAGATCATGGCGAATGGTCACGGTCGAGACATCAAACTGACTGGCAAAAGTCTCCACTTTTCCCGAACCATAAGAACGAATTTGCTCCATGATTTTTTGCCGTCTTTCAGTACTGGTCATCGCATTGCCTTCTCAGTTATTCACCAGTTTCCAACTGGTGTTGCTGTTTTCTGTGGAGCATTACAGCAGGCAATTTGAATCAAAAATGAAAGGTCGATCACAGGAGGTCTTCTTTCGTTTTGGAAGCGAAAACCCTTTCGTTTCAAGGTAAGTGAAAGACTTGGCTTTCGTTTTTCTGGTGGAATTTTGTTTAATCGTTAGGATTTAGGGTTTCAAAACTGAAAGACGAATTGAAACCACGCTCAATCATTGAATTTCGAATTGGCTCATGCGTGAGATCACAATTTATGAAAATGAGGGCGATTTCTGATCGAGCTGAAAAGAAAAAATTGAGTGAAAGGGGGAATTGGTGAGTGGTTTATTCTTTCGGAATATCTACTATTCGTACGTCGACTCCTTTGGCTTTTAGGCTTTCAAGATAGTCTTGGGGTATTCCGCTGTCGGTAATCAGCATATCGATTTCTTCGGGGCGGGCGATGGAGCAAAAGCTCTGGCGATTGAACTTGGAAGAGTCGGTAATGGCTATCACGGTTTGCGCCGCTTCAAGCATTCTCCGGTTAATGGCGGCCTCCCCCTGATGCGGCGTGCTGATCCCTGCGTCTTTATCAAAACCATCGACACCGACAAACAGAATATTGAAGTGATAACCGCCCAACAGGTGTTCCCCTGCTGAACCGTGGAGAGAGTAGGAGTTCTTGCGCAACATTCCGCCTGTAACCATCACGTCTACCTCATTCTGATTGGCGAGGTGGTAAGCGATGTTGATGCCGTTGGTCATCACTGTAAGGTTGCGCTTTCCTTTTAAATGATGAGCAATCTGCTCAGTGGTGGAGCCAGAGTCCAGCAAAATGGTGTCTCCATCCTGAATCAGGTTAGCTGCATAAGCCCCCAATGCCGATTTGATACGGTTGTTGATTTGCTGTTTGTCGTTGAGAGGCTGATCGAAAGCAAACTGGCGATTTAACCTTGCTCCACCGTAGCAACGTGTAATGCAGCCTTGTTTTTCAAGGCAGTTCAGGTCGTGGCGAATGGTGACTTTAGAAACGTTGAACCGCGCTGCAAACTCATTCACATCACCCTGCTGGTGGGTCTGAATATGAGTCAGAATGGCTTCTCGGCGCTTTTCGGTTTCGGTCATTGCGATTTGAGTTGTTATTGTTACTAAGCTCAGTTTAGCTTACGAGATATCGGAGCCACAATGCGCTTATTCTCAAAATGCTCAATACGAATGAATGCCTTATAAAAGGGCATCTAATAAAAGAAAAGTGCCAATAAAGGTTGCTTGTCTTTATTGGCACAGGTGGGTTTTAGTTAGTTAAGGTGACTACGTCGTCGTAAACTCTTCGCTCCCAGCTTTGAATTTTCCCGGCATCATTCATGATCGGGAAGACATAGACTGGTGAGATTTCTGCCGACCATGTTCCTTTGGTGTCCTTGCTTACGTTAACTTCAAGGTGACCATAGTGCTTTCCGCCGCTGACCAGTTTTTTGCCTTTCCAGGTTTCAGGCGCGTCAAGGTGAGCCAGAAAGACTTGATGCGGGTTATCCAGAGGCACATCGTATTTCCCGTCTTTACCAAAGTAAGGACCACGAAGACCGTCACCACCAATACCAACATCGTAGAAATGAATACCTTCGACAACCGAGTGCTCGTACATTTCGTCATGCCCGGCAAATACTGCGTCTACCCCGTATTTCTTAAACAGCGGGGTCAGTATTCGAACAGGCACACCAGACTGATTGTCTTCGCCTTTTTCAAACCCCTGACTTCCTGTCGGGAACCCATGCGGACCTACTGAGTAAGGAACATGGTGGAATTGAACAAAGGTAAACTGGCTGGTTTTCTGGGCATCTGCCAGTTGTTTCTCTAACCATTGGTATTGCTCAGAACCCGGGTTGAAGTCGGGGGCATTTATCCCAGACAATCGCCAGTTGGTGTCTTGGCTGGACTTGTCTTTTTTTCCATCAGACGTGTCTATCGTGATGTAGGTTACAGGTCCGTAGTCGACACGGTAATATCGGTCTTTAAATACAGAACGCTTGCTGCCGTTGTCCGGTACATCAAAATAGGCTTGATAACGAGCGATGGCTTGTGCAGAAAACTCTTCAACGTATTCTTTCGCTCCTCCGTCTGGTCCCGGATAGTTTTCATGGTTACCAAGTGCGGGAAGAATCGGAACACGTGATGCGAGAGTACCTAACTCTCCAGAGTTATGTCGCCAGAACTCGTCCCAGTCTCGCTGCTCATTGCCTGATTCAACCAAATCTCCAGCAATAGCGACAAAGTCTGGTTTTCGTTCCGCTATGACATTGAGATTCTGTTGGTAGCCGACTGTCTGATCAACAATGTACTGCCTGTTAAAGTCACCAAAAGGTTCTGACCAGCGGCGGGTTTTTCCAGTAGATTCTGGCTCTGTTTCAGAATCTGAGTACACCATAAACCGAACACTGCCATCCTGATTTGGCGCTGTCGTAAGGGTCGCGTTATAGGTTTGACCATTTTGAGTCACGCTATAGTTGTATTCAGTGTCCGCATCCAACCCTGTTACTGTGATGCTATGGATATAAGGTGCTTTCTGGTTGGGCAAAGTGCTGCCAAATTTTTCGATTTCAGTTGGAAAGTACTCCAGTGCTTTCGCTAACTGAGGTGTCGATTCGAACGAGACAGGCTTATTTCCCTGCCACAATTTGACTTCTCCTGGTGCGTTTTCGTTCGATAGCCACATGATTGTCATCCCGCTATCTGTTGGGTTCTGCAAATACGGGTGGACACGAAATGCTGAGTTTGTATCCGCTAAAGTACCAATACTAAAACTACTAAGCAGACATACTGCAAACCATCTGTGTTTCATGTTTTCTCCTTGCTTAACATAGGAATTGAGGGCTTAAAGCAATATTTAAACAGTTAGAGATATAAATATTATTAAGGTGGATCACACTTAACGGACTTCTTTTAAAAATGAAATGAACTTTCAGTTTAACCAAATCGAAATATGAATTTTATGAAGTGAAAAAATAAGTTGTTGAGTAATATGGAAAGAAAAGTTCATTTGAGTTTAAAAACGAAATTTGTCTGTCATTAAAATATTATATTTATTTCTAATCGCATTAAGATGGATGTCACAATCTAGTGATTATGGTCTGTTTCTTACGCACTTTCATTGTTTTCTTTTTGTGTTAACTGATTGATATTTAGTGTTTAACTTTGGTTTTACAACTTAGGTACTTATGTAGATGCTTATGAAATAAATGAAAATTGTCATAGAAGTAAGACATTCGAATCTATTTAACGTGATTATTATTTCAAATAATTAATTTCTAAAAATAAACTTTTAACTTAATCACATTTTGTTTGTTTTTCGAATTTGGCTGATGGTGATAAATTGATTCCCAGACCAGTCTCTAAAGATTATTAAATATCCTTAAAGGTTAATCGTTAAAGCTGAATTAATGGAATAAAGATCACGATGAATTAAAGCTTAACTACGAGTTATATCTGGCTTCATTTTTCACGTGACAACTCGGGAAAAGGTGCCTGTAGCCATCGTATCGGTTAGATAGATGCAGAATGCGTGGCATAACGTTACTCTGAGTCGTCTTATGGGATAGTGTGGTAGCCTAAAGCGAAGTAATAGTTCGTATGTCGTTTTTTTAAAGGGAGTTTTCGTGAGCATATACCAATCTATTGAGGCGGAGCTGAGTGAGGTTGACTATCCAAACCAAAGGGTGCGCACAAGTCAGGTGCGTGGTATCTCGGCAAAGGTATACAAAACCCTCGAAAGCAAAGATATTCGCGATGTGCTTTCGGTTTGTGAAGAGTTACTCGAAAAGAGAGACTGGGCGTACGGTGTTATTGCTTACGATTGGGCATTTCGGGTAAAAAGCCAATACACGTTGGAAACATTCTCTACTTTTGAACGTTGGCTTTTCACGTTCATTACCGATTGGAACGATTGCGATGACTTTTGTATTCATGCCTTTGGAGAGTTGGTTAGGCAACACAATGAGTTGTTTGAAAAGATCCTAAGTTGGGTCGAGCACGATAATTTTGCCGTCAGAAGAGCGGCGGCTGTGGTACTCATCTACCCAATAAACAAAGGTTCGTATACGGGGTTGAATGCGTTCCAAATTAGCGATCTGCTACTCAAAGACGAACATTATCTGGTTCAGAAAGGTTATGGCTGGCTGCTGAAAGTACTTTCTAAAAAAGAGCCTCAATTAGTCAAAGACTATTTGAAATCCAATCACAATCAGCTGCCTCGAACAGCCTTTCGTTATGCATTAGAAAACTTTGACAAGCACACACGTCAGGAGTTTATGGCGCTCTGATCAAAATCATTTTCTGACTTGCTCTTTACTGTTTATATATACAGTGCTAGTGTTGTTTCTAGCATGCTTTTTAGGCGTGTTTATAGATGGACTAGGGAGAAGTTAGATGGTTAAAGGAAGTTGTCATTGTGGGAATGTTCAGTTGTCGGTTGAAAAGTTCAACCAGACAGCAGTGAGCTGTAATTGCTCAATTTGTTCAAGGTATGCGTCCATTTGGGGGTTTTATACTGAGGCAACGGTTGAAGTGTCAGTAGGGCATGATGGCATAGACAGCTATTGCCACGGTGATAAATACATCAACTTCAATAGATGCAGCAAGTGCGGGTGTGTCACACACTACACATCGACAACTCCAGGTCCTGATTCCAGGCTCGCTGTTAATTATCGAATGTTTCCAGATTTCTTTAAGTCAGAGGTTAAAGTCCGACCCTTTGACGGCGCTGATACCTGGCAATTTCTAGATGAATAATGCTAATTAAGGTCTCTTGCACTTTGAGTTGGCGTTATTGCTCTGAGCAATAAACGTCACAATCCAATTTCACGACGAGATTCTTTTGATACATATATAACTGGAAGGTTTTCAACCCCATCAAGGACGGGGTTGAATAGAAGATAGCGCTGATATTAAAGAGCGTATCTAGCCAGTTCGTGTGAGTAGATCTTCTGACCATTGAAGGTATTTTCGTAAACTGCGTCCTGCTCAATGTATGACCAAGCGTGAACGTTAGAACCGGTCTGAATCGCAAGGCGAGCGATTACAGTATTGATGTTGCGACCAGAGTGATCTTTGCGTGAAGCAAATAGTGCTTTTAAAGATGCTAGCATGAGTTTCTTCTGTTGTAACAAAGTGACTAAAATTCGAGCGCAAAGATACTCGCTGATCAAAACGTGATCAATGTCTAATTTGTGGTTTTACTCAGCTTTTACTTCTTAAAAACATAGTTGCCAATATTTGCCAGCAAGCGGTTAACAATTTGTCGATAATGAGCTCATGTTTTTTTGTATCCAATGCATGCATTGAATACAGTTGAGTTTGCTGTTGTTGCTTCTCAAAAAGGCTATCTTTGCTCTGGTCAAGAGCAATGAGAGGATGCTGGCTTTGTGAACATATGATAGCTACTTGCGCCTGATCGTTAAAACCGCCGCAAAATATTTAAGCTACTGGAGATGGCATGAGAGTAATTTCCGGTGACATAGGCTGTTGTAATTGCCCCTTCCTTAAGTAAGCAAATGGCATCCAAAAGTTCTTCGGAATCGCTTTTTAATTTACTCTTAATCAACTGCCGAACCTGCTCTTTGTGATGCTTGCAGTATTGCGAAATATCGCTGTTGGGATCGCTGAATTCCGCTGACGTGTTGATAAAGAAACAGCCTCTGAAATCGCCAAGTTGTCTTTCATTGTTGGTGAACCAACTGTTCAGTGAAGTAAATAACACGTCCACAAGCTCTCGGTCAGACTCTACTCCTTCAAGTTTTCCCTCCAACCAGTTTATGAAGGTTTGGTGCCTTCGATTCAACGCAGCAAGGACCAACTCATCTTTGCTATTGAAATGGCTGTATAACGTTCTTTTGGCTACCCCAGACTCCTTTAGTATTTCATTGATACCAATAGAGTTTATGCCTAACCGATAAAAAAGGTCTAAGGCGGTGTCCAGTAACTGCTCTTTCTTCTGACTCATTGAACCTCCGTCGTCTGAGAGTATCTTGACATTAGTATACCAGTCTGTCTACTATCGAAAGTAGACAACTTGTTCTACTTTTATTGAGGTATGTATGAATCATTATTCTCTATCTGTGATTGCTGGGCTTGGTGCGGCGTTAACCATTGGTCTGCTGTCCTTTTTTGATGCGAATATTCACGATGTGGCGATGGTTATGGCGCCATTTGGTGCAACGGCTGTTTTAGTGTTTGGGGTGCCAAATAGCCCACTGGCTCAACCAAAGAATGTGATTTTAGGGCATTTGATTACCGCTTTTATTGGAGTGGCGTTTTCTCAATATATGGATGTGACACCTATAACTCTGGGGATTGCTACTGGTTTAGGCGTTACCGCAATGTTGGTTACTAAAACGACTCATCCACCTGCTGGCGCGAACCCTATTCTCATTATGTTGTCTGGGCAAGGGTGGCTGTTCTTGTTAACTCCGGTATTGGTGGGTTCTGTTTTTATTGTGTTGATGGCAAAAGGTCTGGAATCTCTAAAAAGTTTTCAGTCAAAAGCGACACATTGACTGGACGTATCCACCAGATTCTCAGTTTTTCGAGAGTTAAATAGAATGGATGCTGATACGATGGTTCTGTGCAACCAATGAATTTAAAGGAGTAAATCATGCCCTTCATTGCTTTTGAATCCGGTCAACTTACCGACGAAGTAAAAGAACAGCTTATTGAAAAGCTGACCGAAGTTTCTGTAGAAATTACAGGCATACCCAAAGAGCTCTTTCTTATCTCCATACGTGAACAACCAGACAAAAACATTGCCGTTGGCGGAAAAAGTGTAGAAAAAATCAAAGAAGAGCTAGCCAATAAACCATAGAAAGCAGGGCATTAGGGCTGAGATATGGCGCTGTAATGACGTAGTGTTGTCACAATAGTGTCGTATCGGGGAAAGGATTTTCTAAGATAATGAACAAAGCTCTAATACGAAGGATATGGTGGCATAGATGAAAGTTGATAAAGAGACGCTAAAGCGACTGAGAAAATCAAATGCGTGGAGTCAGGCACACCTTGCTCAGGTAAGCGGAATCAGCTTGAGAACTATTCAACGCATCGAAAAATCGGGTATTGCTTCTCCTGAATCTGTTAAGTCTCTCTGTGCTACGTTTGGTGTCCGGGTAAATGATCTAAAAGTAGCGGAGTCGTTTCAGGAAGAAGCAGTTCCGACACTTTCTGGCTTACTGAAATGCCGCATCTCACATATGGATAGAGGTGTGACTGTCATTGCGTTTGGCATTGCGTTCACTATCGCTTTTATCCTTACTTTTTAAGAATCTTTGCTAGGTAAAAATTAAGACAGGTTAAATCCCCGCAACCAGTCTAACGGAATTTCGCCGAATAGCTTAAATATCTCAGTAGCTTGTGGCACTCTAATGGCGTATTACATCGCCATTTATATAAGCGTTACCAATTTGAAAAAATTACAACTAGAGCGTTATGAAATTATCTGAGTTACAAAAGCACATTAAAGAATTTGATCATGCACCTGATCAGCCAGAACATTATTTTCTTAAGTTGATTGAAGAAGTAGGAGAGCTCTCTGAGTCGATTCGTGGAGGAAGAACGGGTCAGCCGGAGTTAAGTCAGTTGAAAGGGTCTGTGGCTGAAGAGCTCTACGATGTTCTGTATTACGTA
>NZ_AFWJ01000066.1 GCF_000222685.1 Vibrio nigripulchritudo ATCC 27043 | reverse complement strand
GTTTTCAGATTCTTCTAAAGAACGTACAAGTATTGTTTTTCAGAGGTATCTATCGCATGAAATGCAATATATTCCTGATGCTTAAATAAGCATTTGTAGTTATTACAAATATTTCGTAGATACTACATCCCCGAATAATTAGGTCCGCTTGCTCCTTCTGGTGGTGTCCAGGTGATGTTCTCACTGGGATCTTTTATGTCGCAGGTTTTACAGTGAATGCAGTTCTGGCTGTTGATTCGAAAAGCGGGCTCTGCATCTTTTGAAAACTCCACTTCATAGACACCGGCAGGGCAGTAAAACTGTGCTGGCTCACCAAATAGCCGTAAGTTGGTACTGATCGGTATGGTCGCGTCTTCCAGCTTCAGATGATTGGGTTGGTCGTCCCGGTGAGACAGGTTTGCCAGATAGACAGAAGACAATCGGTCGAAGCTGAGTTTGCCATCCGGTTTTGGGTAAGTGTAGGGCTCAACAGTCGATAAGGTTTGCAGTGATTTGGCATCTTCACTTTGGTGATGCAACTGCCACGGCGCGTTGCCTTTGAACAATCGGCTTTCGATGGTTTGCACTGCTCCGCCTGCCCAGCTTCCCCATTTTTTTATCGAAGGGATGAGGTTACGGGAAGCATAAAGCTCTTGGTGTAACCACGAATTTTCGAATAACTGGGTAAAACACTGTGATTTGTCCTGCTCTGTTTTCTCCCAGCTTTCAATGATGGACTGCGCGGCAAGCATGCCGGACTTCATTGCCGTATGAGTCCCTTTTATTTTGGCAACATTGAGCGTGCCTGCATCACAGCCTAGCAAGAACCCGCCGTCGAAACTCATTGCCGGAAGCGCATGAAATCCGCTCTTGTTTATGGCTCTCGCACCGTAGCTGATGCGTTCCGCATCTTCGAGGAGGTCGCTTAACCAGGCATGGTGTTTAAGGGACTGGAATTCCATAAATGGCTGTAAAGAGGGGTTACTGTAATCCAGATCGATCACCAAACCCAAAGAGACAAGGTTGTCGCCATAGTGGTAACAAAACGCGCCGCCATTCGCCTTTTGGTTGAGTGGCCAGCCAATGGCGTGCTCTGTTTTCCCCGTTACATGCTTATCTTTCGAGATTTTCCATATCTCTTTAAAACCCAGTGCAAAATGGTTCGGATCTTTGCCTTTATCCAAGTCAAAATGGCGGATCAGTTGCTTGCCTAAGTGACCTCTCGCCCCTTCACAGAAAAGGGTCTGTTTAGATTTGATGTGAATTGCCGGTACGTAATTCGGGCTTTCAGAACCGTCTTCGTTTAAGCCCATTTCCCCCGTAATGATACCGTCAACAGCGCCATGTTCATTAAACGCGATGGAGTCGGCGGTAAAACCTGTAAAGATCTCGACCCCAAGGTTTTCGGCATGAGAAGCCAGCATCTGACACAAAGCGCCAAGGCTTATTACCCAATTTCCCGTGTTATCGAGCTCTCTAGGAAGCAACATGTGTGGAATACGGAGCTTGTCATCGGTGTTTTTAAGCCAGTAGAAATCATCCTGAGTAACAGGGTGACCAAAATCCGGTGACTGATCCCGCCAGTCGGGGATCAACTCATCCAATGCTCGGGGTTCAAGCACCGCACCAGAGATGATGTGTGCCCCAACTTCTGCCCCTTTTTCCAATACACAGACAGACAGCGCTTTTCCCTGCGCTTCACCGAGTGTTTTAAGCTGAATGGCACTGGCAAGACCGCTTGGTCCTGCCCCTACAATCAGCACATCGTATTCCATTACATCCATAATAAATATCTAGTTAGTTACGCCATAAATCTTCAAAAAACGCTTCATTCTGTCAGCAGCAAAATCCGGATCTCTGAGCAGGCTGGCTTGATCCGCCAGTTTAAACAGCTCTGTGAAGTAGGTTATTGGTCGCATGGATTGTGCGCCGCCCACCATCACAAAGTGATCCTGAAAGCCGTTCAGGTATGCCAAAAAGACAACCCCAGTTTTGTAGAAGCGTGTAGGGGCACTGAATATCAGGCGAGAAAGTGGCACGGTGGGCTCTAAAATATTCATAAATGCCGACTGATTTCCTTTCCCCAGCTCCGTCAAAGCGAGCGCCGCTGCCGGAGCAATAGCATCGAATATTCCGAGTAACGCATGAGAATAATGGGTACTGTCACCAGCAATCAGTTCGGGGTAGTTGAAATCATCACCCGTGTACATTTTCACGCCAGCCGGCAGCCTTTTGCGCAACTGGATTTCTTTTTCTGCATCCAATAGTGAAATCTTGATACCGTCGATTTTGTCCTGATTTTCATGAATCATGTGAACAACCGTATCCATGGCTTTATCGACATCAGCGGTGCCCCAATATCCTGTTAGCTGAGGGTCGAACATGTCGCCAAGCCAGTGCAGAATCACAGGGTTGTCCGCGTCTTTGAGCACGCTTTGATATACTTTAAAATAGTCTTGCTCTGATTTAGCAGTTTTCGCCAGAGCACGACTTGCCATTAAGATGAGCTTCCCGCCGACAGACTGAATTGCATCGATTTGCTCTCGATACGCAGCGATGACTTCATCCAGAGAATAGCGTTGGTTATCGTCGAGTTGATCCGTACCGCAACCGTGATAAATCAACGCATCAGGCATATCTGAAACCGCTTCCTGAGTATGACGAATCAGCGCCAGCGCATCGTCCCAGGTTAATCCCATTCCGCGTTGTGCTGTGTCCATCGCTTCAGCAATACCGAACCCCATCGACATCAGATAGTGACGGTAAGCCAGTGTTTTCTCCCAATCCAGCGAAGCTCGCCCAGAAGGTTCAGTCGATGTTAACGGGTTTGCCACAACATGCGCCGCTGAAAAAGCTATGCGGTTAAATACCCCAGAGTTGATGGCGCTTTCATCAAGCGTGTTCCCAATCACCTGATACTTGCTTAGCTTCTGCTGTTCATCAGGCAAGATGATATGTGTCATAAAAAGTCCTTTTAAAATCGGCTGACCAGCATGCCTGCATCAACCGAAATAGTTTGTCCTGTTGTGTAAGGCAGTTGCCCTGTTGCCAAAGAGGTGACCACTTTTCCTACCTCTTCCGGCACCCCAATTCGAGGCAGAAGAGTAAACCCATTTTCCACCCGCTCCCGATACAGGTGCATAGAAGGCGCGGTCATTTCGGTTTCAATAAGACCTGGCTGAATGTCGTACACCGCAATGTTTTCGCGCCCTAACCGAACCGCAAATAAATTAGATACCATCGCCGCAGCCGCTTTGGATACGCAATACTCAGAACGGTTTTCACTCGCCGCCTTGGCGTTGGAAGAGGTGATGTTGATGATCGAAACCGGATGATCGCTCACCGGATTGGCGACACGCACCTTAGCGAATGCCTGCGAAAGAAAGAACATTGCTTTGGTGTTAATGAGCTGGCATCGGTCGTAACTCTCTGGTGTTACATCCAGAAGATCGCCTCGGTTTTGTACCGAAACGCCTGCATTGTTTACCAAAGTGGTTATGCTGCCCAAGCTGGTTTCCACCTCTTTGAGCCAGTTCGCGTGAGAATCAATATCTGAAACGTCGCCGCAAAGCGCCATATGGGGCTGACTGAACTTTTCCAGCTCAGCCAGCGTTTCTTGTAGTGCAGGGGAATCTTCCCGGTCATTCACCGCGACACGGTATCCCGATTTAGCCAACGCCAATGCGATGGCTTTACCAATTCCGCGAGCACCACCCGTCACTAGTGCGACAGGCGACTTCATGATTCCGCTCCGTTTTTCAGAAGCTCTCGGGCGATAATGGTACGCTGGATTTGGTTAGTCCCTTCGTAAATCTGAGTGATCTTGGCATCACGATACAAGCGCTCTGCTTCAACCCCGCGGATAAAACCGCCGCCGCCATGAATTTGCGCCGCATTGGCCGATTGTGCAACCGCCGTATCCCCGGCATAACATTTGGCGATGGAACACGCTTTTGTGGCAGGCTTACCTGCGTCTAACAACATCGCAGCCTGATGAACCAGCGCTCTTGCCGCCGCAATCTCTTTCGCCATATCGGCCATCATCCACTGCAAACCCTGATTGTCGCTAATAGGCTTACCAAATTGTTTACGGGTCTGAGAAAACTCGACCGAAGCTTCTAAGCCAGCCTGTGCAATGCCTGTCGCCAGTGCAGCAATGCCCACTCGCCCTTTATCCAGTGCACTCATCATCATGTAAAAACCGCGACCTTCTTCGCCAAGTAATGCGTTCTGATCCAGTTGAACATTATCAAAAAGCAGAGAACCAACCTGCGAGGCACGTTGTCCCATCTTTTCTTCTTTCGGCGCTTTGGTTACGCCTTCAAGTGCGCAGTCCACAATGAAAATACTCATCCCACGGTGACCCGCATCCAAATCGGTTCTTGCCAGTACAAAGGCGTAATCCGCAACAGGAGCATTATGAATCCAGATCTTTTCGCCATTTAGCTGCCAGCCTTGATCCGTTTTGGTCGCCGTGGTGCGAATGTTCGACACATCCGACCCAGCTTCGGCTTCTGTAATGCAGTAGGCGACGAACTTCTCAGCGGTCAACACTTGAGGGAAAAGCCGGTCTTGCTGCTCCTGATTGCCGTACTTACTCAGTAAGAAAGTAATCAGCTCTACTAAGCCACACTGGTCTGCGATAGACGCGTAACCGCGTGACAACTCTTCCATTACGATGGCGTAGCTTAATGTATCTAAGCCGATACCTCCGTGTTCTTCTGGGGCGGTAATCCCCAGTAATCCGAGTTCTCCCATTTGCTTATAGATATCACTTGGAAACGCAGAGTCTCTGTCCAGTTGTTCTGCTCTTGGTTTTACCACTTCCTGTGCAAACCGACGGGTGGTTTGCTTTATGTCTTCATAGACGTCCAAAGGTAATTGTGGAGTCACTAACATTTTTCACTCTCCTTGTAACTATATAGTTACTTATAATGAAATCTTGTGCTAAGGTCAAACATAAATCGGTTAAAAAATAACTGATAATGATAAATGAATTATTAATTGGTTAAGTAAAACTACTTATTAAAACAGAAAGATAAATTTACGTTGAGAGTGGAATATGGCAGTTCTTAGTTTACCAAAGGAAGTAACACACTATCAGATGTGGATAAATGGCGAGTGGACTTTAGGCTCGTCTAATAACGTATTTGAGCGACAAAGCCCCGGTCACGGCGTGGCGGTTTCTGTCTATCCGCGAGGAACGAAACAGGATGTCTTCGATGCGGTGAGCGCCGCTAGAAATGCATTTGACGATGGCGCTTGGTCTCGCTGCTCTGGTGCAGAAAGAGCAGACAAACTGGCAGAAGTTGCACGATTGATTAAAGCCAGCCAAGAAGACATCGCTTACCGCGAAACATTAGAAACGGGCAAGCCTATTTCTCAAAGCCGGGGAGAAGTAATGGGCGCGGCGGGTTTCTGGGATTACGCAGCAGGGCAAGCCAGAGCACTGGAAGGAGAAAGCTTCAACCAGCAGGGAGAAGACACGCTCGGTTTGGTGCTTCACGAACCTATCGGTGTGGTGGGTTTGATCACGCCATGGAATTTTCCTTTCTTTATATTGTGTGAGCGCCTGCCTTTTATTTTGGCTTCAGGGTGCAGTGTAGTGATTAAGCCGAGCGAACTGACGGCGGGCACCACTCTGATGCTGGGTAAGTTGATAGAGCAGGCGGGCATTCCCAAAGGGGTAGTGAACATCGTGACCGGTCCGGGCTCAGAGCTTGGCAATGCCATGAGCCATCACGAAGACGTCGACATGATCTCCTTTACGGGCTCTACTCAGGTCGGCAAAAGCGTACTTGAAGGTTCTAAAGTCAACATGAAGAAGGTGGGTTTAGAACTGGGTGGCAAAAACCCTCATGTGGTGTTTGCGGATGCCAATCTCGATGAAGCGGCCGATGGCGTAGCCTTTGCCCTTTGTTTTAATGCGGGTCAGTGCTGCGTAGGAGGAAGCCGACTTCTGGTCGCGTCTTCAGTGGCGGATGACTTTATCTCGCGTTTAAAAGATCGGCTTGCCAAAGTGAAGATCGGCGATCCTCTGGATGAAGATACACAAGTGGGTTCAATGATTGACCCAACGCATTTTTGCAAAGTGAATGAGTTCCTGGAAAGTGGCACCAAGCAAGGTGCGACATGTGCTTACGATTTCGGTGCGTGTACTGACGTTCCAGAAAAAGGGCTGTATTTCTCTCCTAAGGTTTTCCGAGATGTTCCGCCTGAAGCCGACATTGCTTCGGAAGAAATCTTTGGTCCGATTTTAACCGTCAGTGAATTCGACGATTATCAGGACGCACTAAAGCAGGCGAATGATTCAGTGTATGGTCTGTCTGCCAGTATCTGGACGCAGAACTTAAGCACAGCAACCAAGGCGATGCGTGACATTCAGGCCGGTCGCGTCTGGGTGAATACCACCATTACTGGTGGTCCGGACATGCCTATTGGTGGTATGAAACAGTCTGGCTTAGGAAGAGAAACAGGTAAGTACGGGATTGACGAGTACACCGAGGTGAAATCGATCCATGTATTTACTGGCAAGCGCGATATGTGGGTATCGTAATTTATTGAATTAAGCGAGGAGGCGGAGAACCGCCTCTTTTTAGAAATCGAAATAACTAATTAGTTACTTGAGGTTGAAGTATGAAGGTATTGGTTCCGGTAAAAAGAGTGGTGGACCACAACGTTCGGGTTCGGGTGAATGATGAACAAACGGGCATTGAACTGAATAACGTAAAGATGGCCATGAACCCATTCGATGAAATCGCGGTAGAAGCGGCGATCGCGTTGAAAGAACAGGGGAAGGTGACGGAAGTGACCGCGATATCGATTGGCGAGAAAGAATGTGAGAGCGAGCTGCGCCATGCCATGGCAATGGGAGCAGATAACGCAGTATTGATTGGATGCGATCAATCGCCAGAGCCACTTGCAGTGGCCAAACTGCTGGCGGCGTATTGTGAAGAAAACCCGTGTGACCTGGTGATTATGGGTAAACAGGCCATTGACGACGACTGCAACCAGACTGGGCAAATGCTGGCGGCGTTGATGAATTGTCCTCAGGCGACGTTTGCCTCGGAGATTGAAATCGAAGGCAGAGACATCAAGGTGACACGAGAAGTAGACGGCGGACTGGACACTGTGGCGTTTGAAGCACCGGGTGTAGTCACCACCGACCTGCGCCTGAATACCCCTCGTTTCGTCAGCCTGCCAAACCTGATGAAAGCTAAGCGCAAACCCGTAGAGCACAAATCTGCTGACGGTTTTGGTGTGAATGTTTCACCTAAGCTGGAGGTACTTTCTGTAGTGCCACCAGAAAAGAGAAGTGGTGGCGAAATGCTGGAAAGCGTTTCTGCGCTGGTGGACAAACTAAAATCGCATAAAGCCGTTTGGTAAGGAGTCGAAATGAAACTACTAGTGATTGGTGAATATGCCAACGACAAACTCAGCGATGCGACAGCAAAAGTGGTCAGTGCCGCTTCTTCGGTTGCCGAAGATATTCATGTTTTGCTGACGGAAACCTATTCAGCCATAACCGAACAGGCGGCGAGTATCGAAGGGGTGTCAAAAGTCCTGAGTTGGGAAGTTGCTTCTCAACAGGCCGAAAGCCTTGCTCCGGTGATTGCTGAGATTGCACAACCTTATGACGCCGTGTGGGTATCAAGTTCAAGCTTTGGCAAAGACGTATTGCCACGAGTCGCGGCGCTACTGGACGTGATGCAGGTTTCAGATGTGGTCGAAGTGGTCGACAGCAAAACCTTTGTTCGCCCTATTTATGCTGGCAACGCTCTGCAAACGGTGAGAAGCCACGATGATAAACAGCTATGCACTATTCGTGCATCCAGCTTTAGCGCAGCTAATACAAATGATGCGCCAAATGCTCAAATCGAAACGATTCACAATGAGCAGCCTCAACCTAAGACCCGTCATGTCGGAACGCAGTTGAACCAGAGCGAACGCCCAGAGCTGACCTCGGCTGAGATTGTGGTTTCAGGTGGTCGCGGGATTGGCTCGGAAGGGGCATTTCAGCGAATTTTGATGCCATTTGCGGATGAACTGGGCGCGGCGGTTGGTGCTTCACGTGCAGCAGTCGATTCAGGCTTTGCTCCCAACGACTGGCAAGTTGGTCAGACAGGGAAGATTGTCGCTCCTGATTTCTATTTTGCTGTCGGCTTGTCTGGCGCTATTCAGCATATCGCTGGAATGAAAGATTCGGGTGTGATTGTGGCGATCAATAAAGATCCAGAAGCCCCCATTTTTGAGGTAGCCGACTACGGTTTGTGTGGCGATTTGTTCGAGATCTTGCCTCAGTTGCAAGCCGAACTGAAAGCACAATGAATGATGGGGTTATCTTGCCCTGTCCTTATTAACATAAATATCACATTTGCACATAAAATCACCATATTTTTCTTGAGAGGTCAAAGTGTGTGTGTTAAAAGTATGTAACTAGATGGTTACTTAAAAATAAGATCATCTACACTTGATCAAAAGCGTATCTGAAAGAAGGATTTTGTTATGTCATTCATCAAGACATTCCTGGAAAAGGAAACCATATCGAGACGCAACTTCATTATCGGCAGCGCCTATGGAGTGGGCGGTCTGGCAGCGGCATCCACATTTGGTGCAGGGTCAGTTTTTGCTGCAGGGCAAAAAACGGCTCCCGTACTGGCTTGGGGCTATCGCACACCAGATAACCCTTACTGGAACACCATCGTGTCTGGCGGTAAAGCGTTTGCTGAATCTTTAGGTATGGACCTGACCCATATCATTCACGGCGGAAACAACGAAAAAGTTGTTGCCGACACCAAATCGTTGCTGTCCCTGACGAAAGGTCGCCTTGCTTTGGCGGTGGATGCGAACGATTCTCCAAACGCCCGTGCTGTCGTTCAGGCGTGTAAAGATGCCAACGGATTTGTCAGTACCATCTGGAACAAAACTGACGATCTTCATCCTTGGGATTTCGGCGACAACTACGTGTGTCACATCAGTTGGTCGGACTATGAGCCGTCACAAATGACAGCTAAGATCTTGCTCGACGCCATTGGTGGTAAAGGCGGCATCGTGGGTATCGGTGGTATTGCTTCCAATGTGCCGGCGATTGAGCGTAAAGCGGGCTTGTTGAAAGCAATGGAAAGCTACCCGGATGTTGAGCTTCTTGACTGGCAGGCAGCCGACTGGAGTACGTCAAAAGCCGTTGATGTAATGAGTACCATGCTGACTCGCTTTGGCGACGACATTAAAGGCATCTTCTCATCCAACGACAGCATGACGCTGGGTATTCTGGAAGCCCTTCGAGCGGAAGGTCTGGCTGGTGAAATTCCAATCGTCTCCTACGACGGTACACCTGATGTTGTCAAACTGGTAATCGACGGTGAAGTGCTGTGTACCGTGAGCACCAACCCATACTGGGCGGGGGGCATTGCCTTGTCTCTGGCATATCACGCTGCGATTGGCACATACAAGCCTTCGGAAGAGCCAAAAGAGCATCGCGAGTTCTATGGTCCTGCCGTCATCATTACTCAAAAAGACGCGAAAAAGTGGTACGAGGAAAACGTCGCCAAAATTCCGACCTATGATTGGGAAGACTACTTCTCGCTTACAAGCGGTCAGATTAAGTACCGAACGTTTTAACCACTGACATTTCATGGGGCATGAAAATGCCCCAAGTAAGAACATAAGGAAGTGATATGTCATTGAATATCAGTAAGTCGACACTGCAACGCTGGGCACCCGTTTTGGTGCTGGTGGTGTTGTGTTTGATACTTACCGCCATCAATCCCAATTTCTTTTCGATTCGCAATTTTGCGCGTATTGCCACAGCCTCTGCTGCGCCACTTATGGTCGCGATTGGCGTGACTTTCATTATTCTGATGGGGTCGATTGACCTGTCAATGGAAGGGATTGTCGCATTCAGTGGAGCCATGCTCGCCATCTTGATTGGCTACTTCGGCGGGTTCGAATCCTGGGGCTGGCTTGCCATTCCACTGGCACTGCTTATTGGTGCTGCACTGGGTCTGGTGAACGGCTTGTTGCACGTGATGCTCAGAATCCCTTCGTTTCTCGCCAGTCTGGGGATGGGGTTTACCTGCATCGGGTTAACCATGTTCCTGACAGACGGAAACCGTATTCAAGCCAAAGACAGCGTATTTCGAATGCTGCTGACTGAGCGATTCTGGGGTTTCCCATTGATGGTATACGCCGCACTCGCGGCACTGGTTCTGGCGTGGTTTATTCAGAATCACACGTCATTAGGCAGACACTTCTACGCCATTGGAGGAGGGGAAGAACTGGCGCACGCATCGGGTGTGAAAGTGAACCGAGTTCGCGTACTGGGGTTCGCACTGGCCGGGGCATTCTTTGCCGCAGGCGCAATATTTGCGGTGGCGCGTATTGGCTCTGTCGCCAGTAACCTCGGAGACGGGTACATGTTTATTGCCATTACCTCAGTGGTTGTTGGGGGTACGGCACTTACAGGGGGCGTCGGAGGTGTCTGGCAAAGCCTGATTGGTGTTCTGATCGTCAACGTTATCAACAATGGC
>NZ_AFWJ01000067.1 GCF_000222685.1 Vibrio nigripulchritudo ATCC 27043 | reverse complement strand
ACTGGCCAGTCGGATCCAAACATTAAACGTTCCGAACCAAAGGACGATTTCAGCCAAGCGATCACTTCTACTAGCGTTGATTCATTTTTCAACAAGTCCCCAGCCTGCGTAACTAACCCCGACACTTTGCATACTACGTTGGAGTGCGCCGCGATGGAGGCAATGTTCTGTTGCCATGTTTTATACGCAGATTCGTCTTCCACATAAGAGGCAATGGCAGGTATACCGCCGTGATCCAGTACAAACTGAGTGCCGGGGCACTGCTTTATTAACGCAGCCGCATCGGCGAGTTCTTGAGGTCGAATGCAGATATCAAAAGAGAACCCCTGTTTTCCCATCGCCTGCACGCCTTTGACAAACGCTTCCGACAGGCAGTGACCTGCTTCCATTTCTGGGGTATGGAGCACTTGCCTGAAACCGGCAACATGAGGAGCTTTGGTTCGAACAGAAGAAAGGTATTCATCAATATCTGCTCTGGTCACTTCAATGGATGCCACCATTGCCGCAAGCGGTAATTCAGAGTTCTGACAAAGCTTGCCTACGTACTCGATTTCTGCATCCCTCTGCTCCGGAACCACATCCACTTCTAAATACACCGACTTATCAACTTTCTTAAAATCAGAAAGATAGGCGTCGATACTGAAGGTTTTATTCAATGGTTCAAAATCATTCACCCATGGAAGATTGAACTCGTCCAAATCCCACAGGTGCAGATGACTGTCAATGATCATCGCAGATCTCCTTATCGCGAACGACATTTTAAATATAAAATTACATTTTAAATACGATATGTAAATTCATTTTGGCTATTATTTGGTCAATTTAGCAACTAGCGTGAAGCTGATCACAAGATCGTTCTCTTAAAGAATAGGACTACAAGCAGTAACTGGTTTGAAAGATAGGATTAGGCTTATGAAATGATGTAGAAGGCAGGATGATGGAAGGGGGAACAGCCAAAAAGTTAAATTGGTCACAAAATATAAAATGAATAAAATTGCAAAGGATTACAAAAAGTTAAGTTAACACAAAATTAATACTCGGCTCCCTACTTTACCTGACAGCTCAACTTTCTATTAAAATGTCAGGAAACCATAATGAAAAACGCGTTGTTAGCTTCCGCTGCACTTGGCTTATGTGCCTGCGGAGGAGGATCCGATTCTGGAGGCACTTCGCCTACCGACCCAGTACCCACTCACCCAATTCAACCTGGCAACGCGTTAGCCTGGACCTATGGCGCCCAAATCGATATTTCAAATGGCGACTCTGTAAGAGCAAGAACCGATAATAAAGTGCACAAGATTACAGTGTTCAAGCCCGAAACAAATGATGTCAATTCAATAACACTCAGAAATGCTCAACATCAATTACTTAAATCTGCACTTTGGACGGTGAAAAACCCAAGTGGCACAACAAATACGTATACAACATTAGACTTTATTGTCCTACCCATAAGCGAAGTTGGCACCTACCATGTCGAATCTTGTGTGTCGCGAAGCAACACCATTACAAAGGCGTATCCATTTTGTGCGAAGCTTGAAATTGAAAGCGTAGAACCTACGGTGATAACCCCACCACCTATCATCAAATCACAAACAAGGACATTTAGCGCTTCAGATTTTGTAAGTGGATCAAACGCGCGGTTCGAACAAGCAAACTTCAGCACATCCAGCTCCAGACTCAGCCAGAATTCAAATCGAGGCTTGGTCACTGTTAACGCGCCCCGAACCGAATTCACTTATGAAATGTTCGATGAATACGATTATCTCGCTACGGGTTCTTCTGAGAACGTTAAAATCGATGCAAAAGTCGTCAGTGATACTGAAACAAAGCTTGTTAGATTCGACCTTGTTATTAATGGTGCAGATACTCAACCCACGTGCCATGCGGCGAATAGTACTCCTATTCCAGCAACGGCTCTTACAGACGAGACCTACACTTCTATAAATGTGGGAGATTGCATTGCTATTGGCGACCAAAACTTAAGTGAGACTTCTGGCTGGAAGGCATACAGCAGGGACTCTACCACCATACAATTAACTGACCTCTTCCGTTATGCGGGTGTAGACTTCTCCGATAACGTGAAAGTGCTTTATTTACAAACAACTGTGACTGGGAAGATCTCTTTTTCCAAAGAGATTCATGGCGGCGACAGCGACGGAGACAGGAGCTGGAAGGTTAATGTAACGCCAGCCAACGTTGCACCTCCAAGTGTCGACAATTGGCAAAACAAGCTATCCGCGCAAGTCCAGCAAATTCCAACCATTTCTGCAACTGAACCAGCTCAAGCTACAGAGTGGATATACCACTGGAGAGTGTATGACGAGACATTCGGAAAATCTCTGACAACGGCGGTTTCAACCAAAACACCTGAGCTCAATCTCGATAAGTTCTTAACCAGTAAGAATCTTAGCGTTGAACTGTATGTAGACAATAGGAATTTTACCAAGCACGTTTCTTTCCCACCTGGAGCAAAAGGCGAGCTTAAGAAATATGAACTGGACTTAACCGTAAGGGGAGATGAGCCTCAGCCACCAAAAGCCATCGTATTGTTCAATGGTAAACGCTATGAAGCTCAAGCGAGACCGCATTCAATTAGGCTAGACAAATCTATGGGAGCAGTGTTTGACGGCAGCCAGTCCGTGTACAGCACGCAGGATCCATATTTAAGTTTCCACCACATACAAAACTCGAGCGACATTCACAATACCAATCGATTTAATGGCGTGGTTAAAACCTTTGATAATCTGGAAGACGTAAACCGATACTCTTTCTGCATCGCAGGTACTTTCCCTTGGAATAGCACAGAAAATCCGTGCGTGAATTTCATATTTTATTCGGCTAAGTAGCAGAAATTAGCACTCAACAGAATCACCGTGGAGCAGAATGCTTCACGATGATTTTTGATTTAGTTTCTAGAAAATGCGTGGAATCTAGCGTCCCTGAGGAGAAACGTTGGCAGCACTGGTACCGTATTGTGAGAGACACAATATGTGTTATGCATTTTCCTTATTAATCCGTAACATAAAACCATGAAGGTGCAGGGTGATTTTGGTGGCAGCCATTCAATGCAACTCTTAGCTTTTTACCTCCCATGACAGCAGCCAAGGCTGCGGAATATTGCCCCTGACTCCCTTTTTTATTAGGGTTTAATCTTAATTGATTTTTTTGAGTACATTCTGAGTTAGATACATGTTCCTTCAAAATAACAAAGCATGTTCCATCTTCAGTGTCACAACCGACTCCAATTGGCGTAACTATTTGTGAAGCACTTACATTAAAACTAAAAGTTAAGCCAGCGGAAAATAATATATATCTTAAGATCTTCAATTTGTATCCCTCTTTCAATTAACAAATGACATGGTTTTCCCCTCCTGAGAATCAATCACACTTGAGTTGATTCGATTAACAGTGAAAGCACCATATCTAAGTATTCTTATTTTGCGGGATCGACTTAGTGAAAAAACACTCTAGTATCCACATCACCATGCCACGGAAAAGTCGCTTTCCATAAACCCCAAAACAACCATAACTTACTGACTATATTAACGAATATTCCACCTAAGCGTATAGAATTAGAAGCGTGTGGTGGCGCGCATTATTGAAAGTAACACATACGGTTTAAACAGAACCAACAGGGTTAACCGATATCGCCAAAGAAACATTGTATAGGGGGAGGCTGTAGCAAAAAAGTCACTATATGTATTTGTCGTAAGCCATGTTTAATCACCGAAATAACAAAACGAAGTAGATGACGTTGTTGTTCGAGGTGAATTGGCTGCTATCGCAGCCAATAGAATGTTATTGCCTATTGACAGGTGGAAGGCTCATATGTATTAGGTTTTCTTTGCACCAGAAACAATACCTTTCACCGAATCAAGAACTTTTGTCATGCTATCTTGATGAGCTCTATATTTTTCAAGCTCGACGGTGCTTTCACCTTTAGTTAATTTGAAATTTCTTTCGGTTTCCGAAAGCGACTCAATTACTTTTGATTGAGACTCGATTGACTCAAGCATAATTGCTTTTTCCGCTGCAATAAACTTCATTTCTGCATTAGTTAATTCATTTTGGAAATACTTAATTTCATTTAACCCTGCCTTATATAACTTAAGAAAGAAAAAAGAAAATATTTCAACAAATAGGCTTAAAGTAATACGAGGGAGGTAATATGAAATCAACTCATCATTTGTCAGTTGTTTTTCACCACTTAAAACCGTGGACGCAAGTATCACGACGGCAACTACTGTAGTTAATACACCGATGATTAAGTTTAAGTTTCCTCGGCGTGTCAGTGAGTCAATTTCACGCATCAAGCGACGTCTAGTCATCTCACATTGCTCACGTATGCTGTCTACAAAACGGTCACGTTTTATATCTTTAGAAAACTTTTTTTCAATTGCTAAAAGCACACTGTTAGAAGCATCACCTATAATCGATGACTTTATATCGTCAACTATCTCAGCACGCTGATTACTCGTTAAGATGTCTTCTTTATGATCAACTTCGCCAACGATTTCCTTAAGCCTTTCAATTTGATGGTGTAAGAACTCAATTTCATTGGAGGATGATCTTCCATGAGCCAACTCATTTCTCAGATGTCTGATTTCTTCTGACATCATTTCTTGCTTCTCATTTTCATTGAATAAACTACCTGTTCTCAGATAGTTCATTAGAAAAATCATTACACCAGATAACATAAACACCAAAGGGAATATAAAATCTAACTCTGAACCACCAAAAAATGGGACTTTTGCAAACATAAGTACAAAGCCTGTAACAAGTGTCATTGCTCCAAGGACAACCTGCAACCTTCGTGCTCTTGTATTTAGTCGATAATCTGACATCTAATCTCCTGATGCTGCTAAAAATGATAGAGAAGCCTAACCCTAAGCTAAACGACGCTTTCGGCTAACCAACAAAACACACTAAACTCCAAACCAAACATGCGGAAAGTTTAGTGTCCGTTTAAGCATCTTGTTATAGCAAAGCAATTTCAACGACTTTTTCCTAGTTCAAAAGCCCCACCATTTAATATTTTATGGTGTTCGAAAATGTCCTCACCCCGTTTATCTTCGAAATATTGTTGATAAGAGGGTTTAACGAGATCAAGTTGCTCTTTTATGATGGAACAGTCAAAACTATGTTTAGCTAGGAAGTGATGCTTAGCTCCTTTTAGACTAATGGGCATATTGCAAACTTCACATGCGTGTTTTTGCTTATGAGGAATAGAAAGTAGCTTTTTGTATGTTAAAGCAAAGCCTTTCTCTACATTACCCTTAATAGTTTGAGAGTACTCACATACCACTTGAGAAAAGTAAAGTTCATGAAGATTGTCGTCAACTTTTGGATGAAAATCGTGCGCCCTAGCTAGATGCTGTTTCATTGCCGAAAATGTTATCTTTTTATGGCATTGATTACACCTGTAGTAACGCCTTGATAACTTTTTAACGCTAGAACTCTCTTTACTTCGTTCCAGTGAGCCATGAATTTTATTTATGTGTTTTTTAAGGTTTGACCTATTCACTTGACAACAACATATTGGGCAACTTACGAGACTAGAAATCTGCAAACTGACCTCCTTTGCTATATAACGAATGACATGGATTCCCTCTTCCTAGAATCTGCCACACCGAAGTGGTATCGATTAACACTGGAGGCACCATATCTAATTGTTCTTATTTTGGCGGTATCGACTTAGTGAAAGATCACCTTAGTGTCCTTGTCTTTGACTTGAGCGGTAAAGTCATTTTCAACAATTCATCACCCGACTTAACTTGCTGAAGTGTCAGTTCACTATTAGAAAGCACCTATGTTCTTAAACAAACGCATATCTGGATAGCTTTAGTGATCAAATCAACACCAATGATCAGCTGTGCATCTTGTTATATTTAGGGCTTTGAACTCAAAAGAACTCCACCACCCATTCCTATGAACAAGCTACCTGAGACTTTTGCGAGCCTACCCTCAAACTTTTTGGCATTCAGCTTTTTTCCTATGCGACAAATAGCCAGTGCGTAGCTCAAGTGGACGCCAGACACAATAACGCAAATTGACAGATACATTATGACAAATTGCGTTGCATGAGAATGACTTGTATCTAAAAACTGGGGTAAGAACGCTGATAGAAAAATCATTGTTTTGGGATTGCTCACTGAAACAAAAAATGCCTCTCTGAAAAGGGATTTAGAGTTACTTTTCGGTCGTTCAAAATCTAGATTGGCTAGTGTAAGGCTATCTTTCTTCACTTGTTTGAAGCTTCTGATTCCAAGGTAAATTAAGTACAAACCACCCACACATTTCATTACAAAAAACCATGCAGGTAATCGAGCAAGGAATTCCCCTACCCCGATAGCAACCAAACCAACAATGAGAAGCTGGCAAAACAAATTACCTAAAACTGTAGTGAATGCAGACCAAATACCATATTGAACGCTATTTTTAACCACTAACAATACATTAGGACCTGGCGATAATGTAACGACTAAATACGCTAGAAAAAACATCATCCAAGTATCTAAACTCATTGAACACTCCTTTGCTTACAAAATATAACGCCCTAATAAAGGGGGAGAACCACGTAATACCGTATCTCCCATATACCACTTTAAACACCTAAATCAACGCGTAGTGAAAATGCCACGCGTTGGCTATTGGTTTGAAACTTTATTAATATTTACTGGAAGTTTAACCACTGTAGTCTTTTAGCTCCTGATGCATCTTTGGAGTCATCTACAAACACTCTTATTTTTTTTCCTGATGTATAAGCAGTTAGCGCAATTGAAAGCATCCCTGAATATGCATCATCAGTATTTTCAAGATAAGCCAATTTTATGTTCGGGCATGAGGAGCTACTAAAACCGACAAGCATCTTGTTTCCGTGAGTACTTCCATCAACTCTATCAGCCTGTACATACACAGTTTTCAGCGTAACTACTCCACAATCTTTATTCCCCGCATAAGTTGGCATGGATAAAAACATGCACAAAAATACTAAATAGCACTTTTTCATAAATGACCTCAAAATTTTAAATGTTGATAACAGTAGTTAAACGACAAATTACCCATATGGTTTATCCACAACCTGTCGTATAAGATTCTTGCAAGGTCTTTAGGTTAGCACGCAATAAACTGAATTTTATATAATTATTTGAAAACGACTAGCCAGTGAAAGCACACAAGTAGATATGATTGAAGAAGAGAAACAAAAGGAAATTTTTAGCAAAAGCGAATATAAAATCAGCCACTTTAAATTAAGCGGCGTGATTTTTTAAACCAAGATTAGGCTGCGAATACGACTCGAATCTACGCACTGGTTCGGACGCACAATTCACTGTCAATCACACAGCTCTTTAGAGGTTCTTTCCCTAAAATCATATGAGCGGCCAAGCGTCCTTTTTCTCTCTGGGCTTGATGAATGGTGGTTAACCCTGCGGTTTTGGCTTGGGGAATGTCATCAAAACCAGAAATTCTTACATCGGTAGGCACGTTCAATCCTGCATCTTGGCAAGCTTGCATCGCCCCTAATGCAATTACATCACTCATACAGAGAATGACGTCTGGTCTGGTGGTTTCTATTGCCCTTTGTGCGGCGGCATAGCCTTGCTCAAAGTTGTTGTCTGGCACATTCCAGATGAACTCGTCCGACAGAAAATGACCTGTTTTGGCTTTCAGCACATTTTGCATACCCAGCAAGCGGCGATTTGAAACCGACAGATTTGGGGCAAGCAGATCGGACGTTTTTATCTGTTCGACTTCACGGGATGCGGTCAGGCGCAGCCCAAGAATACAGACTTGTTGGAACGGTTGACTCAGTGTGTGAGTGGCAATAAGCGAAGCGGCCCCTTCGTCGTCGGTATTAATGTGGCAGACGCCATCGATATCGACGTCGACGGAAACCATGGGTTTATGCTGGCGTATCAGCCTTGCCAGCATTTCGTCATCTTTGGGGGGACCGTACACAATAAAGCCGTCGGCATACGCGTCGAAAGAACGACTTTCAGCGAATCCGACACGGCTGGGAAGCAGAAGAATATTGATATTTTCTTCATCAAACACTTCCGATACCCCCGTCAGAAACTGTGTGGCAATCGGGTCACTGAAGTTGTATTGCAGGTGCTCAGCCAGAGACACACCAATAATGCCTGACTTACCAATTTTCAGACTTCTTGCTGCCGCATTGGGACCGTAAAACCCCATTTTTTCGCACTCAGCGAGAATGTGTAAACGGAGTTTTTCGGACAACTGATTGGGGCGGTTGAACGCATTAGAAATGGTCGCCGTGGACACGCCCAAAGCGAGTGAAACGTCTTTTAGTGTCAGTTTTTTAGCCGTCATAATGCGTTCAACGTCCTGTTTTTACTATTTTTATACCCAAGTAACCTCAAGGTGCTAGGTTCAGCGAGAATTAACTGGCTTTCAGACAAGGCACCGATTTAAAGATCTAGTGGCTCTAAATCAAGAATCGGTAACGCAGTATGAAAGCCAGTTAAACTCGCCCTTGGGAGCCCATATTCTGTCTCATTTCATCGTCAAAGAACTTGGAAAGGACGGGTCATTCCACTGCGTCCTTTTCCTTGAACTGAACCAGAATATGAGGCTCTGAATCCTGCACCTTGAGGTCACTTGGGTATATACGCCCCAAAAGTGGGTCGGATAGACTAACAAATTATCTGCGTAATGTTTGTCCTTTTTCTGCGTCAAACAAGTGAATTGAATTCAAATCCAGATAGCCAGTGAAGAAATCTTCATCGGGCGAAAAATCATCGTCAGCTGGCACTTCCAGTGACAAAGGTTGCTCGCCAATTTCCGCACGGATCAACATGCTGGCACCCAGCAATTCGTAATCCACCAGTTTGCATTTCACAGACACGTGATTGTCGTGTCCAACAAATTCAGGTTTAAGATGAATATCGGTTGGTCGAATACCTAACGTCACCTGGTTCCCAGCAGTTACCTGGTCAAACTGCTCTGGTATCTGAATACTGCCGCCATTCAGCGCAAGAGACGCCTTTCCTTCCGACTCGGAAACCGATGTATCGATCATGTTCATGCTGGGGTTGCCAATAAACCCTGCAACAAACTTGTTCACTGGTCGGTTGAATACTTCTTTTGGTGAGCCGATTTGGGCAATCACTCCCTTTTCCATTATCACAATTCGATCGGCCAGCGTCATGGCTTCGACTTGATCGTGTGTGACGTAGATGGTGGTGGTTTCCAGCTCACGATGAAGCCCTTTGATTTCTGCACGCATCTGAGCACGCAGCTTGGCATCAAGATTGGACAACGGCTCGTCAAACAAAAACAGCTTAGGCGTTCGAACCATCGCCCGCCCCATCGCAACACGCTGGCGCTGGCCGCCCGATAGCGCTTTGGGTTTTCGATCAAGCAGTGGGGTGAGTTCAAGTAAATCCGCCGCCCACTCGACTCGCTGGTCGATCTTATCCTTCGGCATCTTTTTCAACTTGAGGGAAAACGCAATGTTGTCGTACACCGACATATGGGGATACAACGCATAGCTCTGGAATACCATGGCGAGGTCGCGATCTTTCGGGTCGACGTCGTTGATGCACACATCATCAAGAAAAATTTCTCCACTGCTGATGTCTTCCAACCCTGCAACCATGCGCAAAGTCGTCGATTTTCCGCACCCCGAAGAGCCCAGTAGTACGACGAATTCGCCGTCCTGAATCTCTAAATCAAACCCTTTTACTACCTGGGTTCCACTGTAGTCCTTTTTGACATTCTTAAAGGTTACTGATGCCATCTGTTACCCCTCACTGCTTTTCAGGTTTGCTATAAATCCACCCGCTGATGGAAGCGTAAACACGCCATCGGACTGACTGTAAGGCAAACCGATTTCTTCAAATGAATCGATGGCTAGACCATTCTCACTAAGATCTGGCAGAGCGATTTCTTCACCAGTCAGATTAAGGACAATCAGCATTCTATGGTCGTCTAGGTAACGCTCAAAACTGATCAATTCAGGATGCAGCGAGTGCCATTTGAAGTCTCCACCTTTCAGCAGTGGTTTGGTCTTACGCCACGCCACAAACTGCTGCACAAAATTCAGCATCGAGCTTGCCTGTTGCTGCTGATCTTCTGGGTTGAGTGGCTTATGCGCTTCTTCTACTGGCAGCCATGTCGACTCGGCAGTGCTAAAGCCGCCTTCTTGGTCCCATACCATTGGGGTACGACATCCGTCACGACCTTTGAAGTCCGGCCAAAACTCGATTCCAAATGGATCTTGCAAGTCTTCAAATCGCACATTCGCTTCCGGCAACCCAAGCTCCTCTCCCTGGTAGATACATGCGCTGCCTTTTAGGGTAAGCAGGAACACCATGCTGGCTTTCGCCAGCGACTCTCGCTCTAACTTAATGCCATTGCTGTCAGTGCTCCAACGAGTAGCACTACGCACCACATCATGATTGCTTA
>NZ_AFWJ01000068.1 GCF_000222685.1 Vibrio nigripulchritudo ATCC 27043 | reverse complement strand
AAAATTGCGCTCCAGTATGCGTGCAGAGCTTAAAAAGCTGCAGGAAGAACTGGCGGTCACTACCATTTATGTCACCCACGATCAGGTGGAAGCCATGACCCTTGCCGATCGCATTGTGGTCATCAATCAGGGGCGAATTCAGCAGGTTGGCACACCAGAAGCCATTTACGACAAACCTAAGAACACCTTTGTTGCGACCTTTTTGGGCAACCCTCCGATGAACTTAATCCATCTTGATGAGACCATGCATCTGCACGCTCCGCAAGGTGCAGCGACACTGGGTGTCCGCCCTGAAAATATTCAGTTGGTGCCAACGGAAAGTGCCATGTTGAATGCCAGTGTTTCTTTGGTGGAGTTGCTTGGCGACAGCTATCTGTACACCTTAAAAACCGATAACCAAACCTTACTGGTGAAAACCACCAGAGACATGCACGCCAAAACGGGTGACACCATTGGCTTGCACTTTTCTCAGGAACATACCCATTGGTTTGATGCAGATGGTGAACGGATTGAACCTAAGTCTGAGAGGCTGCAATGAGCTTCAAAGGATTAACCTGGGATCATCCGCGAGGCTATCAGGCACTTCAAGCCAGCCTCGACTGGCAAGACTGCCCTGTTGCTCAGTGGGATATTCAGCCTCTCTCAGGATTTGAAGAAACCCCATTAGAGGAATTAGCCGATCAGTATGACTTGCTGGTCATAGACCACCCTCACCTAGGTCAGGCAGTTGAATCACAATGTCTGCAACCTCTGGATATGCTGTTTTCTCCAATGTGGCTGGAGGAGCTCAAAGCCTTGTGTATTGGTCAGTCGGCTCAAAGTTACTGGTACGACAGTCACTGCTGGGCGCTGCCACTGGATGCGTCCTCGCAAATCATGGCATATCAAAAACAGGCAGAAGAGGCTGCGCTCAGTTTGGGTGGCTGGCAAGACTTGATCAAAGGGAATCTTAAGTATCAGCTTTGCCTTGCTGGTCCCCACCCTACACTTCAGCTCTTAGCGATGACGTTAAGCTTAGATCCAAGCTTAAAGATTGATGCGCTTTTTATTCCGGAAGATGAAGGGGTTGAATCGCTCGACCTGTTCAAATCCGTGTTCAAAAACAGCATCGAACCGAACCGGGTTCTAAACCCGATAGAGCTGCTCGATACGCTCTCGTGTAGTGATTCTTTGGATCTATGCCCTTTTGTGTACGGCTACGTCAACTACAGCACTGAGTCATCAAATCTTTGTGTCACCTCACCACTCGGCGGCAAATCGATTTTAGGTGGAACGGGTATTGCCATCACTCAGCGTTGCACTGTCAATAACGACTTGCTGATTTACCTTAAAAAACTGCTGAGCCCAAACGTACAGAGTGCTTTTATTCCGAATAATGGTGGTCAGCCCAGCTTTCAGTCTGCGTGGTCTGAAGCGAATGTGAATCAGAATTCAAACCACTTCTATCAGAACGCATTTTCTACCGTCAACGGAGCACATTTGCGCCCTAGACACCCGGGATACACCCATTTTCAGGACGAAGCAGCGCATTTGATTCGACACTCACTGTTTAATGGTGAGCCTTCCAAATACACCATCAAAAAAATCAATCAACTCTATTCAAAAACTAAGGAGTCCAGCCATGGAACAGGCACTGAGTGATGTCACGATTCTGGATTTTTCACAGTTACTGCAAGGTCCCTTTGCCACTCAGATGTTGGGTGATATGGGGGCAAACGTCATTAAAGTCGAAAGACCCGTCAGCGGTGATCTCTTTCGCTCAATGACGTTCAACAACCAATGGGTAGGAGGCAAGGAAAGCCCCAATTTTCTGGCATGGAACCGCAACAAGCGCTCCATCGCAGTGAACTTAAAGTCAGAAGAATCCATAGCCATTTTGTATCGACTGGTGGAACAGGCAGACATTGTGGTGGAGAACTTTCGTCCCGGCGTTATGGACAGGCTAGGTTACGGATATGACGATCTCAAAGCCATCAACCCTAAACTCATCTACTGCTCAGGAACAGGCTATGGGGATTCCGGACCTTATGTTGAACGTCCGGGGCAGGATATGCTGGTTCAGGGTCTCACTGGACTGATGGCTGCAACAGGACAAGCCAGCCAGCCCCCTACTCCGGCAGGTTCAGGTTTTTCCGACCAAGTTGGGGCGATGAACATCGTCTATTCGGTTTTGTCGGCACTTTACTGGCGCGAGCGTTCAGGTAAGGGGCAGAAAATTGTCGTCAACCTTCTGGCAGGTATGCTGGCACATCAGGGACAGGAAATGCTGATGGCCATGAATTTCAATCAGGATTTTCAGCGACCCAATTCTGGTATTGGTCATCCTGGGATGGATGCCCCTTTTGGTACTTATCCTACTTCCGATGGCTGGGTCACCATTGCCATGAGCCCATTCAAAACGCTGGTCAAAGTACTTGGTGACGATAGCTTGCTGAAATACGATGACCCGGCAATTCTGTTTGATCAACGCGACATTATTTGGAACGAGATCGCCAAACGAACTCAGGCTTTTGATACTCAAACCTTAATGTCGATGATGCTGGCGGAAGATATCTGGTGCGGCGAAGTCAAATCTCACCTTGAGGCGGCAGACGATCCTCAAGTAAAACATCTCGGATTGATTCAGGAATACCAACATTCGGTTGCCGGCTCCGTTAAATGCGTGGGACCCGCCGTATCCATGTCGGAAACCCAACCCACCATTCAGCGATCCGCTCCCACTGTTGGTGAACACACCAAAGAGGTATTGGCTGAATTTGGGTTTACAGATCAAGAAATTACAGATGCGTTGGCTTCAGGTTCCATTGCTTAACCAAGTCAAAATACAACAAACAAGCGTGCTCGACCTGTAGCACGCCACTTTATCCACTTCTAAACAACTCCGTTGCTCTCAGCGTTAATACAGCAAACGGTAAAATCGCAACCTTTAGATCCTGTTCCAATCTTCAACAATTTCCGTATTTTTTCTATGGTGAAGCCTCGATATTTAGAGCAAATTACCTTAAAAGGATCTCTGGTCAGTTGGTTTTTAAAGCAGTACAATACGCCGCTTACTACGAGAGTAGTGTATATAATTTGAACAGAACTTAATAAATAACGAGCGAAGTGAGATGAGTAAGAAACTGCTAATTAAAACCTGGGGCTGCCAGATGAACGAATACGATTCATCAAAAATGGCCGACCTGCTTAATGCCGCTAATGGATATGAGCTAACCGAAGAGCCAGAGGAAGCAGACGTATTATTACTTAACACCTGTTCAATCCGTGAGAAGGCGCAAGAAAAAGTATTCCACCAGCTTGGTCGTTGGAAAACGCTGAAAGACCAAAAGCCAGGTGTGGTGATTGGCGTCGGTGGTTGTGTGGCGACTCAAGAAGGTGATCACATCCGTGAGCGTGCACCTTTTGTTGACGTTATTTTTGGTCCACAGACCTTACACCGTCTGCCAGAAATGATCCGTTCTTCTCGCGATAACGAAAAGCCAGTGATGGACATTTCTTTCCCTGAGATTGAAAAGTTCGACCGTCTGCCAGAGCCACGTGCTGAAGGTGCAACGGCATTCGTTTCTATCATGGAAGGCTGTTCAAAGTACTGCACCTACTGCGTAGTACCATACACGCGTGGTGAAGAAGTCAGCCGTCCAATGGATGATGTGCTATTTGAAATTGCACAGCTTGCTGAGCAAGGCGTACGTGAAGTGAACCTTCTGGGTCAGAACGTGAATGCTTACCGTGGTCCAATGCACGACGGTGATATCTGTTCATTTGCAGAGCTTCTTCGTCTTGTGGCTTCTATTGATGGTATCGATCGAATTCGATTCACCACCAGCCACCCACTGGAATTTACGGATGACATCATCGCTGTGTACGAAGACACGCCAGAACTAGTGAGCTTCCTGCACCTGCCTGTTCAAAGTGGCTCAGACCGTATTCTTACTATGATGAAGCGCCCACACACTGGTATCGAATACAAATCTATCATCCGTAAACTGCGCAAAGCGCGCCCTGATATTCAAATCAGTTCTGACTTTATCGTTGGTTTCCCGGGTGAGTCTGACAAAGATTTCCAAGATACAATGAAGCTTATCAAGCAGGTCGATTTTGATATGAGCTTCAGCTTTATCTTCTCTGCACGTCCAGGTACGCCAGCAGCAGATTACCCGTGTGATCTGTCAGAACAAACAAAGAAAGAACGCCTGTACGAATTGCAGCAAACCATTAACGCCCAGGCTATGCGTTACTCACGTCTGATGCTAGATACAGAGCAGCGCGTACTGGTTGAAGGTCCGTCGAAGAAAAACTTGATGGAGCTTCGTGCTCGTACTGAGAACAACCGTGTTGTAAACTTTGAAGGCAGCGCTGATCTCATCGGTCAGTTTGTCGATGTGAAAATCGTCGACGTATTTGCCAACTCACTGCGCGGTGAACTGGTACGTACAGAAAAAGACATGGACCTTCGTACCGTCATTTCGCCAACACAAATGATGGCAAGAACGCGTCGCGAAGACGAACTGGGTGTAGCGACTTTCACGCCTTAAGTTCGTATAAATCGCCATCGAGAGCCTGGTCGTCATCAGGCTCTCTGAAAATGGCATAAAATGTGAGGCAACATTGAGTAATAAAATCGTCACTCTAGAAATCGATCTAGAACCTTCAGACAACCGCCGGTTGTCCAGCCTTTGTGGTCCTTTCGACGACAATATCAAACACTTAGAACGCCGTCTTGGTGTCGAAATCAATCATCGCAGCAACTTTTTCTCTGTGGTTGGTAAACCGCATACCGCTTCTGCTGCGCTCGATATCATCAAATCTTTGTATGTAGAGACTGCCCCTGTTAAAGGTCAGGTCAACGATATTGAACCTGAGCTGATTCACCTGGCGATCAAAGAATCTGGTGTACTGGAACAAAACACAGAGTCCAGTATCGAACACGGCAAAGAAGTCTTCATCAAAACCAAAAAAGGCGTTATCAAGCCACGTACTCCTAATCAGGCTCAGTACTTGATGAACATGGTAACGCACGACATCAGCTTTGGTATTGGCCCTGCAGGTACAGGTAAAACCTACCTCGCGGTTGCGGCTGCGGTCGATGCACTTGAGCGTCAGGAAATTCGCCGAATTCTGCTCACTCGCCCAGCGGTTGAAGCGGGTGAGAAATTGGGCTTCCTTCCTGGTGACCTGAGTCAGAAAGTCGATCCGTACTTACGCCCGCTTTACGACGCGTTATTCGAGATGCTGGGTTTTGAGCGAGTAGAAAAGCTCATCGAACGTAACGTGATTGAAGTGGCTCCACTGGCCTACATGCGCGGACGTACACTGAACGACGCTTTCATCATTCTGGACGAAAGCCAGAACACCACCGTGGAACAAATGAAAATGTTCCTGACGCGTATCGGTTTCAATTCGCGAGCGGTGATCACGGGCGACGTCACCCAGATCGATTTGCCACGCGGTGCAAAATCAGGTCTTCGTCACGCAATTGAAGTCTTAAGTGAAGTGGATGAAATCAGTTTCAACTTCTTCCTGTCTGATGATGTAGTGCGTCACCCAGTAGTGGCTCGTATCGTCAACGCCTATGAGAAATGGGAAGCCAAAGATCAGAAAGAGCGCAAAGAGTACGAGAAACGCAAGCGTGAAGAGCGCGAAGCGAAATTGCTTGAAGCGCAAAAATCAGAACTGGTTCAGCAGACGGTAAGTAAGTAATGAGTATCGAACTGGATCTGCAACTGGCGGTTGAAAACGAAAATGGGCTTCCTAGTGAAGCCCAACTTAACGAATGGCTGAGCAAAACCGTATCGCAATTCCAAAAAGACGCAGAAGTCACTATCCGCATCGTAGATGAGGAAGAAAGCCACCAGTTGAACCACGAATATCGCGGCAAAGATAAACCGACCAATGTCCTGTCTTTCCCATTTGAAGCCCCTCCGGGTATCGAAATGGATCTGCTTGGTGATTTAATCATTTGTAAGCAAGTGGTTGAAGTGGAAGCAAAAGAACAGGAAAAAACCGTGCTAGCGCACTGGGCGCATATGGTTGTACATGGCAGCTTGCATCTGTTAGGTTATGATCATATCGAAGACGAGGAAGCCGAAGAAATGGAAAGCCTCGAAACCGAAATTATGCAATCTATGGGCTTTGAAGACCCGTATTTAGCAGAAAAGCAGTAACGTTAGAAACCCAGAGACGGTCGCGTTACCTACGTGTGCTATCACACATCTGATAGCGTTAACGATTGAGAAATCATGAACGAAGACAATTCGACCCCTTCACCCGAAGGGAAGAAAGAAAAAGCAGAAGGTCCGAGTAGAAAGTCCTTCTTTGAACGCCTTGGTCAGCTGTTTCAGGGTGAACCGAAAGACCGCCAGGAATTGGTAGATGTTATTCGGGATTCCGAAGTAAATGACCTGATAGACCACGACACCAGAGATATGCTTGAAGGTGTTATGGAAATCGCAGAAATGCGGGTAAGAGACATCATGCTCCCACGCTCGCAAATGGTTACCGTTGAAAGAACACATGTTCTGGACGATTTAGTCGCACTGATTACCGATGCTCAGCACTCTCGCTACCCAGTCATCAGTGAAGATAAAGACCATGTAGAAGGCATTCTGTTAGCGAAGGACTTACTAAAATATTTAGGTTCGGACAGTGCTCCTTTTGATATTGAGCAGGTAATACGCCCTGCTGTCGTAGTTCCGGAAAGTAAACGCGTTGATCGCCTGCTAAAAGAGTTCCGAGAGGAACGTTATCACATGGCGATTGTCGTAGATGAGTTCGGTGGTGTTTCTGGTCTGGTGACCATTGAAGATATCCTGGAAGAAATCGTAGGCGAAATCGAAGACGAATTCGACGACGAAGAAGAAACCGATATCCGCAAGCTCAGCAAACACACCTTTGCCGTTAAAGCTTTAACCACCATCGAAGACTTTAATGAAACCTTCGGTACCACCTTCAGCGATGAAGAAGTGGATACCGTAGGTGGCATGGTGATGACCAGCTTCGGTCATTTACCGACTCGTGGAGAAGTGGTTGAAATTGAACATTACCTGTTTAAGGTCACAGCAGCGGATAACCGCCGCGTGGTTCAGCTTCAGGTCACGGTTCCCGATGAAGAGCCTCTTCCAGCCGAAGAGGAATGATGAACAGGTAGCGAAAGCTACAACAATAAAAAGACGAAGATGATAATAAAAACAAATCATCGCCTCGTGCGGCCGCTTGCGGCCGCTTTTGTTGGGGCTTTAACCACGCTTGCCTTTGCTCCTTATCAAATCTGGATTGTGGCGATTCTCAGCCCACTTTTCTTACTTCTTTTACTCAGTAATCAGTCAACCAAACGTGCTCTCTCAATTGGCTTCTCCTGGGGCTTTGGACAGTTTGCCGTAGGCATCAGTTGGGTACATATCAGTATTGATACCTTTGGCGGGCTACCGAAAGCGGCCAGCCTAATGCTGATGCTGCTTTTGGTCAGTTATCTCGCCCTCTACCCCGCACTTTTTGCTGGCATACTTAATCGTTGGTTTCCCAAAGAAAATGCAGTTCGATTTCTTCTGGCAGTACCTTCTTTGTGGCTGATTGCAGAATGGTTGCGCGGATGGGTGATGACAGGCTTCCCCTGGCTGTTGCTAGGCTACAGTCAAATCGATTCCCCGCTCAGTGTTTACGCTCCTATCGGCGGTGTCGACACCATCACTTACTTGCTTCTTTTGATGGCTGGAGCGCTAGCGCTCGCTATTACGCAGAAGCAATGGCATTTTATTGGTCTTCCTCTGGGTATTTTTGCTCTGGCAGGTGCTCTTGGCATGGTGCAGTGGGTGAAGGAAGAGACTGAAAATCCAACGAAGTTCGCTTTGATTCAGGGAAATATTTCCCAAGAACTTAAGTGGCTACCAAGCCAACGCTGGCCAACCATCATGAAATACATGGATCTGACCCGCGAAAATTGGGATGCCGACGTGGTCATTTGGCCAGAAGCCGCAATTCCCGCTTTTGAAAATGAACTGCCTTCATTTCTGAGCAACTTGGATAGTGCTGGTCGGTTGAATAATACCGGGATTATTACTGGTATTGTCACCTCTACAAGTCGCGAACACTTTTACAACAGTGTGATTGCTGTCGGGGAAAATGAGCAAACAGAATACAACCGCAAAACGCAGCCAAAATATCACAAACATCACCTACTTCCATTTGGTGAATTTGTGCCCTTTGGCGAGATTCTTCGACCTATTGCGCCATTCTTTAATCTTCCGATGTCCTCGTTCAGCCGTGGAGGGTTTGTACAGGATAATATCGAATCCAATGGGCGCTATTTTGCTCCTGCTCTTTGCTATGAAATCATCTTTAACGAACAAGTTCGCCAGAATATAACTGAAGATACGGATTTCATTCTCACCCTTTCCAACGACGCTTGGTTTGGGGATTCCATTGGTCCCCATCAGCACATGGAAATTGCCAGAATGCGTGCATTAGAGTTAGGCAGACCTCTGGTCCGAACCACTAACAATGGCGTCACTGCGATTACAGACTACAAAGGAAAGATCACTCATCAGGTGCCTCAATTCAAAACCGAAGTGCTTGTCGCCGAGGTGAATACCGCGACGGGTATGACGCCTTACCGGATTTTGGGTCTTTGGCCTTTGTACCTGATCGTGCTGATTACGTTACTGTTCGGCTTTAAGCGAAGAGAAGACCGACAAAATAAAACCCAATAAGTATCAAGGCTTCAGCGCTTGGCGTGTGAAGCCTGTGTAGCCACACTTCTCGCAGGGCGGAATAACGGTCGCATGGTTAAAGTAAGTCTTGTGTCCGCATTTGTCGCACACCAAATACCCTAAACCAATGACTTCACCGGTCTGGTACAAGCCTTTGTGTTCCAGATCCATAAAAAGCTCTTGCCATTCCACTTTGGTGCGGTCTGTAATATCAAGTAACCCTTCCCAAACTGAATCGGCTATCAATCGATAAAAGGGACTTTCAGGAAAAGTTTCTTTACTGTGTTGGTAATTCTGGGCGAATTCATTCAAATCTGAACGAACATAAGCAGAGACGAGAGAGAGCTCATCCTTAGTCATATCACTGGCTGCCGACATAACTTCCGTCGACGTTTCCAGCACGCGTTCGAGTTCTTCCGGTGTGTGTTTCAACGTATCAACCACCTCTTCGAAGAAGGCTTCGTAACGGGCTTTACGCTCTGGCATAAACCACCTCCGTGCATTGACTATTGTTGACTGTCTTTCCTTTATGTATTCTATGCGGATCTATCACAGTCTGATCTAACCGATCTCACAAATTCCAAGATAACCGGATATCATCGATGCAAGACCAATATAACCCTCAAGATATTGAGCAGAAAGTTCAAAAGCACTGGGACGACAACAAGACATTTGTCGTGAGCGAAGACCCAAACAAGGAAAAGTTTTACTGTCTTTCCATGTTCCCATACCCAAGTGGTCGTCTCCACATGGGTCACGTGCGTAACTACACCATCGGTGATGTGGTATCTCGCTTCCATCGTCTGCAAGGCAGAAATGTGATGCAGCCAATGGGCTGGGATGCATTCGGTCTTCCTGCTGAAAACGCAGCCATCAAAAACAACACAGCTCCTGCGAAGTGGACTTACGAAAACATTGACTACATGCGCAATCAGCTAAAGCTGTTGGGCTTTGGTTACGACTGGGATCGTGAAATTGCCACTTGCCACCCGGAATACTACAAGTGGGAACAATGGTTCTTCACTAAGCTTTATGAAAAAGGCTTGGTTTACAAGAAAATGTCGACGGTAAACTGGGATCCGGTAGACCAGACGGTACTGGCGAACGAGCAAGTTATCGACGGACGCGGCTGGCGTTCAGGTGCTGTGGTTGAGCAAAAAGAAATTCCTCAGTGGTTCATCAAAATCACTGACTACGCTCAAGAGCTACTAGACGATCTGGACAAACTGGATCACTGGCCTGAACAAGTAAAAACCATGCAGCGCAACTGGATTGGTCGCTCTGAAGGTTTAGAGATCGATTTCAAACGTGCCGACAAAGACGAAAACTTCACGGTTTACACCACTCGTCCAGATACGTTCATGGGTGTGACGTACGTAGCAGTAGCTGCCGGTCACCCTATCGCACTGGAAGCGGCAGAAAACAACGAAGCGGTTGCTGCGTTTGTTGAAGAGTGCAAGAACACCAAAGTTGCCGAAGCTGATATGGCAACCATGGAAAAGAAAGGTATCGCTACTGGCTTTACCGCAGTTCACCCACTAACGGGCCAAGAAGTGCCAATCTGGATCGCCAACTTCGTATTGATGGATTACGGTTCAGGTGCGGTTATGGCGGTTCCGGGTCACGACCAGCGTGACTACGAGTTCGCAACGGCATATGGGCTAGAAATCAAGCAGGTTATCCAGCCAGTTGAAGGCAGTGAGCTAGTCGCTGACCTTGAAAAAGAAGCGTTTGTAGAAAAAGGCACACTGGTTAATTCCGGTGAGTTTGATGGTCTTGAGTTTAAAGACGCATTCAACGCTATTGCCGACAAACTGGAATCACAAGGCGCAGCGAAACGCAAAGTGAACTTCCGCCTGCGTGACTGGGGTGTAAGCCGCCAGCGCTACTGGGGTTCTCCAATCCCAATGCTAAACAAAGAAGACGGTTCAGAGCTTGCTGCTACGGCTGAAATGCTACCTGTACGTCTGCCAGAAGATGTGGTGATGGATGGCGTAACTTCACCAATCAAAGCCGATCCTGAGTGGGCAAAAGCAGAAGTAAATGGTGAGCCTGTTTTCCACGAGACAGACACTTTCGATACCTTCATGGAATCCTCTTGGTACTACGCGCGTTACTGTAGCCCACGCTACGATGAAGGCATGCTAGAGCCAGGTGCGGCTAACTACTGGCTACCAGTGAACCAGTACATCGGTGGTATTGAGCACGCTATCCTTCACCTACTGTACGCCCGCTTCTTCCACAAATTGCTTCGCGACTTCGGTCTGGTGAACTCTGATGAGCCGTTTGAGCGCCTGCTGTGTCAGGGCATGGTTCTGGCAGACACCTACTACCGTAAAGATGAGAAAGGTGGCGACATCTGGATTGCACCTACGGACGTTCAGACAGAAACCGATGACAAAGGTCGCATCATTAAAGCCTGGCATAAAGAAGATGGTGAACCAGTGTTCTCTGCGGGCATGAGTAAGATGTCTAAGTCTAAGAACAACGGTATCGACCCACAGACTGTTATCCAGCAGTACGGTGCGGATACAGTTCGTCTGTTCATGATGTTTACAGCGCCACCAGAGCAAACTCTGGAATGGTCTGACGCTGGTGTAGAAGGCGCAAACCGCTTCCTGAAGCGTGTTTGGAAGCTTGTAAACGAGCACACATCAAAAGGTGCAGCTGAAGCCGTTGATGTAAGCGCGTTCAACGCTGATCAAAAAGCACTTCGCCGTGATGTTCATAAAGCGATTCAGAAAGTGACGGATGACGTATCTCGACGTCAGACGTTCAACACCGCCATCGCAGCCGTAATGGAACTGATGAACAAGCTTGCAAAAGCACCGCAGGAAACAACGCAAGATCGTGCGATTCTTGATGAAGCATTGAAAGCAGTTGTGACTATGCTTTACCCAATCACTCCACACATCAGCTTCGAAATGTGGGAAGCACTGGGTGAATCCAACATCGATGAAGCATCTTGGCCAACATTTGATGAAAAGGCTCTGGTAGAAGATGAGAAGCTGATTGTGGTTCAGGTAAACGGCAAACTGCGTGCAAAACTGACTGTGGCAGCGGATGCATCGAAAGAGCAGGTAGAAGAGCTTGGTCTGAACGACGAAAACGTTACTAAGTTCACAGAAGGGAAAACTGTTCGTAAAGTGATTTACGTACCAGGTAAACTTCTGAACATTGTGGCAAACTGATTGTCATAATTTTCGCACCATATTGAAATCAAACAGGGTGAGCGATCACCCTGTTTATTTTTATTGGTCAGCTTTGTTAACCGAACTTATGCCAATCATTAATGTATGAGCTCCGTTACCAAAGTTAACCAACATTCAGGAAACGATTTGTGAAACGTGTTTCTTTCTTTCGCCCTGTGCGCGCTTCTGTATTGATTCTATTCACCACACTGTTAAGTGCCTGTGGATTCCACTTCCGCGATACCTATTTTCTTCCTGAAGAGTTATCTGAAATATCCTTCACCAGTTTCGATTCATATGGACCTCTGACTCGATATGTCCGTGCTGAGCTCGATCTCAACGGTGTAAAAGCTGTGCCGCCAAGAGAGGATATTCCCAACCTGCACCTGACAGGCGAATCTAGCGGTCAACGCACGCTTTCTCTGTACCAGAACAGCCGGGCAGCAGAATATGAGCTGACTTATAGAGCGACTTATCGCGTGACAGTTCCCGAGATTGGTAGCCAGTCCTTTACAACCACGGTTAACCGAAGCTTTCTCGATAACCCGCTTACCGCACTGGCGAAGTCGACGGAAAAAGAAATGATCATTGATGAAATGCGCAAGCAGGCGTCAAGACAGATCCTAAGACAAATGGCTCGATTGAAAGCGAAATTAGACGACGCAAAAAACGTGGAAGACACTCAAGAAGAGAGCGTAACATTAGACCTTGGTGTAACCCAGACAACGACAACTGAAAACACCACTGCAGAGAGTCAGTAATGCGTTTATTTGCCGACAAACTTGCCGATCATCTACCACGTGCTCAACATGGTATCTATCTGATATTCGGTAACGAACCACTGCTTCTTCAGGAAAGTAGAGAAGCAATTCAGGCACACGCGAAAACTCAAGGGTTTGGAGAGCGACACCGCTTTGCGATGGATGCTCAGTTGGATTGGAATCTGGTCTTCGACTGCTGTCAGGCATTGAGCCTGTTCTCGGCAAGGCAAATCATCGAGCTGGAAGTGCCAGAAACTGGCGTAAATGCCGCAGCCGGCAAAGAGCTGATCAACCTTTCTGAGATGTTACACCCAGACATTCTGCTTGTACTCATCGGGCACAAACTAACGAAACAGCAGGAGAATGCTAAGTGGTTCAAAACCTTAGCCGCTAACGGTTGTGTCGTAAACTGTTTAACGCCTGACACTCAAAGGCTACCGCAATTTGTTCAGCAACGCTGTCGCAAGCTCAACCTGATGCCAGATACTCAGGCAGTCCAACTTCTCGCCCAATGGCACGAAGGCAACTTACTGGCACTGTCGCAGAGCCTGGAAAAGCTCACTCTGCTTTACCCTGATGGTCAACTCACTCTGCCCCGTGTAGAAGAGGCTCTGAGCCGCCATAACCATTTCACACCATTTCAATGGATGGATGCTCTCTTAGCTGGTAAAGGCAAACGAGCCCAAAGAATTCTCCGTCAGTTAGAAGCAGAAGGCACTGAAGCCATCATCTTGCTAAGAACGGTTCAAAAAGAGTTGTTACTGCTGCTGGAAATGCAAAAAGAGTGTGCCACCCAACCTGTAGGAAGAGTCTTCGATACCCGCCGTGTGTGGCAAAACAAGCGCCCGCTATACTCTGCTGCACTTCAGAGGCTTCAGGCACAAGACATAAACAAACTTTTGTCTTTGACTGCCCAGACAGAGCGCGATGCAAAAACCAGTTATGACAAACCTGTCTGGCTTTCAATGGTACAAATTTCGCTTCAATTTTGTGAGCCAAAAGCGGCGTTTGGAACCGCCTAATACTCATTCTTTCAGACCAGATGCTCCTTTACTAGCCAAAGCGTCACAAGGTGACGAACTAATTCGTGCAGAAGCGAGCATCTTGAATTAACTTGGTTATATACTCAAGCTGCCCCAAGATATTTGTTTCAGAGCTCTATCTTCTTTTTCAGTTCAAGGAAAAGAATGCAGTGGAATGACAAGTCCTTTCCAAGTTCTTTGACGATGAAATGGAACAGAAGATAAGCTCCCTTGGGCGAGTTTGCTTGGCTTTTATACTGCGTTATCACTTTTTGATTTAGAGCCACTAGATCTTCAAAGCGATGCCTTGCCTAAAAGCCAAGCAATTCTCGCTGAACCTAGTATCTTGAGGTAGCTTGAGTATAATACTTTTTAAATTTTTTCGAGGTAAATAACATTGCAAGTTCAAGATCTACGTGATTTTTTAGCCGATAAGGCAGACGACATGAAAGCAGAAGACATCGTAACTCTCGATGTTCAAGGCAAATCCAGCGTTACCGATTACATGGTCATCTGCACGGGTAATTCCAAGCGTCACGTAGCGTCCATCGCCGACCACGTTGCCAGCGAAGCCAAGAAAGCAGGGCTGGAGCCTTTAGGAGTGGATGGCGAACAGGAAGGCGAATGGGTTGTCGTTGATATGGGTTCTACCATGGTTCATGTCATGCAGGAAGAACAGCGCGAACTCTATCAACTTGAAAAACTCTGGAGCTAACTGTTGAAGATTCAGCTGATCGCCGTAGGCACTAAAATGCCGAAATGGGTTGAAGAAGGCTTCCAAGAGTACAAGCGTCGTTTCCCTCATGATATGCCACTGGAGCTGGTGGAAATTCCAGCAGGTAAACGCGGTAAAAATGCAGACATTGCAAGAATTCTGCAAAAAGAAGGCGAAGCCATGCTGGCTGCCGTGCCAAAAGGTAATCGAATTGTTACTCTCGATATTCCGGGTAAACGTTGGGACACCGAACAATTGGCCGGTCAGCTTGAAGCGTGGAAGCTAGATGCGCGTGATGTGTCAATACTGATTGGAGGTCCTGAAGGCTTAGCTCCTGCCTGTAAAGCGGCGGCTGACCAAAGCTGGTCGCTTTCGCCACTTACGCTTCCTCACCCATTGGTTCGGGTTGTTATGGCTGAAAGCCTATACCGAGCCTGGAGTATTACGGCAAACCACCCTTATCATCGAGAATAACGCTAGATGAGACGTCAGCGCACCCAAATCAGAGATTACACCGCCGAGTCCGCCTTATTTTCCCGTCGCGCACTGGTTGCATTTGCAGGCATCGTGATTTTAATGGGTGTGCTACTGGCTAACCTCTACAATATTCAGGTTAACCAGTTTCAGGATTACAAAACCCGCTCCAATGACAATCGCATCAAGGTAGTCCCTATCGCCCCAAACCGTGGGCTTATATACGATAGGAACGGAATTTTGCTGGCTGAAAACCGCCCTATTTTCAGCCTGGAGATCACGCCTGAAAAGATCAAAAACATTGATGAAACAATAGTCCAGTTGCGTACCTTTCTGGATATCAGTGACGAGCGTGTAGAACGCTTCCACAAGGAGCGAAAACGCACCCGACGCTTTAAATCCGTCCCTTTACTGAACCAGCTAACCGAAGAACAGGTCGCACTCTTCTCAGTGAATCAGCATCGTTTTCCCGGCGTTGAAGTAAATGCCACTCTGAAGCGATTCTACCCATATGGAAAAGTATTAACTCATGTGCTTGGCTACGTTTCTCGAATTAACGATCGAGATTTACTGCGCTTAGAACGTGAGGATAAAGCCGCTAACTACCAGGCGACTCGTGATATTGGCAAGCTTGGTATTGAACGCTTTTACGAAGATGTTCTGCACGGTACTGCCGGCTATCAGGAAGTCGAAGTAAACAGCCGTGGACGCATAATCCGAACGCTAAAATACGTGCCGCCTATCCCAGGTAAAGATATCGTTTTAAACCTGGATATCAGACTTCAGCAGTACCTGTACAAACTGCTTGATGGTCGTCGTGGCTCTGCAATTTTGCTCGATCCTAGTGATAATGGGGTTCTGGCAATGTTATCCAGCCCAAGCTACGATCCAAACGCATTTGTGCACGGTATTTCTGGCAAAGATTATCGGGCGCTGCTTAACGACAAAGACCGCCCGCTGGTCAACCGCGCAACGTTGGGGATCTACCCTCCTGCCTCGACGGTTAAGCCTTTTATATCTGTAGCCGCACTGCAAGAAAAAGTCATTACCACCAAAACCACGCGTAATGACCCGGGTTATTGGCGCATTCCTAATTCCAAAACTCGTCCGTTTCGTGACTGGCTGAGATGGGGGCACGGTCGGGTAGACATTCTCAAATCCATTGAAGAATCGGTAGATACCTTCTTCTACCAAATTGCGTATGACATGGGCATCGACCGCATTTCAACCTGGATGATGCTGTTTGGTTTTGGTGACTTTACGGGCATTGATATCCACGAAGAAAGTAAAGCCAACATGCCAACCCGGGAATGGAAAATGGCGAGACACCGCCAACCTTGGTATCAGGGTGACACCATCCCAGTGGGTATTGGTCAGGGCTACTGGACCGCAACACCAATGCAGATTGCTAAAGCCACATCCGTATTAATTAACCGAGGTGAGGTAATTGCCCCTCATTTGCTACGAGCGACCATTGATAAGTCACAAGAACCTCACGTGACAACAGCAGCGCCTATTGAGACGTACCCTCCTATTCAAGGGGTATCTAAACGCTACTGGGATGTAGCACTTGAAGGAATGAGACTCGCGAACCATGGTAAAAAAGGCACCGCAAGGCGTGCATTCACCACAGCGAAATACGTGACGGGTGGCAAGTCAGGAACAGCGCAGGTATTCGGTCTGAAAGAAGACGAAGAATACAACGCAGAGGAACTGGCAGAGCATTTGCGAGATCACGCTCTATATACCGGCTTCGCTCCATTTGAAAATCCAGAAGTGATATTAACCATTGTGCTAGAAAACGCAGGTGGTGGTTCTACACACGGTGCGCCTGTTGCGCGACGCATATTCGATCACGTTTTAATTAAAAGTAAAGAGGGGAACTAAGACCGATGCGATTTGACCCTTCTACTGGTAGGAACCGCTCTTTTTTCGATAAGTTGCACATCGACCTGCCAATGCTTCTTGGTTTGTTGCTGTTGATGTGTTTTGGCTTAGTGGTCATGTACAGCGCCAGCGGTCAAAGCATGGCGATGATGGACAGGCAGGCAATGCGTATGGGCTTGTCTTTGGTGGTCATGCTTTTGCTCGCTCAGATCCCACCAAGAACCTACGAGACCGCCGCACCACTGCTGTTCGTCGTCGGAATATTTTTGCTTTTAGGTGTTCTCTTTTTTGGGGAAGCCTCTAAAGGCGCGCAACGCTGGCTAAACTTAGGTTTTGTACGCTTTCAGCCCTCTGAACTGCTCAAGCTCGCAGTACCTTTGATGGTTGCGAGATACATAGGTAAGCGCTCACTTCCTCCAACATTTAAAACCCTGATTGCCTCGCTTCTGATGGTGTTCATTCCCACCATTCTGATCGCCAAACAGCCCGATTTGGGCACCTCTATTCTTATCGCAGCATCTGGGATATTTGTTATTTTCCTTGCTGGAATCAGTTGGAAAATCATCACGGGTGCTGCGGTCGCACTAGGTGCCTTTATTCCCGTATTGTGGTTTTTCCTGATGCGCGAATACCAGAAGGTGCGAGTGAGAACCCTATTCGATCCTGAATCCGATCCACTAGGCGCGGGCTACCATATTATCCAAAGTAAGATTGCGATTGGCTCTGGAGGCTTATCAGGAAAAGGCTGGCTTCAGGGGACCCAATCTCAGTTGGAATTCTTACCTGAGCGTCATACCGACTTTATCTTTGCCGTCGTTGCCGAAGAATGGGGCATGCTGGGTGTTATTGCCCTACTCAGTATTTACTTATTTATTATCGGTAGAGGCTTGTACCTTGCCAGTCAGGCACAAACGGCGTTTGGTCGTATGATGGCAGGCAGTGTTGTTTTAAGCTTCTTCGTTTACGTATTTGTGAACATCGGGATGGTGAGTGGTATCTTGCCAGTTGTTGGCGTACCTTTACCTCTGATCAGCTATGGTGGGACGTCCATGGTGACACTTATGGCAGGTTTTGGCATCTTAATGTCTATTCACACACACCGGAAAATGCTTTCTAAGGCGACCTAATGGCAGTTCGAATTTACGCACTTATACTAGTACTCATGCTTGGTCTGACGGGGTGTACGACACCAGATCAAGGTCGCTACAGTATTGATGATGACATCGCACCTGAAAAACCACTTTCAGTCGAACATATTGAAGATGCTCACCCTGTTTATGAACCCATAAGTCTGGGTGGGAATCGTGATTATGAGCTGCGAGGAGGCTCCTACAGAATCATCAAAGAGCCCGATGGTTTTACGCAGGAAGGCATTGCATCCTGGTATGGCAAGAAATTTCACGGACACCTCACGTCCAATGGTGAAATTTATGACATGTACTCCATGTCGGCGGCTCATAAAACCCTTCCGCTTCCAAGTTACGTTCGGGTCTTGAACAAAGACAACGGAAGAACGGCAGTGGTACGTGTGAATGACCGTGGACCTTTCCATGAAGGTCGTATTATTGACCTGAGCTACGCCGCAGCCTACAAACTCGGCGTGGTGAATACCGGAACCGCGAACGTTAAGATTGAATACATCACGGTCGACCGAGATGCCACCTCTCCGGTAGCCAATAAAAAGCTCCCCAAGTTTGTGATTCAGGTTGCCGCATCAAAAGACGAAGATAAAGCGAGAACTTTGGCGCAATCTTTAGGTCAAAGCTTATCAGTACGCAGTTACACTGAAGGTACTAAAAAGATTCATCGCATCTTCTTAGGTCCGTTTACTGACCAGGAATTAACGCAAAAAACACTGGCTCAAGTACACTCGCAAGGTTATCCCACAGCATTCATTAAACAAGTGAAACAGAATCCTTAAGGACAAATGGGTTAATTTGTGCAACAGTAAGCTTCTGACTTATCAGATTGATTCTGCTAAGATACGAACGTTTAAGCATTAAAACATTCAGACTAACAACTAATACCAATGAAAAAATCAGTGAAATCTATAAAATCTTTGTTTGTCACTTCTGCTATCGTGTCAGCATCATTCGCTTCTCCAGCATTCTCTGCTCCAATTGTTGTTCCTGACGCTCCTGAAATCGCCGCCAAAGGTTTTGTGCTGATGGATTACCATTCAGGTAAGGTTCTGGCAGAAAAAGAGATGCACACTCAGTTATCACCAGCCAGTCTGACAAAAATGATGACCAGCTATGTCATCGGTCAAGAGCTTGAGCGCGGTAACATTTCGTTGTCTGACAAAGTTGTTATCAGCAAAAATGCCTGGGCGAAAAACTTCCCTGATTCATCAAAAATGTTCATTGAAGTGGGTACTACCGTAACCGTTGATGACCTTAACCGAGGTATCATCATCCAGTCAGGTAATGACGCCTGTGTTGCTATGGCAGAGCATGTTGCAGGTTCTGAAGACGCATTTGTAGACCTTATGAATGCATGGGCGAAGTCGATTGGCATGGACAATACCAACTTTGCCAACGTACACGGTCTGGACAATCCGAACCTTTACTCAACGCCTTACGATATGGCGCTATTGGGTCAGGCTCTTATTCGTGACGTACCAGACGAATACCGCATCTACGCGGAAAAGCAATTTACTTATAACGGCATTACCCAGTACAACCGTAACGGTCTGTTGTGGGACAAGAGCATGAACGTGGACGGCATCAAAACCGGGCATACCAGCAAAGCGGGCTACAGCCTGGTGAGTTCTGCGACCGAAGGTAAGATGCGCTTGGTGGCAGTGGTGATGGGCACCAAAAATGCCAACACTCGTAAAGCAGAAAGCAAAAAACTGTTGAACTACGGATTCCGCTTCTTTGAGACAGTTTCTCCACACAAAGCAGGTGAAACATTCGTAAGTGAGAAGATCTGGATGGGCGACAAAGATGCCGTTGCTCTGGGTGTTGCCGAAGACACCTACGTTACCCTTCCTCGTGGTCAGGCGAAAAACATGACTGCCAACTTTGTTCTGGAAAAGGAACTGCAGGCTCCTATTCGCAAAGGTGATGTCGTAGGTCGTTTGTTCTACCAGATCGAAAACGAAGACATTGCAGAGTACCCACTTCTGGCATTAGAAGATGTTGAAGAAGGTAGTCTGTTCAGCCGTCTGATTGATTACATTGTGCTACTGTTCAAAAGCTGGTTCAGCTAAACCTTTACACATCACTTGATACCTAAAATGCCGCTGTCTTCAGCGGCATTTTTTGTTTCGCCGCCTGACATAAGTTCATACAATTAATGTACGCTTCTATGTGACTTGAGTTCCATCACATTTATCAGTACTATTTCGCACCGCTATATCGAATATAAAAACGGAGTCCTAGCAATGTTGACTATCAACTCAGATGCAAAACTAAAAGACCTGCTGGAGTTCCCTTGTCAGTTTACTTACAAGGTAATGGGCTACGCAAAGCCAGAACTGCCAGAGCTTGTGCTAGAGGTGATTCAGCGTCACGCTCCAGGCGACTACAGCCCATCAGTTAAGCCAAGTGGCAAAGGCACTTATAACTCTGTATCGGTTACCATTACTGCCACTTCTATCGAGCAGGTTGAAACCCTGTACAAAGAGCTGGGCGAAATCGACATCGTACGCATGGTACTTTGATCCACGCGATACCCGATAAAACAAGCAGCGACGTCATGTCGCTGTTTTTGTTAATGACAATGCCTCACCTCGAATCTCAGCACATTATTCTGGCTCAGATGTAAAATCCATGTCGCTTATGTGTAGTTAGATTGGTTAAAGACGTTTATAATCCGTTTACTAAATCGCTCGTACTCCAAAGGAATTCTTACATTGCTCGATGTCCAGGACCAGTTAGTTGTTAAAAAACTAGGTCGACAAGATTACCTACCCGTTTGGCAAGCCATGCATGATTTTACCGACAACCGTGATGAAGATACGGTTGACGAAGTCTGGCTGGTTGAGCACAACCCGGTATTCACTCAAGGACAGGCAGGTAAAACCGAACACCTTTTGAATACAGGCGATATTCCAGTCGTTCAAAGCGATCGCGGAGGGCAAGTGACCTATCATGGTCCGGGTCAAGTCGTGGCGTATTTCCTTTTGAACCTGAGAAGGCGTAAACTGGGTGTACGAGATCTGGTCACTCATATTGAAAATTTAGTTATCAATACGCTTTCCCGTTATGGAATCGACTCCTCAGCCAAGCCGGATGCTCCGGGCGTTTACGTAGAAGACAGGAAAATTTGCTCGTTAGGGCTTAGAATCCGCAAAGGGTGCTCTTTTCATGGGCTAGCCTTAAACGTAAACATGGACCTTACCCCATTTCTTCGTATTAACCCATGTGGTTATCAGGGAATGGAGATGGTGCAGTTAAACGATTTTAATAGAAACACTGAAGTAAGCAGCGTCGAAGATACGCTGGTCGAAGAGCTTGTCACGCTTCTGGGCTACAAGCACGTAGAAATAATTACAGAAAGCAAATCATCATGAGCAAACCAATCCAGATGGAAAAAGGCGTTAAGTATCGCGACGCCGACAAAATGGCACTGATTCCGGTCAAGAATATGCCCGTGGAACAGAAGGAAGTGTTGCGCAAGCCGGAATGGATGAAAATCAAACTGCCTGCTGATAGCCAACGTATTCAGGACATCAAGGCAGCAATGCGTAAGAACAATCTTCACTCGGTATGTGAAGAAGCGTCTTGTCCAAACCTGGCAGAGTGTTTTAACCACGGTACAGCAACCTTCATGATTCTGGGTGCTATCTGTACTCGCCGTTGTCCTTTCTGTGACGTAGCCCATGGTCGTCCTGTTACTCCGGATGCGAATGAACCTCAGCATCTTGCGCAAACGATTAAGGACATGAAACTGAAATACGTGGTTATCACGTCAGTAGACCGAGATGATCTTCGTGATGGTGGTGCTCAGCACTTTGCAGACTGTAACCGCGAGATTCGCGCAATGAATCCGCACATCCGAATTGAGACGCTGGTTCCAGACTTCCGTGGTCGTATGGATACCGCTCTAGAATTGCTAAAAGACAACCCACCAGACGTGTTCAACCACAACCTAGAAACTGCACCTCGCCTGTATCGTAAGGTACGTCCGGGGGCGAACTACAAGTGGTCTTTGGATCTGCTTCGCAAATTTAAAGAACAGCATCCTGATGTACCAACCAAATCCGGTTTGATGATGGGTCTTGGCGAAACCAAAGAAGAGATTGTCGAAGTATTGAAAGATCTTCGCGCTCATGGCGTCACCATGCTGACACTTGGTCAGTACCTAGCTCCAAGCCGTCACCACCTAGCGGTAGAGCGCTACGTTCCGCCTTCTGAGTTTGATGAACTGAAAGATATCGCTCTGGAACTTGGGTTTACGCATGCCGCTTGTGGGCCGTTTGTTCGTTCTTCCTACCATGCAGATCTTCAGGCAAAAGGTGTGGAAGTAAAATAGAGCTTAAGCTTCTATTATTACTACTGTTTTTATAATGCGCCCCGGTTTAATAAAACCGGGGCGTTTTTTATACCAGAATTTTACTCACCTTAGGCTTTGCGCTAAGATGCGTACATACTTAATTTCTGCTGAGTATTGACGAAACACGTAAAGGGATCTTTTTACATTACAATGCTTTCGACTTATAGTTCAGCATCAAACTTACATCAACCAGTTGGAAACTACAGATGAAATTATTTGCAGCAGCAGGTCTAATGGCACTTACGCTGGTAGGTTGTGGTTCAGCACCTACTCAACAAGATAACTACATGGATGCGTCTTTCGAACTATGTAATACCGAAGTTAAAGTCTACTCTGTGAGTGACGACGGTCGTGTTCGTATCGTATGTGCTGATGGCTCTAAATTCGCTCTTCGTTCAGAAGCTACATTAGAGACCATGCGTAATATCAATGCTGACTACTGTAGTGGTGAAGGTCTGTCGAAATTTAACGAAAGCCAGCGTTACTACCAATTCCGTTGTAAGTCTGGTGAAACCATCAGCATCAACAAATAAGTCACTGGCCTATTTCAGATACAAAAAAACGACAGCCAAGGCTGTCGTTTTTTCATTCTATTAATTCTTAACTGGTCAGGTCATCAAAGAACTTCTTAACACCGTTGAAGAAACCTTCAGATTTCGGCTTATGCTTATTTGCCGCTTCTCCACCACAGGTTTCTTCAAATTCACGCAATAGCTCTTTCTGGCGAGAACTTAGCTTAACCGGTGTTTCTACAACCAGCTTAACAATCAAGTCACCGATACCGCCACCGCGAACCCCTTTCACACCTTTACCACGCATACGGAACATACGACCCGTTTGTGTCTCTTCTGGCACTTTCAGGTTTACACGACCGTCAAGAGTTGGAACTTCAACTTCACCACCCAGTGCAGCCATTGCAAAGCTAACTGGCACCTCACAGTAAAGGTTGTTGCCATCACGCTCAAAGATGTTGTGCTCGCGAACGTGTACCTGTACGTACAAGTCACCAGCTGGAGCCCCCATTTCACCCGCTTCACCTTCACCGGAGAGACGAATGCGATCGCCAGTATCTACACCAGCAGGGATCTTAACATTGAGTGTTTTCGTTTTTTGCTTGCGACCTTGTCCATGACATTCAACACAAGGGTCTTTAATGATTTTGCCAGTTCCATGACAGGTTGGACACGTTTGCTGAACCGCAAAGAAACCCTGACGCATCTGAACTTGACCGTGACCATGACAGGTTCCACATGTCTGAGGCTTAGTCCCTCGCTTAGCACCAGAGCCGTCACACGTGTCACACTCAACCAGTGTCGGAACTTCGATTTCTTTTTCAACACCGCGAACCGCTTCTTCTAGCGACAGCTCCATGTTGTAGCGTAAATCCGCACCACGCTGCGCTCGTGCCTGACCGCCACCACGGCGACCGCCGCCAAAGATATCACCAAATACATCACCGAAAATGTCACCAAAATCAGCGCCGCCTCCACCGAAGCCACCGCCTCCGCCCATACCGCCTTGTTCAAAGGCTGCATGACCGTACTGGTCGTATGCGGCTTTCTTTTGAGGATCGAGCAGAATTTCGTACGCTTCTTTTACTTCTTTAAACTTTTCGGCAGCAGATTCATCACCCTGGTTACGGTCTGGGTGAAACTTCATTGCAAGGCGCTTATACGCCTTCTTAATATCACGTTCTGATGCATCACGACCGACGCCTAATACTTCGTAAAAATCACGTTTTGACATGTTCTTCGTCACCAATTTATTACTGCAAACGGAGAGTTCCGCTTGGTGTTTGTATCAATCTAGATAAGAAGGCTGAACCAAAGGTTATGAGAAAAGCATATGTATGAATAGCACAACTGGCTAGTCTTGCGGGACACCTAGGTTTACAGTCTCTTTATCTGGATTGATTCCTTGTTTACAAATTTGCGGGCGTAAGAGATACCTCGAACGCCCGCAGCATAGAAGATTTTCAATACTGAGTCACTGATTATCTGTTGAGCTCAGCGACTCAGGCAGAGAAATTATTTCTTCTCGTCTTTAACTTCTTCGAACTCAGCGTCTACAACATCGTCGTCTTGCTGAGGTTGTTCGCCTGCTTCAGCACCGCCTTGTGCAGCTTGTGCTTTCTGCTGTGCGATTTCCATCAGCTTTTGAGATGCTGCCATCAGAGCCTGAACTTTCGCGTCGATGGCTTCTTTGTCTTCGCCTTTCTTCGCTTCTTCCAGCTCTTTGATTGCTGCTTCGATTTTCTCTTTCTCGTCAGCTGGTAGTGCATCACCTGCTTCTTCTACCTGCTTCTGAGTACCGTGAATCATTTGGTCAGCTTGGTTACGTGCAGATGCTAACTCTTCGAACTTCTTGTCCGCTTCTTTGTTTGCTTCTGCTTCTTGTACCATTTTCTCGATTTCGTCGTCGCTCAGACCGCCAGATGCCTGGATAGTGATCTTCTGCTCTTTACCCGTCGACTTGTCTTTCGCAGATACGTGAAGAATACCATCCGCATCAAGGTCGAAAGTTACTTCGATTTGTGGCATGCCACGCGGTGCAGGCTGGATGCCTTCTAGGTTGAATTGACCTAGAGATTTGTTGTGCATCGCTTGCTTACGTTCACCTTGAAGAACATGGATAGTTACTGCGTTCTGGTTGTCTTCTGCTGTAGAGAATACTTGGTTCGCTTTTGTTGGAACCGTTGTGTTCTTCTCAACTAGAGCAGTCATTACGCCGCCCATTGTTTCGATACCAAGAGACAGAGGTGTAACGTCCAGAAGCAGTACGTCTTTCACGTCACCCGCTAGTACACCACCTTGAACCGCAGCACCCATTGCTACTGCTTCATCAGGGTTTACGTCTTTACGAGCTTCTTTACCGAAGAATTCAGCCACTTTAGCCTGAACCATTGGCATACGAGTCTGACCACCAACAAGAATTACGTCTGTAATTTCGCTTACTGATAGATCTGAGTCTGCAAGAGCAACTTTTAGAGGCTCTAGAGAACGTTGTACTAGGTCTTCAACCAGTGCTTCCAGCTTCGCACGCGTTACTTTAACGTTCATGTGCTTAGGACCAGTTGCGTCAGCTGTTACGTAAGGTAGGTTTACGTCAGTTTGCTGTGCAGAAGACAGTTCGATTTTCGCTTTCTCTGCAGCTTCTTTAACACGCTGCATTGCAAGAGGGTCAGTTTTAAGATCGATGCCCTGCTCTTTCTTGAACTCGTCAACCAAGTAGTTGATTAGACGGTTATCAAAGTCTTCACCACCTAGGTGAGTATCACCGTTAGTCGCTAATACTTCGAAAGTCTGCTCGCCATCAACATTGTCGATTTCGATGATAGAGATATCGAATGTACCACCACCAAGGTCGTATACAGCGATTGTGCGGTCGCCTTCTTGCTTGTCCAGACCGTAAGCCAGAGCAGCAGCAGTTGGTTCGTTGATGATACGCTTAACATCAAGACCAGCGATACGACCAGCATCTTTAGTTGCCTGACGCTGTGCGTCGTTGAAGTATGCAGGAACAGTAACAACAGCACCTGTTACTTCTTCACCCAGGAAGTCTTCTGCAGTCTTCTTCATCTTTTTAAGAACTTCAGCAGAAACCTGAGGAGCAGCCATTTTTTGACCTTTCGCTTCTACCCAAGCATCGCCGTTGTCAGCCTTAACGATTTTGTAAGGCATAATTTCGATGTCGCGCTGAACTTCTTCGTCTTCAAAACGACGACCGATCAAACGCTTGATTGCAAATAGCGTATTTTCAGGGTTTGTAACTGCTTGACGTTTTGCAGGTTGACCTACCAGCGTTTCACCGTCTGTGTATGCGATTACCGATGCTGTTGTACGCTCACCTTCAGCATTTTCAATAACACGTGGCTTGTCGCCGTCCAGTACAGAAACACAAGAGTTAGTAGTACCTAAGTCAATACCAATGATTTTACCCATCAGGCTATCTCCGATTAAATCAATTATCTTTTTGCTATATCCCCTTTAAGTGGGGATGAGGAATGGGGATTCAACCCCTACTCACAAAATATGTGTGCAAATCACTTTGCTTGTCTATGCCCAATAGATAAGGGCATGGAATACCTTTTCAAGGGGACTCGATAAAAAAAGTTACGTTTTTTTTCGATTCAAGCTGAACCCTTGTTATTGCTAACAAAAACGGAGCCCTGAGGCTCCGCTAATTCTATGAGATTTCCGTCGTATTTAGCTCACCTGAGCGGGCTCCGGTTTCTCTTCTACACCAATTTCATTTTCTGACTTGGCGACAATCGTATTTACAGCGGTATCGCCCACTACGTTTGAAGACGTACAGAACATATCATTGATACGGTCAACAGCAGCAATAATAGCCAAACCTTCAGGTGGAAGACCCAGTTGGTGAAGCAACACGCCTACCATTACCACACCGCCACCAGGAACACCACCAGCGCCAATAGAAAGAAGAAGGATTGTCAGACCGAGAGTAAAGATATCGGCTGAATTGATTGGCTGACCGAAAGCGTTCGCCACAAAGATAGTAGCCAGCGCAATATAAATAGACACACCAGACATGTTCATGGTTGCGCCCAGCGGAACACCAAAGCCAGCAACCGATTTGGATACATCCAGCTTTTCAGTCAGGGTACGCATAGTGACAGGAATCGTCGCGTTCGAGCTTGCTGTCGATAGTGAGAACAGAACCTGCTCGCGTGTCGCACGCATGAACTGTTTTGGAGAAATACCTGTCGCCAGACCCACCACAGTTGGGTAGAAGAAAAAGATCCAGAACACCAGCATTGCGACAACCAGCGCAACATAACCCGCCACAGAGGCAAGAGTATTGGCATCCAGTGTTGCACCAAGCTGAATCATAAGAGCAAATACACCATATGGCGCCAGGCTCATCACCAGCCCTACCAGCTTCATCATGATTTCATTCGCCATCTTGAAGGTACGAATCGCAGGACCACCACGTGAATCCAGAGCCTGAATCGCCAGACCTGTCAAAATCGCCATAAAGATGATTTGTAGCATGTCGCCATTCGCAAACGCCTGAACAGGGTTACTTGGGACAATATTTACGACCAGAGAGAAAATGTCTGGGGTATCGGTTGTGGTCAGAGCGATGGTTTCTGACACTGTACCCGCGAGGTTTGCACCAGCACCAGGCTGAACAATCATACCAATGGTAAGCGCCGCAGTAATCGCGATGATGGTATTGAAAATGTATAGGGCAAAAGTTTTACCACCAAGACGACCAAATGCGGTGATGTCTTTCAGTTCTACGATACCGCAAACAATCGATACGTATACCAATGGCACAACCAATAACTTGATCAGTGAAACGAACATTCCACCAGCGCCTTCTGCAGCACCGAGAACGTAGGTATCCATGATGGCAATGCCATTAAACAGGTACTGAATTGCAGTACCAATCATCAGACCAGCAAAGAGGCCTATAAAAATTTTTGTTGAAAGCGATTTATTCATCGTTTCACTCCAGTTGTTTATGCTTGCATATAATGTTTTGATAGTTATTTACTGCATCAATTGAGGCAGAGGGCAGGAATAATACACACTGAATTTACAAATAAAAGGCACTATTAACAAAAATATCACAATGAACTTCACAAAATTTAATCCAATATTTTCCACCTTCCTTGAAACAAAAATCTAAAAACAAATAGGGTCAGTAAGTTAAGTCATTTACTGCTCAGGAAACAAACATCCTAGTTTTCATTAAAAATAAAGTTATTTAGCCTTACAAATTGCATGCTTTAAAGATGAAATTCTAAAAAGCAAAAAAGAGGAATCTGCTTCTGTAGACACAAAAAAACGCAGCCATCAAAGCTGCGTTTTTATATTCTACTGTTACCGCATGAGGAAGCGCCAAAGGTGCGCTTCAATAAGTATACAGTCTAGTGAGTAGTGAAGAAATTAAGCGTAAACAGGTAGACGCTTACAGATCTCAAGCACTTTTGCTTTCGTTGCTTCGATCACTGCTTCATCACCCATGTTGTCAAGGATGTCACACATCCAGCCAGCCAGGTTCTTCGCATCTTCTTCAGTGAAGCCACGACGAGTGATAGAAGGCGTACCTACACGGATACCAGATGTAACAAACGGGCTGCGAGGATCGTTTGGTACAGAGTTCTTGTTTACCGTGATGTTAGCGGCACCCAGTGCTGCATCTGCGTCTTTACCTGTGATGTCTTTGTCGATGAGATCAACTAGGAACAGGTGGTTTTCTGTAGAGCCAGAAACGATGTTGTAACCACGCTCCAGGAATTCCGCAACCATTGCTTTTGCGTTAGCAACAACACGTTGTTGGTATTCTTTGAACTCAGGTTCCAGAGCTTCTTTGAATGCTACCGCTTTACCAGCGATAACGTGCATCAGAGGACCACCCTGACCGCCTGGGAATACTGCTGAGTTTAGCTTCTTGTAGAAATCTTCGCCCGCACTAGACAGGATCAGACCACCACGTGGACCAGCCAGAGTTTTGTGCGTTGTTGTCGTTACGATGTGTGCGTGTGGCACAGGGTTCGGGTATACACCAGCCGCAATCAGACCAGCAACGTGCGCCATATCTACGAAGAAGTAAGCACCTACTTTGTCCGCGATTTCACGCATGCGCGCCCAATCACAAACCTGAGAGTAAGCAGAGAAACCACCGATGATCATCTTAGGCTTGTGCTCTACAGCCAAAGCTTCCATTTCGTCGTAGTTGATCTGACCCGCTTCGTCGATACCGTAAGGAATAACGTTGTAGTGCTTACCAGAGAAGTTTACAGGAGAACCGTGAGTCAGGTGACCACCGTGTGCAAGGCTCATACCCAGAACTGTGTCGCCTGGATTTAGAAGCGCCATGTATACTGCGCTGTTTGCCTGAGAACCAGAGTGTGGCTGAACGTTCGCGTATTCTGCGCCGAACAACTCACAAGCGCGGTCAATGGCCAAAGCTTCTACTTTGTCTACGTACTCACAACCGCCGTAGTAACGCTTGCCTGGGTAGCCTTCAGCGTACTTGTTTGTAAGCTGAGAACCTTGAGCTTCCATTACACGTGGGCTGGTGTAGTTTTCTGAAGCGATAAGCTCAATGTGCTCTTCCTGGCGAAGAGTTTCTTCTTGGATAGCTGCGAACAAGTCCGCATCGTAATCAGCGATATTCATATCACGCTTTAGCATCTGTATCTCCTGACTCAGATTGACTGAAAGTTTCAAAAAAACCACACAACGACCAAAAGCAAACGTTTTCGTCACCGTATTTGATGGGGTGCATTCTACATAATTTGATCTGCGTCATAAAGTGACTTTTGCAACTTTCTTTATGTAGATTCTTCATGATCCATGTGAGCCCGCATCATAGTGGTGGCACATATGATTGAGCTTTACGATATTACTGTCAACTTAAAGGTTTACACCATGTAAATCTAAGGTTACATAAGTTACATACCAAATTAGTAACCAAGCTATCGAAAACAACAGTTTTTCACTAGTATTCGCATCAATTTCGGTAAGTTAACATTCAAATTGATGGAAAAACACACACGCAAAGAAGATTGGATAGCCATTCTCACGGGCACATTTTTGGTCGCTCAGGGCGTATTCTTCTTACAAAACGCAGCCTTACTGACAGGTGGAACCACTGGACTGGCATTGTTAGTCAGCCAATTAGTGCCTGTTAGCTTCGGTATGTTGTATTTTGGTTCAAATATTCCATTCTATATACTGGCCTGGAAGCGTTTTGGATTATCTTTCGCGATAACCAGTACCATTTCGGGTGCACTTGTCGCCATTTTTGCCGACAACCTACAGTGGCTGATTCAGATTGACCACATTAATCCCATCTACTGCGCTATCTCGGGTGGACTGTTAATGGGGTTAGGAATGCTGATTTTGTTCAGACATCACACCAGTCTGGGAGGCTTCAATGTGCTTTGCCTGTTCATTCAGGACAAAACTGGTTTCTCCGTCGGTAAAAGCCAGATGATCATCGACTGCGCTATCCTTATCGCGTCTTTCTTCTTTGTTTCTCTGGAAGTCATTGGCTTGTCTATTTTAGGTGCAGTCGCACTGAACCTGGTGCTTGCCATGAATCACAAGCCGACTCGATACAGCGTGAGCAAACGTTCAATGCAATCTTAAAACGAGAAGCCAGGCATAACGACCCGGCTTCTTATTACTTGTATCTGCTGCGCTAGTGCTCAACCAAAATTGTCCTTGTCTCATAAGGTCTAAGCGGCTGAGATAAAGGCTGTTCTACGTGCCCCTCATAGTTACCAAGAATAACTCTGGCGTTATCTATGTTTACTTCGAATGGCAAATCAAACTCGACGTTTTCACCATAGTAGTTATTAAGGCTAATCAAAGTCTGACTCGCGTTACTTCTCGAATAGGCAAATATCGACGGGTGAGTTGGCATCAGGTCTTTGTAATCCCCATCCGTTATGACCGGAATCGCTTTTCTTAGTTTTATCAAAGACTGATAGAAGTAAAAAACTGAGTTCTTGTCTTCAAAAGCCGCGACAGCGTTAATCTCTGTATAGTTGCTGGCAACATCTATCCAAGGAGTTCCCTGAGTAAATCCAGCATGTAAAGTGTCATCCCATTGCATGGGCGTGCGTGAGTTATCACGGGATTTACTCGACAGAATCTTCATCATGTCATCGTGATCTACATCTTGCTGGTTCACCATGATGTCGTACATATTGGTACTTTCGACATCACGATATTGCCCGAGCGAATCAAAATGAGGATTGGTCATGCCAATCTCTTCCCCTTGATAGATGTATGGCGTGCCCTGCATAAAATGAACAGAGGCAGCCAGCATTTTGGCTGACTCAACTCGAAACTCAGCGTCGTTCCCCAACCGGCTCACGATACGTGGCTGATCGTGGTTACACCAAAACAGTGCTCCCCACCCTTTTCCATTTAATCCTTGTTGCCAGTGATTAAAAATGGATTTGAGTTGCAGAAAGTCGAATGGCGCCAGGCTCCATTTCTCACCATTGGGGTAGTCCACTTTAAGATGATGAAAGTTGAAGACCATGGAGAGCTCTTTGCCATCCAAAGACGAGTACTGCTGACAATGATCCAGCGTTGTGGACGACATTTCCCCCACGGTTACGCTGCCATATTTCTGAAATACCGATTCACTGATTTCCTGTAAATACTTATGCACACGAGGTCCATCAGTATAAAAGCGGCGACCATCTCCCTCCTTATCCGACGGAAAATCCTGCTGCTTCGAAATCAGGTTAATCACGTCAAGTCGGAACCCATCGACCCCTTTTTCAGCCCAAAAGCTGATCACCGACTTCACTTCTTCCCTTACTTTCGGATTCTCCCAATTCAAATCTGCCTGTTCTTTGGCAAACAGGTGCAGATAATACTGCCCTGTAGCTTCATCCATCTCCCACGCTGAACCACCAAACTTGGATTGCCAGTTGTTTGGCACACTTTCATTTACCGGATCACGCCAGATGTAGTAATCACGGTATGGGCTGTTTTTGTCGCCTAGCGCGGACTGAAACCAGTGATGCTCAGTAGAGGTATGGTTGACCACAATATCCATAATAATCCGGATACCTTTGTCATGCGCTTCTTCCAAAAGCTGGTCAAAGTCCGCCATGGTGCCGAAATCTGGATTGATAGCATAGTAGTCCGAAATGTCGTAACCATTGTCTACCATTGGGGAAGCGTAAACAGGCGTCAGCCAAATGGCATCAATACCCAGCGCTTTCAAATACCCTAACTTTGAAATAATTCCCTGAATATCACCCGTGCCAGAACTTCCGCTGTCACAAAAACTTTTTGGATAGATTTGGTAAACCGACGCTTTGCGCCACCAATCTTTATGAATTGTCATTGTTTTGATCTCAGAGTAAAGCGCAGGCAGCCGACAAGGGGGAGAAAGCAGGCTGCCTGCATAATGTTAAGCGGCTGCAGCAACTAGCTCGCCTTTTTGTTGGGCACGCTTGTAGAAGAACAACGTCAGCATGGCTGGAACGAAGATAGCCACCAGCATCGCCACACCAAAAATGGTCCAGTATTGAGGTTGAATAGAAAGAATGCCCGGCAGACCACCGACACCAATGCCGTTTGCCATCACCCCTGCGCTGCCACAGATAGCCGCGGCAATTGCAGACCCAGCCATTGCACTGAGCATTGGGAACTTATACTTCAGGTTGATACCGTACATGGCAGGTTCAGTCACACCCAGATAAGCAGAGATAGCCGCAGGTACGGAGATGTCTCGCTCACCTTCTTTTCGGCTAATAAGAATGATGCCTACAACCGCCGATGCCTGAGCAATGTTAGAAAGCGCAATCAAAGGCCAGATAGGTGTGCCACCTAATTCCTGCATCAGTTGAAGATCCACTGCGTTGGTCGTGTGATGCACGCCAGTAATTACCAGTGGAGCGTAAAGGAAACCGAAGATGGTTGCGCCAACAATGGCAAAGTCACCTGTCATCGCTGCTTTAGCGGCAAATGCCACACCGTCGCCCAGCATGCGACCAAACGGTCCGATCAACGAGTGAGCCAAAATCACAGAAAGCAGGATGGATACAAATGGCACCACCACCAGATATAAGTATCCCGGTACGATGCGTTTCAGGTTCGTTTCAATAAAGGCGAGCGCCATACCTGCTAACATCGCAGGAATCACCTGAGCCTGATAGCCAACCTTTTCAATCACAAACAACCCGAAATCCCACACTTCCGGTACTTCTTTTCCAATCAGATAGGCGTTCATTAACTGAGGAGAAACTAGCGTGACACCCAAGGTGATACCCAAAATAGGTGTACCACCGAGCTTTCGAACTGTTGACCAGCAGACCCCTACTGGCAGGAAGAAGAAGATCGCCTCGCCAATAAGCCAGAGGAAAGAGTGTACTGTTGCCCAGAACTGGCTGATTTGGGTTAATGTCTGACCATCGAACATCTTGATGTCGCCGATGACATTGCGGAAACCAAGAATCAAACCACCTGTAATAATGGCAGGCAAAAGAGGAACAAAAATTTCTGCCAGGTGGGAAATTCCGCGCTCAAGAATATTCATATTCTGGCGCGCAGCCAGTTTGGCTTCGTCTTTACTTGCACTGCTCTTGCCAGACAGCTCAAGCAGGATCTTGTATACCTCGTCGACTTCGTTACCAATCACGACCTGAAATTGCCCGGCATTGGTAAAACAGCCGCGGACGATAGAGATCGACTCTAAACCTTTAACATCCGCTGCCTCAGTATCATTTAGTACAAAGCGTAAGCGCGTCAGACAATGACTTACACTGGCAATATTGTCGCTTCCTCCTACGAGTTCGAGGATTTTAGCGACGTCTTGCTTCGCTACTTTACTCATAACTGTTCATCCTATTTGTATTCACGTTCTGTTATATTTTTGGGATCGTTCCCATTTATTGTTATTTATATTGCCATCAGTAATGTTAGATAAAAATGGGAACAGTCCCACAAATTGAACATGATCACATTTAAAATGTAGTGGAATCCATAAAGACCTTCACTACACATTTAAATACTACATAAGATTCAATAGGTTAATCTGGCAGGCTTGGAGAGAGCGTAATGTGGTTTACATCCGGCTCATTCTGAAGTTGATCAATGAGTAAGCTGGCAGCTTGGTTGCCCGCTTCCACATATCCGGGATCAATGCTCAATGTATTGGGGAACAGGAAAGAAAGGAGTGGATTGCCACCAACACCAAATACCGTCACATCACCTCGCCCCAGTTCCTGAAGCCTTTTGTTGACGCCCAGAGCAATGGAGTCACTGGCGCAAACAATGGCGTCCGTTTCTGGTTTTAGAACATCATCCACCAGCCGGTACCCACTTTCATGATTGAGTTCGCCAGAGCGGTAATTCGGCTTAATGGCATGTGATTCGCACCAGGACAGGTAAGCCTGAGTACGCATTAAACCCGTTGTAACATCGCTGTCGTCTACACCGATGAATGCAATATTGGAATTGTTGGATTCTCTCAGTTGGTTTAACGCCATTTCAATCACGGCTTGATTATCGTAGTTTACCGAAGAGATTTCCGTTGAATCTGCCGCAATCACAACCGCGCGGTGTCCCCAGTTTTCCAGTGCATACATGTCACAGCCGGAGAAACCAAACACAATCACCCCATCCACATTTCGACGTTTAAGCACCGACAGATGCTCATTCGTTTTGTCGCAGTCAAACTGGCTTTCCATGATCACCACGTCGTAGCCTTCTGCATACAAAGCCTTTAATAGTGCGCTAACCACGAGATTTTCAGAAGGTGAATCCAGACGAGAAATGATCACACCAATCACTTTCTGACTTCCACCCCGCATAGACTGGGCAGATTTAGAGGGAACGTAACCGGAGTCCGCTATGATCTGCTCTACTTTCTTCCGGGTATCGGGTTTGACTTTCGGATCTTTAGTCAAGACACGTGATACGGTCGATTTGCCGACACCAGCCAGGCGGGCAATATCCAGAATAGTGAGCTTCTTACTCATAGACGTTCATTTATGTTGAGGAGTTAGTGAAAGAATAGTGCCGAAAACTGTGGGTAAATTGCAACTTTCCCACATCAAAGGGTGATGAGAGAATTAAAACAACGTCTTCTGTGAAGACAGAGACGTCTTATTCGGGTTCATCTGAGTGCACATCTGCAATGGGGAATCGGGCATCGACAAGCTGGCTTCACTCCCTTTGGTCCAGAACACCAGACCGAGATAGCGATTCTCGTACTTCTCACCAGATGCGCTAGGAACACGAGTCATCAGGAAACGTTCGTTATCCAACTCGATCTGCAATTCATACTCATTTATTGGATGCGACCAAATCTCTAACTGCTCTCCGCAAACGTAAGTGTTGGGGGTTGCAACTTGATTGCTGCACCCGACCAGTAATACGAAAAGAGAAATGCTCCAGAACTTTAATGTCATGGCTTAACGGCTTTTCAGAAATTCAGGGACATCTTTAATGCTATCCAGCACCGTGGTCGCCAACGCTTCACCTTTTTCCGTAATGGGTTTGCCGGTGCGAACCAGAATTCGGGTAGCAACTTCTGCGGCTTCAGCGGCCATCATGTCTTCCGCTTTATCGCCCACCATGACTGATTTTTCCATGTCGATTTTCAGAAAGTCACGGGCCGAAATAAGCATACCGGGCTTGGGTTTGCGGCAATCACTGTCTTTCTTGTACTTACCGATACCGTGTTCTTCGTGATACGGGCTGTAATAGAAACCATCGAACTCGACTCCGTTATCAACAAAGTTCCAATCCATCCACTGAGTCAACGACAGGAAGCGATCTTCAGTAAACAAGCCTCGGGCAATACCGGACTGATTGGTCACCAATACCAGCAGATACCCCATGTCTTTTAACGCCTTCGTGGCTTCAAAGACACCATCAATAAACTCGAAGTCATGTTCATCATGGACGTACCCATGGTCTACGTTTATCACGCCATCGCGATCCAGAAATACGGCAGGTTTAGCCAAAATCGATTCCTCAACAATCCTTCCGAGAGCACAGATAACTGGCTATCGAGTTCAATAAGCGCAAATTATTACATGCTTTATACCTGTTCGCACTATTCAATTACTTTTTAGACTCAATAGAGGAATAAACGGTGCAATTTGCCGCCAGCGCATACTTTTCCTTGCTTTGAACAAATATCACAGTCCATCCATAAAGATTTTTAGACGTCTAGACGTAAAAATATCTATTGACTTAAAAATCATAAAGCCATAGCATCGACTGAAAATTGAGACAAAGTTCAAAATATTATTCTGTAAGCTCACTTTATTCTGAGCGAGCTCTGCACGGTTGTTTAGATGATTGAAATTAATCAAGTAAATAAGGTCTTCTATCAAGGCGATAAGGAAATCAACGCTTTAATAGATATCAACCTATCTGTTCCCCAAGGCGCTATATTTGGTGTTATTGGCTCATCCGGTGCAGGGAAAAGCACACTGATTCGTTGCGTTAATATGCTTGAAGCACCTACCTCTGGCGAGGTCATTGTCGACGGTGTTGATTTGACTAAGCTGTCAAAGTCAGAGCTCAGCAAAGCGCGCCGCAACATCGGGATGATCTTTCAGCACTTTAACCTGTTATCTTCCCGTACAGTGTTCGAAAATGTCGCACTCCCTCTGGAATTGGCTGGTGCAGAAAAAGCTCACATCGAATCAAAAGTTACGGAATTACTTGCGCTGGTAGGCTTGGCAGAAAAACGAGAAACCTACCCAGCCAACCTGAGTGGTGGTCAGAAGCAACGTGTCGCCATTGCCCGTGCTCTGGCGTCCGATCCGAAAGTCTTGTTGTGTGACGAGGCAACCAGTGCACTGGATCCTGCAACCACTCAATCGATTCTTGAACTGCTTAAAGAAATTAACCGCAAGCTGAACATCACAATGCTGCTTATTACTCATGAAATGGATGTAGTGAAAAGCATCTGTCATGAAGTCGCCATCATTGGCGGTGGCAAGCTGGTTGAGAAGGGCACGGTTGGTGAAATTTTTGCCCACCCGAAAACGGAACTGGCGCACGAGTTTATTCGTTCTACTTTGGATCTTTCCATTCCTGAAGACTATCAGGCACGTTTGCACCCTACTCGTGTGGAAGGCAGTTACCCGCTTGTGCGCTTAGAGTTCACTGGTGCCAGTGTGGATGCTCCGCTGATGACGCAAATTGCACGTAACTACGGCATTGACGTCAGCATTCTGAGCTCAGATCTGGATTACGCAGGTGGCGTGAAATTCGGAATGATGGTGGCAGAGCTGTTTGGCGATGAAGAAGGCGAGAAAGCCTCCCTGCAATTCATCCGCGATCACAAGGTAAAAGTCGAGGTACTTGGTTATGTCCTTTAAGTCTGTAACGGAATGGTTAAGCCTCAACGGCGATCTTCTGCTGAGTGCTACTTGGGAAACCGTCTACATGGTTGCGGTAGCTGGCATCGTTGGTTTTGCAGTTGGTATTCCTTTGGGCGTGATTCTTCACACCACCAAGAAAGGCGGCTTACTTGAAAACGTGGCACTGAACAATGTGCTGGGTGCGATTGTCAATATCGGTCGCTCGGTGCCTTTCCTAGTCTTGATGGTTGCCATCATCCCAGTAACCAAGCTTCTGGTCGGAACCTTTATCGGTACAACGGCGGCAATCGTTCCTCTGACCATTGGTGCGATTCCATTTGTCGCCCGTCTGATTGAAGGCGCTTTGCTTGAAGTGCCAACTGGTCTTGTTGAAGCAGCTCAGTCTATGGGCGCAACACCGACTCAAATTATTACAAAGGTACTGCTTCCTGAAGCACTACCAACCATTGTGAACTCAGTAACCATCACTTTGGTAACACTAGTGAGCTATTCAGCGATGGCTGGCACCGTGGGCGGCGGCGGTCTTGGCGATGTGGCAATACGTTACGGGTTCCACCGTTACGATGTGGTCATCATGGCAGTGACTGTAGTGATGCTTATCGTGCTGGTACAAATCATTCAGTCAATCGGCGATGCCTTAGTACGCCGTGTTGACCACAGGTAATTTGATTCTCAGGTTATCTGTTAATAAGAACGAATTTTTGGATTTAGAATTAAGGAGAATAAGATGAAATTTAACCTTAAAGGCCTATTGGCTATCGCGGCAGCAGCATCAGCACTTGTACTAACGGGCTGTGGCGAAAAAGAAGCAGACACCAGCAAAATCAAAGTAGGTGTTATGGCAGGCGCTGAAGCGCAGGTTGCAGAAGTGGCAGCTAAAGTTGCGAAAGAGAAATACAACCTGGATGTTGAGCTAGTAACGTTCACCGATTACGTAACACCTAACGCAGCGCTAGACGACAAGTCTATCGACATCAATGCATTCCAGCACAAGCCATACCTTGATCAGCAAGTGACCGATCGTGGCTACAAACTGACCATCGCTGGTAACACCTTTGTTTACCCAATCGCAGGTTACTCTAAGCAAGTAAAATCGGTTGACGAAATTCAGGATGGAGCGCGTATCGCAGTACCAAACGATCCAACAAACCTAGGTCGTTCTCTGCTTCTTCTTGAGCAGCAAGGTCTTCTGACTCTGCGTGAAGGTGTTGGTCTGCTGGCAACGGTACGTGACATCGTGGCAAACCCGAAAAACATCACTATCGTTGAACTGGATGCTGCACAGCTTCCTCGTTCTCTGGATGACGTTGCACTTTCAATCATCAACACAACTTACGCAAGCAGCATCGACCTGACGCCTGAGAAAGACGGTGTATTCGTAGAAGACAAAGAATCTCCATACGTTAACCTGATTGTTGCTCGTGAAGAAAACCTAGCGGCTGAAAACGTACAGAACTTCGTAAAAGCTTACCAGACTGACGAAGTGTACAACGCAGCGATGGACATCTTTAAAGGTGGTGTTGTGAAAGGCTGGTAATCACTGCCATACAGATTCACATCCCCTAAAGAAAGGCTAACTTCGGTTAGCCTTTCTTGCGTTATGGCACCTTTCAATTTGAGTATCTTGATGTTTGAATGCCTTAAACTTATCTTATCTCTATCCTCTTGCCTTTCTAGGGTACTGCCATGTCTGAGATAAAAACCCGTCCAAACCGAAAAAGCGTGACCAAATTTTTGAATGCAGTAGAACACGATAAACGCCGTGAGGACGCATTCGAATTATTGGCAATGTTTGAGAGAGTCACAGAAAGAAAAGCCGTGATGTGGGGAGATTCCATCGTCGGGTTTGGTAGTTACAATTACACCAATACCAAAGGCACCTACTCGTGGATGATCACAGGTTTCTCACCTCGAAAGCAAAATCTGACGGTGTACATCATGCAGGGATTCAGCGATTATGCAGACGACTTAGCCGCCATCGGCAAAGTGAAAACCGCCAAGTCATGCCTTTATCTGACTAACCTGAGCAAAATCAACGTGGAGGCTCTGGAAAACTTACTGGTAAAAGCCGTCAGAGATATGGAAGAAAAATACGATTGCCGCTGACCTAGAGCATCAACGGCATGACAACCTCAGCAGTTTCAACCACTGACTCTTTGTATTCAGGGTACTGCTCAAGAAGCGTATTCACGAGCACATCGACCAATAGCAAGGCCCCAACTTTAGAGGCAAACGCTCCCCCAGTTAACGGACCTTCTGGTCTGGCAGCAATCAGTGATTCCGTTGATATTGAAGACAGTGCGCTGTGAGTGATGTTCGTGATAGAAACAACAGGGACATTGCGCTCATGAGTTTGCCTGATTGCATGAACCACTTCCTTAGTCGACCCGGAACTGGACACGGCAAACCAAAGGTCGCCTTCAGTACTGCGCACGGCGTTCATGGCCGCAAGATGGGTGTCTTCATACATGTTTACTTTCTTTCCGATCCGCAATAGTCGAAAAGTCAGGTAACGCCCCACAATGCTAGATGCCCCGACTCCGACACAGCTGATGTAGCTGGATTGATGAACCAGTTCACACACCCTTTCAAGTGCTTTGCGGTCTATGATCTGAGCGGTATCTTGTAAGCTTGCTACCGCTCTTTGGGCGGACACGTGGCAAATGTCCCCTTCCATCTCTACCTGCTTTTCCCGAGGGTTTTGACTCAGATCGACAGCCAGTGCCATACGGAAATCCGAATAGCCCTTGTAACCCATATCGCGACACAACCGAACTACGGTCGCTTCACTGGTCTGAGAGTTACGCGCCAACTCCGTAATTGTCTGGAATTGGACGTCATGAGCATTATCCAACACATAATCCGCTACTAAACGCAGTTTCTTACTTAAGGGCGTAGTGTTCGCTCTGAGTCGAACCAGTAAATTATTGTGTAAGCTCACAACACTCTCTTTTCTTTAGTGAAGATTTGGACAAAGGTATCAGACTCACCATATCAAATACAGGTCTGTTTACCCTAGAGATAACCGTAACGTTCCAGGCACGTCATAACCCGTACTTTATCTTCCTTCGACAGGGGTAAGAAAGGCTCTCTGCAGTGACCATAATCGATCCCCATTTCACTCATCGCAAATTTGATGCTTTGATATAGCCCAACCTCCAGCAGAACTTCAGTTACACGATTAACCTGATGTTGCAGAGCCATCGCTTTATCAACGTCGCCTTGCTTCATGGCTTCGAAGAGTTTCACGTACTGCGCAGGCATTAAGTTGTAGGTGGTGCCGATACCACCACTCGCCCCCATTTGCAGACCGTTAACCAGCATTGAATCTTCACCATGAAATATCAGGCTGTCTTGCTGCAGATGTCGCAACCTCTCAATAAAGAACATGTCCGGTGTTGTATGCTTGATTCCAATGATGTTGTCCATCATCAGCAGGTTCAGCAAGGTCTCATGGGTAAAGGTAACCCCTGTCGTTCCCGGAATGTTGTAAAGCAGCAGAGGCAGATCGGTGTAATCCAGAATGGACTGGTAATAATACGTCACCTCTTGCTTGGTGAACCCATAGTAAAACGGCGGTATCGCAGAAATAACATCGTAATTTTCGTTCAATGCAGTATCTATCAATAAACGAACATCGGTTAACGCGATGGCTCCTACATGCGCAATAACTGGAACACGTTTTTTTACCACCTGGGCGACGTATTTCAATACCTTCTGGCGCTCAGAAATGTTCATCATAAAACACTCAGAAGAACTGCCACCCACATAAAAACCGTGAACACCTTGTGAGATGTGATACTCGATCATTGCGTCAAATTTGCTGTATTCCAACTCTCCATCGGCACTGAATGGCGTCATCAAAGGAACAAATATGCCTTCCATCATTCCCTCCTTACAAACTTGTTCTGACAAAGCCAGCATCACGCAGCTTAGCCAGCACGTCTCGTTTCTGCCCTTCAGATAACGTTCTGATCGGTGTTCTCGGGTTCCCCACATCAATACCGTGTAGCTGCATAGCTACTTTCCCTGCGGCTACTCCACCGTATTCGACCAGCACACGGATAATGGCAATCACCGAATCCATCAAATTAGCCACTTTCTGGTGATCACCTTGTTGAAATGCACTGATGATCTCCAGATACAAAGGCGCTGCGTAGTTATAGGTGCTGCCCACCGCCCCAACGGCACCGACTGCCAGCCCTGCAGGCAAAAACTCGTCGACACCAAAAGGCACATCAAATTTACCGCCTGCAACCCGTACACAACGCTGGTATTCATAAAGATCGGAATGATTGAATTTTGCTCCGGAAAGATTTGGGATTCGCTCGTTGCCCTGAATAAGAAACTGCTCCAGATCGACATCAACACCGGACATGCCGGAATGGTAGTAATAAAAGCCTTTTGAAGGCGCTGCGCTCGCCACCTGAGCACAGTAATCGACAAGATCTTCTGCACTGCCGGGTTTAAAAAAGCAGGGACCAATCGCAGAGGTCGCAAGGACATCTAACGTTTCCGCATGACGTGTAAGTTCCAGCGTATCCACAATACTGAGCGCTCCGGTGTGGACAATAATGTCCAATCGGTCACGGCTGGCTTTTACCCATCTTTCGGCAATGCGCTTACGTTCTTCAACGGAGCAATGAATCCCCTCGCCTGTCGTACCACATATGTAAATGCCAGAAACACCCTGTGAGATCAGGAGTTCAGCAATTTGGTCAATAACGTCAAGGTTCACCTCGTTATTCTGATCAAAAGGTGTGTGAGGCGCAGCAATCAACCCTGTTAATTTTTTCATTATGAATCGTCCTGTTTATTGCCCGTAGTTGAGGATCAGTTCTGGCAAAAATAGTGTGAATTGAGGAAATACCGCCACCAACATCAATACGATGAACAATGGCACCAACAGGGGAATCACGCCTCGGGTTAAGGTGTGGAACGGAATATCTCCCACTCTTGAAACCACGTAGAGAGCCATCCCCATTGGCGGGGTCAGAATGCCTATCATCAGGTTCAGAATGGCCATGACACCAAAGTGAACGGGGTCTATTCCTACCGCGCTCGCTACAGGGACCAGAAACGGAACAAGCAATAGCAAAAGTGCCAGTGACTCAATGAAGGTTCCGAGGAAAAGGAGCAGCAAGTTAATCAGCAGTAACAGCACCAGAGGGTTATCACTGATTGTCAGAAAGTACTCAGCAAGCATTTGGGGAAGTTGTTCTCTTGCTACGATCCAACCGAACACCGTTACCCCCATAACCATCAACGCCACCACTGCGGTTGTGTTGACAGTATCTTTAAGCACATCAATAAAACCACGAATTGTGAGCTGCTTGTAAACCACAGTACCCAAAAACAGCGCGTACAAAGAAGAAACGACCGCAGCTTCCGTTGGTGTAAATTTGCCAGAGAAAATCCCACCAATAATGATCACCGGAGTCAGCAGAGACAAAAATGCGTCTTTAAATGACGTAAGTTGAGCTCTTCGCGAGGCTTTAGGAAGCGTCATGTATCCTCGTTTCTTGCAGATGAAATAGCTCATGACCATCAGAGCAATGCAGCAAAGAAGACCGGGAATGGCTCCTGCCAGAAACAAGGCACCAATTGAAGTGTTTGAGACAACGCCGTAAATCACCAATGGGATCGAAGGCGGAACCAAAGGACCAATAATGCATGATGCGGCGGTTAATCCTCCCGCAAAGTCATCGTCATACTTGGCATCGCGCATCGATTTGATTTCCAACTGCCCCAGCCCACCAGCATCGGCAAGCGCAGAGCCAGACATCCCGGAAAACAGTAAACTTGCCATAATATTTACGTGCCCGAGGCTGCCAGTTACATGACCCACCATGGCTTTAGCAAAATTGAAAATCCGTTCAGTGATACCCGCGCTGTTCATCAAGTGCCCCGTCAGAACAAAAAAAGGCACCGCAAGAAGTGTAAAGTTGTTAATGCCACCAAGCATCTGCTGAGCAGCGAAATTAATACCCGGGCTACTGGTTAAAACCAGAAAAGCCAGAGCGACAAAAATGAGTGAAAAACCGACAGGCATCCCTGCAAATAACAGAGCTAACCAGCCGAAAATTGAACTTGCCATGCTATTTCCTTACCTACCTTCAATACCTGTTTCATGCTGTTCACAACTTGCCTGGCGGTATTCTGCGAAAACCTTCAACATCTTCTGCAGTTGACGAACAACCATAAATACACCTCCAAGAGGTAAGCTGTAATTCATCCATTTACTTGAAATTTCTAACGTTATCAGTTCAAAGAAAGCAGTACGCTGAACGTGCTGATAACCAAGGTAGATAATGGCAAAGATGGAAACGAGTACCGCTAACTCCAGAGAGAGCACCAGTATTAGCCGGGCTTTCAGGGGTAATTTGTGTGAAAAGAACGTGATATTGACGTGGCTGCTGTTTTTGATCGCAATCGCACACCCTATCAGCGCCATGTACATAAACAGCACTCGCGCCAGTTCTTCACTCCACAGTGAAGGATCATCTAACAGCCAGCGGGTGCCGATTTGCCAGCTCAGTACAACCAGCAAAACAAGCATCAGCGGCACCGTGATGATTTCCTCTATATTTCTCGTAATTTTACGTAGCATTTAGGGCTCCATGGCTGGCAGGTAACACTTTGCCAGCCGGAATATCTATCTGACCGGACACTTACATCGCAGCGAGTTGCTTAACGATAGGCTGTCCAATTTTCTCTTCGAATTCAGCGTACAGAGGTTGCATCGCCTCACGGAATGGAGACAGTTCTGGGTACGTGACGTTAACGCCTTTCGATTCAAAGAATGACACCAGTTCCGCTTCTTGTTTTTTCACGGAGGCGGTATGCGCTTTACCTGCTTTTGCGACTGCCTGATTGACCATCTCTTTCTGTTCTGAAGACAGTTTCTTCCAGGTGTTTTCTGAAATGATGACCATCTGGTCGTTCACGATATGGTTGGTTAGCGCCAGATTGCTCTGAACCTCGTAAAACTTCATCGTCTTGATGGTTGGCAATGGGTTTTCCTGCCCGTCTACCGCGTTGGTTTGCAGTGCCAGATAGACTTCAGAAAATGCCATCGGCGTTGGAGATGCGCCGGAAAGTTTGGCGTAATTTAGATTAGGTTTCGCATTTGGAACCCGCAGCTTCAACCCTTTGAAATCACTTATCGACTTGAGCGCACGGTTAGATGTGGTTTGTCGGGTACCGTTATACCAGGTATCCAGTGCACGCCAGTTAAACTTAGATAGCATTTCCTGGCGCACACCCTGACCAAATTCAGAGTCAAACATACGGCGTAAATGTTCGTAGTCTTTGGCGACATACGGAAGTGTTACCGCCTCTGCGCGAGGGATCCAAAGCCCCATGCGTCCAAACTCCGCATAAGTGATGTCCAGATCGCCCAGTGACAACTGCTGAAGCATGGCGCGGTCATCCCCTAACTGAGCACTTGGGTACAGGGTGATTTTTAATTCCCCTTTACTCAGCTCCTCAACGGTATCAGCCAGAAGCTTTGCAGAAGTGTATTCAACAGACCCAACCGAAGCCTGCATACCCATTTTCAAAGTAGTGGCAGCTTGAACAGACATGGCACATCCCATTGCCAATACTGCCAACGTCAATTTATTGATGGCTTTCATCGCTATTCCCTTTTGTTTTTGCCGTCAGATTTTCATACTTACGACATTTTGAAAAAAATCTCTTTTTTTATTGAAAAAAATATTCACCAAGAATTATTATGACAATGAAGATTATTTTCAAAGCGGTATTTAACAAAATGTGAGCGCGGGCAAAAAACCATCAAAACTGCCACTTTCTAAACAGACTTGATGACTATCGGAAGTGAACAGACGGGTTCCGCAGCAACCTTTAATTCGGGGCAATTGTGAAAAACACGAAAAAAATGAATCAAATAAGAGCGTTACTGCAAGGTCAGACGGTGGTATCAATTCAACCAGTCATTGGCAGCCCAATGGAAAAAACCAGCATCATTGTCGCAATGGCAATGGCTGCGCAGCAGGCGGGGGCGAAGGCACTTAGAATAGAAGGGATAGAGAACGTTGCCGCCGTTTCATCCGTGGTAGACATTCCGATAATAGGCATAGTGAAAAGAGACTTAACCGACAGCCCAGTTCGTATCACGCCGTTTGTATCGGACGTTGAATCTCTGGCAAAAGCCGGAGCTGCGATCATTGCTTTTGATTGCACACCCCGACCCCGCCCCGAAAGTAGAGAGGCGCTTATCGACTCAATTCATAAAGCAGGATGCGTCGCCATGGCTGACTGCTCCTGCTTTGATGACGGGCTTTGGGCACATAACCACGAGGTCGACATCATAGGTTCTACTTTGTCAGGGTATACAGAAGGCGAAGTACCCAGTGAGCCAGATTTGCAACTCGTCAGACAGTTTTCCGAGGCTGGATTCTTTACGATGGCAGAAGGTCGTTATCACACCCCAGAACTGGCAGCAAAAGCGATTGAATGTGGTGCGGTCGCCGTAACGGTAGGATCTGCGTTAACTCGTTTAGAGGTGATGACAGACTGGTTTATTTCCGCAACCCAAGCAGCAGGAGTACAAAGATGAAAATACTGGCTATTGATATTGGAGGAACAAAAATTGCCATCGGGCTGGTTGATCTTTCCACTCAAACTCTGATGGAGCGTAAGCAAATCCCAACACCTGACGCTCAATCTGCGGATCAATTTGTCCATCACATCATCCAGCATTGTCAGGAGTGGCTACCGAAAGCAGAAAAAATTGGCATTTCCACCACAGGTTGGGTAAGCCATGCAGGTGTCACATCAACAAACCCTGATACTCTGGCTTTTCCGACCCCATTCCCGTTACGTCAGGCAATGGAAGCATTAACTAACAAGCCCACCTCTATGCTCAACGACGCTCAGGCTGCGGCTTGGTATGAATACCTTCAGCTGGACCAACCGCTTTCTAATATTGCTTACATCACCATTTCAACGGGTGTCGGAGGCGGTCTGATTCTGGATGGAAAACTTCATAAAGGCGCTACTAATTTTGCCGGGCACATCGGGCATACGGTGGTCAACATTGACGGTCATCCTTGCGGCTGCGGTCAAAATGGTTGTGTGGAAGCAATAGCATCAGGCAATGCTATTCAGCGCCAGGTCAAAGAGAAAATTGGCAATGAAATCAGCAATATCAAACTCTTCGATCTTGCGCCTGAAAACCCACAGGCTCAGGAAATCATAAACAACAGCGCAAAAGCCATTGCGACTCTGTGTCAAAACTTAAAAGCCAGTCTGGATTTAGACGCCATCGTCATTGGCGGGGGCATCGGGCTGGCAAATGGCTATCTGGAAACTGTTCGCCATTACGTTCAAAAGTCACCTCCTCCATTTCACATTCCTCTTTTTAGTGCTCAAGGCGACTACGACGCCTGCTTACTGGGTGCTGCCTTTCAATTTATCGAGTAAGGAAATCTATGTCTCTACAAGCCATTTCAGCGAAGCGAATCTTTGACGGTGAACAGTTTCACCAACACTCCGCCATTCTTTGGCAAGATAACGAAATCGTAAGTATCGTTGCGCAAGATAACATCCCCGACACAGCGACAATTCATGAATATAACCAATGCACCATCGCCCCGGGTTTCATTGATATTCAAGTGAATGGCGGAGGCGGTGTCATGTTTAATCAGGACACCGACCTGGAAGGAATTCAGACTATTTGTCGTGCGCACCGAAAACACGGCACGGCGTACCTGCTTCCAACTTTAATTAGTGATACTAAAGAGAAAATAGAGCGTGCCCTAGCCGCGACGCAATCGGCAATAAACGACAGAATCACAGGTGTACTGGGCGTACACTTAGAAGGTCCCTGGCTCAACCCTGATAAAAAAGGGGCACATGATTCAAAACATTTTTACACCCCATCCATCTCCGAACTCGAAAAATTGCCGTGGCTGACCTCCGGTTCAACGCTGGTTACGCTCGCACCGGAAATGATCCCCGCTGAAGTTCTAAGCTGGTTGTCAGAGAAAAACATCATCGTTTCATGCGGACACAGCAACGCCAGTCAGGCACAGCTCAGTGCCGAAAAAATTCGCCACATAGATGGGTTTACTCATTTATATAACGCCATGTCCCCACTAGAAGGTAGAGAACCGGGAGTCGTAGGCACTGCTCTTCTCAGCGACAATACATGGTGTTCCATCATCACAGACGGCATTCACGTATCGAAAGAAAGCACACTTTTGGCACACCGCAGTAAACCTGCTGGCAAGCTGTTTGTCGTTACGGATGCAATGGCGACCGTTGGCAGCCAAAGCGATACGTTTACCCTGAACAATGAGACCGTACAAGTGGTCAACGGTAAGCTGGTCAATGCTCAGGGTAGCCTTGCTGGTGCACATATTGGCATGGACCAGTCGGTGGCTAAACTCATTGAATGGGGTATTCCGGAAGAGGAAGCGCTGAAAATGGCATCCACCTACCCGGCAAAAGCAATGCACCAAGATAAGCTGGGCTACCTCAAAAGAGGGTTTCTGGCTGCCATGACCATTTTGGATGGGAACCATAACAGCCAGGCAGTGGTTGTAGATGGGCAACTTTATTTCTAATGGTTTCTTCCTCTAAAATCTAATCAGGCGCAAAAATTGTATTTTTCGCGCCTTTTGTATTCGAAATTACGCCATTTCATCACTTAGTGATTACCTTCTAAATAAAAAAACGATATCATCTCTTCCGCGTTCTACATGAACGTGAAACAACATTATTCTCAGGGCGGGGTGCAATTCCCCACCGGCGGTATGCCAGTTTTCTGGTGAGCCCGCGAGCGCTTAAAACCCTAACGTTTTAAGGTCAGCAGATCTGGTGAGAAGCCAGAGCCGACGGTAATAGTCCGGATGGGAGAGGATGATAAAAACACAGCAGAAATTCGCTTTGCGACATGCTGTGGGTTTTACTTTGGTTTGCATTTGGTCACCGGGAAGCTTTTCGCTACCCATGATCCGCAAGCCCCCTTCACGTATGCCCTGATTCTGGTAAATTTTTTACGGAGTCACTACCATGAATCAGAACCAAACTTCCTTACTAGAAGAATTTGGCACACCTTTCGAACGTGTTGAAAAAGCACTTCAGGCACTGCAACAAGGTCGCGGCGTTTTGCTGCTGGATGATGAAGATCGAGAGAACGAAGGCGATCTTATCTATTCTGTTGACCACCTTACCAATGAACAAATGGCGCTTATGATTCGCGAATGCAGCGGTATTGTTTGCCTGTGTCTGAGCGATGAGCACGCAAATCAGCTAGAGTTACCACCCATGGTGGAGAATAACGACAGCAAAAACCAAACGGCTTTCACCGTGTCTATTGAAGCCAGAGAAGGTGTGACTACAGGCGTTTCCGCCGCTGACCGAGTTACCACCATTAAAACTGCATCTCGCTTCAATGCTAAAGCCAGCGATCTGGCGCGACCGGGGCACGTTTTTCCGCTTCGCGCACGCAAAGGTGGAATCATGACGCGCCGAGGTCATACCGAAGGAACAATAGACCTGATGGAAATGGCTGGGCTATCTCCTTTCGGCATTCTGTGTGAAGTGGCTAACCCAGATGGCAGCATGGCAAAAACGCCAGAAATTGTGGCATTTGGGAAACTCCACAACATGCCTATACTGACCATTGAAGATATGGTTCGCTACCGTATCGAGATGGAAGAAAAATCGGCATAGCGGTTACCCAACAACGACAAAAGGAGCCTAGGCTCCTTTTTTGTTAGTAAAACGGCTAACAGAAGGTTCAGCTTTCTTCTGTGCTCTCGCCTTTTAATTCAGCAAGCTGTTTTTCAAGTTCCAGAATACGCAGCTCAGCCTCCAGCTCCGCCGCTCGCTTTTCAGCGTCAGACCGAGTGTCCTGAGAAACACCATCCGCCATTACCTGATTTCTGTCTGCACTTCGTGAATCGTCCAAATCTTTCATCGAACCATTCACTCCACCGGCTACACCACCAGCAATGGCACCTTTTGCCGCCAATTCTGGAGAACCTAGCAACAAGCCAGCCGTCGCACCGAGCAATGCACCACCTGCGGCACCTCGATTTCGCGCGGCATTTTCATTATCTGAATCAAATTCAGGAGAAGCGCATCCAGCGAGACTGATCAGTGTTAATCCAATTAACGCTGATTTAATCAATGTACGTGATTTTTTCATAAGTTTGCTCGGCAACTGGGTTTGAGATCATCTTGCGCCATCGATAACGAATGATCTAATAGGAGAAACTTATTTTGTTTATAAGCATTAGTTATGAACAAAGTGAGATTAAAAATTGAACAAGATCACAAATATTAACCATTTCTAAACATAGTCAATTTCAACAAAGCTCCTTTAATTACAAGAGATAGAAGCCGATACGCGCTCTATCCTTAATTCATTATGTTTCTTTATTGTTAATTTTACTCTTGTCAATTACTGGTCTAGTGGTATTGTTTCCGAACCAGTAGACCAAAAAGCATACAAACAGAATAAGGACATCCTATGCCCAGCACTTTGCCCACTGTTGCCGTCACTCTTGGCGATCCTTCCGGGATCGGCGCAGAGCTTATTGCCAAGCTACTCAGCCAACCTGATGTCACCTCAAAAGCCAACATCGTACTTATTGGCGACAACTGGCTTTGGGAGCAGGGACAGCGCATAGCCAACACCGACATTGATGTAAAAGAAATCGAAAGCCTCAGTGCGGCACGCCAACACACAGGCAGTGGCAATATTTTGTATGTCCCTGTCGATTCCGTGAATTTAGATGAAGTGGAAATGGGTGTAGCCAATGCAGCTGGAGGGCGCTCGGTGCTGACGGTACTGGATTTGTGCCTCGATGCTGTTGTGGCGAATCACATTGATGCCATTTGCTTCGCTCCTTTAAACAAGCAGGCCATGATTCGCTCGGGGATGCCATTTGAAGACGAATTGCATTACTTTGCCGACAAGCTGAATGTTGACTCTTTTTTCTGTGAGTTCAACACATTAGGTACGCTTTGGACATCCCGAATCTCTTCGCATATTCCTCTGAAAAATGTGGTCAGCCTTCTCACTGAAGAACGAATCATCGAAGCCAGCAAACTGATTTATCAGGCGCTCAAATCCGCGGACTTTGACGCTCCGCGCGTTGCGGTTGCGGCGCTCAATCCACATGGCGGAGACGGCGGAGTCTGTGGTCGTGAAGAAATAGAGATCATCGAGCCTGCCGTGAAAAAACTGAACGAGATGGGTTACCCAATTCTGGGACCTTTCCCTGCTGACACCATTTTCCTAAAAGCACGTGATGGAGAAGTCGATGCGATCGTCACCATGTATCACGACCAGGGTCAAATCGCCATCAAGCTGATGGGATTCGAAAAAGGCGTCACGGTTCAGGGTGGCTTACCCGTTCCCATTACCACGCCAGCACATGGCACCGCTTACGACATCGCCGGGAAAAATCAGGCCAATGTCAGTGCCACCATTCAAGCATTCAATATTGCCTGCCGCATGGGCACCAACTATCGCAAGCAAGCTCAATAACAGGAGACGTTTCAATGAAGATAACCCAAGTTCAAGCCCGTGTATTTGAGTGGAATGGACACACCGTAGAGCCTCAGAACAACTTTTGTTCCAATGCGATGGATCTGCTTTGGGACAGAGGCGACTCCATGGGCACCTTCCGATTCCACGGCTGGACTGTTGTTGAAGTGTATACCGACGACGGTTTAGTGGGCATTGGCAACGTGGCACTTGCGCCCCGTATTGCCAAGCAGATCATTGATCAATATCTGGCGCCGCTGGTTATTGGTCAGGATCCTTTTGACTACGAATACCTATGGCAGCGCATGTACCGCTCTACCCTCGCCTGGGGTCGTAAGGGTGTGGGAATGGCGGCGATTTCTGCCATCGACATCGCCCTTTGGGATTTGATGGGCAAAGCGACCAATAAACCCGTGTTCAAACTCCTTGGTGGACGCACGAAAGAAACGATCCCTTGCTACGCTTCTAAGCTTTATCGCACGGATCTGGATGAGATGCAGCGCGAAGCTCAATCCTATCTGGACCAGGGATTTTCAGCGATGAAAATGCGATTTGGTTATGGTCCAAAGGATGGACCGCAGGGGGTCAGAAAGAATCTCGACAGTGTAGCCGCCGTTCGTGAAGTGATCGGTGAAGATGTTGACCTGATGCTGGAATGTTACATGGGTTGGAATCTCGAATACACCAAACGAATTCTGCCTAAACTGGAACAGTTTCAGCCTCGATGGCTTGAAGAGCCTGTAATTGCAGACGACATCGACGGCTACGCAGAACTCAACCAACTGACCAGCATTCCTATTTCCGGAGGTGAGCACGAGTTCACCAGCTATGGTTTCCGTCAACTGCTAGAAAAGCGTGCAGTTTCGGTTATCCAGTATGACACCAACCGCGTCGGCGGCATCACCGCAGCCCACAAAATTAATGCCATTGCTGAATCATTTGGCGTTCCGGTAATTCCGCACGCAGGTCAGATGCACAACTACCATCTAACAATGTCGACGCTTGCCTCTCCTATGTCGGAATACTTCCCTGTGCATGACGTGGAAATCGGAAACGAGCTGTTCTACTACATCTTCGAAGGCGATCCAACTCCGGTTAACGGAACAATCGACCTAGACGAAAACACACCAGGGCTTGGGCTGAGTATCAGCGACAAGTATCTGGATCAGTTCAATGTGATTGAGTGAGGCACGTCATGAGAGTCATACAATTCACTCAGAACAACACCCTGAAAGCCGCTGTGGTTGAGTCCCTTGATCAGGTACGGGTTATTAACACCACCGGAGGCACTTATCAACTGGCGATGGAAGCCATTGAGTCGGGGAAACCTTTAGCGGCGGTGATCGATACCAGATTGAGTGACGAAACACTGAGTTACCAGTCTCTTGTTGATAGTCAGGCACTGCTGCCGCCCATCTCTCATGAAGATCCATCCCGCTGGCTGGTCACCGGAACGGGGCTAACCCATCTGGGCAGTGCGGACGCTCGTGCAGAAATGCACGCCAAACTTTCAGGCGATGAAGAGCTTTCCGATTCAATGAAAATGTTCCAGTTGGGTGTGGAAGGCGGAAAACCCAATGCGGGGGAAACCGGAGCTCAGCCTGAGTGGTTTTATAAAGGAGACGGTCAATGCGTTGTTGCACCGGAAAAGCCAATCACCATGCCAGATTTCGCCAAAGATGGCGGAGAAGAGCCTGAACTGACTGCACTCTATGTGATAGGCAACGATGGTCAGCCTTACCGAATTGGTTTCGCCATAGGTAATGAATTTTCCGACCATGTAACCGAGCACTTTAACTACTTGTGGCTGGCACATTCCAAACTCCGCTCTTGCAGCTACGGACCAGAACTTTTGATTGGTGACCTTCCGGAAAACCTCGAAGGCATCAGTACCATTCATCGCAACGGCGAACGCCTGTGGAGCAAAACCTTTTTAACCGGTGAAGCCAATATGGCGCACACCATCGCCAATCTGGAACACCACCACTTTAAGTACGAACAGTTCCGTCGCCCCGGAGATTTGCACGTCCACTACATGGGCACAGCCACACTCAGCTTTGCCGACAAAGTGCAGACCCAGGTTGGTGATCAGTTTGAAATTTCCATTCCAGCGTTTGGTCGTTCGCTGCGTAACACGTTAGCCAAAGCGCCAGAGCAATCCATTACGGTCAAGGCGCTATAGGAGCATTTACCATGACACTCACAGGAAAAATGACCATTGGTAGTAAAAAGATCATGGGTGACCAAAAAGTCGTTCATGCTATCAATCCGCACACCAATGAAGTGCTCGACCCACCCTACGCGGGAGCCAATCAAGAACAATTGGAAGAAGCTTGTGCTCTCGCCCATCAGGCTTTTGCGCGCTATCGGAAAACCTCTTCAAACCAGAGAGCGGACTTTCTTCAGGCTATCGGGGAAGAGATCATGGCGCTCGGTGATGCTCTCGTTGAAAGAGCTATGCAAGAGACCGGGCTGCCTCAAATGCGCATTGAAGGTGAACGCGGGAGAACTGTTGGGCAACTCAACCTTTTTGCTTCCAACTTACGTGACGGGCTGACTGAGCTACCTAAGATTGATACCGCCTTACCAGAACGTACACCGCTGCCACGACCAGATTTGCGTTTGTCTTATCTGCCTCTTGGTCCGGTGGCTGTTTTCGGAGCCAGTAACTTCCCATTGGCTTTTTCAGTAGCAGGTGGTGACACCGCCTCTGCCCTCGCAGCAGGCTGCCCGGTGATCGTTAAAGCACACTCTGCTCATCCAGGTACTGCGGAACTGGTTGCAAGCGCCATCATCACTGCAGCCAAGCGCTGTGATATGCCGGAAGGCGTGTTTTCACTTCTGTTTGGTTCCGGCAGTCTTGTTGGTCAGGGGCTAGTTGCTCATCCCAATATTAAAGCCGTTGGATTTACCGGTTCGAGAGCTGGCGGGCTGGCTCTGATGTCTACCGCTCAAAATCGCCCAGAGCCGATTCCGGTCTATGCCGAAATGAGCAGTATTAACCCTGTGGTGATCATGCCGGGTGCGCTTGGCAGCGACATTGGTACGCTGGCTGCCGGGTTCTGCACCTCTCTTCAAATGGGTGCCGGGCAGTTTTGCACAAACCCCGGTTTGGTATTGGCTGTCGACTCTTCAAAACTGGATGAGTTTGTTAATCAGTGCGCTGAGATCATCAATTCAGCCACCAGCCAGACCATGCTGACACCAGGCATTCACGCTGCCTATCAAAATGGCGTTGGCGCACTGGTGGAAAATCCGGACATTGCCATGGTGAGTGAAGGCGAAATATCTGGGGATCACAACCAATGTACGCCTTATCTGTTCAGCACCAGCGCTGAGGTGTTCCTGCAGGAAAAGCAGGCTCGTGAGGAAATATTCGGCAGCAGTTCTTTAGTCGTGCGTTGCAAAGATTCCGCACAGCTACTGGAAGTGATTGATTCGCTCGAAGGACAGCTTACCGGAACCATTCACATGGGCAGTGACGACACCACGCAGGATGCTCAGCAAATTCTGGATCATCTGGAACTGAGAGTGGGTCGGGTTCTGTTTAATGGCTACCCAACTGGTGTTGAAGTATCCCACGCCATGGTGCATGGCGGTCCTTTTCCGGCTACCTCTGATTCCAGAACAACGTCTGTAGGTTCCAATGCGATTGAACGCTTTTTGCGCCCAGTCTGTTATCAAAACACACCCGCTTCACTGCTTCCTCAATCGCTCAGGGACGAGCATTCAGGCATGCAGTTGGTGAACGGGAAGTATCAGCAGAGCTGAAAATCAAGGTGAGGGAATACCATGGCAGCCAATGTATTTGCGTTTGAAAAGCAACTTAAAAACCAAACCAAGAAAGACATTCTTGCCAGCAAACTGTTGGAGATGATTTTCTCTGGTTTGTTGAGAGACGGAGACACATTACCCAGCGAAAGGGAACTGTGTGCCATGTTTGGCGTAAGCCGGGAAACGGTTCGAGGTGCGATCGGGATGATCGCCGCCTATGGGCTGATCAGCGTGTCGCACGGTGCTAAAAGCCGCGTCAACCGCAATGATGAACTGCTCAAACGCTGCATTGAACTGCTGCCACAGCTTTCAAACCTCACCATTAACAACTACGACATTGAAGCCGTTTATCAGAGCCGCAAGGTCGTCGAATCTGCCATTGCGCGGGGTGTGGCTATTCACATCGATCAAGCGGGTTTGGACGAACTTAAGTATTTACTGGATCAGCAGGCATCCCTGTTTGATAAACCGGCTCACTTTCAAATTTCCGATCAGCGTTTCCATAAGCTGATTTCAGATTACAGCGACAACGACATTCTGGCAGGTTACGCCGACGAGCTTTACACCTACGGGTTGAATTTCAGACGAAGTGTTCTGGAACAAGAAGGAGCGATAGAAAAAAGCTTCAGAGAACACGGGGAGATATACAGGGCGCTGGAAGAGGGCAATCCGGAGCTGGCAGAAAAAGCCATGATGGATCACCTCAACAGTGTCTACTGCACCACCGCCTCAGCGATGAGGAAAATTCGCTGAGTGATCAGCGTTAATAAGACTACCCCACAAGTGCTCACCAACCAGTCTTTTGATTTGAGATGGTAAGCATGATTTTAAGGACTATAGACGGTCAATGACGACCATTGAAATTAACGGAGAAACGCAGAAATGAACATCAAAACTATGCGGAAAATGTTAATTAGTACAACCGTAGCTTCACTGGCTTTTGCCGCCCCACACACCATTGCGAAAGAACTGATTTTCGCCATTGGCGCTGCACAGGGGTCATTGCAGTACAAAACGGCAGAGAAGTTTGCCAACGAAGCGAATGCGGCTCTTAAATCGGCAGGCTCGGATTATTCCATCAGCCTGTTTGGTGACGGGCAGCTGGGTAAAGACAAAGAACTGATGCAAAAACTCAAGCTAGGCACGGTTCACTTTAGTCAGCCTTCTTCCATCATGGCAAAAGTGACACCGCAATTCGCGCTGTTCGACATGCCCTTCCTTGTTAAAGACCGTGCGCATCTGGCAAAAATTGAATCCGAAGTATTCTGGCCAAGCATTGCACCGACAGCCGATAAAAAAGGCTACAAGGTATTGAGTATGTGGGAGAACGGTTTCCGCCACATCACGAACAATGTCAAACCGATCACGACACCAAAGGACCTAAAAGGGATCAAGCTTCGTACGCCTAACAGTACATGGCGCGTCAGTATGTTCCGTAACTGGGGCGGTAACCCTACCCCAATGTCTTTCTCTGAAGTTTTCGTTGCGCTTCAAACTGGCGTTATTGATGGTCAGGAAAACCCACTGACCAACATTTATGCCGCTAAATTTAATGAAGTACAAAAGTACCTGTCTTTGACCAATCACGTGTATAGCCCGTCGTATCTGGTGGCAGGTAAACGCACCTGGGATAAATTGCCAGCCGATGTTCAGACCATCATCAAGGACTCTGCTAATGCGATCAAACCTTGGATGTATGACTTGTCTGACAGTCAGGAGCAGGAATTGCTAAACAAACTGAAAGCCGGCGGTATGCAAGTAAACAAAGCCAGCTATCAGGACTTTGTGGACGCCAGTAAACCCATTTATGAGCAGTTCGCCAGCAAAGTGGATGGCGGTAAAGACATGTTAGACAAAGCGTTGTCATTGGCTAACTAGCGTGTAGTGAAGGGAGAGGGCAGAAATGCCCTCACTCAGGAGGAGTATCATGATTACAAAATGGGCAAACTGGCTGGAAAAGCTGTTGGAAGGAATCTCTGTATTCCTGGTGTTGTCGATGACTTTTGTCATTGTATTCGGCGTCATCATGCGCAAAACGGGTTCATCCTTAATTTGGTATGACGAAGTCGCTTCCCTCTTGCTGGTTTGGGTTACCTACTACGGTGCCGCAACGGCAGCAATCAAACGTAGCCACCTCGGTTTCAGTGGTTTGCTATACAGCCTAAAGGGATCGCTTCAAACCGCCTTATTCTGGCTTTCAGAAGTCATAGTGATTGGCTTTTTTATTCTGGTCGCTTACTACGGCTGGATCGTGCTGGAGTATTTTGAAGGCGAAACGCTAATCAGCCTGCCTTGGGTGCCCGTGCCTTTTGTTCAATCTGTTATTCCTTTTGGTTCCCTGCTGTTCATTCTGGCGGAGCTTTTATCCATCCCTCAGGCATTGAGTGATATGCGAGAAGGGCGCGATCACGACAGAGCCGAGCTGGAAGAATACGCCGAAGAATGCGGCATCGATACCGACGAACTCTACCCTGTTGGTCAGAAATCAAATTCGAATAAAAGCATGGAGGCAAACTCATGATTTACCTGTTGTTATTTGGTGGTTTGCTCGCGCTGGTGATGATAAACGTCCCTATTGCTGTTTCCATTGGTGTGGTAGCAGTTGGCGGGATGGTTCTGACCTCCGGTAGCGATGCCATGCTCAACGTGCCTCTTACTCTGTACGAAGGGGCAACCAAATTCCCATTACTCGCCATTCCTCTGTTTGTTCTGGCGGGTGAGCTCATGAATACCTCGAGCATTTCCAAGCGCCTGATCGATTTGGTTTCAGCCATGATTGGATTCGTGCGTGGTGGTCTTGCTATGGTCAACATTGGGGTGTCCATGTTCTTTGCTGAGATTTCAGGCTCGGCGGTTGCCGATGTAGCGGCAACAGGCAGCGTACTGATGCCAGCCATGAAAAAACGCGGCTATAAACCGACCTTTGTGGCGGCTATTACGTCTTCCTCAGCTTCCCTTGCGATCATCATTCCACCCTCAATTTCTATGATTTTGTACGGTGCCATTGCGGACACCTCAATCGTAAAACTGTTCCTTGCGGGCGTCGTACCGGGCGTACTCGGCGGTGCGATGATGATGGCGCTCTCTTATTACTTTGCCATTCGCTACAACCTTCCACGTGAAGAAGCGTTTAGCTGGAAGAACCTGAAGCAGAAATTCAAAGACGCGATTTGGGCACTTTTCTTACCTGTTATCATCTTGGGCGGTATCTTCGGTGGCATTGTGACCGCAACCGAAGGGGCAGGCTTGGCGGTGATTGCAGCTCTGGTGATAGGTTTTGTGATTTATCAGGAACTGACTCTGGCACACCTTTACAAGTGTATGGTGCGTGCCAGCGTTCAGACTGCTGCGGTTATGCTGCTGGTTGCTACCTCTGCGCTACTTGGGCTGTTCCTTACCGAAGTCAGACTGCCACAGCAAATGGCGCAAGCCATCCTCAACTTTACTGAGAGTAAAATTGTGGTGCTGATGCTGCTGAATGTGCTGTTTTTTGTATTAGGTATGTTCCTTCATGGCGCTGCCGCCATCATATTAGTGGTACCTATGGTGTTGCCACTGGTACTTCAGTTTGGCATTAACCCAATCCATTTCGGGCTGATAGTGACACTGAACCTTGCCATTGGTCAGCAAACTCCTCCAGTGGCGAGTGTGCTTGCCACTGCCTGTTCCATTGCCAAGGTGGATATTTGGTCAACAACGCGGGCGAACCTGCCATTTATTGGTGTACTGATCGCACTGCTCTTGTTGGTGACTTATGTTCCGTTTATCACGCTAGGGCTGGTGGACTGGGTTTACGGCTAACGTATCCATGATTTAGGGAAGTGGTGGAGCTATCCCTCCACCCTCTGATGTGCAGGCAGCGTTTGTCTGCCCGTCAAACCCACAAGTGCTCGCTTAGGTTAGCTAAGTCCATTGCTTCCATGAGTATTTGTGCTTTCTCCCCACTTCCCATTTTTAAGAATTTTGCCGTACTTGTAACCATTCTGCTCAGTCCGCATAATTGTTAACAGAATTCACTGAAATGGGAGCGCCTATGACTCGCGCTGCTTTTGCCTTTGAGCAAACCCTCAAAAACAAAACCAAAAAAGACATTCTTGCGGAAAAAATACTGGAGATGATCGTCACCGGGCTACTCAGAGACGGGGATGAACTGCCCAGTGAACGCGAGCTCAGTAGCATGTTTGGCGTCAGCCGGGAAACGGTGCGAGGTGCATTGGGGATTGTTCAGGCATACGGCATGATCCATGTTTCTCACGGGTCAAAGACTCGGGTCAACCGCGACGAAGCGATTCTGAAACGCAACGACTGGCTACCAGAATCCTCCAGCCTCGAAATCAACAATCATTCCATTGATACCGTTTTTGAAAGTCGAAAAATCATTGAGTCGGCCATTGCGCGGCAAGCCGCTTTAAACATTAACGACAAACAACTGGAAGAACTGGACGCTCTGCTGAAGCAACAGGCAACCATGTTTTCAGATCCGGTGCGTTTTCAGCTCTCTGATCATCAGTTTCACCTCAAAATTGCAGAAATAGCCGCGAATCCGATAATGCTCAACTACTCAGACGAACTGTATGCTTTTGGCTTGAAGTTCCGACGCCAGGTGATGAGCAAGAAAGGCTCCATTGAGCAAAGCTACATGGAGCATCTGGACATTTTTAATGCCTTAAATCAAAGGGACGCAGACGCTGCCGAGCAAGCCATGCTGCGCCACATTGTGAGTGTTCATCAGACCACAGTAGAAGAGATGGGCACAGCGTGAATACGGTCTAACAAAGCCCGAGTTTTTTCTTCCAGTTCAGCAGCCACAGACTCGTTGGGCTGCTCATTCTGCCATGCCAGATCCAGCTCTAACGCCAGTTCCTGAATGTCTTTCGCTCCAATGGCTCCCGCTGTTCCTGCGAAGTCATGATACAGCCTTTGCTTTTCACGATAATCCGACTCCGATGTCTGATTCAGTGCAGTGAGAAACTCTTCTGTCATGGCAACAAATGCATCCAGTTTTCCCTCTACTTTGGTCTCAGAGTAAGCACACTGTTCATAAAGGAACGACATATTAATGCCCTCTATCTCAGGCAACGATTTATCCGCTAACCAGCGAATCTGTCCCTTCTTTGGCAAAGCGTGTGGCGAGAGCTCTTGCGTGGCAAGGGGCGTCAGTAGCTTAAGCAGTCGGCTGGCGATGATTGGCTTAGCAATACAGTCATCAAACACATCCATATGCTGAGAAACAATGCCCGGGCTGGCGCTGGTACAAAAAATCGGAATTTGTTGGAGCTCAGGAGTCTGGCGAATAGTCATGGCGCATTCAATACCGTCGACTTCAGGCATGTGTAAGTCCAATAGCAGCACATCGTAATTGTGTTTTTTCATGGCTTCTAATGCCTGACGCCCGTTTTCCACTATGTCGGTGTCTGCACCAAACATCGTCAGCATGTCACTGATGAATTCCTGATTGAGTTTGTTGTCATCTGCCACCAGCACTTTTAAACCACTCAGCGCGTAGTCAGCAAAAGAGGACGTTTCCGGCTCAGACACTTCTTTACCGTGCACTTTATTGACCAGATGGAATACATCCCCTACCCGAATCGGTTTACTCAGGTGCTCCACCTGACTCTCAGATCCTTCGATATCGTCGATATCACAGAGCATGGCAACCGGAATATGAGAAAAGTCGGTCGCACGTAAAATATCGATAAAGGTTTCACCAGAAATGCCCTTCAACGCATGATCCACCAAAATGAGATCGTAATTACAGGTCATCTCCAATGCTTGAGATGCGGTAACCAAATCGCATTCCATGCCAAGCCAGCGCAGTGTTAGCTTTGCACTTTCTCCAAAGGTTTCATCCTCACAAACCAGCAGAATATGAGCACCGTCCGAGTTATTCGCTGGCTGTGATACTAAAGGAAATGCAAGATCAAAAGAGAAAAGCGAGCCACGCCCCACTTCACTGACGCACTCGATATTGCCCCCCATCAGATGCACAATTTTCTGACTGATGGAAAGCCCTAGCCCGGTCCCTTTATGATGATCTTCGAGCTGCGAATAAGGTTTGAAGAGTTTGTCCTGATATTGCTGCGAAATACCACTTCCTGAATCAGAAATGTTAAATGCCAGTACCACTTCATGCCCAGCCTGTCGGATGACGGATATCGCCAGCCCTACATATCCGGTTTCCGTGTGCTTAATGGCGTTGTTGGTCAGGTTGATGATGACTTGCTCCAAGCGCACCCTGTCTCCCCGAATATGAGAAGGCACATCCGGGGCGACCTGAATATACATTTGAACTGGCTTACCTGCGAGTGCAGGTGTGGAGACAGAAGCCACATGATCTACTACATCAACCAGGCTGAAAGTTTCGCTTTTCAGACTCAGCTTTTTCTGTTCCAGCTTAGAAAAATCCAGACTGTCATTAATCAACTGCACTAAATTTGAGGATGCCTGCTCTATCTTGGTCAGGTAATCCATGGTACTGAGCTGCCCTTTACCTTGTTTCGCGAGGTAAACAAACCCCAGCACTGCGTTCATAGGAGTTCGTAATTCGTGGCTGATCACCGCTAATGTGTTGGCTTTGTCCTGTGCCATCTGCCGCTCGACAGACATTCGGGTTTCGGCATCCAGCTTTGCCTGCTTAAGCAACTTGATCCGGTTAGCCAGAGCCACAGAAAACAGACACACTTCCACCACACCACCAACGTGAATCAAATGGCTGGTAAACATATTGCTGTGAAGAATGCCAATGTTCGCAGCGGTATTGCTTATCACCCCAACAAAGAGCAGCGACCAGGCAAACAAATAGAGACCAGAGCCTTCTACTTTGCGATGCATCGAGGCGACCCCAATCACTAACCCTATGATTCCGTAACCATAAGCTATGAAAATACTCATTTTTCCTACAGTGGAATAAGGCACGAGGTAAGTCAGGACAATCAAAGACAATGCGGCGACTTTCATCAGCTCAATGATCGCATTTATCCACGGAAGGTTCTTTCTGGTTTGAAGTAATTCCTGGCTAAACAACAAAGTACAGAAGGTCAGTAACCCTGTCGAAATAGGGATGGACTTACTTGCCCAAAGGGGGGAGTTAGGCCAGAGGTAGTGAAACGCCAGACCATCCCAGCAGGCGGCACTGTGCGCGGCACTGATAACAAAGAACAGGTAGTAAGCGTACACCTTATCTCGCAATCGAAAGAAAACAAAGGCGTTGTAAGCTGCAATCAGCAGCAACCCACCATAAAACAAGCCAATAAAGAAATTTTCCTGCCCGAGAGTCTGAGCAAATTCAATATCGCTATACAGCTCTAACGGCAACTTCAGAACACTTTCACTTTGTGCCCGAAGATAAAACACCGTCGGTCTGTCTGGGTTTAACACAACGCGAAACGTGTTATTTCTATCATGAAAAGGTCGAACACTAAACGGATATCGATCACCGGATTGCTGATGTTCCAGTCGCGCGTCATCAATCAATTGGTAGAAATCGAGATAATCCAGAGGCGTGTACGCCACCGTCAGAATACAGCAGTCATTCTTAGGTTGGTCGATCACCACTTTTAACCAGTAAGTGGAGTCACTATACCCCATATTGATGTTCTCCAGAGACGGCGCTAAGGCTTGCCACTGCGAATTTTCCGCCTGAAGTACATCTGCAATATTCAATGTGCCATTTTGATCTTCCAGCACACTCACTTCGCTGATTGGAATGTTCGTTTTCTTTAGATGTGCGAAACCATCCAAGCTCCAGAGTGAGCTAATTAGAAAAACAAATGTAACACAGCAGAACTTTAGCAAAATTGAATAAAAGTGCGACATGGAACTTTACAATTGATAGTTTTTAATTCGAGCGAATTATTATAAACTATTTAAATATTTGATGGGTTGTTTCATTTTTTTAGGAAATACTCCTTATAAATATTTAACAAATAGGAACTAAACTGCATATCAACCTAGGGTTAAATTCGCTCTCATGCCTCATCGCCGTATTTTAGTTGTCGAAGATCACGCTCCAACTCGTGAATCTCTGGTTAAAGCATTACAATCTCAAGGCTACGATGTCCTCGTAAATATCACGGGAGAAGACGTCTGCCAGCAAGTGACCAATAGCCATCCACCAATCGACCTGGTTTTGTGTGATGTCGTTTTACCTCAAGCAGATGGAACGGAAATTGCCCATACGCTTTCCCGAGAAAAATTATGCAAAGTGATTTTGGTATCCAGTAGAAAGTCTGACGAGGATCGCATTAAGGGACTTGCTCGTGGCGCAGACGACTACGTTGTTAAACCGTTGAATATGGTAGAAGTATTGCTGAGAGTGCAGGCAGTTTTACGTCGAAACGATATACCGTCCCATGAGCATGATCAGGAATCCATTTACATTCATGTGTATCCGGGGATCCGATTACACAAGGAAAATAAACTGCTGCTTCACAAAGACGGACGTGAGTTCCGCCTGACGGATGCCGAAAATCAGGCGCTGCTTTTTCTGATAGGAAATGCCGGAAAAGTGTGTACCCGCCAGCAACTGGTCAAGATAACAAAAAGCCAGAACTGGTCACCAACAGACCGCTCTATTGATATGCTCATTAGCCGCCTCAGAAAGAAGCTGGAAGCCAACAGTTCTCATGCCGAACTTCTTGTCACGATTCGTGGTAAGGGCTACATGCTGGCAACCCAATAACCTTCCCTATTTTTTAAACAGCAGTATCTGAGTGCGTAGCTGAGTAATTTCTACGTCGTTAGGGTTGTCGACATAAAGCTCGATCCCTAGCGGCTTACGTTTTACTGGCACTTTATTGTGCCTGGCTGCCATATTCGCCATTGACCAGGCGTTACCAAGAAAGTGGTAAGCACCGATATGCTCGACGACGTACGTGTCGCTGGCTTTTAAATGCCCACAAATAAACGGCTCGGGCACGTCAATCGGCTCGCAAATCGGGTAACAGGTATGAAAATCGAAATGCATGGTTGCCATATCCATGGAGTCATAAAGCGCAAACATAGCGCCCGATGGTTCAATGCCCCGCTCGGTCATAAACTCATCCAGCTTAACGATATCATCTTGCATGGTCGGTCCCATGTCCTGCATTCCGGCATCATTTTTCAAAGCAATGTAATGAGTTTCGGATAGGTTGCTCTCCCCTACCAGTTTCAGCTCGGAATGGACCTCTCCTGTTTCAATCTGGCTTTTTAACATCAATAAACCGCGATCGTAGTCCATCCCAATCATCGACTTAAACATGTTCTTTAAGAAAAACAAAAACCACGGGACTTTGCTTTCCATAATCCAGCTTAACTTTGCCCCGGTTTCCGTCTTTTCAGCGTTAAATTTTACCGTTGCTGTGGATTTAAAAGGGCGGAAGAAACTCAACGCCATAACCAGACTGGTCGGCGATTTTTCGGTTAACACCATGCCACCAGCGCCGACCAGATTACCACTCCATTCATAGCCTGAATCAACTTGACCGGCTTCACCGCTGTATATCAGAGGGCAGCCTCGTTCCATGATTAACCACGGAGACCATTCTGGCCAGTTTTTAAAGTCACTGATGAATTCAATGAGTGATTCTGGTGTGGTGTCGATTTCGATGTCTCGACAAACTTGGTAGCTAAGCATTGTTTTCCTCATCCTTCCCTGAATGTTGTCTGATCGCATCCTAAGATCTTTGACCCTAGTTAATCTTGAACAATAAACCGTATGACTGCAACGTTACCACTCCGCAACTTGCTGACAGTTTTACATCTAATACGCCTTCGCGTGCCGTTTTCAGATTTTTGTTTTTCCAGCAGCCCTAAATACTCTATCGATTGAATAAAAAAAGAGCTCAAAAAGGAAGCCTCTCCTTGATAATTCCCTTAGTTCTACTAGGTTTTTAAAATAAGGAGAATAGACTCTGAGCTATTTGACCGCACAACTTATCATTGGCACCAAAAAACATAATTCAAGCCAATGAATACCTAACTCGTTGGCTAAAGGTATGTGAATGAAAGAGAAACAAATTGTCGTGATCGACGATTCCCAAGCCATTCTTATGGTCATGAAAACCATGCTGCTGGAACTGGGATTCGCAAATGTAGTCACGTCTTCTAACCCACGAAAAGCACTTGATTTAATCCGTAACCATCCCGAAAAATACAGTGCCGTTTTCACCGATCTCAATATGCCGGATATCGACGGAATGGAAGTAATCCGCCAGTTAGGAGAAAGCCGGTTTTCCGGGGGGGTGTGCATCATTTCGGATATGGAGAAGCGCATCATTCAACTGGCGGCAGACATTGCCAGACAGCATGAAGTCTGCCTGCTCGGCAATATCTCAAAGCCTATTGATCTCAACAGCTTAAAACGTGCTTTAGATAAGCTTCAGCAAATGGAAGAGCGTAATTTCGTCCATTACAAGAAGATGTCCAGAGAGGAGTTGCGTGCCTGTCTCGATGCCCGTTTCATCACACCTTACTACCAGCCAAAAGTGAACATCTACAAACACAAAGTCGATGGGGTCGAAGTGCTAGCAAGAATCTGCAAACCAGGAGTGCCTAAAGCCATTCTTCCGGGGCAGTTTATTCCTACTGCAATGCGCTACAACATGCTCGATGAGATAACTCTCCAGATACTGGAAAAGGCGCTAGATGATTTGCCCATGTTGTGTAAAGAGTTTGGTAACAACGTACGAGTGAGTGTGAACCTTTCTCCCAACCAACTGATTGACCCTAAGTACCCTGATACACTGAATGATATGGTCACGACGCGTGGTGTTGAGAAATCTCAGATTATTCTGGAAATCACTGAAGAATTTGCCTTGAAAAGCACTGAGCAGTTGGAGTCCCTAAATCGCTTCCGGATTCGTGGGTTTGGTTTGTCTCTGGATGATTTTGGAACGGGTTTTACCAACCTTCAGCAACTGCGAAACCTGCCTTTCACCGAAGTTAAAATCGACCGCAGTCTGATTACCGACATCCACTGCGATCAATTTAATCAGGTGGTGGTGAATTCTCTTGCTGACATTTCCAAAAAGCTGAACGTAACCTTGATTGCTGAAGGAATGGAGACCATCGAGGACTTGCATTATCTCGAACACAACTACCGAGACATGCACATTCAGGGATTTTTAATATGTACGCCGAAACCGGTAGACAGTTTGCTACGTTGGTACCACAGCTGGGCAAATGCCGAGCATTGATACCCCTTAAACCACCAGTGATTCGGAGCGCATTCCCCTCATATCGCATCCGTCTTCGCTGTAAGCTGGTGTGAACACAGTAAAGCCATGCTGCTGGTAATAATCGGTGAGATAAGACTGTGCAGAAATAAACACTGGTGTAGAAAAACCATTTTCTTTCATCGCGTTCAGTGAAACACGCATCAGTTCATGTCCAACACCTGTTCCTCGGTGTGAGGCTTTCACAACCACACGACCAATCGCGGTTTCTTTCTCACTGCCATCTAAAAAAGGAAGTACTTCAACTGGGTATCCCAACCCTTCTGGCAGCAGTCGCGCATAGGCAACCACTTCGTCTCCTTCAATACCTAAAACGTGTAACACGCCTTCCGCATGATCTTTGCCGTCTAGATCGGAATACGGTGCATTTTGCTCAACAATAAAAATGTCTACACGAAGCTTAAGCAGTTGATAGAGTTCAATATTAGTAATTTGTTCGAATGAACAGACTTTCCAGCGCATGGTGCCTCCTTATAAAAACCAGAAGGACTATAGAGGGCGCTGGGTTACGACTCATTAACTATTGTTAATATGCGTTTTAACGGGTCATCTTTTTAACAAATACCACCACAAACAGTGCCATGGTAAAGCTTCCTAAGAAAGCCTCGAAGGCAGCAATAAACCTTGCGAGTCCTATGGGGGAAATGTCGCCGTACCCTAATGTTGTGAACGTCACCACGCTGAAGTAAAGCGCATTAAGGAACTCTAGAAACGTTGCTTTATAACCATGAACATCTGGGTAAATTGGGTTTGAAGCCGTCGTGCCTAAAAAGAAGTAGGCTAAGGCACACATAAAAATCAGGCAAACCGAAAACATCACCACACGTATGGGTGATTCTCCATACCCACAAAACAAATCTACGCCTTTGGAAATGATACGTTTAGAGCTGTATAGCGGCATTTGATAGCGCCTGAAGATCATCTCTTTTTTGAAGAAGTGACCTGCAATTTCAAACAACCCCTCTTTTTCACACTGTTTGCGGATACAGCGGGCGACCTCTTCTGCTTCCTGGCACAATTCAACCGCTTTCTTGGTGTCTTTGACACTGATCGCATCCATGGCTTTGCGCTCTTGTTGCAATTGCTCGCCCCACTCCACGTTCTCTAACCGCGCACGGCTGAGATCAGCACCGAGCAAATTACAGTTTTCCAGTTTGGCACAGTGCAGGTTTGCGCCTGCCAACGTGCTTTTCATCAGAGATGAACCTCGAAGATCGAGTCCAAAGAAATGCGCATTACGAAGATCGGCACGATAAAAGTCGACATCCCGACACTTATACCCTTCCCTGCAGCCTCGATTGACCAGATTGATGTCTTCCAGTTTGGCTCGTGACAACTGAAACCCGTCCAGAGGTTTGCCATCTTTTGCCCACTGCTCAACCCGATCTTTAACGTCTTCATCTTTACTTTTATCAATGTCTGGATCATGCCAATAGCACAGACCCGACTCGCCAGCAGGTTCGTCACACTGCCACCCGTCTGGACTGCAATACTTACATGTTCTTTTTTTTGTCATTGAGATACGCCTTAAAAAAGCGAGGAACCCCTGCCTCGCAAAAGAAACGAGATATGCATCACCTTTTTTAAGTGTAGGAGGGGATTTCTGAGGTCACAAAATGTAGCTGGTTAATTTATTGGGTTTCCGCCTCCTGTCTTAACCAGTGAACAAATTTATCGATAATCTCACTCTTATGATGCTGGATAAGAAAATAGCCCGCATCCACAGGCGTTTCAGTGAAAGGGCTGCACAACCTTTGGTGCTTAAAGTCTTCATCCACCAGTGAGCGTCGCCCCATAGCAACCCCGACTCCTGCTTCTGCCGCTGCCATGGCCATATCTGCACGGCTAAAAAAGTGCCCTTTAAGCTCAGAGGTCTTTATCCCATTGTGTTTTAACCACATTTGCCACTCCACGTCTTTGCCAGCATCTCGCCAAGCCATTGCATCGTGAAGCAACATGACCTTCTTCCAGACATCAGGATCATTCCCCCAGTCATACTGACGCATTAATGCCGGAGACATTACTGGCAATAGCGCTTCTCTCATCAATAATTTGGCTTTGCTATCGCTGTAAGGAATGGTTCCGTAGTCAATGACCAGATCAAAATCCCCACTGTAGGCGTCAACAATGGCAGCCTCGGCATAACTCTGAATTTGAATCTCAGGATACTCGCTATAGAATTTCTGCAATCTGGGAATCAGCCATTTGTAGGCGAAAGAAGGGGTAAGCTTAAGACGAATTTCCTGTTCTAGATTGAGCTCAGTTTGAATACTTATTATGGCGTGACGAATGTGGCTTAATCCCTGTTGAACGGCTTCAAACAGAACCTGTCCATTCTCATTGAGCTCAATACCTCGCGAGTGCCTTTTAAATAAAGGTGTTCCCAAAGCATTTTCTAACAAGGAGATCTGCTGACTGACGGCTCCCGTGGTCTTGTGGAGAGCTCTGGCAGTGCGAGTAAAACTGCCCTCTCTTGCGGCAACTTCAAATGTTGATAAATGGTTTAGCACATTACTTTTCACAAGTTCCATTAGCTTTTCTCTATAAATTGCTTTTAGTTTTTCTAAAGGCTAGCTGTAATATTTATCGATTGTTAATCAGATGTAAAGAAAAGACACTATCCACCGATTCTTTGAAATGAAAACTGTGGCGGTGCAGAAGACAATGAAAGCGCTTGTGATTGGTAGTGGTGTAATTGGGTTAACCAGTGCTTGGTATTTAAGACAAGCAGGGTTTGATGTGACTGTAATAGACAGACAGGCTCAAGCAGCATTAGAAACCAGTTATGCCAATGCAGGGCAGTTGTCTTATGGGTACTCAGCGCCCTGGGCAGCGCCCGGTGTGCCCCAAAAAGCGTTGAAGTGGCTGGTTCAGACACATGCTCCTCTCAAGATTTCTCCCCCTTTGAATACTGAAATGGTTGGCTGGAGCCTGAAAATGCTGGCTAACTGTAATACTGAAAAGTACCAGCAAAACAAATCCCGAATGCTTCGGCTGGCGAATTACAGCAAAAGTTGCCTCAGCGAGTTAAAAGATCGTCTCCCTCTGAATTTTGAAGGCAAAGAACTGGGTACGCTTCAGGTATTTCGCCACGCTTCTCAACTTGATTCCATTGGCAAAGACATGCACCTTCTGGCGCAAAGTGGTGTTGAGCATCATCTACTCAATGTGGAGCAGTGTATTCAGAAAGAACCGGGGCTCGCGGCTGTAAAAGAAAAGCTGACCGGGGGGCTGTATCTCCCCAACGATGAAACTGGTGACTGCTATCTTTTTTGCCAGCAGTTGGAACAAGAATGTCGCAAAGCGGGCATTGAATTTCACTACCTCCATCAGGTTAAAAAGATAGAGCACCAAAGCGGAAAGGTCACAAAAGTGGTCACGGATAAGCAGACGTTTGTTGCCGACAAATACGTTTTTGCAATGGGAAGCCACTCCGCCACTTGGTTAAAAACCCTTGGCATTAATTTGCCGGTTTACCCTGTGAAAGGCTACTCACTCACAGTACCTATTGAAGACAGTAATAATGCGCCAACATCAACGGTGATGGACGAGACATACAAGGTCGCGATTACACGGTTTGAAAATCGGATTCGCGTCGCCGGTACAGCTGAACTCGCAGGCTTTAGTCAGGATCTGCCACACAAACGAACCAGAACCATAAGCAAGGTACTGACCGATCTGTTCCCAAAGGCCAGTAATGTTTCAAAAGCAGAATACTGGACAGGGCTAAGGCCCATGACCCCAGATGGCACGCCAGTTATCGGTAAAACACCGTTAAGTAATGCATACACCAATACGGGACATGGCACTTTAGGATGGACACTAGCGTGTGGGTCAGGAAAGTTACTCGCAGATATCGTGGCAGAGAAAAAAGCGGATATTCAGCATGATGATCTCTCTTACTTCAGATATGTTCAATAATTCCGCCAAATGCGATCAAATCAGCATAAAGTCGAACAATCTTTCTTCGCCAATTACAAGATCATTATCGGTAACTTTATTTATATTAAAAATTAATTAACATCACACTCTAATTTCGCGCAATTTTTAGCCAAAAAAACTCAAATTCCTAGCGGTACGTGCTCTACTTCACGGTAAAAACACGAACAAATCAAAAATATTAACAATCGGATTACATACGGGATTAATATGTTGTTCGCTTTTTACACAAACACAACATCAAAAATAGGGAAAGAGTCATGCAGTCACTCGTCGACTTTCTTAACGGAATAATATGGAGCCCGGCACTGATTTATTTGTGTCTGGGTGCAGGTCTGTTCTATTCCATCACAACACGCTTCGTGCAAGTGCGTCATTTCGCTGAAATGTGGCGTCTTCTGTTATCAGGGAAAAGCTCTTCCAAGGGTATCTCCTCCTTCCAGGCTTTGGCCGTATCACTGTCTGGTCGTGTGGGTACTGGTAACATTGCGGGTGTTGCCGCAGCGATCGGTTTTGGTGGACCAGGTGCCGTATTCTGGATGTGGGTTGTAGCGTTCCTAGGCGCGGCAACTGCTTACGCAGAATCCACTCTGGCACAAATATACAAAGAAGAAGATGAAGGTGAGTTCCGTGGCGGACCAGCTTACTACATCGAAAAAGCGATGGGTCAGAAGTGGTACGCGTGGATTTTCGCTATCGCTACCATCTTTGCTTGTGGTGTTCTGCTTCCGGGTGTTCAGTCGAACAGTATCGGTAATGCAGTTGAAGCCGCATTTGGCAGTGGAATGATGATTGATACAGGTCTGGGCACTTACAGTTTTGCTAAAATCTTTACCGGTACCTTCATTTCTATCATTCTGGCTTTCATCATCTTCGGTGGTGTAAAGCGTATCGCCAACTTCACGCAGGTTGTCGTGCCTTTCATGGCCTTGGCATACATCATCATTGCGTTTGTCATCATCCTTCTGAACATTGGCGAGGTACCTCGTATCTTCGCAATGATCGTAGGTGACGCATTTACTCCTATGGCTGGCTTTGGTGCCGCTATCGGTTGGGGTGTAAAACGTGGTGTGTACTCGAATGAAGCAGGTCAGGGAACAGGTCCACATGCAGCGGCAGCAGCAAGTGTCGACCACCCAGC
>NZ_AFWJ01000069.1 GCF_000222685.1 Vibrio nigripulchritudo ATCC 27043 | reverse complement strand
AATGGCTTAACCGCCCTTATCGTTGAAGATAACAGAACCAATACCATGATCATGGATGCGTTCCTGCGCAGTAAAGGCTTTGAGACAACCAGTGTGGTAGATGGAGCCAAAGCCGTCGATATTCTTTCGCAATGCACATTTGATTTGGTTCTTATGGATAACCACATGCCTGTGATGGATGGAATCGAAGCGACAGAACGGATCCGAAACTTAAATCACCCCTCTTCAAAAGGTTTGATTCTTGGCTGTACGGCAGATGTATTTAAAGAAACCAGAGAAAAGATGCTAAAAGCCGGTGCAGACCACATCCTTGCCAAGCCAATAGATGAAAGAGAATTGGATGACGTATTAATAAAGTTCTCTGATCGATTAACGCGTTCGTTGCCACACGCTAGCCACTCATCCACTCAAGAGCCTCAATCCTCGAATAATGAGAAGCTTCTGGTTGACCTTTATGTGTCGCTGGATAACCAGGACTTTGAAAAAGCAAAAAGCATACTCAGAGTCATTGTTAGTCAAGATAGAAATAAATTTAACAACGAAGAGCGCGAAGCCATAGATAAGATCTCGGCAGCACTTGAAGGGAACAATGTCCCTTCGGAAGATGACATAAACGTGCTGACACTCAGTTTGGCTGAGTAATTTTGTAAATTAACAACAAGTCAACATCCTAAGCCAAGCAAAAGCTTGGCTTTTTTACATCTTAAGCCTTCATGTTGGTATGGTTTAACCCTAAAAGCTTTCATGACAGTGAAAATCTCTAACTTTCGAACATAACCTAGTTGTAAATTTACAACAAAAATAAAAATTTGAAATATAAAACTGAATAATTCGTGATTTAATAGCCTTATTATCTAGTTAAAATGCAGTTATCTAGATTTCTTGTTTGTATTTTTAATAATATTCTAGTTATTAGTTCTTTAAAGGTAAGGTAATGAGTTCGAAAGCGCCTTTTTGCATTCGCCACGCTGCGGCGGATACATTTGCAATGGTGGTGTTCAGTTTTGTCGTCGGCATGCTGATTGAGATTTTTGTATCTGGAATGACTTTTGAGCAGTCTTTGCAATCCAGAACGCTTTCGATACCGGTAAACATTGCCATAGCCTGGCCATATGGCGTATTCCGTGATTGGGTATTGAACCAAGGTGGTCGTATCCATACCGGAGAGCTGATGAAGCGCATTTCAGATGTCGTTGCATACGTTTTATTCCAATCACCAGTTTATGCCGCCATTCTTTGGTTTGTTGGTGCCTCGACCGATCAAATCCTGACAGCAGTTGCAAGTAACGCCATAGTATCTTGTGGCTTGGGCGTTCTGTATGGCTACTTCTTAGATAATTGCCGTAAATGGTTCCGTGTACCGGGTTATGCTCAACGGGTTTAAAATCATACAAACTGTATGGAAAATGAGTGTTTTAGCTAATTTCTGAGCGAACAGACATAAAAATACATTTTTTTTCTGATAAGCACTTGACCCTCAACCGCATAATCATTAAATTAGCGCCCCGTTGAGACGCAAAGTTCAACAACAATTCGGTGAGTTGTCCGAGTGGCTGAAGGAGCACGCCTGGAAAGTGTGTATACGGCAACGTATCGAGAGTTCGAATCTCTCACTCACCGCCACATTCGAAGCCCTAGCAGAAATGCTGGGGCTTTTTCGTTTCTAGATAACCTAACTCAGCTTATTAAACTCTTAGGTGCAGTTAAAATTGAGAAATTAGCGTTACGTGATGGCTTGTTCTAGCTGTTGGCTGAGTTTGTTCTCTCTGTGGTAAGTAGTAAGCAAGTTTTTAGTTGCCCTTGTGAAACCCACATACATAATACGCGCAGTGTCGATTTCTTGTTGTTCATCTTTTGGTAGGTAGCTACCATCGATCATTATAACGGTTTCAAATTCCAGCCCTTTACTGCTACGAACAGGGATAAGACTTATTTTTTGTGCTCTTGGATCATACTTTTTTTGTACCCAGAAGATGCTAACCATTGAAATGGAACGTCAGACTTCTTCAACACCTCAGCCATTTCCTTCCCTGTTGTATGAGTGGGATACAAAATCGCAATTTCTTTAAGATCGTGCCCCTTTGTTCGCCAGTGTTTAATACAACGCACAACGAAATCTGCTTCTTGAATTACACTATTGAATTTTTTTAAAACAGGTATTTTTCCAGTACATCCTGCTTCTTCAGGCTCTATTAGTGGAATGTCTTTATGTTTGAAGCCTTCAAAGTACTTTTTAGCAAATTTATAAGAAAAGTTAAGAATTTCTCGTGTATTACGGTAGTTTAGCTTGAGAATAGTGGTACGTCCTTGCGCCTGTATGCCCACGCTTGATAAAGAGAAGTCGAGCGCATTCCTTTTCTTATATATAGACTGAGCATCATCATATAGAAGTAGGAGTGAATTTGTTTCGGGATCAACCATTTTGGTGACCAGTGTTAACCACTCTGGTTCAAAATCATGTCCTTCGTCAATCAGCACAGCACCATATTGACCAGATGGGATTTGACCTAACTCCACTCCTTGAATAACTGATTCGACATTAAGTTCAAAGGCTTTACGATCTTTATCCTGTATTTGATTTACATGATAGGTCTTTAGCTGCTGTCCGCACCAGTCATGAAAATGATAGATCTGCACTTTGCTTTCGACCCTTTTTTCCTCAATAAAAGAACGTAGTTTCGCTGCTAGAGTGATGTTATAGCACAGGACTAAAATGGGCTTACAAAGCGTATCTGCGAGGTGTAAGCATCGATAACCGAGGATTAAAGTCTTTCCTGAACCTGCTACTCCATGAATAACACGGTGCCTTTCTCCTAGGCTTCTCGCTAACTGTTCTTGCTGAACATCCATTATTTTAACAATATCCGGAATAGCTTCTGGGAGTCTAACTTTATCTGATTCTTCATCTTCGAACAGAGAACTATGCGAGTGGTTTATGCGAATTTCAGGATAAAGATGCCAGCGAATGCGATCTATTTGAGGTAGCGTAAGTTTATAGTCAAATTGGTAGTTAAACATTTCCCATAGACGAGCTTGAAAATGTTCGGGATCACTTGACTCCGTCATCTCATCACTACAAATGACAAGATGGCTTTGTAAAACGTTTTCTTGAGCATCAAACGGAATCGCATCGTTGAATTGCTTGCGAGATATAAATGGAAATACAACCCCATAGCCGTAGGGAAAACATAGTTTTCCTTTGTAATTAGGGTTCTGGCTAAGTAGTTGTTTGTCTTTCGCTAGTTTGTTGATAACTGTATAGGTGCATTGACGAACTTGCTCAATTGGGTTTGCTAAGGTCTTTAACCCATTATTTGTTCGTAGCTCAACTTGTATGGCGGTGATAGAGCTGACGTTATCTATTTTCCAATCCTTTACTTCAAGAAACAAAAGCCCACGCTGTGGATGAAGAACAATAAAATTCGGATAACGCCTAATTCTCCCTACTGGGATATCGAACCAACAGAGATAGTCATCTTCTAGCAAAGATTCTAAACGTCGAGCAAAGCGTTTTTCGCCTTGTTCCATTTTACTTAGGCATGTGTTTAAAGAGGGGATCAGCTCAGCCATAAAAATCCACTAACAACAATTTTTTATAAATTTAAAGTGGATTCAATATGAGATTAAACTCTTATGTTTTGAGAGTTAGAACTAAGTCTCATAATGAATGTGTTTACTACCCAAATTTCCTCAAATACCTTGGCAGCATAGTTTCGTTACCGAGTAACCCACCTTGGTGAATGTAGAGTAGTGTCCCGTGCTTTTCCTGTGTGTAGTCTTGCATTAAGCATCGCCACATCAGTGGGTCGTAAAGTAAATCGAATTCAACATCGGTTTGTGTTTTTAGCTTGTTCCAAATCTCAAAATCGGCTTGGTAGAGTTTGCCAAAGTGGTGCTTTTTGCCTGAATCGAGAATGATGGGAAAGCTGGGTTCTTGAAGTGATTGCCATTGCTGTTTTAAATAGCCATTTCCGCCCACGCAGGCACAGGTTAAAACTTGGATGTTGTGGTGTTTCAGATGCTTTTGAAGGTAGAGCGATGTTGTGCCTGTTCCGGATGGCAGTGCGACGGTGAGCTTTTCAATATTTTGCTCTCGCTGCCATGTGGCTATTTCTTCTGCTAGTTGCTTTACACCATACTCCGCTATATCACATCTACCGCCTTCTGGTATAAATAAGCACTTTTCATGGGGCTTTCTTATCTCGTGAATGTAACGTTCACAGTTAAGCCCGTTTGGGTTGGATTGCTTGCTCAGGTCAATGATAAAGGCGCCAAGCTCAAGAGCTGCGCGATAGTTTCCCTTCGGGTTTTCCGCCACATAACTTGGAATATGGTCAACATAGTATTCCAGCTTCCACCCTTTTAGTTTGGCTAGTGCTGCTAGTGAATACAGTGAGTTTGCCTGTACAGAACCGTATCCGATGAGCGTGCTAATGCCTTGCTGCTCTGCTTCCAACAACTTCATGAATTTTCGTGCTTTGTTGCCACTAAATTGAGGGTGCAGAAGCTCGTCTCTTTTTAGGTAAAAGGGAATGTGTTCGAATTGGTGGTATGTGACCGGACTGGCAGAGAGTTTCATTGAGGTAAGCAGTTAGATAAAAAAGCAATCTTACCAATTTTTAGGGAAGATTCGGCAAATTCAGGTCATCGCTTCCTAGGCGTAACATTTTCTTTCTGAATACTGCATCTTAAAGTGACTTGGGTATATAATGCTGCCTTCGTGCGATATCGAGCGCACGGTTTAGACCTACATCTGCAGTAAAACTGAGTTTCTACAAGCCTTACTTTTTTTGTCTGAGTCAGGCGATAATGTTTTTGTGTGTCATTGAGCAGGTCTAGGGATTCGAATTCAATCATATAAAAGAATGAACTTACTCAAGTTTTGTATATCTCAGGGTAGGGCATTTGAATTAATAGAGGTAGAGAAGTGAAGCTAACTTCCAAACATTTATGGTTTTTGCTGGGAGCAGCCTTGCTAATCAGGCTTGTGTCTCTTGGCATCATGCCATTAATGGATACAACTGAAGCGAGATACGGCGAACAGGCTCGAATTATGGTGGAAACAGGAAACTGGTTAACACCTATGTTCGATTACGACGAGCCATTTTTAGGCAAACCGCCTATGTTTACATGGCTAAGTGCCGTGGGTATTGAAGTTTTCGGTGTGTCAGAGTTTGCAGTGCGGTTCCCTCACTGGGTTGTTGGCGTTATGACTATCGCATTAGGTTGCTTCTTCGCTAAACGAGTTGGCATCGACCCACTTAAAACTGCGTTAGTAATGGCTACCATTCCGGTTTTCTCTATTTCCTCCGGCGCCGTTATGACGGATATGGCGCTCACGTTCTCTTTAACCCTTGCCATGATCGGCTTCTTCTTTAGTTGGCGGGGCGAACGAATCTGGGGCTACATTGGCTTCTTTGGTTTAGGGCTGGCGCTGCTCTCTAAAGGTCCGATGGCGATTGTTCTGATGGGGCTTTCTATACTGCCATTCCTAGTGATTCAACACGGTTTCGTTGGTGCTTTCGTTCAACTTTGGAAACGCATCCCAATTGTGGGTGGTTTGGTTCTGATGTGCGTGATTTCGTTTCCTTGGTACATCATGGCGGAACAGGCGAACCCAGGATTCCTTGAATACTTCATTGTTGGCGAGCACTTTAACCGCTTCTTAGTCAGTGGTTGGGAAGGGGACCGTTACGGTAACGCTCACGACGAACCACGCGGCATGATTTGGCTGTTCCTGATGCTGGCAGCATTGCCTTGGTCTGTGGTTTTGCCTTTGCTTGCGGTGTTCCGCTTTACCCGATTGAAAGAGAAGCTGTCTGAACTTCCGGGTGTGTTTGTCTTCCTGCTGTTCTGGGTGCTATCGCCACTCATTCTGTTTACTTTCTCGGGTAATATTCTGGCGACTTACGTTCTGCCGGGTATGCCAGCGTTCGCTCTATTGGTCGCGTATCTGACGGAAAGCAAAGTCAGCTACAAAGTTACCTTCTTTAAGTTCTTAGCGATTACTGGTCTCGTGATTATCGCGGTTTCTGTTTACGTCGCAACAGAGCTTAAGAACGATGCAATCATCTACTATGTTGCGGGTGCTGCCATTCTCGTTGCTGGGATCGCGTTCCTGTTCAGAGATAAAGCGTTCAACTTCAACTGGTTTACGTTTACGTCTTACATTTCGCCTATCATCCTGATCATTGCGATCTGCGTGGTGATGTTTAAGACAGGTAATGAGCGAAGCGACAAGATGTTGTTTGTCGATGTGGATCATTCTAAGCCGACTTTCTATGTGGAAGGTGGTCGTCCGTTCTCTGGTCAGTACTACAGCTTTGGTCAAGCCAAGCGCCTTCACAATATGGACCAGCTAAAGGGGCATGAAAACGGCTACTACATTATTGGTCCTAACGAACGTATTGAAGGGTTTGTCGAAAGACACAACCTAAGCTGTACGTTTGAAGTGGCGTCACCTAAGCGTTCTCGTTACCTATGCCAGTAATTTTTCAGCATCGTCTGTTTAAATTTGCGCTTGTCGGCGGTATCGGCTTTGTTGTCGATACCGCTGTGTTTGCGCTTTTTCTGTATGTTATTGAAACTCCGATTTTTGCAGCCAGGGTGATAGCCTTTATTGTGGCTGCGACGGCAACCTGGCTGGGCAACCGTACGCTCACATTTGGCGACCGCGAGAAAACCGACAAGGCAAAACAGTGGCAAAAGCACATGGTTGCGGCCGCTTTTTCTGCCATCCCCAATCTAGGTGTGTTCAAACTGGTGATTGCCATATTTGGCGAACAAGGCTACATGCCATTTGTTGCTCTTGTGGCGGGTATTCTGGTGGGAATGTTCAGCAACTACTTCCTGAGTTCCAAGTGGGTGTTTGCCGACAAACAAGCTTAGAACTCAACAAAATTGGACATTAAAAATGCGACCATTTGGTCGCATTTTTATTGGAACAAATAAGGTCAACAGACCCTAAGCTCGGCTTCTCTGCTTGTGTTTAGGTTTGTTGTTCCCTTTTGGTTTAGGTTTCCCTTGCCCTCTAGAGTCTTCTTTCTGCGCTTTTCCTTTACGTGACTGTTCTTTGCGAGCCTGGTCTTTACGAATATCCGGTTGGTTTTTCGTGTGTTTTGTTGCAAAGCGATTCGCACCGTGGCGACCAGAGCGTCTGCGCTGTGCTGGCGTTTTCGAATCCACGTCTTCAGCAGGGATCAGGCAACCCGGTTTGTCACCGATAAGATGTTTCTTACCCATGGATATCAGTGCTTCCCGAATCATTGGCCAGTTTGCTGGATCGTGATAGCGCAACAGGGCTTTGTGAAGGCGACGTTGCCTCTCACCCTTGGCAACGGGAACATCTTCACGCTGTTTGTACTTCACTCGCTTAAGCGGGTTGGTTTCCGAATAGTACATAGACGTGGCGTTACACATCGGAGAAGGGTAGAAGTTCTGAACCTGATCGCACTCGAAGTTGTTGGCTTTTAACCACAACGCCAGGTTGACCATGTCTTCCTCTTCTGTACCCGGGTGGGCAGCAATGAAATAGGGGATCAGGTACTGCTTCTTACCCGCTTCTTTGCTGTATTTTTCAAACATCTCTTTGAAGCGGTCATAGGTGCCCATGCCCGGTTTCATCATTTTGTCGAGAGGTTCTTTTTCGGTATGTTCAGGAGCAATCTTCAGATAACCCCCTACATGGTGAGTCACCAGCTCTTTCACATATTCAGGAGACTCAATAGCCAAGTCGTAACGCACACCGGAGGCAATCATCACTTTCTTGATGCCTTTTACCTGCCTTGCCTCGCGATACAGATCAATGGTGTGTTTGTGGTCGGTATCCAGCTTGTGGCAAATTCCCGGAAAAACACACGATGGGCGACGACAGTTGATTTCTGCCTTAGGATCGGAGCAGCCTAGTCGGTACATGTTCGCTGTCGGGCCACCAAGGTCAGAGATGGTGCCAGTAAAGCCCGGTACTTTATCGCGAATCTCTTCGAGCTCATTGATGATCGATTCTTTAGAACGGTTCTGAATGATTCGACCTTCGTGCTCGGTGATGGAACAGAAAGAGCAGCCACCAAAACACCCACGCATGATATTGACCGATGTCTTGATCATGTCATAAGCCGGAATTTTTGCTTTGCCATACATAGGGTGAGGGACACGTGCATAAGGCAGCCCGAACACAAAATCCATCTCCTCGGTGGTAAGAGGAATCGGCGCCTGGTTAACCCAAAGCTCTCGGTCACCATGCTTTTGGATGAGTGCGCGACCCGAGTACGGGTTGGTTTCCAGATGCATGATTCGGCTAGCATGGGCGTACAGAATGCGATCGTTTTTTAGCTTCTCAAACGGCGGTATGCGAACTGCGGTGGTTTTGGCATCGTGTCTTGATGGCTGAACGGCGACAACCTTGGCTTTCTCTTCCTCTTTCGGTTTCGTCTCGCACTGAGTTTCAACCTGATACGGATTGGTAGGTACAAATGCCTTACCGGGTTTTTCGATTCTGGAAGAGTCGATGACTTTGAAATGTTCAGGTGCGCTCGGCAGGTTCACCGCCGTGCCCCGAATATTGGTTAATGTGGTGATGTCCTCGCCATTTGCAATGCGGTGCGCGACTTCTACCAGCGCACGCTCTGCGTTACCAAACAGCAGAATATCGGCTTTGGCATCAAACAAAACCGAGCGACGAACTTTGTCAGACCAGTAATCGTAGTGTGCAATGCGTCTAAGGCTGGCTTCAATACCACCCAGAACAATCGGTGCGTCTTTATAAGCTTCGCGGCAGCGTTGTGAATACACCAGCGTTGCGCGGTCGGGGCGTTTTCCACCTTCGTTATTAGGAGTGTATGCGTCGTCGTGGCGAAGTTTTTTGTCAGCGGTATAACGGTTGATCATGGAGTCCATGTTGCCCGCAGTAACACCGAAAAACAGGTTAGGTTTTCCCAACTCCATAAAAGCGGATTTATCCTTCCACTCTGGCTGTGCCAAAATGCCAACACGGAAACCTTGTGATTCAAGCAGGCGACCGATGATTGCCATACCAAAACTTGGGTGATCGACATACGCGTCGCCCGTCACAATGATAATGTCGCAACTGTCCCATCCAAGTGCGTCCATTTCTTTCCTGCTGGTGGGAAGAAATGGGGCGACGCCGTAGCACTCTGCCCAGTATTTTGGATATTGGTTGATAGGAGTTGGTGTGTTGTGCATTTTTTAACCTCAGCGTTAGGAGGCGGGAATTATAACGGCACAAAACCCTTCTGACTAGGTTATCATTTTACATGAGAATTATTCGCATTAACTTCGCCGTAAAGCCTTGTTCAGAAAGGCTTCAGGGAAATTAGTTACAGGTAGGAAATGGGTCAGTTTAGGTACTGGTTTAGCTTGGTAAACAGCAACTCCTGTTGGCTTGAAATACGAGATATGATTGCCGCATCAGGGGCACTGTTTTCAGTTTTTACGTGCTGTTCGATTTCATCCATCACCGAACTGAACCTCTGAGCCCCAATCAAGCTGCTGGTTCCTTTCAGAGTGTGCGAGTGAATTTTTATATCTTCAACGTTATCCGCGCTGATCGCCTCAATCAATTGCTCAATTTGGTCGGGCGCTTCTTCCACAAACGCGCTGATGACCACGTTCAATGCCATGTCGTCATGGTAAACCCGCTCCATCGCATCGCTTTTATCCCATATTCGCCCCAGTTCTGTGTCTTTCTCGTCCATATCCGGTTCACTGGATTCTTCAGTGTATGTAAGTGAAGACGCATGGCTAAGCCATTTAGACAATACTTCTTCCAGACTATCAGGGTTTACCGGTTTACTGATGTAATCACTCATTCCGGCGGCGAGGCATTTTTCCATGTCGCCTTTCATGGCATTGGCCGTCATTGCAATAATGGGGATACCTCTATACTGCTTTCCGCCCTCTCCATCGCGAATTGCCATTGTTGCTTCATAGCCATCCATCTCTGGCATCTGGCAATCCATTAAGATGAGCTGGTAAGCGCTGGCTGGTTGGCTCAACGCCTCCAAAGCCTCAATTCCATTGCTAGCAATATCCGATTGAATTCCGATGTTTTCCAACATGCCCTGTGCAACGATCTGGTTGATGTCATTATCTTCAACCAACAAAATTCGATTTTCTGATAAATTCTGCATTCTGGATTCCTTTGACGTTGCATGCAGGTTCTCATCTGGAACCTCGTTATTATTGTGTGTGTCCGTTGTCTCTTCTGTGATTTCACCGTGTCGAAGCACAACAGAGAAATGGAAAATCGAGCCTTTGCCCCAATGACTTTCTACCCGGATCTCTCCAT
>NZ_AFWJ01000070.1 GCF_000222685.1 Vibrio nigripulchritudo ATCC 27043 | reverse complement strand
GCCCAAGCTAATAAAGCAAAACCGGTAACTTGCGTGTAAGGGGCAATACTGTCAAAATATTGAGGCAACAAACCAATTACCCCAAGAGGCATACAGAACATCCCTAAATATGTACCAAATTCGCCTCTACCTCCAAATGCTAATACATCAAGATAAAATATAGCAATGATAATCAATGAAGCTACAGCTAATCCAAGAATAAATAATGGAATATATGTACCCCAGAATCCTATTTTAGAAACAACAGTAGACGGAATTTCAGAAAATACAGCACTAATAAAGGCAGGAATGAATATTTTTGATGCTAAATCATCAATCGCTTTCGCATAGACTGTTCCAAAAGTTTCCAAGTTTCATCTCCATATATATAACGAATGACATTGATTCCTCCCGACCTAGAATCTGCCACACTGGGGTGGTATCGATTAATACTGGAGGCACCATGTCTAATTGTTCTTATTTTTGCGGTGTCGACTCTGACGGAAAAGTCATTCCCACAAATCCTTTACTCACCCTAAGCTGCTGACTACCATAGCAAATATGCCACCTACACGTATAGGATTAGAAGCGTGTAGCGGCGCGGATTTGTGAACGAAATGCATAAGGTTTAAACGAGGTTAACCGATAAATACCTAGTGCCCCAACGAAGAGCCGTTGGCTGTGGTGAGATCGCAATAAGAAAACCTCTATATGTACTTGTCGTAAGCCATGCTTAATGACCGAAATGACAAATCGAAGCAGATAACTTTGTCGTTCGAGATGGATTGGCTGCTAACACAGCCAACAGAGCGTTATTGCCTATTGACAGTCGGAAGGTTCATATGTGTTATGTACTGATTGCTTTGCACATGTTGTGGCTAACCACCTGATATCCTAAGTTATTATATAAGTCCTGTGCACCAGAGTTTTGATGAAAAACATGAAGCCCTATGCTAGTTACCCCAAGCTTAGAAACTACGCCCTCAATCAAATTTAGTGCTGACTTGGCATAGCCTTTTCTACGGTAATCTTCAAATATTCCTATGTCATATATAAAGGCAGATTTTGAATCTACTTTCACCCAAATATAGCCTACATTATTATTGTTATTATGTTCTATGACGTTAAATAAATAATTATTTTTGCTTTCTAAACCCTCAGGTAAAAGGTGGTCGTATTCTTTTTTAGACTTCTCTAATGACCCATTTTCATCCCAACGTCCTGATTCAATATTATTCTTTGCATAAGTAGGGATTGCTAAGTTTAAATATTCTCTGAATTTTTCTTCATTCATTGGTTTTAATGATACTTGCATATATAGCGACCTCTCGAATTAGATACATAACGAATGACATGGATTCCCCTTTGAAGACTGCCACACTGAGGCGGCATCGACTTAGCGAAAAATCACTTTAGCATCCACGTCGTTGGCTCCAACGGGAAAGTCAATTTCCAAAAATCCGTCACTCGCCCTAAGCTGCTGACTACCATAGCAAATATGCCACCTATGTGTATAGGACTAGAAGCGTGTAGCGGCGCGGATTTGCGAACGAAATGCATACGGTTTAAACGAGGTTAACCGATAAATGTCTAGTGCCCCAATGAAGAGCCGTTGGCTGCTCAATTAAACGCTTTGTCATGTTTTTATTCTTATCACTCTCATTGAAACAAGTACTAGGATAACTAGCGGTAAATACCAAATAACAACCCCAATTTGAAGCTGAGTAAACAGTGTAAGATCCATCTCTTGTAACGAACCAACCGCACCACGCTCTATGCCCTTTAAAACGATTATCGGCAATATTAATTTAGCAATACATGCTAATAGCACACCAAGAGTAATGAATTGTGAGTTATAGGCTAGAGTTTTTAGTTTTATAGATAACAACACCAATCCAGCAGTAAATAACAAGCTTAAGACTATAGCGCCTACCAAATCAAATGTGAACCTAATTTCAGGAAATACCATCTGCGTAATTAGGTGCTCCAGTTCGAAGTTTCGAAGCAGAGCAATTGTAGTTTTGGCTACAGATTTAGTATACCACTCAGTGTGGTAAGTAACTGAGTATAGATTGAATAGAAGAACACCTACAATGAGCGGTATACCGTAAGAACCCATTTTTCTCATAGTTCTCCCACCCTTATTATAAGCTTTTATCCTGATCTCTATACTTTGTTTCAAGTAAAGAAATTCTGTTATTAGTCTTTTTAACAGCATATGCCGCGTAGTGATATAAAATAAAAAAAGCAGCAATTCCTACAAGCATTGCTGTAGCTGAAGGGGGCAAAGCTATTGATAAGGTAAGGGTTATAAAACCAATTACTAAAACTATGCACATAGTATGAGTGAACCCAAACAGCTTTTTATTTTTTAACTTCAATACTTTTAAGCGTTCATCAGTATTCATTTATTACTTCCTATCTATAATGAATTTTTTATCGGTATGCTTTTCTAATCCATAAACTCATGTGGTTTATAACGAATGACATGGATTCCACTTTCCTAGAATCTGCCACACTGAAGTGGTATCGATTAACACTGGAGGCGCCATGTCTAATTGTTCTTATTTTGGCGGTATCGACCTAGCGAAAAATCACTTCAGTATCCACGTCGTTGCTCCAACGAAGAAAAGTCATTCTCTACAAATCCGTCACTTGCCATAAGCTGCTGACTACCATAGCAAATATTCCACCTATGCGTATAGGATTAGAAGCGTGTGGCGGCGCGGATTTGTAAACGAAATGCATACGGTTTAAATAGAATCAGCTAGGGTTAAGCGATAAATATTTAGTGCCCCAATGAAGAGCTGTTGGTTGCGGTGAGACCGCAATAAGAGAACCTCTATATGAGTTCGTCGTAAGCTATGCTTAATGGTCGAAATGACGAAACGAAGTAGATGATTTGTTGTTCGAGGTGGATTGGCTGCTATCGCAGCCAATAGAATGTTATTGCCTATTGACAGGCGGAAGGCTCATATGTGTTATGTGTGAAGTGCTGGCTTAGACGGATACATTAGCTACCTTACTTAATTCATCTTCCAGCTTATGTACTAACTCCGAAAAGTCATTACGAGCTTTATCTCTATTTTTTGCTCTATAATTGACTTTCGACTCTATGAAATACTTGTTAAGTATTTCATCTTTTTCAATATCAGTCTTGCCCAATGTGTCAACTATATCACGGTTAAAAAATGGCATTGGCTCGTATGCATCTTCAATATATGCTAAACATTTTAGAGGATATAAATCTAATACTTCAACTAAGCGTTTGTCACATGTTAAAAAAGAGGGGAAAAAGTAACGTGCTCGTTGATCGGGGCGTATAGTTGAAACGCGCTCCATCTGCCTTATATGGTATAGGTCCCAAGCCATACCTTTGACTATCTGAAATAGGTCTTTCTTGTTCTTTTGAATTTTGCTGAAAAAAACAATTTCTGCCCTTTTTCAAAAAACTCACAGGCAATAAAAATCTCCCTAAACCCAATGGCTGAAACATCGAAATGGCAGAAGTCTAAAAATTCACTTACTTTTTTATATCTACTCTTCTTTGGATTCTCAAGTTGGATACAGATCATTTTGAGTAAATGAGCATACTGATAGTTGAAACTGATATCTAATTCCTTCATATAGGGGACATTATTTAAGTCCCTATACATTCTCGAAATTTGTTGCTGTGTTATTGATATCAATTCTTCTTCAGAAATAGAGGCTTTTACAATAGACTTATTCTCTAGTTCGCCAATATCTAAATTCCTTAGTACCTCATAAGCTTTAAGCTTGCTAAATATTCTTTCAGCTGACTTTTCATTGGTCAAGTTCTGGTAATTCTCATGAATATAAGGTAGAGGGTCAACGAAGACATTTCCTTGAGAAATAAAACTAAATACTTCTTTGAAATCATTTGGAAGCTTACTAGAATTCCCTACTATGTATGGCTCCAAATAGCTTAGCGCTTGAGTATCTAATGAAATAGAGTAATCTATTTGAAACTTAGCCGTTCCTTTAGACATTTCATTCAAGGTTTCCTTGTCGAGCACAAGTACTTTTTCTGTACTGAAAAGGCTACGAACTGCAGAACCGTTCTCAAAATCTCGTCCCACAGAAAGACCAGGTAAAGGACCATTATCTGCAGCAAATATGAATTTGCAATTACCCAACATTTCCTTGGTAACATTAAACAGTGCTAAAGATTCACTAAAAAGATCAGCTGTTGCGATTTCGTGAATCAATGCTCTCTGTTCATCATTAGTCACGACTTGTTTCTCCTATATTTACACCGAGCTAAAAAAATCACATAACGAATGACATGGATTCCCCCTTCCCTAGAATCTGCCACACTGAGGTGATATCGATTAACACTGGAGGCACCATGTCTTGTTCTTATTTTGGCGGTATCGACTTAGCGAAAAACCACTTTAGCATCCACATCGTCGACTCTGACGGAAAAGTCATTCTCTACAAATCCGTCACTCGCCCTAAGCTGCTGACTACCATAGCAAATATGCCACCTATGCGTATAGGATTAGAAGCGTGTGGCGGCGCGCATTATTGGGCAAGAACGCTCAATAAACTGGGGCATGATGCTCGAATCATGGCGGTTAAATATGTGGTGCCACATCGAGTAAAAGGAAAGAATGACCTCAATAATGCGGTCGCCATATGCCAAGCCGTTCAACACACATCCACGCGTTTTGTGCCTGTAAAATCCTCCGAACAACAAGACATATTGTCGGTACATCGAATGAGAGCACTGGGTTCGTGAACGAACGGCATTGATGAATCCAATAAACCAAGCAGTAGAAAGAGAACATCCACCGGGTCACAGCAAACGCTCTGGATGGAGATAGGTTAAGACCACGAGCGGAGAGCCTGTTAATGCGATGGACATACCCAATGTCATCTAACTAATAAGGCACCGCAGTCGCGCAAAGTAATCAGGGTCATGGTGAGCATAAATCACCAACAAACAGACCGAATGTAGAGCGGCAGTCCAAAACCCATCACTTGAAGTTTAGCGGGTGTTTGACAGCCGGGGGAATCCATGTAGCCCTGTTAAGGGGCAAATTGTAGTTGGCAATAATGTGAAGCGGAGCGGAACCAGCCAACTGTAATTTGTCCAGCTTTAACAGCTTGTTATGTATTTTACAGCCCATAAAGCATTAGATACTCAGGAGATTGGGCGTTGGAGTACGATGCAACTTCATTGCAAGAGTTAAGGTTGAATCTCATAACTGTCTGTGATTTTGTTACTTGTGCAGTTTGAGCCACTGATAACCAACCTTTACATACCTCTGTTGTAACTCCTTTCCAATCTCCATTAAGAGAGCAAATACTATGATAACCATTTCGCCAAGTAGTGTGTAATACTACTTCTCCTGATTTTGCAACGTAAACATTACTTACATTGCCAAAACAATTCACTGCGGATTGTGCATGAAAACTAAAGATTAAAGATGAAACTAATAAAAACTTTTTCAAGATATACTCCATGTAAAATACATAACGAATGACATGGATTCTCCCTTCCTAGAATCTGCCACACTGAGGTGGTATCGATTAATAATTGAGGCACCATGTCTAATTGTTCTTATTTGGGCTGTATCGATCTAGCAAAAAACCACTTTAGCATCCACGTCGTCGACTATGACGGAAAAGTCATTCTCCACAAATCTGCTACTCGCCCTAAGCTGCTGACTACCATAGCAAACATATCACTTATACGTATAGGATTAGAAGCGTGCGGAGGCGCGCATTTGTGAGCGAAAAGCTTAGATCCAACCAGGGTTAACCGATAAATGTCTAGTGCCCCAACGAAGAGCCGTTGGCTGCGGTGAGACCGCAATAAGAGAGCCTCTATATGTGTTTGTCGTAAGCCATACTTAATAACCGAAATGACAAAGCGAAGTAGATGACTTTGTTGTTCGAGGTGGATTGGCTGTTATCGCAGCCAATAGAGCGTTATTGCCTATTGATAGGCGGAAGGCTTATATGTGTTATATGCGAACTTTTCTTGTTACCACTGCTTTAAGTCAAACCCTAGCATAAACGCTGACTTATCAATGCTTCTAAAGTTGTCTTGAGTACTTTCACCGAAAGTGGACTCTGCCAAGTAACGAATGAACCAAGATGCTTTTTTATTTGCTAGCATTTTCTTTTTATCATTAGGTTGTTTGTATAGCCCTAATCTATCCATCATTGTTTTGTCTAATACTCGCAGTCGGTAATTTCCAGAGCTAGTTTTATTGCCACCAAAGCTTAATAAGCCACTCGTTAACTTTTTAAGCTCCGCCTGATTATTTTTGTCTAGAGTAAACCAAAACTCTTCAAGGGCTCTATTAAGAAAGGCTGCTACCCTTGAGTCATATATTGTTACCGAGTCACACAGAAATGAATAAACTTTTGTCCATCCACTAGACCACACTACTGGGAAATTCGGCTCACTCAGAGTTGTCTCATCCTCAAACCATTCTTTAGATTTTCGCAGAAAGATTTCGAGTTCTCCAGAGCGATACATATTAAAAGCCAATAGAATATTTGACTTCTGTACACCTCCCCAGTCAAAGATCTCAATACATACCAATAGTAAATCCTTTGAATCAATCGCTTGAAGTTGATCTAATGTGTCTATTTGTTCATCAATGGATATTTGGTACAAGCTCTCATTTGATAAGTTGTAACTTTTCCCGGCATCAACAACTGATTCAACAACTATACTGTTGCGCTTATTATACTCTATTGAAAACTTTCGCTTGCTTACGTTTTCGATATAAAATGTACCAAAGCCTATATTATCCAATATGGCTTTAAATTCGCTGTAATTAATATTTACCTCCTAGCATATAACGAATGACATGGATTCCCCCTTCCGTAAATCTGCCACACTGAGGTGGTATCGATTAACACTGGAGGCACCAAGTCTAATTGTTCTTATTTTGGCGGTATCGACCTAGCGATAAAACACTTTAGCATCCACGTCGTCGACTCTGACGGAAAAGTCATTCTCCACAAATCTGTCACTCGCCCTAAGCTGCTGACTACCATAGCAAATATGCCACCTATGCGTATAGGATTAGAAGTGTGTGGCGGCGCGGATTTGTGAACGAAATGCATACGGTTTAAACGAGGTTAACCGATAAATGTCCAGTGTCCAACGAAGAGCTGTTGGCTGCGGTGAGACCGCAATAAGAGAGCCTCTATATGTACTTGTCATAAGCCATTCTTAATGACCGAAATGACAAAACGAATTAGATGACTTTGTTGTTCGAGATGGATTGGCTGCTAACACAGCCAACAGAGCGTTATTGCCTATTGGCAGGCGGAAGGTTCATATGTGTTAGGTTTATTTCTTCAGCGCTCGAATATCTAGACCGAACTCTTTTTCTATGAACTCTATGGTATCAGGCTGACCATCCAGTGAAGCACGAACATGTGTTGTTGTATACAAGCCGGATTTTTTTAACCATTTAGCCTCATTACGTTCAACAGAGGATAACCACTTTACTAAGCAAACATATTCACAAAGATCATCTGAGTTGATATTGTCATTCATGTTTTGGCAGATTAAATCATGGGATAAGAGTGGCTTGCCTTGAATAGAAACTTCTCTAATTGGTTTAGCTACTTGTAAAATACGCCCAACGCCGACGAATCCGTGAGATTTAAGGTAAGCTGAAAAAATGTCTCCTTTTTGAAAACCTTTCAATGAGTCTTTCCAACGCACACCTTGCCCTGCTGAAATAAAGCCATATTTTCTAAAGTCATCCCAAGATCTATGTTCTCCTTCACCAACGTTGTAGTAGTAAATTCCATTTTGGAAATCAAATCCCGAAAGTTCCAAATGCATGGTGTTATGAGGACGGAACTTATCACTGAAATGCCCGGAAGCAACGTTAGTTGTTAGATTACCAAGTTTCCAAAGAAGTGTTTTTTCGATCAAAAAAGCTTCGCCTTCTGTTAAGTCTTTTGCGATAACCCGGATTATTGGTTTTAAGCCTGCAGCTTTTATTTCATTAATTCTCTTAACTTTTAGTGACTCACTTTTATCAAAAAGATGCTCATCCTTTCGAGAACCTTTTCCTTTACCAAAATAAAATTCTTCATAATTCCTTGGATCTACGTAAACATAAACGTAGTAACTACCTGACATAGTATGTCCCTTAACTGATATTTAGCCACTTATAACGAATGACATGGATTCCCCCTTTCGAAGATCTGCCACTTTGAGGTGGTATCGATTAACACTGGAGGCACCATGTCTAATTGTTCTTATTTTGGCGGTATCGACTTAGCGAAAAATCACTTTAGTATCCACGTTGTCTACTTCAAAGGGAAGGTCATCATCCAAAAATACGTCACTCGCCCTAAGCTGCTGACTACCATAGCAAATATGCCACCTATGCGTATAGGATTAGAAGCGTGTAGCGGCGCTGAGACCGCAATAAGAGAGCCTCTATATATGTTTGTCGTAAGCCATGCTTAATGACCGAAATGACAAAACGAAGTAGATGACTTTGTTGTCCGAGGTGGATTGACTGCTGTCGCAGCCAATAGAATGTTATTGCCTATTGACTGGCAGAAGGCTCATATGTGTTATATGTACTAACCATATAGTGATAAACCAATACTTGGTTTAGCGCGCACCCTAACACCAAAGGGTATTGATTCTTCTCCATCGTAACGGGTACCAAAGCATTTAGCTGGAGCAAACTCCAAATATTCGCCAGTTTTGTCGACGACTCTTCGAACACCTTCGCAATTCATAAGCTGCATGGAGAATAGATTGCTACCGTTGTTTGTATTGATTAACTCAAAGCGAACATCACCATCGTATTGGTACACTATGATTTTAAGTTGGATGCCATCTTTTTCGATAATATATTGGTGCCAAATACCATCAGATTCTACTTCTGGTATTACCTCTAAAACAGCCATAATGTCAGTTTCATCCCAGACTAACACAATTCATCCTTCCTCATATAACGCCTTGCTAAGGTGCGGCTAACACCACGAAACCCAAGCATAACCACCGTAATCCCTAAAGCCAACCGAACCAAAAATGCCAAAGGTTAGCCGTCACTCTTAAGCAATTTGTTATATGACTTTTTGCGCAATGATATGACTTGCTTTGCTTTCATGGCCTGACATAGTCGGAGTATCGACTACTTTAGAGCTTTCAATTTTGAAGTCTTTTAATAGTCGTTCAAGCTCTGATTTTGAGCTGTGCCACATTGAGACACCTGTGCCAGACATAAAACGTAAACTTTGGTCTGAACAAAATTCAGCTAAGTAAATAACACCTTGAGGTTTAAGTACTCTGCGCAGCTCGCTCAGGACATTGTTGCGAGAGTTTTGCTCGGGAATACAAGTTAGAACAGCACACAAAACTATTGAATCAAACTCACCACCGGAGAAAGGTAAGACTTCAGTTGATGAGTGCCGTAGATCAAGTTCTGGGTCCTCACTTATGCCACGACTCACCATTTCCTTTGATGAATCAATACCAACCACATCGCTATAGCCAAGATCCGACAGTTGCTTTGTGATACGACCATATCCACAGCCAAAATCCAAAATCTTGGACCCAAACGGGACAGCAGCCAAAAATTCATTGATTGATATTTTTAAATTGAAGTTAACAGTATCCGCTACTGAATCCCATTCACTCATGACTACTCCTTGTGTCTGTCATATAACGCGGCTTGGAGCCGTTTGTATGGATAATCTTTCCTAAATTCGGGTAATGTGAGACCCAGGCTTTAGCTGCAACTAAAGCTTTCTATAGGGTAGTTCGATTGAATGCTGGCTCCTCTGTCGAGGGACCGATAACAAACATGAACACCCCATAGGACTCCAAGCACAAACCTCGAATAGTCGACTGGGTCTCGAACCCGCATTTCGCAAGCAAGAGTTAGCTTATTATGATTACCAACACACTTCAAAACATTAATATCGGCGTTGATACTGGCAAGGCGCAACTCGATATTTTTATACGACCACTTAATCTCTTTTTCACTGTGTCAAACAACGACAAAGGCATCAAAGACGCCATCAACATTATAAAGAAACACTCACCTGAACGTATCGTTATTGAAGCAACCGGACGCCTAGAAATGCCCTTTGTCCTGGCATGTGCAGAAGCCAAATTACCTATTGTTCGTGCCAACCCTATTCACATTAAACGCTTCGCAGGAGCCATTGGACGAAGAGCTAAAAACGACCGATTAGATGCACAGCTTATCGCTCATTACGCAGAAGC
>NZ_AFWJ01000071.1 GCF_000222685.1 Vibrio nigripulchritudo ATCC 27043 | reverse complement strand
TGCTTCACCGAGTTCAACCGCCAGAGCATCGGGCGTAACTGATGCCTGATAGTCAAACCATTCATCAAGCCGCTTCCAAGGCAGGCTCTCTGTTTGTGGCTGTTCACTCCACCCCATTTGCTGTGCCATCTGTTCTTGATTGAATGCGGGCAATAAATGAATCGCTGAATTCGGCTGCGTGGCAAGATTATTCAACACAGCAGAAAACGAGCGCGCAAACTGGCTCACCAGTTCAAGATTCAGTTTGCTGCCTTGAAATTCGAGCACGCATTCGGCTTTTTCATCCAAGTCAGTCACAAACAGAGTGAGCGGGAACTTGGCTTCACCAGAAAACAGCGTTTTTGCAGTGAGCGCCAATCCATCCAGATTCAGTGCTTGAGTGTCGGTGTTTTCCAAAACCAACATGGCTTCGATGATGTCCTGGTTTCGATCACGGTGAAGAGCAGCCACTTCACCAAAGTCTATCTCTTGGTGTTTCTGGGTTTGCACCACCACTTGATTCACCAAAGCCAGATACTTGTCGACACTCAACCCCGAAGGCATATCCACCTGGAACAAACAGGTGTTGGCACACATGCCCACCAGTGATTCGAAATCTCCCCCCTCACGGTTAGCGACAGGAGAAGCAACGGATACACGATCTTGCTGAAAGTAGCGGTTTAAAGTCAGGCTGAACGCCGCCAGAAGAAGGCTGTATAAGGAGATGCCTTGTTGTTTGGCGCAGGACTTTGCCGCGCACCATAAGTCATCATTCAGAATGATTTCATGCGTGCCATCCGTATTATTAGATTGGCAAAGAGGTGCATGTTCACCAAATAACGTGGGTGGAGAGAGTTGGCTCTGCTGTTGCCAGAATGCTCGCGCCACTTGAGCTGAACAGCTTTGGTGGTACTGCTGACGCTTAACGCTGAACGATGCGTAAGAAACGGGAGTCAACCTTGATTCAAACGGATCCTCGTTCTCATTTTCTGCCAAAGAGCGATTCTTAATAGCTGAATGGTACGCTTCGCTTAGCACTTTAAGCAGTACGTTGACACTCCAGCCATCAATCACCAAGTGGTGAAAACACAGCACCAAGTAGTAGATATTTTTATTGGTGGATTGGGCAATAGCAGCCCGACACAAAGCGTCGTTTTCAATATCGAATACCGCGTTGGCGATATTGTCCAACTTATGGGTTTGATTTCCCAACCATTGGCACCCGAACAGAGAATCTTCGTAGTCGCGTTCAACTACTTCAATTTGACCGTCGCTCTGAAGAAAGGCACTTCTCAGCGCACCGTGGTTTTTCACGGTGAGCTCCCACGCTTTTTTGAATGCATCAACATCCAACTCACCTTGAATTTCAAAGTGATAAGGAGCGTTGTACGCCACCGAATGCGGTTTCAAATATTGCAATAGCGCCAAGCGAGCCTGCTCGGGGGAAGCCAAATAGCGAGAACCGTCTAGCTTTTCTGAATCCCATTCTGCGCCGGCTTCTTGAGGTATCAAAGCTTGCTGTTCGATCTGTTTCGCTACAGATAACAATGATTCGCTCGACATGACGTCGCCCACGCTGAGTGAACAATCCCACTTGTCACGCAGCCTAGCCACCAGTCGCATGGCTTTCAGGGAATCACCACCACATTCGACAAAGCTTTCATCCAAATGCGGTTCGCTTGTCAGGTGCAGAACCTCTTTGGTCAGCGACATAAAATACTCGCCAGATACGGGGGCTTGCCGAAGTAACTCTGCCCTTGCGCTTATCACACGGTTGTCTGAATCGGTAATTTCTCGGTTTTCCATCTTACGAAGCTGACGTCGATCGAGCTTGCCGTTTTTGTTCAATGGAGGATTGGTAATTGCAAAATATCGGTGCGGCAACATGTACGCAGGCAAATGCTGCTTTAAGTGGGTTCTCAGCGATTCCTTACTGGCGTCACTTTCTAATACCAGATAAGCGTAGATATCAGTTTCCTGATCTTTTACAGGCACACAGGATGCATGCATTACGCTTGGGTGTGACTGAAGGACCTGTTCAATTTCAGTCAGCTCAATTCGATGCCCCCGAACTTTGACTTGTTGATCTTCCCGCCCTAGAAATTCGATCTCACCAAGCTCGTTAATTCGTCCCAAGTCACCGCTCAGATACGCTTTTTCGTTAAGCCAGGGAAGAAATAGGAAACGTGCTTCGGTCTTTTGCTGGTCACCAAAGTACCCTTTTGCCAAAGCGGGACCGGTAATCGCAATCTCCCCAATTTTACCGGGTTGTGCAAAACGATTTCGATCAACCACGATGTGAACCTGTGTTTGGTTGATGCCTTTGCCAATGGGTACGCGACTGGATTCAATGTATTCAGGTAATCGCTCAGGCAATATCGGATGACACGCACTGAATGTGGTGCACTCTGTTGGACCGTATGCGTTGTATAAGCGCGCTTTTTTGGTTTTGTCTGCATCAAAAAAATACGCTGCGTTGGCGGGAATAAATGCTTCTCCACCCACCAATAAATGTTGAATGGACGCCAGCGCTTGCGGGTCTTCCAACGCCATCAAATTGAACAGACCCGTCGTCATAAAGGCAACGTCAATTTGAGAATGTTTTAACTGGCTGGCAAGCAGAGCTGGGTTAACCAAAGATTCTTGATTCACGACAACGATGGTCGCGCCATTAAGCAAAGCTCCCCAGACTTCAAAGGTTAACGCATCAAACGTTGGGTTGGCCAAACACCCTACCCGGCTGCCCAGCTCAATCGGCACATAGTTCGGCTGATGCACAACGCTTTGAATTCCAGTACACAGAACCGACACCCCTTTGGGAACTCCAGTTGAACCCGAGGTAAAAAACAGGCACGCCAAGTCTTCACGGTTGTTTGCGGAACAAAGAGGCATGGGAGCATCAAGCGTATCAATATGACTTAGCCACTCAGTAAACTCTTGCTCGATAGGCTTTAGAGCGACTGTTTCTTCCTTGTCGGATTCTCGCACCCACTTGGAAAGAGTCGTTGATTCGGACACCACAGTTTCGATACCGCATTGCTGGTACAACTCCTCGCGCCGCTTTTGAGGCGTGCTTGGCTCAATGGGTACGTAGCACACGCCCATTTTCACCGCAGCCAACAACGTCGTCGCCAATTCGATGGAACGGGGCAAACAAACCCCAAGGCGATCGCCCGATTTGATACCTAAACCATCAAAATGAGCGGCTAATGCACCACTTAACCTGTCCAGTTGAGCATAAGTTAACGCCTTTTCACCGTCTTCAATGGCAAGGTGCTCAGGATGAGAAGCGACTATCTCTTCAAACAACTCAATCATCAGATAGCTCCTTTTCGATCATTGCAGCCACATCGTTGATGTAAGGCGGCTCCAGTAACGTTGAATGATCCCCTTTGATGGTTTCAACCCTGAGCAACGTACTCACTTTGGAAGACCAGAATGCCTCCATCAGCCCCAAGTGCTCGTCATCTTTGTCTTCGGTTGCCATCACCAATAGCGTTCTAGCTGCGGATTCTTCCAACCTGAGTATTTTGAGCGTGGCTAAATGGTGGTTATAGAGTCGGTGGTAACGGGCGATTTGTTCGTCCTGAATACCCGGATACATCCCGTTATACTTCACCAGTTTTTCACGGAAAACATCGGCAGAAACAGACGCGATCATCGCCTGCACTTCTGGTTTTTCGGTGGCTTCACTGTCTAACACCACCGCAGTGGAATGGTTGCAGCCTCGTTCTTTCATCAGCCTCGCCATTTCAAACGAGACAATGCCACCGTAAGAAGCTCCGACAAACACATGCGGCTTAGCCAGCAAAAGCTCAACTTGGCTCAGGTAATATTCCGCCATTGCCTGAACGGTGGGCAGAAAGTCTTCATCAGTGTCGACGCCCTTGGCCTGAATGCCGTAAATCCCGAATTCTTCTGGCATCGCTTTGGCAAACGGTAGGTATCCAAATGCTGTCCCCCCTGCCGGGTGGATGCAGATGACGTTTTTGCCGTTCTGGCTAGGACGAAATTCAATCACGCCATGCGACCAGGACGAGGAAGGCGTTGCGGAGTCATGTATCCCTTTCTGCGTTTGCAACTGCTGGCGAACCAGACCACCCAAAGCTTCGATAGTTGGGTGTATAATTAGGTCAACCACCGGAATCCTCACACCAAGCTGTTTCTCCACAAAATGCATGACTTTGATGGCGGAAATGGACGAACCTCCGACATCAAAAAAGTGGTCGCGAATGCCGATTTCTTTTTCCAGTAAGATGTCTCGCCATATTTGATACAGCTTCATCTCAATGTCGTCGCGAGGTGCCCCTGTATTGACCTGCCGAATGTTGCTGTTTTGCGCCATGGCGATCAATGCGCGAGCATCTACTTTTCCATTCGGTGTTAGTGGCATCTCTTCCACATTCAGCCAGATGCTTGGCACCATGTAGCTAGGCAACGTGTCGATAAGTTGCGCTTTTATCTGCTCTAACTCTTCATCATTTGAATTCGAAGTCAGCTGGACCGCCGTAAACAGTTGTTTCTCCGTTGATCCATCGACCGTGGCAACGTGCGCAGCTTCCACTTTAGGCAGAGAAAGCAATCGCAATTGAATTTCAGAAGGTTCCAGACGTTGACCGCGAATTTTGACCTGATGGTCAACGCGCGATACAAATTCCAACTGCCCATCCTGGTTGTAACGAACCCGATCCCCAGTCTGATAAAGCCTTTCTGTACGACCATTTTCAAACGAGTGGTCGGCAAACTTCGCCTGCGTTAAGTCGTCTCGACCAAAATAGCCTTTGGCGATGCCTTTGCCCCCTACGTAGAGCTCTCCCACAACACCTTTAGGTAACAATTGCTTGTGCTGATTGAGCACATACACCGTGGAATGGTTGGTTGCTCTGCCCATTGGGTAATCGGGCTGTATCGCTTGGATATCGTAAGTTGCACATATGGTGGCGTTTTCCGCTGGTCCGTATACATTCACCAAGTGCTTTGGCTTGCCATGCTCGAACATTCGCTCCACCACACTGCCGTTAACGGCCTCGCCACCAAACAACAGGTAGTCAACACTGGCGAACAAATCTGGTTTCAACTCTACGAGTTGATTCATCAAGGCCGTTGCCATGCAGAAGGTTTTAATGTTGTAGCGTGCAATCTTGTCTGCAAAGGCATCCACATTGTGAATATCTTCGTCACGTAGAATGACGGTGGTTGCACCGTTAATCAGCGCTCCCCAGATATCGAAGCTGGACGCGTCAAACGAGAAACTGCTGACTTGCCCGACCGAGCTATTGGTGGGAATAGAAACGAAATTGGTATTTTTAAGCAGCCTGACGACTCCTTGATGCGCAATTTCAACGCCTTTCGGCTGCCCCGTTGAACCGGAGGTAAAAATCACCATGGCGCTGTCTTGCGGTTTGCGGTGCACGCTTTCGAATTCGTTCTCAGAAGTAGCATTCATCCAGTCTGAAAGCCGGAAACTAGGGAGTGCATTTTCACTTTTTGCTATCTCAGCGCTGCCGTCTGTCAGCAGGCATTGAACGCTTGCTAACTCGGCAATCAATTCTATTCGCGCTTGCGGGTGTTTGGCGTCCATAGGAACGTAAAGCCCCCCGACTTTCAGCACCGCCAGCACGCCGACCACCATTTCTGCCGAACGTTGAACACATACTCCAACGCGGTCATTTTCGTTAACGCCCGACGCTTTTAAATGTCGTGCCAAGGCGTTAGTTACGTTATCCAGCTCTCGGTAACTCCACTGCCTTTCCCCATCAATCAACGCAATTTGATCGGGAGTTTCTCGGGCATACTGCTCGAACAGTTCATGGATGGAACAATTTGGAATGGGATTCGTACTGCCATTCAGAGTGGACATCAGTTCTTCTACTTCTGAAGCTCCCAGCAATTGAACGTGTTGTAACGCGGAGGTTTTATGGGTTATGAAGCCATTTAAAATGTTGTTGAGATGCTCCATCAACTGGGTCATCTGCCAATCTGCAAACTGAGCACGATCGTATTGCAGCGACAGCTCTAACCGCGAATCCTCTGCATCTCGCGTTTTGAAGGCTTGCAGCGCGAGACCAAAGTTGGTCTCTTCCTCTGCTTCAACCTTGTCCACACTAAAGCTGTTCTTGACAGCTTGCTGCTCTGATTGATTAATCGGGTAGTTTTCAAACACCACAATGCTGTCGAACAGATTGCGCCCTTTTACCGAGGACAGGCTTTGAATCTCGTGCAAAGGCAAATATCCATGCTCCTCCGCTTCAGCGAAGCCCTGCTGCAACCCTTTCAGCCAGTCTAATACCCCTGTTTGGCGTTCAATCTCTGCGACAACAGGCAAGGTGTTGATGAATAAGCCGACCATCGACTCCGACCCGGCTAAGGTTGCCGGACGCCCCGACACCGTGGAGCCAAACACTACCCGACTTTCACCAGAGTATGTCGACAGCAGCCACGCCCACGCTCCTTGCAATACTGTGTTTAAAGTGCACTGCGCTTCTTTCGCCAGTGATTCCAACTGACGTGTAAGATCTGCATTCAACACAATAGGCGCACTGCCTTTGCCTTGAAGGTTTTCATCCATTTTTTCGTTGAACGATTTGGTTGGTAGTTGGGTCGGCTCTTCAATATCACCGAGCTTCGCTTGCCAGAAACAAAGGGCAGAATCGAAATCTTGCTGCTGCAACCAATCTACGTAGCGCCTGTAAGGAATGGGATCGTCGAGATTTGAGTCTGTCGCCGAATCAATTGAGGCGTAACATTCAAACAGCTCTTGCATCAAGATGGGCAGACACCAGCCATCGGTCAGTGCGTGATGGGTAGACCAAACCAGTTTTCCTTTGTCTTGTTCAGTTTGGAGCCAGTAAAACTTGGTCTGAGTGGTATCACTCAGTTCAAAGCCGGAAGCTCGCTCTTCTTTCTGGATGGTAGACAATTTGTAATGCGCATCAGACTCACTCATTCCAATCAGATTGACTGCCTGCCATCGCAAGACAGCCTGATCCGCGACCCTTTGGTAATGACTGCCATCAGAACCCAAAACAAACGAGTTTTTGAAAATATCATGGCGATGCAATACCCTTTCCCACGCTGCCTTGATTCGCTCTCCATCTACGTGATTGAGCGACAGCGTAAGTTGGGTAATGTAAGCGTCTCGCTCCAATTCGCTGTGATAAATCATGCCTTGCTGCATGCCAGTTGCCGGATACACATCCAGCAAGTTTCTGCCTTGTTTTTCAAGCGCCTGTAGCCACTGGTCAACATCCGACTGACTGAGTTGTAAGCAGTGAAAATCTGACGGCGTTTTTCGAATTTGTTCTTGCTTGCAACAATGTCCGATAAGGGCTTGTAGGTGCTCAATGTAGCTCTGCGTCAGGCGTGTGACTTCTGCTTGGTTGATAACATTGGCGTTGTAATCCAAGTCTATCGACAACACACCATCAACGATGCGCCCGTTAAAAGACAAGGCTCTTGGCATCATCTGATTTTGCGTGCCATCATCGGTTTCAAACCCCGTCACCAGTGACAGGCTCTGGTCTTCCGCGCCAGACTCTCCGCTGGATATTTGCCCCAAGAAGTTGAATAAGATATCTGGAGACTGAGCGTTTGCATCAAGCTCGGAGGAGTTATCTTTTAGCCAGCCATACGCCAGCCCATGTTGAGGAACTTGACGAACTTTTTCTTTAATTGCGCAAATCACATCGGCCAGTGTCGAATCATCAGACACCAGATTGAGTGGGTAAATAGAGGTAAACCAGCCAAGGGTTTCGCTCAAATTCAGGTCACAGCCTTCCGTATGGCGACCGTGAGTTTCAAGAGCAAGAGAAAGACGTCGAGTTGTATGACTTGATGATCCTTGATTGGGTTCTTCGGTAGACAAGGTTTGGAACAAAGCTGCCAGCAACAAATCCTGAGTTTGAGTCCCAAATGCTCTGTTCGCTTGGCTGGTCAGCCGTTCAGTGTCGGCTGAATTGAGAGAAAACCGAACGGTTTGGGTATCGATGCCTGAAACAGGTTCAAATCTCGGTCGTATTTGCCTTTCTTCTTGATGCCAGAATGCTATTTCCGAAGCGCACCACGTTCTTTGCTGATTGAACTCAACCCATTTTTTAAAGGTAACAGGCTTAGCCGCCAAGGTAAGCGGTTGCTCGTTATCATGCTGCTCAACCAAAGTTTGGAGATCATCGAGCAGAATTCGCCAGGACACCCCATCCACCACTAGGTGATGAATAACAATGAACAGCTTGGCATGACTGGTTCCTTCCCCGAAAAAGGCGAATCGGAAAAGAGGACCATTTTGAATATCCAATTCCGTTTGGATCTGGTTACATCGCTTCGTAAACAAATTGCTCTCGATCAGAGACTCAATCAATGCAACAGATTGGAAGTCCATTTTTTCCAGTGGTTGGAAGACCCCCTGCCACTGTTGTTTTGATGGATTTTCACCTTCAATAGAAGTCGCTTCGAAGCGAAGCCTCAGCACATCGTGTCTTGCCACCATCACTTTAACGATGTTCAGAATAGACGCGTGATCGATTGTGCCGGAAACGTTCAGGAGCACCGATTGATTAAAGTGGTTTCGTTGTGATTCTTCACGAGCGAACTGGAAAAATTCACTCTGGATCGGTGTGAGTAACACACTTCCTTCACTTGCTTTTTGTGCTTCATCTGGTGTGTCGAATGTGGCGGCATTCGCTAATTTGGTTACAGTTTGTGCTTCAAAAAGCTGCCGAACAGAAAAGTGCACACCCTTAGCCGCACAACGCGAAACGCTTTGCATCGCCGAGATGGAGTCTCCACCAAGGGCAAAGAAGTTATCGTTGGCGTTCACCACTTCCAGATTAAGCAGAGATTGCCAAACCTCTGCAATTACAATTTCTGCTTCTGTTTCAGGATTTTTGGTTTTGGATTGACTATTTTCAGCCTGAATTGCTTTAGCTTGAGGCAAGGCATTTCGATCAATTTTTCCATTAACCGTCAGTGGCCAGGATTCCACACATGCCCAAGTCGCCGGAATCATATAATCCGGAAGTTGATCTACCAGTTCTTCACGAACGCTTGCCAACCACTCAGATGGGTTATCAACGCTTTTCTCTGGCTGAACATACGCCTGCAAACGCCCATTCTCATCTGCCCAGACTCGTGCCGATGCCACTTCAGAGACTAAACAAATAGCGTGTTCAATCTCGCCCAGCTCGATACGATGTCCTCGAACTTTGACCTGATCGTCAGCCCGCCCAGCAAACGTTAACTGCCCTAAGTGATTGAGGCGGACGATATCGCCTGTTTGGTAGAATCTCTCCGTTAAGCCGTCCAGCGAAACAAATCTCTCTTTGGTCAGCTCGGATGAACGCAGGTAACCACGTGCCACACCTTCCCCTGTCAGATACAACTGCCCATACATGCCATCAGGTACGGGATTGCCTACATCATCCAGAATCACACATCGCACACCTCCAATAGGGCGACCTATCACACTTGGGTCATCACCTTCTTGGTATTCGTGTACCGTTGTACAGACGCTGTTTTCAGTAGGACCGTATTCATTGAACAGCCGAGTTCGCGCTACAAGTTTTTGAATCAGGTCTGGATGAGTCGATTCCCCCGACACCACAATTCTCGGGATCAACGTCTCATCCGTTTCGGTATTCAGTTCTTTCAACAACGCTGGGGGAATGTACGCTACCGCGTAGTGGTCTGGTTGATATAAGGCTTCACTGAGTGCGCCCAAATCAAAACGAACCGATTCAGACACAATGTGCAGCGGTCTGCCACTTGCGAGTGCTCCCCATATGCTGGCCACAGAGGTATCGAACGCGAAGTTGGTAAGATACAAAAAGCCCGCATTGGGATGCATTTCTTCTGAATCCAGATCCAGATAGCGCTGCTGATTCTGTATGTAATTTGCCACGCCTTGGTGTTCGACCATTACACCCTTGGGCTTGCCCGTCGACCCCGATGTGTAAATGACGTAGGCAAGTTGGTTAGGCAGAACTCTTCGTTCGAATGCTAAGGGCTCACCCGTTAAGTTGTTATGAGCGATTTCTATCCGCTCAGAATCCTTTAGCTCCAATAACTTACTTTGGATCAGAGCTTGTTGGGAAAGAACGACTCTTGCTTCGCAATCTTGAATGATCTGCTCAATTCGCGTCGCTGGCTGGCTGGCATCGACAGGAACATACGCACCACCGGCTTTCACCACCGCCAACATAGCGACAATCATGTCTATCGAACGTTCAAACACCAAAGCCACGGGTGTTTCAGC
>NZ_AFWJ01000072.1 GCF_000222685.1 Vibrio nigripulchritudo ATCC 27043 | reverse complement strand
CTTTCACCCGTTGTATGTTGTTTTTGAGCATTTCGGAAGTTTCGTCAGATTCTCCCTTTCCCATCATGGCGAGCTTTTGCTCCAACATATCGACACACATAACACAGTTACCTAAGGGCGTATTCACCTCATGAGCAATACCTTGCATCATTGTGTTCAGGGCGGACAGCTTGTTTTTCTCCTGAGTAATATCGTGAACTTTTCGCAGTTCATTCATTTGAATTCTTAGTCTTTCTGCATAACTGTCAGACAACGCTTTTTCCTTTTTGAATCGTTGCACTACGTGGTTATACGCTTCTGCAATTATGGCCAAATCGGAAAGCGGTTCGACTTGTAGTTTTGTCGGGGATTCTGCATTCACCAGCGAATGAGACTGAAGCTGTTCAATCATGTCATGGTACTGGTTGGTAATTTGGTGCTCTGAGAAATCCAGCCCTAATTCTTCGTACTCTTTTGAAACTCGCAGTGGAGAAAAATGGTTGATAACAAAGAAAATCCCGCCACTGATTACAAAACCCAGAACGACGTAGGTGATAGAGCCTCCCAACTGAGCCAAAAATTGCAACGGCAGAGTGAGCCCAGAATTCAGAAGAGATTTGTCTCCGAAGAAAGAAATAGCGATAAGCCCGAAAATGCCCGCAAACAGATGAACGGGAATCGCGTCTACAGGATCATCGACTTTCCATTCTTCCAGATAATATTTGCCAACCAATCCTACTGAAGCACCAATCGCAGAAACAATGACACTTTCCAGAGTGTTGAAATAGATACACCCTGCAGTTATCGATACAAGCGCGCTCAGCACACCAACGGTCACCCACTGTATATTGGTGTGTTTGAGGAAGAAATACGAAGCGACAAATCCAACTGTTCCGCCGACACTACCAGCGAGAAAGGTTTTCATGATGATGCTAGGAACGGTTTGATCGTAATAGATATTGCTCCCGCCATTGAACCCCATCCAACCAAGCCAGAGCAGCATAAGCCCCGCAGTCGCCATTGCCGGGCTGCTTCCGCTGATATGACGGTGAGTACCGTCGAAACGATTGGGGCGGGGACCCAAAATGAGAGTGAGTGCCAATGCGGTTGCCCCGCCGAAAACGTGAACAACAGCGCCACCTGCAAAGTCACGAAATCCTAGTTTATACAACCAGCCGAGATTATTCGGGTCGATTAAGCTTCCCCAGGTCCAATGCGCACCAATCGGATAAACGATACCACCGCAAATAGCGGCGATCAGAAGGTATTTGGAAAAAGCCAGTCGCTCCGCTGTTGCACCAGAAATTATGGTGACTGAAGTGGCAGCGAAAAGGGATTGGAAGATGAGAAAACTCACGGGAAAGCCAATGGATATATCAGGTGCGAAAAGATCGGAGCCCATTAAACCATTGGAAGTTGCACCAAATGCCAGTCCGTACCCGATGAGCCAAAAAAAGAAGGTTACCAAGATCAAATCGGCTAAGTTTTTCGCAGCCACATTGACGTGGTTTTTATGACGGGTTACCCCGGATTCTAAAAGTAAAAAGCCTGCTTGCATGAAAAATAAGAAAATTCCGCAAACCGTAAGCCACATATTTTGTTCTGACATTGTTTCACACCACTTATAGCTAGGGCTAATAACAGTGTAGAACATGTGGAATAAGCGACAACATTGGACTTTATTGAGCCTTTCATTCAATCGTGTGACATGTGTTCATCTGAATGAATTTTAGAAGTATTTCTCTGTTCAAAATCAAAATATACATGTATATATATACAGTAGTTTTGTTTTTTGGAGATTGGATATGAAACTGAGTGAAAGAAGGGCCCATTTTTCTTTATACAGATTGGCTTATGTAGTGCTAAGCCTCTCAGTAACCTTGTTTCTTGGTATCTGCACATTGATTCTAGTTGGCGAGCTGAACCAGCAGATGTGGAGTCAGAGCGTGCTTATGTTGTTCTATGCCGTATGGTCTGTTTATTACTGGAACAGTTTTCGTAGGAGCTTTAAGCTACTGACATCTATGGCCTGGTTTGATGACTTTGTGTATCTGGTTTGTCGTAAAATTCTGGTGAGCGCCAATGTATGTACTATTGCCATGTTACTGTGGGTAAAGGGAATGAGCGACTCGGCAAGCAGTCACCTGATACAGGTTTTGGTTGTAAGCGTTTCGATGTTGCTCGTGTCTTTTTCAGTTTCTAAGCTGACTTCAAACAGCCGTACGTCGAGCAGCAAAGAGCGATTTGAACACATGATGAGAGCTGTGAAATAAGCTATTATCGCTCGACCATGTTGTCCTGATGTATCTACAAAATGTCTCAAGTAAAACCCATCGCAGTCCAACTGACTCGCGGTCAAGATCTGAAAAGTGCCATATCGTCCATTGTTAAAACCGAGCAGATTCAAGCAGGTTCCATTGCTTCATGTATCGGTAGTCTATCTACGGCTTGTCTGCGTTTAGCGGGAGCCAGCGAATATTTGAGACTTTCCGAACCTTTGGAAATCGTCTCTGTCATGGGAACACTCACACCCGAACATCAACATATCCATATTTCGGTATCAAAGCAGAGTGGGGAAGTGGTAGGTGGGCATTTGATGGAAGGTGCGTGCATCGATACTACTGCTGAGCTTATTCTTCATAGCTATGAACGGCTCACATTCTCACGCGAGTACGATAGGAATACTGGTTTCTCCGAATTGGTGGTGGCTGACCGAGATTAATCCTGCTCTGCGTTACAGGGTGACACTTTCTCGAATTTAGTAATGGCTCCATTACTATAAAACGACTCAAAATGTGCTGTCTGTACAATCCTTTGGATCAATCTGGGTGCAAAAAGTGCAAAGCACACTTCTTCCGGTTTTCTGGCTCGCACAGAAAAATACGTAATACCATCAGAACCTGATTGTTTCAGCTCTCTGGCAAGTTGCTGCCCCGCAGAATAATGACTTTTACTATAAACATCGTGTTCCATGGGAAGCGAGGTTAAATCTTTAAGTTTTGCCGTAAACTGACACTCAAGCCCACGATAGGTAATGACTTCGAAAGGGCAGTTCTCAATATTATTCAAGTAACGTACCTGATGGTAGGACACTTCACTGATCGCGGTTTCCATATTTTCAGCACAATAGAAGGCACCAAATTGCGCGTCGTTAAAACGACCACCATCTCCACTGATATGGACAAAAGGCGCGATCGCATAACTGCAACCTGCAATTCCAAATGGAATCTCTGAAGTGTCAACCAGAGTAAGGTTACCTAATTCGTTTTGAATTCGTGGGTTGGTCAGTTCCTGAATGGCATAAAGCGCCGCAAACTCTTCTTCGTCGGCAACATCGTCAAATAATGCAATAGGGGGGTACTTAGAAGGAATCAACCGAAATGCAACTTCGTTCGTGAACTCTTTATCTTTGCATTCCTTCACTGCCAGTGTCCCCCGCGTAAAGCATTCACTCGGTGATAAACGTCATACAGTGAACCAAAATTCCCACCTTCAATCACATCTATTGGTGCTCTGCCTTCAAAAAAGGTGTTGTGGTTTTGACTGGTCATAAAGCCATAAACCAGTTCTGGGTTGTTAAACACGGTTCTCAAAACCCCGTGAATATTTAGAACCAGGCTGATTCTTTCAAGCAAATCATTACTGACCGCCAATGAAAACGGATCGGACTTGGCTTTAAAGAACTGGCTTTTTTTAAGCCCGAGAATACTCATCATTTGCTGATTGGTTAATGACCATTTTTCTAAGATATTGAGCGCGGCTTTTAACCCGGTAGATCGGGTTTTCTTTTCATCGGTTGAAACGGACTCAATATTAAAAGAGCTATTTGACTGGACCATAACGACTGCCTCGAACATCTTCAATAATCCAAAAATAAATCATTATTGATATAAAGTCCAATTATGGACTAATTTTGCGACAAAGAACAAATTTGGAAAAGGAAGGCAGCATTGAGTTGGAGATAATCAATCCACTTCTTATTTCATTTACTCGGCTTTGAAATGGATTGTTTGGTATTCGATATTTTGATGATTAAAGCGATTTCATAACGGGACAATAAACGAAAAAAGCCGCTGGAAATTCCAGCGGCTTTCTAAAATGTGGCGGAGAGATAGGGATTTGAACCCTAGATACGCTATTAACGTATGCCGGTTTTCAAGACCGGTGCTTTCAACCACTCAGCCATCTCTCCGTTGCGAGGCAGATATTATGGAAATAGCGAATTCGTGTAAAGAGAAAAATTAACTTTTTCAGACTGTTCGCCGTCTATTTAGTCAGTTCGCCGCGTTATTGTTCACTTAATTTATATATGACTGAAAAATGACATAAATATATAGCTGAGACCTAAAATTATACAAAAGCGGGAAATAGGTTAATCCTTCAATAAAATAATGTTTTATTACTTATCTTATTGGTTTAATTAGATTAATAGAGTTTCAGACAACACTTGTTCGCCCGAAAGTATTTGCCAGTTCTATTATTCTCATTCAAAATTACCGTTAAGAACTCTTATGCGAGTTGTTGTGTAATAAGGTTTTATATGAAAGTTGTTGATATTCTCAAACACAAAAGTGAGTCACTGGCTAAAAAGCATCATTTCGAATTTCGCGAGTTGATGTCTCCGATGCTGCGCGAATACTGGAGTGATATTGTTAATAGGGCGCATGCGCAACATCTTTTCCCGTGGGTTAAAGATCACAACACTCCGGCGATAAATGAAGACTCTCCAGAAGTTGTTAAACAGCAAGTTGTTTTATCTGAAGAAGGTGAAAAGCTCTATGGTGAATTGCAGCTTTTGATCGGAGAGGAAATTCATGTTGGTGACTGGTTGACTATCGATCAGGATAGAATCAATGCTTTTGGTATCGTAACTGAAGACATGCAGTGGATTCATACAGATCCTGAACGTGCCGCTGAAGAGTCACCTTTTAAAACACCGATTGCTCACGGTTTCCTGACTCTTTCTATGCTTTCTCGCCTGACTGACAGTGTCGATCCAGAAAAGCCTCAGTTTCCTACTGCGAAGATGACGGTTAACGTTGGTCTTAATCAGGTCAGATTCCCGTATCCGGTTAAAGCTGGTAATCGCATTCGTGCAAGAAGCACATTGCTTAAAGTTACGCCGGTAGCAAAAGGTCTTGAAATAGAGCGTGAGATTAAGGTCGAGATTGAAGGAATTCGCCGACCAGGGTGTGTGGTTGTTTCAGTGATTAGGCTTGTTATATAAGCGACACTGCCAATCAGTGATTCAATCGCTAGTGTTATAAATAAGGGAAGTGTGAGAACACTTCCCTTATTTCTTTTCTCCAAAATCACGCTCAGTCACGAACAACCGATAGTTGCGCGAAAGCGTCCTCAATAATCTGAATTAGCAAATGCTTGTATATATCGACTAAAGGCGGGGCAATGACGTTTTTCCGCCTTACGACGCCAATCTTCCTAACGTAGTCAAAATCCTTTATCTGAAACCAGGTTAAGCCGTAACGGGTAAAGTCACCAACGCTTCCTTCCGGGCTTAAACTTAGCATCTGTTTGTCTCGCACGTATGTGCCAAGTATATCGGGGTTATTGGTAACCACTCGAAACCTTGGAAAAGGGGACTGCTTTGAGAAGAAAAAAGACTCCAGAGCGGTTCTGGCTACCTCGCTTCTTTCGGGGGCTACCCAGTCGTGATTCTTAAGATCATCGATTGAAACATGACGATTCGCAAACGGATGACTTTTATGGCAAAGCCCTAATATCTTGTCTTCTGCGACTAGGGTAGTTTCAAAGTTTTCGTCTTCGACCAATTGATTAACCATACCAACATATATATCGATCCGGTTTTCGATTAAAGCATGCCTTAACCCTTCGGCGTAGTCGGTAATAACCGCAAAATCTGCTCCAGAGTACTTTTCTTCTAGCTGAACCATTGCCTTTTCGGCGTATGAAATAAAAGCCAGACCCGAGCCAATTCTAACTTTGCCAGCCGAGCCTGATGCAAGAGTCGATATGTCCTGTTTTGACTGTTCGAAATCCAGCAAAATCCGCCTGGCGTGAAACTCCATGGCGTGACCAAACACAGTTGGAACCAGTCCGCGAGGGTGTCTCTCAAAAAACTTAACGCCATACTCTTCTTCAAGAACAGAAATGCTCTTGGATAACGCTGGCTGACTCAGGTTGACGCTTTCGGCTGCCTTGAGTAATGAACGTTGCTCCATGGCAGCCAGAAAATGCTGGAGTCTTCTGGAAGTTAGCATGCTTTTAGCCCTCCAATACGGTTAAGGCTCAGCCCAAGGTATAACCAAAAGTTTGAGTAATCAAATTAAAAGAAGATTGTTTTTTGTACAATTTTAAAAAATGATAAGTATTCACGTACACGGATTGTATGAGAGGAAAAAATGAGTAATGGAATACTTAAAAAAGCGATTACCCGTTTAGTGAAATTCGCTTCCCTTGGCACTGTGGTTTTCATGATTGGGAATGTGGCTATGGTGCAGGCTAAAGAAGTCCCGGTTAATGTGGTGATCAATCAGTCACCCTGGTTGGCTGGGTTCTCAGCCATCGCGGATCTCTATGAAGAAGAAACAGGGAATGAGATTAACCTGGACGTTAACCCGTATGCCGGAAGTCTGGAAAAGCAACGAAATGCCGTTAGGTCATCAGAAAGTGAGTTCGATTTACTGATCATAAACGGAATATTCTATCCAGAAATGTATCACGGAGGCTTTCTCGAACCACTGAAAAATATCGATCCTGATTTTGAGTTGGATCCTCAAATTTATGAGTACGGTGGCACCCCTTGGTTCAACCGTGAAACTAAGGCTATGGGTAAAGAAACCGGTGAGCTGTTAACCGTTCCAGTTAACCCGAACATCACTCTGATGTTTTATCGAAAAGATCTTTATGAAGAGAGAGGGTGGTCTGCCCCAACCACATTTAATGAACTAAAAGAAAATGCGAAAAAACTACACAACCCAAAAAAGATGTACGGCATTGCTCAGCGTGCCGGACGTGGAACCGTGTCCATTACGTGGGATTTCTTCCCTTACATTGAAGGGTTTGGCGGTTCGTATTTTAGAGATGCGCTAAACGGTGATTACTTTGTCACAATTAACAGTGAAGAGGGAAGAAAAGCGCTTCAGGCATACATCGATCTTGCTAACGAAGTGGGACCTCCTAATTCTGCCAATCTGACGCAAGGTGACCTGATTCAACTCTTGGTAACGGGAAAACTTGCACATACCGTTCTTCCTGCCGCCGCCTGGGCTCAAATGGACAACCCGAATAAATCGGCCGTTGTCGGAAAAATTGGATACGCAACATTACCTTCGGCACCGGGCAATCCTTCAACCCCGGCATTAGGTCACTGGCTCGGTGGGATTCCTAAGAACCTGCCTGATGCCAACAAACGAGCTGCGCTCGCATTTCTGAATTGGTTCCAAAGACCGGATACACAAATTAGATACGCTGTATTGGGGGGCGCTCCAGTTAGTGCCGCGGCTTACGAATCGAAGTTTGCTGAGCAGCCTGAAAACCGATATATGCAAGCAATGCGTGTAGCGTCTCCACTCGCAAAAGGTATGTGGACTATTACTGAAGGCGCTGAGTTGGCAGCAATCATGGAATTAGGGTTAAATCGTACCGTAGCAGGGGAAATCACCGTTGTTGAGGCTTTGAATTCTATGGCTGCAGATCTCGAAAAAGTGTTGAAAAAAGCAGGTTACAAGACAGGTCGTCTACCAGACTTGATTGAGTGACCGTTTTTTCTTTGTGAGCCGCTTACCCGGCTCACTTAGCTTCTTCAAAACTTTTTGCGGGTATCCAATGTTTAGCAATTTCAATATCAGCTCTAGAGGGAGAATGTATTCTCTTGCCCCTGCATTGTTGATCTTTCTGGTTCTGGCGTTGTTGCCAATTGCCAACCTTTTTCTGACCAGTTTTTTCGATGTTTCGTGGAAAGATGGTGAAAAAGTTACCTCTTGGGTGGGGCTTTCTAACTTCGCTGCAATGCCAGGTGACCCATTATTTGTGGCGGGTATCAAGAACACACTTATTCTGGTTGTGACTGCGACAAGCGCACAGGTGTTTCTTGGGCTTATTTTAGCTCTCTTATGTTCAAAGATTGGTAAGAGAAGCCAAACTTATCGCGCTCTGCTAATTTTGCCGATTCTTATTCCTGGAATTGTCATTGGTGCAATATGGCGCCTGATGTACAACTCTGAATTTGGGATCATCAACACCATTCTCGAGTTTGTTGGAATTCCCGGTCACGACTGGTTGGGGTCAACCTATACAGCCTTGGCTTCGGTGATTGTTGTCGATATATGGCACTGGACTCCTTTTTCTTTTCTTCTTCTGCTGGCAGCGATTGAGTCTTTGCCCAGTGATGTTTCCGAAGCCGCAAAGGTTGACGGCGCTACCTCCTGGCAGGAGCTGTGGTACATCACTTTGCCGCTGTTAATGCCCGCTATTGTGATGACATTTCTATTTAGAGCGGTTATCGCATTCAAAGTATTTGATGAAGTTTACCTGTTGACATCCGGAGGACCAGGAACCTCTACAGAAGTCATAAGCTTCACTATTTTTCAGCGGTTTTTCCTTCAGGATAAGGTGGGATATGGCTCAGCAATTTCGGTTTCGCTGGTGTTCTTTGTTTCCATCGTCATTGTGATTGCGCTCAATGCCCGTAAAGAAAAGGAGATGACCCAATGAGACCCCGTAGAGGCAACAACAATCGTCATCTCAGCCGCGACGTCTGTCTGCATGGTTTTCTTTTACTGGCGGTCGCGCTTACGTTTGCCCCCTTTGTTTACATTGCGCTGTCTTCACTTAAGACACAAATTTCACTGTTGATGGGAGACGTCCTGTTCACACCTACCTTGCACAATTATCAGGAGGTCTTGTTTGACCGGACTTCTGACTATACTCGAAATTTCGTTAATAGCGTGGTCGTAACATCTATTACCACGCTCATTGTCATCATTATTGCGTTTTTCGCTGGTTACTCGTTGTTCAGAATGAACTGGCCTAAGTCGGTCATCAACGTATTTCTCGTCTGGTCTATGGCGTTCAACCTTATGCCAACAGTATCTCTGGCAAGTGGCTGGTATGAGATGTTCAGAAACATTGGTATTAGCAACGACTACTTAGCCGTCATTCTGGCTCACGTAACCCTTCATTTGCCTATTGCCTTATGGTTGATGGCGTCCTTCTTTCGGGAGATTCCCAAGGAACTTGAAGAAGCCGCCTACGTAGACGGTGCTGGGTTTCTAACTCTGATTACTCGTGTAATCGCGCCAATTATGGCTCCCGGTCTGGTTGCTACAACAATTTTAATTTATGTATTCAGTTGGAATGAGTTCCCGGTTGCGCTTGCTCTAACCAATAACGAAACGGGTACGGTTCCTGTCGCGATTGCAAAATACGCGCAAGAAGAGGAAATCAAATATACACAAATGGCGGCGGCGTCAGTGCTTTCAGCCATCCCGGCATTAATTGCGCTTCTATTTGGTCAACGGTTTATCGTGCGTGGGCTAACGGCAGGAGCGGTCAAATGAGTCGGACGAAAGTTCATGGTATTCATTTCGACCAACTCAGCGACTGGACTGCAGGGTCACAAGTCCACGTTGGAGCACGCCTGATATCGTTACAGGATGGGCGAGAAAGAGGAGTGCGTGTTGTAGAAATGCGCTCCGGGAGTGGTCTTGAAATTGAGGTGATTGTCGACGGGAATGGCGATCTGGGTCGATTGACTTATCAAGGTAAGACTTTGTCCTGGCATACTCCTCAAGGGCTTTGCTCGCCCTGGCAAATGAACCCTGAATCAAGTAACGGGCAAGGTTTCTTACAAGGGGTTGGAGGGCTTCTTAATACCTGCGGTCTCGATCATATCAGGCAACCGGATACTGAAACTCGATTCAATGTTGATTCAGATAAGCACTACAACGCCGTTTACCCTTTGCATGGTGGAGGGGCTTATCAGCCGGCGATTCTTCGTGGCTACGGGGTGGTTGAGGACGTTGATGCACCCTATGTGTATTGCGAGACGGAGTTTACGCAAACTATCCCGCTTGTGACCACTTTAAAACTTCAACGTCGAATCGAGATGGAAATCGGTAGCAACAAAATTACGCTTTCAGATAAAGTGATCAACGTTGGTCGTCACGCCTCAAGCCATATGATGCTTTACCACTTTAATCTCGGATTTCCCCTGATTGCGCCCGGTTCATA
>NZ_AFWJ01000073.1 GCF_000222685.1 Vibrio nigripulchritudo ATCC 27043 | reverse complement strand
ATGATGTCGTCAGTATTTTCCCAGCTGATTTCTGGGAGGGCAAAATACTTGGTGACGACCGGGAATCCACGCTTTTTGTAAACGTAAGGCTTTAGACCTTGTTGCTCGAACTTTTGAGCACTTTTTGAGTCAGCTCTGATATGTAACGTGTTTTGAACTACTAAGGCGAACATAGTGTCGTCGGCAAAAATGCCAAAACCACCAAACATTGAACGTGATTTAATCGTCCCTAATGGTTCAAATAGCTTCAATGAGTTTTTAAGTATTGGTTTATCCATGCTGTACTGTCTCGGCTAAAGAAGTTATGCCACTACTAAGTTCAGGTCCGAGAAAAAATAGCAAAGTGATGCAGCCAGATGTCAGAGTTCGGTTAACTCTGGAAAAGAAGTATGCATATTTGCCATCGGCAACCCCGCTACCATTTGGATTTTTTATACATCCATTTAGGCCGGAAGCTTTGCGTCCCACTTTTTCAAATGGTTTGCCCTGTGCGTGACAGTAAAATCATAGAGAAAAAATTGAACAAGAATCACATCGAGATGCCTCTAATGTGATCTTAATCCAAAAAATAAATGCATAGATATAAATATTGTTTCTTATTTGACCAAAAACGCAAAAAGCCTGGATTATAACCAGGCTTTATTAGAATTAACTAAATCAATTTAACTTTTTAACAGAACTTCGCTCTATGATCTCCGGATGCATTTCGAAGATTCTCTTATCGTGCTCTTTGTCTTTGATTCGTTGCAGTAAGATTTCAAATGCGGTTTTCCCGACACGACGTTTTGGCTGGTGAACGGTAGTCAGGGGAGGTGAGAAATACCCAGACAGTTCAATGTTGTCGTAACCGATGATTGATATGTCATCAGGAACACGCAAACCATTCTCCTGTAAACGGCTAATCACACCTAGTGCCATAAGGTCGTTAAAACAGAATACAGCAGTTGGGCGTTTGTCCATCGCTAGGATCTTGTCTGCTGCGATAACGGCTGTGTCACACTCAAAGTTACCCACAAGAATTCGTTCTTGATTGAACTCCACACCAAACTCATTCAGTGCGCGCTTGTAACCTTCTACACGCTCGATACACGCTACCTTTTCTTCGTGACCAGTTAAACAAGCGATGTCAGTGTGACCATTTTCGAGCAGATACTTGGTTGCCAGATAGCCCCCTTCTTCGGAGTTATCAATGATCTTATCTGCCTGAGAACTTTCAGGGCCCCAGTCCATGATGACCTTAGGAATAGAGGCATGTGCATCCAGCATTTCGCGAAGATCTTCAGTCAGATCAGAACACATGACTAAGATGCCATCGACGCGTTTTTCTGCCAGCATACGGATGTAGTCGCGTTGTTTCTCGTAGATACCACCAGTGTTACATAAAATGAGTGTGTAGCCTTGTCGGTAACAGTAGCTTTCAACACCATCAACAACCTCGGCAAAAAACGGGTTGCTTGATTGTGTAACTAACATTCCTATCGTTCGAGTGGTATTGCATTTTAAGCTTCGTGCTACTGCACTTGGTGCATAGTTCAGTTCATCGACTGCTTTTTTTACTTTTTCTTGTGTGGCTTCAGCGACAAAGCGAGTTTTGTTAATAACGTGGGATACCGTTGTAGTCGATACTCCGGCTAGTCGTGCGACATCTTTAATTGTGGCCATAAAACAAATATCCTGTAGAGCCTGGCTGAGAGGTAAAATCAAAATTCAGCGGGCGGATTTTAATTGTATTATTTAAATTCGGCTAAAAACACAAAAACCGCTATTAAAACAGCGGCTTAGGTTGAACATTTCAGCGATTTCATATTTTATCGTTTGCGATCACGATCTTAGTCTTTAATTCGGCATTAGACAATGGACGGATTCGTAAAAATTTATACCAAGTGTCACATTTATGAAGATAATGAATTCGAATTAAGCAACTGGGTTTATATCTCATGTCTTATCGCCAAATATCTCGCAGTTGCTTTGGTATACCTATTCTCCAGCTATGTAATCGCAGTCCAATTGGATGAAGTCTATTAAAAGCTGAGAAACAGAGGCATAGAAACCAAAGTCATCATACTTCTGACAGTTTTCATTAAACTGCGGCAGCCATGTCATTAGATGTGTTTCAATAAAATCTTTCTGTTCCAATAGTGCTTGTTCAAGCGCTTCTTCATTGAGAGTTTCGTTTGATTTAACAATCAAATTACCCAGAAAATCCAATTGAATTGCAAGGTGATCGGCAGGTTCTTTGAGGCCTTCCATCATGGCGATGTTTTTTTCAAGCAATAGCGCTTCCATCTGCCTGGTTGGTTCACCATTTAACAGACCTGAGTGGTAAATGGATGCGTAGGGCAGTGCCGCGTGCTTATCGGTGGTCAGGAACAACCCACAAAAATCAGCCGCAAGCTCCAGCCTTGCATCTTCGCGGTCTTGTAGTTTATTCAACGCTTCGATCAAGCGTGTAGCTGCTGAGTTGAGCGTACAGTTTTCTGCCAAGCCACCAATAAAACCCCGAATTTCAGCAGTTTGATATTTCGCAAGTTCTTCATCGCTCATCTCACGAGCAAACAAACTCGATAGCCACCAATATATTTCCGCTCGCTTCTCATTGAATAATTTGGTTTCTTGCATGGCGTTAACACTCCGGACGAAATAGATGACGCAATTTTAACGGATAAAAATGAACAGAACTATTCCAAAGAATGGCGAAAAATGAAAGGAAATAGAGGATTGTTAACAGGAACAGATAGGTTGTTTTGAATCAATAAAAGTTAGGAAATTAACTCGATTTTAGTGAATTCGCTAGAAATGTAACGATTTGTGAATAGAATATAAAGAGTCGCAAATAAACTGTGGCGAGTTTGTCTTTTTTTTCAATTATAACGACGAACAAATTAAACCTTATAAATACAAAAGAAAGTGGTGTAAATGAGCTATCACGTATTAGTCGTAGAAGACGATGTGGTTACCCGAAGTAAATTGGTGGGATATTTCCAGAATGAAGGCTATCAGGTGAGTGAAGCTGAAAGTGGAGAACAAATGCGTTCTGCACTGACAGAAAACTCGGTTGATTTGGTCATGCTGGACATCAACCTGCCAGGTGAAGACGGGCTGATGCTAACTCGTGAACTACGTAGCCAATCTGATATAGGGATCATTCTCGTCACAGGACGCACGGATAGCATTGATAAAATCGTTGGGCTCGAAATGGGTGCTGATGATTATGTGACAAAACCTTTTGAATTACGCGAGCTGTTGGTTCGAGTGAAGAACCTATTGTGGAGAATTTCTGCAGCGCGACATGTACCAGCACGAGCCGATCAGAAAGAAGAAACTGGTCAGCTCATTCGATTTGGTGAATGGACATTCGACATTCAACGTCGGGCGTTGAGCAAAAATGGTGAGCCTGTAAAACTCACTAAAGCAGAGTATGAATTGCTGGTTGCTTTGTCTTCCCATCCGAACAAGGTATTAAGTCGTGAACGTATTTTGAATATGATCAGTCATCGGGTTGATGCACCAAATGATCGTACGATAGATGTTCTGATCAGAAGAATGAGAGCCAAAATGGAATTCGATCCGAAGAACCCACAAATCTTTGTGACGGTTCACGGAGAAGGTTACATGTTTGCTGGGGACTAAGTTCGAACGTTCAATATGATAAACAAAAAACCGAGGTTAAAGCCTCGGTTTTTTTATTTCATAATTTCAAAGCAGTTAAGATGCTTCGTTTAACTGGGCATTTGAGTTGGTTGCAAAATCACGAAGTGTTTGCCACCAAAGCCCTAAACGCTCATGCCAATAGGTCTCAGTCCACATTAGATATCCAGATTGAGGTCGATATTTGTTCCAAGGTTGCTTGACCAAATTTGAAGCCAAGAAGTTGGTGGGCGCAGGAGTAGGGTTCATACCTGCATCATGAAACTCGCGCAATGCTCGTGTCATATGGCTGGCAGAGGTCACCAGAACAAGATTCTTATTGTTGACAAATACCGATGCTTGCCTGGCTTCTTCCCAAGTATCCTTGGCGGTTTCTAGTAAGATAATATCGGGTTTGGCAACGCCAAGAGCGAGTGCGACCTTAGCCATCATACGTGCGTTACTGATTTCAGAACCGCCACCATAGCCAGATAAAATGAGTTTTGCCCCCGGGTACATGCGCAAAATACGAATGCCTTCGGCTAGTCTTACTAATCCTGTACCGCTTAATTCTGAAGTTGGGGGAATATCATCATCAACAACATGCCCGCTTCCCAATACCATGACATAGTCAATGGTTCCTTCAACGGGTAAAAATCCTTTGTGTTGGCGCTCCATGGGCATCAGTAAACTGCTGGCAACAGGTTGGAAAGAGGAGAGAAAAATACCAGCAAAAGATAAGAAAATAAGAAAACAGCCTGTACCGCGTTTCAACGTGAACATGACCAACAATAACCCAACCACCCCAATTATCAAAAAGCCTGGGAGCGGCATCAGCAGCGCAGAAAACACTTTTTTCAGCTCAAACATACTTAAATAGCCCGAAAAATCATCACTTGATTATGAAAAAGGCGATGAAGCCTTTATTACTTCTTATCCTGTGACAGAATAAGCGGCACGAATAGCCATGATAACCTAAGCCACAGTGACAGAAGATCGTAATTTCGACGATATTGCCCACAAATTCGCAAAAAATATCTACGGATCCGAGAAAGGTGATATACGTCAAACCATTGTTTGGGAAGATTTAATTGTAGCATTAAGTGAGCTCAATGATGAAAGCCGCCGATTAAAAATCCTTGATGCAGGCGGTGGTCTTGGGCAAATGTCGCAAAAAATTGCCCAACGCGGACACGATGTCACACTCTGTGATCTATCTTCTGAAATGCTAAAGCTGGCTAGAGCAGACATTGAAAAACACGGTTTGCTTTCCCAATATCAGCTAGTTCACTCTCCAGTTCAAGAAATTGAACAGCACCTCACAGAGAAAGTTGATATGGTGCTTTTTCATGCGGTCATGGAGTGGTTAGGAGACCCAAAAACAGCGCTTGAAAAAGTGCTTGAACAAATCAAACCGGGTGGAGTTGGCTCTATCATGTTCTACAACCATCATGGTTTGGTGTTAAAAAACGTGATTTGCGGCAATATTCCTCACATTTTAGAGGGAATGCCGCACAGAAAACGCTTTAAACTTCAGCCTCAAAAAGGTTTGAAGCCGGAAGAGGTCTATCAGTGGATAGAAGACGCCGGATTTGAAATATGTGGTAAATCGGGTATTCGCTCCTTCCACGACTACATAGGCAATATGGAGTACATGGGCGATTATCAATTTGAAGATGTACTGGCACTTGAAAGACAACTGTGTCGTCAGGAGCCTTACCTTTCTTTAGGACGCTACATTCACGTATGGGCGAAAAGAAAGGCACAATAACAGGATGAACAATGAGTAATGTAACTCTAGATGTTGTAGAGCAACCAATCGATGAATTGGTTGGCTGGGTAAAACAACACGATTTCTCATTGAACTTGTCTACTGAACGTCTGGCTTTTCTAATTGCGTTAGCCGTTTTAAGTAACGAGAGATTCGATGAAGAGCTGGGTGAAGGAGAATTGCACGACGCGTTCTCGATTGTCACCCGCTTATTTGATGACACGGGGGAAGCCTCAGCATTTCGTGCGAACAACGCCATTAATGAAATGGTTAAACAAAAGTTGTTAAGCCGCTTTACAAGTGAAATGACTGAGGGAGCGAGTATCTATCGCTTGTCACCTTTAGCGGTGGGGATTACGGACTACTACGTACGCCATCGTGAATTTTCTAAACTTCGGTTGTCCATTCAGCTGTCCATGGTGGCAGATGAAATGGAAAAAGCCATTGCCGCTGCCAAAGAAGGCGGAACGCCAGGTCACTGGAAGAAAAACGTATACGGAGTGCTTAAGTACTCCGTAGGGGAGATCTTTGACCAAATTGACCTAAACCAGCGCGTAATGGACGAGCAACAGCAATCGGTGAAAGACCAGATTGCTGAACTGCTAAACCAAGACTGGCGCGATGCCATCAACAGTTGTGAAGCCTTGCTGAGTGAAACGTCCGACACCCTGAAAGAGCTGCAAGACACCCTGCAAGCGGCAGGTGACGAGATGCAGACTCAGCTTCTTGATATTCAGGAACTGGTGTACGGGCAAGACGAACTGGAGTTCGTCGAGGAAGCGCTTTTCGGTCTTCAGATGAAATTAGACCGCATCATCAGTTGGGGTCAGCAAGCCATCGACCTGTGGATTGGTTACGACCGCCACGTGCACAAATTCATCCGTACTGCCATTGATATGGATAAAAATCGCGCCTTTAGCCAAAGGTTGCGTCAGTCCGTTAATGAATACTTTGATGCACCATGGATGCTGACTTACGCCGATGCCGAAAGGCTTCGAGACATGCGTGATGAAGCGCTTGTGCTGCGTGACGATGAAGTCATGGGGCAAGTGCCATTGGACGTGGAATACGAAGAATTTGAACAAGTGAACGATGAGTTATCGGAGCGCATCAGTGACATGCTTCGAGTTCACAAAGAGCAGGGGGCACCGATTGATCTCGGTATCGTACTGAAAGACTACCTGTCTACTCACCCGCAGACTCATCACTTTGATTTAGCCAGAATCGTTGTCGACCAAGCCGTGCGCTTAGGTTATTCCGAATCCGATTATCAAGCGATTCAGCCAGACTGGCAGGCAATTAACGATTTTGGTGCGAAGGTACAAGCAAATGTCATCGATAAATACTGAAGAATATATGCCAGAGAAACTGGCAAAAGCGATTTCTAACCCGCTATTTCCTGCTTTAGACAGCGCACTGCGTGCTGGGCGCCATATCTCCTCTGAGGACTTGGATAACCACGCTTTACTAAGCGATTTTGAAACCGAGTTGGCGTTGTTTTACCAACGTTACAACACCGAACTGGTGAAAGCGCCGGAAGGCTTTTTCTACCTTCGCCCACGTTCCACATCTTTGATCGGTCGAAGCGTCTTGTCTGAACTCGACATGCTGGTGGGGAAAGTGTTGTGCTTCCTTTATCTCAGCCCAGAGCGTTTGGCACACGAAGGCATCTTCACCAATCAAGAGCTTTATGACGAGCTGATTTCCCTCGCTGATGAGAAAAAGCTGATGAAGCTGGTTACCAACCGTGCGACGGGTTCGGACCTGGACAAAGAAAAACTGTTTGAAAAAGTTCGTACATCACTGCGTCGGTTGCGCCGCCTAGGGATGATTATCCCAATTGGAGAAAACGGTAAATTCCGAATCAGTGAAGCCGTATTCCGCTTCGGTGCAGATGTGCGAGTTGGCGACGACATTCGCGAAGCACAACTGCGTTTGATCCGTGATGGTGAAGCCGTAGTGCACCAACAAGAGCCTAGCCAGGTCAGCTTGCTAGAAGAACCTGAAGAAGAACAACAAGAATTAGAAGGTGAAGCATGATTGAAAGAGGTAAATATCAATCACTAAGCATGATCAACTGGAACGGTTTCTTTGCCCGTACCTTTGATATTGATGAGCTTGTTACAACCTTATCTGGGGGTAACGGTGCCGGTAAGTCGACCACCATGGCGGCATTCATCACTGCACTTATTCCAGACCAAAGCTTGCTTCACTTCCGAAATACAACCGAAGCCGGCAGTTCGCAAGCCTCTCGTGACAAAGGGTTATACGGTAAGCTTCAGCCAGGTGCCTGTTACTCCGTGCTTGACGTGGTGAACTCACGTAATCAACGTTTGTTGTTCGCCGTTAAGCTACAGCAAGTAGCGGGTCGCGATAAAAAAGTCGACATCAAGCCATTCGTGATTCAAGGCTTACCAAGTCATGTCAAACCTACCGACATTCTCATTGAGTCGGTTTCTGACAAGCACGCTCGCGTTCGCCAAATTAATGAAGTGAAAGAAACCGCTCTGGCACACGAAGGTGTCCAGTTCAAAGCGTTTTCTTCTGTGGTTGAATACCATTCACAAATGTTTGAATTCGGTGTGTTGCCGAAGAAACTGCGTAACAGTGGCGACCGCTCTAAATTCTACCGTTTGATCGAAGCATCGCTGTATGGCGGTATTTCCAGTGCCATCACTCGTTCATTGCGTGATTACCTATTGCCGCAAAATGGCGGAGTGAAAAAAGCCTTCCAGGACATGGAATCGGCGCTACGTGAAAACCGAATGACGCTAGAAGCGATCAAAACAACTCAAGCCGATCGTGACTTGTTCAAGCACTTGATCACTGAGTCGACCAACTACGTTGCCGCAGACTACATGCGCCACGCTAATGACCGTCGCAATAAGCTTGAGTCCACCATGTCGTTTCGTGCGGAGTTGTTTGGCTCTCGCGAGAAGCTGATTGAGCACAATAATCTTCTTAACCGAGTACAAGAAGAGCTGGAAATGCTCGTCGAGCAAGAAAGCGGTCTGGAACAAGATCATCAAGCGGCGTCTGACCACCTACAACTCGTGCAGAATGCACTGCGCCAGCAAGAAAAAATTGAACGCTACCAAGAAGACTTGGAGGAGCTTAGTGAGCGCCTTGAAGAGCAAATCATGGTAGTGGAGGAAGCACAGGAGCGTTTGAGCGAAGCGGAAGAGCAGGCACACATTTCTGAAGAAGAAGTGGATAGCTTGAAAACGCAGTTGGCAGATTACCAACAAGCCCTGGACGTTCAACAAACCCGCGCTCTGCAATACCAGCAGGCGGTAAAAGCGTTAGACAAAGCGCGTGAGCTAGCAAGCTTTGAAGGGTTAACCGCTGACAACGCGGCAACACTGTTGAGCGAGTTAAAGCAGTCTGAACAAGACAAAACCACAGCACTTCTTTCTGTTAAGCACAAATTGGATATGTCATCTGCAGCGGCAGAACAGTTTGATTTGGCATACAAATTGGTGAAAAGCATTGCGGGTGATGTTGAACGTACGCAAGCCGCAGACGTGGCAAAAGCCAGTTTGCAAAAAGCGCGCGACAATCAACAACTGCTTCAAAACGAAGCGCAATGGCAAGCACAGTATCGCGATTTAGAGCGCAGTCTTAACCAGCAGCGTGTAGCAAAACTGAGTGTTGACGAATATCACAAGCAGCACAATGTTACTTTGGATGACGAAGTCACTCTGGAACAAGAGCGTGAGCGTCATAGCGCGACGGTAGAATCGGTTGAACACGACCAAGAAGTGCTTCGCGAGCAACGCAGTGAATTACGCCGTAAAGAGCAAGACGCTGATGCGGAAATCAAGAAGTACGAAGCCATTGCACCTACATGGATTGCTGCACATGACGCGCTTGAGAAACTGAAAGAACAGTCAGAAGCCGATTTATACGACAGCCAGGCGGTTATGTCGGAAATGCAGCAAGTCCTTGAGCGTGAAAAAGCGCAGTCAATGGCAAAAGACAAGCTGAATGAGCGCCGTACCCAATTGGATCAAGAGATTGAACGTTTGGCATCACCAGGTGGTTCCAACGACCCTCGTCTCAAAGGTCTGGCGGACACCTTAGGTGGAGTGCTGCTTTCTGAGATTTATGACGACATTACCATTGATGATGCGCCTTATTTCAGTGCCATGTACGGTCCAGCTCGTCACGCAATTGTCGTGTCTGACTTGTCGGGCATTAAAGAAAAACTGGTGGAATTGGACGATTGCCCCGAAGATCTTTACATCATAGAAGGTGATGTGGATGCGTTTGATGACAGCTCCATCAATGCCGATGAACTTGAAGGCGCGGTATGCGTCCAACTGAATGATCGTCAGTTGCGTTATTCCAGATTCCCAGAGATCCCTTTGTTTGGTCGTGCAGCGCGCGAACAACGTCTGTCGTTGCTACGTGAAGAGCGCGATGAAGTGGTAGAGAATCACGCCAAAGCTGCGTTCGATTCGCAAAAGCTTCAGCGTCTATACCAAGGTTTCAACGAATTCGTCGCAAAGCACATCTCTGTCGCATTCGAATCCGACCCAGAACAAGCACTGCAAGTGGCTCGAGACCAGCGCAATCAGATTGCGCGTCAGTTGTCTGATCTTGAAAACCGAGAGCAACAGCAACGCAGTCAATTGAGTGCTTCCAAGCAGGCGTTATCGCTACTGGATAAACTCGCGCCAATGATGGGCGTTGTAGAAGACGAAACACTGGCGGATCGCCATCAGGAACTGGAAGAAAAGCTCTCACACTTAAGTGAAGCGAAACACTTCCAAAGCATGCATGGC
>NZ_AFWJ01000074.1 GCF_000222685.1 Vibrio nigripulchritudo ATCC 27043 | reverse complement strand
CTATTAGACAGAACGGTTATGAAATCAGTGTGTGCAAGCAAGCGGGCGTTTCAGAATCTATCGCCATGAGGCGCATGACCGCGGTTTCTCCCTATCCGCACTGGCATTACTTTGATGCTTACAACCCCGGAAAGCTGAAAGCGGTGTACCGAGGAAACGGGATTCCTTTGCCCTGGGGTAATATGCGAATGGTTGAAGACCCTTGTCAGCATTGGTCTGTGTTCAGAATGGTTTCAAATGAAGATAAGTTGAACGATGACCGAACTGTCGCTCAAATTTCCATTTTGATGCAGAACGATGTGCCTCATATTTACTGTTGTGAGTCTCAAAAGGTGACGGATCTCGCCGGAAACCCTCACGTGCTATGTACGGGGGTTGATCTTAACCCAGCAATTGATGCGCAGGGACATGATTCTGTTGCAGTGGCTACTCTGTTAAAAGAAGCGTGCGTTCAGAACGGTGGCACCGCAGTAATCCCATTGAAGGTACGTAAGCTTCTAATGACGGTGGCGAGAATTCTGAATATTAACTGGGTAGAACGGGGAATAGATAATCGGGCGAGGCTGATTTGCTCACGCGGCGCTGTTTGCCCTCGGGTTCCTAAATGCTACAGCAACGAGGATTCCTGTTTAGAGCAGTTCTGAATGAGCGCCAGTAAATCCATATTGAAAGAGCGCCAAAAGGCGCTCTACTCTTTATGATTTTTTAGCCAAGGCTACTTGATGGTATTGGTTGGCTTTGGTTTACGACGCTTTGGCTTGTTAAAAGGTTTGCCGCCCTCTTTTGAAGGTGCGCCTTTCTTAACTGCATCTTTTTTGGTTCCGTTCGCTTTGCCGTTTGCACCTTTTCCATTTTCATCTTTTCCACGACGCCCTGCTGCACCATTTCTTGGATTAGGCTTGCGTTTTGGTTTAAAAGGCTTCTTACCCGTTTCATCTGTGTTGTTCGGGTTAGCACTTCCTTCTGGTGCAAATTTCTTTTTCTTCTTAGGCTTTTTCGGTTTAACTGGTCGAGTGTCCAGCTTAGATTCTGGAAGTGCGTGAACTGGCGTGTAACCTTCCACTGTTTCACGAGGAATAAGCTTCTGAATCAAACGCTCAATCGCAAACAGCTCTTTGGCTTCATCGGCACAAACTAATGAATACGCTTTGCCGGACTCGCCTGCACGACCTGTACGACCAATACGGTGAACGTAATCTTCTGGCACGTGCGGCAGTTCAAAGTTAACAACCTGAGGTAATTGAGGAATATCTAACCCACGAGCGGCGATGTCGGTTGCTACTAACGCTCTAACCTGCCCGGTTTTGAAGTGCTCCAGAGCTTTGATTCGTGCGCCCTGACTTTTGTTGCCGTGAATTGCGGCAGCAGAAACATTCTCGCTTTCCAGGAATCGGCTTAGTCGGTTCGCACCATGTTTGGTTTTCGAGAAAATGAGTACCTGAGACCAGTCGTTTTCTTTAATTAGCTTGGCAAGAATGGACGGCTTCTTCTTTTTGTCGACGTTGTACAGGTACTGCTCGACGGTTTTTGCAGTCGCATTAGGTGGGCTAACTGAGATTTGTTCTGGGTTATGAACCAAGCCTTTAGCCAAAGCGCGAATATCATCAGAAAACGTAGCCGAGAACAATAGGTTCTGACGCTTCTCTGGCAGCAAAGCCAAAATCTTTTTGATGTCGCGAATAAAGCCCATGTCTAACATGCGATCCGCTTCATCTAGTACCAGCACTTCTAGCTGTGAAAACTTCACTGCGTTTTGCTGGTAAAGATCGAGTAATCGACCTGGTGTTGCGACCAGTACATCTGAACCTTTACGCAGTTTCATCATCTGTGGGTTAATTTTAACGCCACCAAATACCACGTTTGAATTCACGTTCAGATACTTGCCATATTTCACCACGCTGCCGTTAACCTGTGCAGCCAACTCTCGGGTCGGAGTAAGAACCAGAGCCCTTACGTGGTTACTTTTCGCACTTTTACCACCAGCCAAACGCTGCAGCAAAGGCAATGTGAAGCCTGCAGTTTTTCCTGTTCCGGTTTGTGCGGCTGCCATCACGTCTCTTCCTTGAATCACTGGAGGAATGGCTTGTGCCTGAATTGGTGACGGGGTTTCATACCCCAATTCCTCAATTGCTCTTAGAAGTTCTGGTGACAGCCCCAAAGAGGAAAAACTCATAATATTGTACTCGTTAGAATGATGGCACTGAGTGCCCAAAAAGGGCGCTATTCTCAGGGTTTAACGCTTTTAAAGCAACAACAGTTTTGTATTTATTCGTGTAACTATATCTATTTTACTTGCTTATGTTTCTGAACTTCGTATTCATCTTTCATTCATAGATCTTTCCTTATTATCAATTTCAACAATAAAGAGGGAGACAAAATGAAAAGATTCTTAGTTTCTATCGCATCCATAGTAGTGGGATTAATTACGCTGTTCACCGGTCTGTTTATGGCGGTATTCATTGGCATTGCCGCATTGATTATGGGCAAGAGAATGGAACGCAAAATGGCAAAAGAAGGTTTTACACCAAGACGAGCTGCTGTCATAGAAGGAGAATATGATGACATCACAAGCAAGTAAGCGAACACGTATTAAGCAGGCATTACGCAAACAAAGTGTATTTGTGTTTTATTTGGCGGCATTAGCCACAACTATTGTACTGACTTACCCTGAGTCGGATCACAAAAACAAAGATTCACAACTGGCTCCTGAACCTCAAATTGAATTGCAGCAAGTAAATTTTGAGTTCAGCGATTTAAAAAGCCGTAACGAAGGACAAATATTCTCCATTTAACGGCGGCAAGGCGAAATTGCCGCCAACTTCATCACAACTACCAATGTAACAACCTGATAAAAAATCAATATTGTGTGACACCAATCGTTTACGTCGCAAAATAAGCCTCTTCAAATGTAAATATTTTGTTGTATTTCCATTTGATAATTCCCGGATTCTAAGAAACTTTAATCCATTAAGTCTCTCATTCATCGCACTTCACACCACTATTAATTTTACTAGCAGAATAAGCCACTCAACTTTACACTCTTCACGCAAAATAATAACAAACACCCTACAAAATACGATTCCCTAATCCAGCTTATGATTGAGCCGTGAGGCTGTATCTAAGCTAAAAAACGTGAAAAGGTCCAAAGTAAAGATGAGTCCAGAAAAATACCTTCTAGACTGGCAAACCAGCCAAACTAACGCTGAATCCATCTCCCCTCTTCTTGGTCAGCTTTATCGTCAAAAAGGCGTAGAAGTGTTGTTGTTCGGAAGACCTCTGATCAACGCATCTACCATTGATATTGTTAAAGCTCACCGTTTAGCCCGACGTTATGTCGGAGATGATCTTTCTCCAGCTCAAACACTGCCCGTTTTAAAGCAACTCAACGAGATGTCCCTATCCCCTTGCCGAGTTGACATTGGTCAGTTAGCCCATGGCTATTGGCAAAACAATGAAGATGAAAGCAACCTTAACGATTACCTTGCTACTGCATTGGTACAACCGCTAAACGGCGAACCAATGACAGAACCACGTGACGTTGTTTTATACGGTTTCGGGCGAATTGGTCGCCTTCTGACTCGCCTATTGGTCGAGAAAAGTGGTCCTGGTTACCCACTAAGATTGCGCGCTATTGTGGTTCGTGGTGGTAAAAAAGGCGACTTAGAAAAACGCGCAAGCCTGCTACGCCGTGATTCTGTGCACGGACAGTTTAATGGCAGCATCATTATCGATGAAGAACGTAAGGCACTTATCGCTAACGGAAATTACATCCAGTTTATTTATGCGAATAGCCCGGAAGAAGTCGATTACACTCAGTACGGAATCCAAAACGCTCTGATTGTCGACAACACAGGTGTTTGGCGCGATGCGGAAGGTCTTGGTCAACATGTTGCTTGCGCAGGTGCATCCAAAGTGCTACTAACCGCTCCGGGCAAAGGCGACATTAAAAACATTGTATTTGGTGTTAATGAAAGCATGATTCAGCCAGAAGACAACATTGTGTCTGCTGCGAGCTGTACCACCAATGCGATTACACCTGTATTGAAAGCGATTAATGACAAGTATGGTGTTGATTCCGGTCATATCGAAACCGTTCACTCTTACACCAACGATCAGAACCTGATTGATAACTTCCATAAAGGCGAGCGCCGTGGACGCAGTGCTTCGCTGAACATGGTTCTGACTTCTACCGGTGCGGCGAGCGCAGTGGCTAAAGCACTACCAGAACTGGCTGGAAAGCTTTCTGGTAACTCGATTCGTGTTCCCACTCCGAATGTTTCAATGGCGGTAGCCAACTTGAATCTGAATTCTGAAGTATCCAAAGAGGAGCTGAATCAGTACCTACGCGAGATGGCACTTAACTCTCCACTGGCGGGTCAAATCGACTACACGGAATCTACAGAAGTGGTCTCCACAGACATCGTAGGCTCACGTCATCCAAGTGTTGTCGATGGCGCTGCCACTATTGCTCAGGACAATCGCTGTGTTTTGTACATTTGGTACGACAATGAATTCGGATACAGCTGCCAGGTCGTACACTGCATGGAACAGATGATGGGTGTGAGATATAAGACTTACCCTGCTATTTCTTAGCTAGAACTTATTAAGTCATTATTTTAACTATAATAGTCCCACTATTCCGCCCACGCTCCACTGGGCGGTTTTTTGTTTCTAACGGAAGATCAAATGCGGGTGTCCGTCTATGTCTACTCTTCGAATCGAGGTCTGGTAGGTTTTTGCTAACAGCTCTGGCTGCATAACATCATCTGTATTGCCAAATCCTTTCAGAGTACCGTTGTCTAACAAAAGGACTTTTGAAGCATACTGAAGGGTGCGGTTTAAATCGTGATTAGCCATTACAACCGTAATGCCAAGCTCTGATATTTGCTGAATCAATTCGTACAATAAAGCTTCTTGCCCTATATCTAAGGGCGCAGCGGGTTCATCCAGAATCAGCAATTTTCCGTATCGATTCCATTCCGGCATGATTTGAATACACATAGCAGCTAACCTGACGCGTTGCCACTCTCCACCCGACAAGGTATGGGTTTCTCGGCTCAGCTTGTCCGATATGTTCAACTGTTCCAGTAATTCGTCTAATGACTTTCCAAGATCATTCAAGGTATGACCGACGGGCACCGACAAAGATAAGAATTGAATGACGGACATGGAGAACGCTGGTCGCTCTTGCTGGGTCAGATAGGCTCGTGCTAATGCCAGTTGTTCTAGCGTAAGCGATTGGATATCTTCGCCGTCCAGCTCTACGTTTCCTTTGAAAGGCAACAAACCGGAAATTGCCGAGAGTAATGTGCTTTTCCCACTTCCATTGGGGCCAATTACATGAAGCACATCCCCCTTCTCTATCTGAAAGGAAAGAGGAAGCAATCTTGTGCCAACGGACAGTGAATTAACGTAAATCATGATTTCGTAATAGCATCCAGATAAAAAATGGTGCACCAATCGTTGTTGTTACAACACCCAGCGGTAATTCCGCCGAATCAAGAGAGATGCGTGCCAGTATGTCGGCAAAAACTAATAACCCTGCCCCTGCAATCGCAGACATTGGCAGTAGATATTTATTTTCCGTTCCAAACGCTAAACGCAGCAAGTGAGGAACCACCAAGCCAACGAAGCTGATAATGCCACCAAGGGCAACAGACATGCCCACCAGCAAAGAAACCGCAAGAATCAGACGCCAACGAAGTCTGTCTACGTTAACACCCAGCTGCTTCGCGTGTGTTTCACCAACCATGAGTTTGTCGAGCTTAGTGCCCTGAAAACAGATCCAGACAATGACGGGAATCATCAGCAGAGTTAGGGTGTGTTGATGCCAACTGGTTCCACCAATACTTCCCATCAGCCAGTACATGAGCACACGCATGCTCATGTCGTCACTGAAGTAAAACGCCCAGGTTACAACAGCGCCAGACAGAATACCCAGTGCCACGCCAACAAGCAGCAATCTTGGCGTGCTCAATTTCATGCTTCTCGCCATGCCCACGATGATCAGTGTGAAGCAAAGAGAGCCAACTATTGCAGCCAGCATTGAGACTTCTGGTGTTGGCATCACGGGTAACAGAAACAGTACGACGACCATGGCTAAACTTGCTCCCCCGGAGATACCTAACACCCCAGGTTCTGCAAGCGAGTTCCCCAGTAAAACCTGCAAACTGGCACCGGATATAGCCAGTGCAGAGCCAATCGCAAGCGCAGCGAAAAGCCTTGGCAGGCGCAGCTCAGTCAAAAGCATGTTATTGAGAGGTTCAAGGTAGTTGAACGGGGAGATAAAGACTTCACCAATAGAGAGGTAAGCCAAACTAAGAAACATGAGAGCAATTGCGCTTATCAGAAAGGAATTTTTCCAGCGTTTTTGCTTTTGTTGAAGAAGATGATTAACGTTCATATCGGCATGGTTAGTCAGTATCCCGCTACCATACCGATATCAAACCGGGTTACGCAAGTATCAATCTGGGTTATTTGATACTAACTGTTCGTTTTCAAAGCGAGTTTCTGTTTCCAATACCATGACAACGGCTCGTTGCCCGAGAGCAACTTTCGGGTTTGGGAACACAATCGCTTCACTTTGGGCTTCTGCATAAAGCAGTTCATCGCCATCAAACCCCAATAACTCTCCTTTGTCGAAACGAGTAAAGTTCGCTACGTCATCTTTAAAGGTGAAACTGAAATCCAAATGATGCTTAATAATGGTTCGGTTTACCGCATAAACCTTCATTGGTTTTGGATCTTCAGAATAAGAAGAGTGCGAAATCAGCGCTCGGGTAGCAGAATCAAATTGGCTAAGAACAGACAGATCATTTTCACCCAATTTAGACACTCGCCCAAGCTCCATTGTTAATGCCTGAGCACCATAAAAATGTCCGGTGTGCCAGCTAAAGGTACTGGTAGGTGAATTGGAAAGCAGTAAGGCTTCAATGTGCCCCGCTTCTAGGAATTCGCAAAGTGCGCGTGAGCGTACAGGGTGGTCAACATAAGGGCTAACTGCGAACGTAAAGTGCTCCGAAGCTCGGATGGCGCAATGTAGGTCCAAATGCCAGCGAACCGACTGTTCTGTACCTTCGTAAAATGCCTTTACGTGCTTCTTAAGCTTTTGAGCTATCTCGGTTTCTATCGTCTCAGGGCGTTCGGTTTCATCAAACAGGCGGTTTAAATTCTCTGTCACAAAGCGGGTATGCTGATTGGTCGCCTGAGGGTGACCGAGGATAAACAAACAACGCGCAGAAGGTTGAAAAGCATCAGAAACAATATCGTTAACCAAACGGTCAACTAACTCCATCGGCGCGGTTTCATCACCATGAATACCAGCAGAAATGATCACCTGACGAGATTCGGGCGAAGTATTTACCGGCTCCCAAAGCAGAACCCCACGATCAATCCAGTTTAACTGCCCAGAAGAAAGAGTTAAGGTTTTCGACTCAAAAGCACTGTCTGTGTCCAGTGTGTCGTAGAGAAAAGAGTGATTAAAAAACGAACCTTGCATTGTACAACTCCCTGTTCGGCTCATGGCTTGTTGCAGCAATGTTACATCTGGGTAAAGTGGAAGTACATACAATATAGAAAAGATTTAGACATAGTCACCGAATAATCAAACTGTAAGCGTCATAAACTCTAACAACTTTGAAATTCACAAAATGACTTACTATTCATGCTATTAGAATATTTAGTTTTAAAGGCAGGTAAAAAGGCTTTCGACTAACTGGTTGAAAGCCTTATCTTCAGTAGATAAAAACTACTTAAATACCTTTGGTAAAAGTACATCAGGAAAGTTCTGGAAACAGACTGGACGCAGAAAGCGACGAATGGATAACGTACCGACCGAAGTTGCACCAAAATTCGTTGAAGCCGGATAAGGTCCACCATGCACCATGGCATCAGCAACTTCTACTCCTGTAGGAAAACCATTAACCAGAATTCTACCCGCTTTTCGTTGCAACACGGGAAGCAGCTGCTCTGCCTGTATTATGTCAGCTTCTTCCATATGAATGGTACAAGTAAGCTGACCTTTGATTTTACGGGCAATGGTAAAGACTTCTGATTCGTCCTCTGCCAGAACGACCAAACCCAAGGGACCAAACACCTCTTCCTGAATGTGTTCGTTTTCAATGAAGTTCTGACCACTTGTGATATATAACCCCGGAGCTGCATTCCGTACTCCTGCTTTCGCCGCGATAATTTCTTCCACACCAGTAGATTGATTCATCGCTTTGCTTCCATCGCAATAAGCTGACGCGATACCTTCCGTTAGCATAGTTTGATCTGCAGTTTCGGCTAACTCCAACTCAGCCAGTTGGAGAAATTCTTCAACTCCTTCCGATTCTCTCACCAAGACCACAACCCCAGGATTTGTACAGAACTGTCCTGCTCCCATTGTGAGTGAAATCGCCCAACCCTGCGCCAGCTCTTTTGCTCGCGCTTTAAGTGCACCTTTGAGCACAAAAACAGGGTTTACGGAACCAAGCTCGCCAAAGAAAGGGATAGGTTCTGGTCTGGCTGCACATAAATTAAATAGCGCACGACCTCCAGCTAAAGATCCGGTAAAGCCGACTGCCTGTATATTCGGATGAGTCACCAACCGTTCACCAACACTCCGATCCCCGCCCTGAACCAAATTCAGTGTGCCAACGGGAATACCGCATCGAATGGTTGCTTTTTCCACAGCGGTCGCCACCAGCTCACTCACTCCCGGGTGAGCCGAGTGCCCTTTAACAACCACAGTGCAACCTGCTGCTAACGCGGCTGCGGTATCCCCACCAACCACAGAAAATGCCAAAGGAAAGTTTGATGCCCCAAATACAGCAACAGGACCTACAGGCATCTGAGCCATATTTAATTCTGGGCGTGGAAGTGGTTTTCTTTCAGGTAGTGCCTTATCTTTTCTGATATCCAAGTGCATACCTTCCCGGATATGCTGGGCGAATAATCTAAGTTGGCTAGTGGTTCGCCCGCGTTCCCCTATAAGCCTTGGTTCTGGAAGACCTGTTTCTAAAACTCCGATTTCAGTGATGTCATCACCTATTAGATCCAGTTCTTCGGCAATTGCATCCAAAAAGTCCGCCCGCTGGTTAGCACTAAGATGACTGTATTCTAAAAACGCCGATTCAGCCGTTTCGCAAGCTTTATCTATAAGCTCTGCAGTTCCACAATAAAACTGCTTTGGTTCTCCTTTGGTTGGAGCGGAATAAAATCGTTCTCGCCCTTCCAACCAATTTCCACCAATGTAGTGTTTTCCAGTCAATATTGTATTCATTGTTCTTTCCTTGATTTAGCACCCCTAATACAACTCGGGCTTAGCTTAGAGGCAGGTATACCCACCATCTACGTTCACTATGCTTCCCGTCATCAAGCTGGCTGCTGGCGATGCCAGAAACTGTACAACGGATGCAATTTCATCTGGGTTACCCATTCGCTTCATAGGCGTCATATCAATCCAGGTCTGTTTAAGTGCCGGATCGATGTCTACATCATTGAGCAGTGGAGTATTAATATAAGTAGGCGCAATAGCGTTCACTCTGACTCCCCTATCTGCCCACTCTACTGCTAGTGATTTTGTCAGTTGATGCACAGCGGCTTTGGATGCGTTGTAATGACATTGTGGCTGTGGCGTATTAACCACAAACCCAGACATGGAACCGATATTGATTATGGAGCCTTTACCCTGTGCCAACATCCCTTTACCAAACGCGCGGCATACTCTGAATACACCATTTAAATTCACGTTGATAAGGTTATTCCAAGAGTCATCTGCCATCTCCTCGGCCGCATAGTTATTGGCGATACCAGCGTTACAAACCAGAATATCTAAAGTGGGCAGCTTTTCGGCCAACGCTTCAATCGCAACCGTATTTGTTACATCAAGTTCAAACGCTTCAGCCTTATATCCCAACTCCCGAATGTGAGTCGTTGTCTTTTTGCTGCCTCGAACGAAAAGTCGGTGCAAAAGACTTTTGCGCCCATTTCTGCCAGAGCCTCAGCGCAAGCAGCACCGATACCACGTCCCGCACCTGTTACTAATGCTTTACTATTTTCAATACTCAGCTTATCTCGGTAACTCATCATCTGATTCTCCTTTTTCAAAAGCGAGTTAGCTCACATCGCAGAGGTTCATGATTGATTGCTCGCTCTCCCTCTTCGGCGGCCAGACGTTGCAGATTTCTGACC
>NZ_AFWJ01000075.1 GCF_000222685.1 Vibrio nigripulchritudo ATCC 27043 | reverse complement strand
CCTTACTTTTCCAACGATGAGTTAGAGGCGTTAAGCAAAAGTGAACAAGGCTCTTACTACTTGTACACCTCAGGGACAACAGGGAAACCTAAATGCGTGGTGGTAAACAGTAGAGCAACGTCCAATGTTGTAGGGGAAACCTGTAAAGCATGGGAAATTACATCTGACGATGTTTTGATGTCAGTTACGCCATTCCATCACGATATGTCCGTCTTTGATGTTCTGGCAAACTTTACCTCCGGGGCTACTATCGTATTACCTGAAGCGGGTGATGAAAAAGACGCCATCAAGTGGAATCAACTAGTCGCAGAGCATGGCATTACAATCTGGGTTTCGGTCCCTGCGATTTTGGAAATGTTGTTGACCTGTATGCAGGGTGAAAAGCTGAAAACGCTTAGATTGGTGGCGCAAGGTGGTGACTACGTCAAACCACGAACCGTCGCTGAGCTAAGAAAGTTAGATCAAGACATTCGATTAATATCTCTTGGCGGTCCGACCGAAACTACTATCTGGAGTATATGGCACGACCTCGTTGATGATGATGTTGACGTAATTCCTTATGGTAAACCGCTTCCATGCAATAAGTACTTTATTATGAACGGTTTAGGAAAACACGTACCTCAGGGCGTTGTTGGTCGAATCATGACGGTTGGGGTAAACCTTGCTTCAGGATACCTAGAAGACGGTGAGCTAAAACAAACTGACTTTGTGACCATTGTTGATGATAAAGGTGACGAAGTCAGAGCCTTTAGAACCGGAGATCTGGGGTATTACCGCGAAGATGGAAATATCATCTTTGCTGGACGAGTTAATGGATACGTTAAGGTGAGAGGGGTGCGTGTCTCGCTTCCTGATGTTGAGAAAGAACTCAATCGATGCCCTACGATTGAGCAAGTATTGATTGTTGATTATACCGAGCGTAACGGAGATATTGCTTTAGGCGCGATTTATACGGTTGCTGAAGGTCAGTCGGCGAGCGCAGTTGATATCCGTGATTTTGCACAGCAGTGCTTGCCAAACTCTCATGTTCCTTCAAAGCTACTTGAATTGGACAAGCTTCCACTTTCGCGAAACGGGAAGTTCGACCGAATTCAGGCAAGAGAGCTACTGATTCGCTCGATGGGTCAAGCCAACTTGAACCAGCAATCAGTAGTAAGTTCGTCTGCGGCTATCCAAGGATCGGTTAACAAGAGTAGCCAAATTGCTTCAGCGACTCAGCCAGACTTTGCGAATATCATAGGAGCTTATGAACAAGTGACAGGAAAACGCATTGAAGGTTTTGATGAGGATAGTGCATTCGTAGCATTGGGGTTAAAGCCTTCTGACCTAAAGGGTATATCTTCGCAGCTTAGCCAGGTATATGGACGCAAAGTGTTTGCGCGTAAGCTAATTAAATGTAGAAATGCGAAAGACGTTTATAGTGTCATTGAGCTGAGTTCATAGCCACTGAATGGTAAATACAGAGCCTGATTAGGCTCTGTATTTTTTTGCTATCAGCTTGAAGCTATTATTTCTTCTATTGCCTTTTCTAAGAAACTCCCGAGCTCCTTTGTATGCTCAAAAAATTCAATTTCACAGCAGAATCCACTATCAGCTTCAAGGTATATTGCCATTTCTGAAGCGTTACTTCTCGAGCGAAATGTGATATTCAATCCTTCAGCTAATCCCGAACTAAGAACGGTTTGCTTTACTTTGCACCCTTCAAATTCAACAGGTTCAGATACGATAATGTTTACAAAAGGACCAAAAAAGAACCGGCTATTATCAGGAACACCTTGGTCCTTAGCGATTTGTTCAACACGATAACGACCATGAGAACATAGTTTTCTAAATTCTCCGCTGGTTCGTCTGAGGAAATCGACAACACTCTCTGTTTCATTGAGCTTCATGTTGACGGGTAAAATGTTGACCAGAAGAGCTGGCATGTAAGAACCCACACTGCCGAAACGATTCATATAAGGTACCCAGATCGATTCTTCTCGTTTTTCTGAGTGCGCTTGCACATGCCGCAAAATATATAGACCAGATAAGCCAATCAAAATATCAGGCCAAGGAAGCTTGGTTGCATTGGAGATGTTTTGAAGTTTCTCTGAAAATTGACCAGGCACCTCTACCTCAGACTCATATGGGGTAACATTTGGTTCTTCAGCTTTGTTCAAAATTTTAAGAGGTTGGGATTTCGCGAGGTAGTCATGCCAGAATTGGCGATCCATTTGATATTTTCGACTCTGATTATATGACGCCTCTTCAGCTACGTAGCTTGGCAGAGAATTAAATTGGGAGCCTTTTTCAATTTTTCCGAGATAGTGCGAGTAAAGTTTAGAACACCTTTGCTCAATGAGAGCCATACTAAACCCGTCTAAAACGATATGATGCGCACGGATGTACCAAAGAAATCGGTCATCAGTTAACTGGATTAACCATTGAGCTGATATGCATTCATTCAGAAGATCGATGGGCGCTTCAAAGTCATTCCTCATCAAAGCCTTGGCGCTTTCAATAGCATCTGGTTTGTTCCGAAAATCCATGACTTCAAGTGAAGGGCGGCGGTTTGGGTCAATTACTTGTTTTGGTCGATATTGCCCGTCAGAAACATCAAATTTAAGCGATAGTACGTCAGTTTCCTGGATGGTAGTGGTAATGGCATTGATTAATGCTTGTTTGTTGGAGACTCCATCTATGTCAAGGAACTGGGCAACATTGGAGTATGACTCATTTGGGTTGATGATGAACTCTTCCCAGAAATCTAATTGGGCGAGTGAAAAGGGCATCCATTCAGAAGAGGTAACTTTGTCCTGCATTTTGAAACCTATAAGAAGATGTGAAAGATTGGAACAACCTGCTTCTTCTTGGGAGATATATAGAAAGCAATGCCGCCCAATCTGATTGGGAATGGAGATAAAAATCCATTCTCAATCACCAGTGATTAGGGTCTGTCGACCCTAGGTAAAATCAATAATATGTGTTGGGATAGTATCAGCTTACTTTGTTTATGTTAATGATAATTATTATCAATTTAAACATGGCAAAATAGTTAACTATATGAGTTTAAATGCTCACGAAGTGTGTTCCCGTTATATTCTTTTTTGAACAACCCTGATTGCGAAAGCATTGGCATTAATTTCTCAAAGAATAAGTTCATCGACTCAATGGAGCCGCCCGGAACGGCAATGATACCGTCGGCTGCGCCTGCCCGGAAACGTTGTTCAATCTCATTGAAGGCATCTTCTGGCGTACCTACTACGAGCCAATGCGAAGAACCTGCAACCTCTGGTCGCTTCAGAAGTTCAGCTACAGTAGGTTGTTCTCGCTCGATCAGACGTCTGATTAGGTCTGAGTGCGTTTTGCTTCTCACCTGTCTATCTAATTTTGGAAGCATGTCAGGGGTAATAATCGTTTCTTCTGATAGTAAACTGATATCCAGACCTATCGCTTCTTTTACATAATTGTGCTTCCGAGATAGCGGAACTTGGGCATGAGTTTCCTGATAGAGCTCTTCTGCTTCTTCTTTAGTTTCAGCCAGGTACAGGCTAATGCCCGGAAACACTTTGATCCGGTCTGGGTTTCTGCCTTGTGTCTCTGCTCGTTTTCTTAGGTCTTTTCTTAGCTCAATACCTGCTTCGATGTCGGGTGTTGCGGCAAAAACAGCATCTGCCACGCGAGACGCGAAGTTTCTGCCTGAATTCGATGAACCTGCCTGGAAAAGAGGAATAGAACCACTTGGGTGACCAGGAACATTCAGAGGACCTTCTACAGAGAAGTAGTCCCCTTTATGTTCAATTGGGGAGATTTGGCTTGTGTCCGCATAGTGACCCGTTTCTTTGTCCATAATGAGCGAATCGTAGGGGTAACTTTGCCAAAGTTCTTGCACGACCTTAGTAAACTCTTCAGCTTTTATATACTTTTCTTCAGAAGACATCATTGTGTCTTCGCCAAAGTTTTTATTTCCGTCGATAGCTGTGACGACGTTCCAACCAATGCGCCCTTTGGTTATCCAATTCAGAGATTGAAGTTGACGAGCGACAACATAGGGAGGGTTATAAGTTGTAGATGCCGTCGAGATGAGACCAATTTTTTCTGTCTCTCGTGCTAATGTCGCGATGAGAATCATTGGATCCAGGCTACTAAAGCCGGGCTCTGCATCTAATACAGCAGTATTCACAAATAACGTATCTGGCCTGAAGAGAAAATCTAATTTGGCTTTTTCTGCTTTTTTAGCGAGCTCAACATAGAAATCGGTAGAGTAGAGATCTTCAATGCCGCTGTTGCTGCGACGCCAACCATTCTTCGTCATCCAGCTAGCGGCTAAAGCCATACCGACGCAAAGCTGCTTATTCTCTTTCATTTTCTAATTATCCTTCTCATTACAGCAAAACCTTTGAAATGGTATCGCTCTAGCATCAACTGTTTTTAACGGGGTTTCTCAGGGATTTATCTTGATCTATCGATATGAAAGTAGTTAGCATATCCCGAGATTAACGTCATTCAGAACAAGTACCTAGGGTCTAAGAACCTAAGCAAATGATATAGAGTAACTCTGAATCCAGTTATAACCCCTTCATATAGTAAGATAATTGTAAATGATAACCGAAATGAGAATTACTTTTATAACTAAATGCTTTATTTTTTGCATGGCTTTACTTTCCTCAAATGTGTTTGCAAATAACACGTTAAACGCCTCCGACGCTTATCCTCGAGTATTTGTGAATGCCGATGGGTCTAAGACCAACATTCCTGCCAAACCTCAACGAATTCTTTCAACGTCAGTAACGATAAGCGGCACTCTACTAGCCATTGAGGCACCGTTGATTGCGAGTGCTTCAGATTTTAGAGGAAGATTCTTTAGACAATGGACTCATGTTGCAGAAGAAAGAGGGGTTGAAAACGTTTGGTCAGCAGGAAGTGTCGATTTAGAGTCTGCATATATCTATGAGCCTGATTTAATTATCGTTTCGTGGAGTGGGGCAGATTCTGCAAAAGAGCAAATAGCAGAATTTCAGCAAATTGCTCCAACTATTGTTTTGGACTATAGCCAACAGTCTTGGCAGGATTTGGCCGTAGAGCTTGGGTTTGCTTTAGGCATTGAAAATCAAGCTGAGAGAAAAATCCAGGAATTTGACCAGTTTGTCGCTGCCAGTAAACAAAAAATCAAAATTCCTGAAGGGCAGACCAATATCATTAGCTACTTTGGCGCAGGGGCAACTAACGCTATCGCACTAGAAACGGGCGTACACGCTAAGCTGCTTACTGACCTTGGGTTTGACATGGAATCCCCAAACAGAGCATGGCACGACAACTCTATTCCTATGTTTGATTTTATTCGGGTTCATTTTGAAGTCTTACCGCAGCTTAATGCTCCGACTACATTCTTATTAAGTGCTGATGATAAACGAGCTCAAACATTTATGGCGGACCCCGTTCTTGTGAATTTACCATCTGTGAAAGAAAGGCAAGTATATGGACTTGGAGTTAATTCATTCCGTATCGATCTTTACAGTGCAACGGAAATTGTAAACGACATTGTCGCGAGATTTAAAATATAGCCTTTGGCTGGATTTAAAATTCTGAGTGAGAAGAAATGACCTCTTTAGCACATCCTTTAAATCCTTTAAACGACACCCGAGATAAAAAAAGACGCCTTGGGCTCTTTGTTGGTATGGGCGTTTTGTTTATCGCTTCCTTAGTAAGTATTTTTGTAGGAACGCACTCGATCTCACCATCAGTGACTATAGATGCCATTCTTTCGTTTGATTCGACAAACAGTGAACATTTACTTGTACAGCACTTAAGAATCCCTAGAACGTTTCTTGCTATTGTTGTCGGAGGTGCACTTGGCATCGCCGGGGTGATCATGCAGGGGTTAACCCGTAACCCTTTGGCTGACCCAGGAATTTTGGGGGTCAATGCGGGCGCTACCGTCGCCGTGGTTTCGGCAATTGCATTCCTTGGGTTGTCAGATATTGGCTATGTGATGTGGTTTGGACTTGCAGGTGCGGCAATAGCAGGTGCTGGCGTATTTGTACTTGCGGGCATCAATAAAGGCGTGAATCCTGTTCGCGTTGTTCTGGCGGGCTCTGCGCTTTCCGTGGTTTTACTGGCACTGACTCATATTATTACCGTGAACAGTGATGAGATGGTGTTTGATCAGTTTCGGCATTGGGCTGTAGGTTCGTTTCAAGGTAGGGGATATGATGTACTCCTGCCTGTATCCGTACTTATTTTAATAGGCATGGTGATTGCCTTTTCGTTGGCAAAGGCATTGGATACCGTTTCTCTTGGAGAAGACATCGGTCATGCACTTGGTGTCAATCCTGTAAGGATCTGGAGCTTGGCATCCATCTCTATTGTAATTTTAGCCGGCGCCTCTACAGCAGCCGCAGGACCAATCAGTTTTGTGGGTCTTACTGCCCCGCATATTGCTCGCATGATATCTGGACCTGACCATAAATGGCTAATGCCATTTTCCTTACTTATCGCGTCTATACTGGCAGTGCTTGCCGATGTACTGGGACGAATTATTGGTTATCCTAATGAGATCAGTGTGGGGATTATGATCGCTCTGATTGGCGGTCCTTTCTTTGTATTCCTGGTTAAACGTTGGAAGATTTCCCAACTATGATTAATCAACTTTCTCCTTCTTTTCAGCCAAATAATGGCTATGTCTGTCGTGTCGGTCGGTTTTCGATTTCCTATCAACCTTTGCACATCTTTGTGGCTTCTGTGCTCCTGCTTTTCGTTTTTATACTTTCTGCTTACTCAATGACACTGGGCAAGTTTAATATCTCGTTTATGCAGGTTGTCGATGCAATATTTGGGATTGGTGAAGGCGGTGTTAAAGAGAGGGTGATTCTTAACATCCGATTACCGAAAGTTCTGACCGCCGTTTTTGTTGGTGCGGCATTGGGGCTATCTGGTGCGGTATTTCAGTCAGTGTCACGTAATGCTCTCGGTTCGCCGGATGTCATTGGTTTTACGACTGGCGCTGCAACGGGTGCAATTGCTCAAATAGTGTTGTTTGAACAAGGGGCGCTCGAAGTTGCATTAGCTGCAATCATAGGTGGAATTCTCACAGCCGTTATCGTTTACCTGTTGGCTGTTAAAGCTGGAGTGGTTGGCGGGTATCGATTAATACTTACAGGCATTGGTATAGGGTCTATTCTCAGCGCGCTTAATGGTTTAATGCTCGTAAAGGGCAACCTAGATAACGCAATAATGGCTAACCTGTGGCTTGCGGGTTCTCTGCACGCCAGAACATGGACACATGTATACCCTGTACTTATTGGTGTCTTGTTGCTGTTACCCGTGATGATGATATTAAAACGTCCATTGTCCATGATAGAAATGGGGGACGATATTGCCACTCAACTTGGAATTCGGGTTGAGCGGGTTCGCCTTTCGATGATTTTCTTCGCAGTAGTATTAGCTGCATTGGCAACAGGCGCAGCAGGTCCGATAGCTTTCATAGCGTTGGCTGCTCCTCAACTCGTTACAAGACTAAGGCAGTCAAGAGCACTATCCCTACTTTCCTCTGCCCTAATGGGCGCATTGTTGGTCTTAATGGCGGACATTTTGATTCAGTGGTTGCCGTTTCAAGCTAGTGTACCCATCGGTCGAATGACAGGCATTGTTGGGGGTATCTATTTGATTTGGTTACTTACTCGCTCTCGTCAGTTTTAACTTCAAAGGCTTAGTCATTATATTATCGCCAGTGTAAATGAGAATGCTTTACATTAACTTTTATTGAGAATAAAGTAACGCACCAATTCTAATTTATCTAATACGGGTTGTGGTTTTTTGTTAAAGCGCGTTAATGAATAATCACTTTCGATACCCCTGTAAGGACATCTCTGAACAACGTCAGAGGCAGGAGAAAGGAACATGGCAAGTAGTAAGCCTTATTTGCAAGACAATCATGGACATATCAGCATAGCGACAGAGTTTGAAGAACGAGTCTGGATGCATCACCAGCATAGTGACAACGGCTCGGGTCAATACGCTGCAGCATATCATTTAATAGGAAAATCAAACCTTGGAAGATTGGTCTCAGCTTTGAACAAGCTTCACCAGTTTATACCTGCTCTCAATCTTCGTTATCACTTTGATGAAGATAATGGTTTGGTAAAATCAGCAAAAGATACGGCTGATCAAACCATTAATATCGAAGCTGTGGAATCTATAGAAGAAGCCATTGCACACCTCCAGCATAAGCAATCGAATCCTATCCAGCTTGATAGCCAACCGCCAATTCAGTTCATCATTTACATCTGTAATGAGAAAGAAGTGGTGTTGGGCATTGTTTCTCATCAGATCCTAAGTGGTCAGTTATCTTGGAAAGAAGTGTTTGATGTGCTCAGCGCTCTATACAACCATGGTCTGGCGACAGAACTGAGTGAAAAACAAAATAAAACTAATAAGGCTGGATATACCCCATTAGCTAAATTAAGCGACTTGTCTGAGTCTGCGATATCTTGGATAAAACGTAACGACAGAAAAATTAGCTGGATTCAAACAGGTTTGAGTGAAGGCTCGTCCTCTTCTTTGAATGCAGCCGTGTCGAGAAAATTTGCCACGTCTATTGAGATAAATGCTCTTGAAAAATATGCTGACAAAAACAGCAATAGAACAAACCTGCTTTCTGTAGTCGCTGCTTTGTTCTCTCGTTACATGTTGGAAGTCAATAAATTAGAGTCGCTAAACGTATTCGTGCCTATTGATGCAGAACGCGATATGTTTGAGATGAATAGCGCATTGATTGAAACCGATCTGACACATCTGACATTAACGCCTTCAAATTCCAAAATAGAAGACGAAATTGATAAAATAAAGGAACACATAGGCTCGGCGCAGTCTCAATCTTCTGAATACTATGATTATAGCGATGCAGCAACCTTGGTGACATGGTTGGTGGATCCTTCGAAGCACCTGTCTTTCGAAAATATAGCGTCAAGAAAGCTATCTATTGCACCACTAGAACCTAGATTCGAGCTTGCTCTAGGCGTCGGAGTAGACGAACAAGGTGCACTGCTTTTAGAGCTCTCTGTAGGTCCTTCAGTGTCGGCGCACATCGGCGCCTATATACTAGAGACATTTGTTAAGTACATTGGCGGTGAAGTAATAGAACAAGCCAATGTATTAGAACTTGAAGCGCCCACGCCTCAAGAAACCGAGTTTGAAGAAAGCGCAAATTCGCTCCGAGTTGAAGACATCATACTAGAAGAGTTTCGTGATGCTTTGGCCTCTGAGTCCATGACAAAACATGATGACTTCTTTGATCTTGGAGGGCACTCGCTGATAGCCACACGCGTAATCGGTCGGTTATTGACCAAGCACGGTATCGAAGTTCAAATTAATGATCTATTCAGTTACTCGACCGCAGAGCAGCTCGCCCAACACGCTATAGTTCAGCAAACAGAGAGTACAGATTCTACTGATGAGTTGGCTAATACTACATCAGTAGAACAACTGATATTGGCAGAGTTTAGAGAAGCGCTATCGGTAGAAACTATGTCACTGGATGATGACTTTTTCGATTGTGGCGGGCACTCGCTCATTGCGACTCGTGTTATAGGACGTCTGCTCAAGAATCATGGCATTGAAATTCAGATCAATGATCTATTCAGTTACTCAACAGCTAGGTCGTTGTCTGAACACGCAATATATGAAGAAAAATCAGTTGAATATCTTGAAGCAGATAATGAAGAGATTGATTTGTCAAAAGCTCCGTTGTCACTTGCGCAAACCTCGCTATGGTATGCGAAGTTACAATTTGACGAGATGGGGCTCGAATCACTTTTCAATATCCCATTTGCTATTCGATTTCTTGGCGAAGTGAATGAGACTATCTTTGGGCAGGCATTTAGGGATGTTCTTCTTAGGCATAGTGGTTTAAGAAGTCAGTTCTATAAAGGGGAAGAAAGCCCATTTCAACAGGTCGTTCCAGTCGAAGATGTTGACAGCTACAAGTGGTACTGGACTTCGGAAGAGTCGGAGTTTCCGACCCGTGATGAGCTTCTAAAAAGCGAAGCCTCACATGTCTTTGACCTAGAGAACGAATTGCCGTTGAGAAGTTCGCTTTGTTCGAGA
>NZ_AFWJ01000076.1 GCF_000222685.1 Vibrio nigripulchritudo ATCC 27043 | reverse complement strand
GGTAGAGATTTCGTTGACTTCAACGTCGTTGAAACCAACCTCTTTCGCCATCACGTAAGAAGCCATCACGACCGTCATGACTTCAGACTCGGACGACACATGGTAGACCTCTTCGCGATAGTCCTGAGATTGCTCCAGAAATGCTCCCATTAAGCTCCTCCTGTCCGGCGCTGATTAATGAGTTCGATACCCTGTTCAAGACTCGTCACCGTTTGAAGACCATCGGTATTCACGTTTAGCTCAACCAAAGCGCATACCAATCCGGGTCTAAGCCCGACCAGAACGCATGTTGTTCCCATTACTCCCACCGAATCGATGATTTTTCTCAAATGCTCGAAATTGGTTCTGTCTAATGTTCCGACGCCCGAAAGATCGAGTAACACGCCATCAACTGAACGTTTATGGATCTGTTCCAATAACTGCTGCTGAAATCCCAGCAGTACGTTATTGGTCAAATCCACCTGAATTGAGGCAATGAGTGTTGAATCCAGACTATTGATGGTAATGGCTGATTCCATGTCTACCCTCAGCTAGCTTTGTCTTGGACGTCCAGACCGACTATGTTGAATGCTTCTTCCAAAGCATCTCTTAGCGTTGCGTTGGTTCTGACTTCACCCACGTTTATGCCCAACTGCACCATGGTTTGAGCTATCGCCGGAGAAACACCAGACACAAGGCATTCACACCCCATAAGGCGAGTAGCTTTGGTAATTTTAATGAAGTGATTGGCAACAGCGGTATCTACCACTGCAACACCCGAGATGTCCATGATGAAGATTTTGGCGCGTGCATCGGCTATTTTTCCGAGCACTGCACTCATTATGTCCTGAGCACGTTTTGAATCGATGATTCCCACGATTGGCAACATTAGAATGTCCTGCCAGATCATGGTGACTGGTGTGGACATGGCAAGAAGCGCTTCACTCTGCTCTGAAATACGTCGGTTGATCAGATTCGAGTAGGTTTCCACTACTATGGTGGTGTCCATATGAAGAAGTTTGGTGAACGCCGTAACCAGAGCGCTGTATTCATCGCTGTATAAGCTGCCGTCGTACATTCTTTTGGTGAAAATAACGAGCGACATATTCATACCAGCAAAATAGGTAGGAAGAGAAAGCCCAACCCTAGCGTGAACTTCCCCCAGTGCGATGCGATCAGCAATGTACTTGTTGTTGATGTCTGCTTCGAAGAAGGATTCCCAGTAGCGTAGTTGTTGAGTCTGAACCCGATTGAGGCGACTGCTGTCGTTGAAAAACTGCTTATATTCCGGCAGCGTTTCAAGCCAGGTGTAAAAATGGCGTACATACTCATCCATTTTTGGGGTCATGATTTTGCCAAATTTACGGATCAGAGCGAGGTCTGTCTCCGTTAAATCGTGTAACTCCATTAAGGCTTTTGGATCAGCTTGAACGCCTTGACTTGAACTCATACATTCCTCCCAAAGAGACAACATTCACTCTAAAAACCCCGTCAATAGTAATGTTTTTAATTGGTGACGGAATTCACACTACTTTTTATTAATAGTAGTAAAAGATCTTGTAAGTGAGATGTTTTCTTAAGCAGAGGACAAGAGAATACGGTTTCAATGAGTTTTTACTCATTGCTTTTTCAAACGGCGCAAATCCGTTAGAATGCCGAACTTTCCTCAAGCCAGAGACATTTATGAAACGCGTTGTTCTCTACATTAAAGATAAGTGCCCTCACTGCAAATCAGCACAGCAATACCTTGATTCGAAGGGAATAAAATACCGCCTGTGCAACGCTAAGATGCAGAGAGGAAGAAAAGAGCTGGATGCCATCGGCGCACGCTCTGTACCGGTACTAAAAATAGGCGATCAGGTGATGATTGGCTGGAACCTGAAAAACTTTGAAAAGATGTACAAATCTTAAGTTTCTCACCCTTGGCTATTCTGTTTTACGAATTCAATAAAGGTCCGATTGGCTAAAGACAAATACCCGCCTTTTCGCCAGGCCATGGCAAGGTCTAAGTAGACAGGCTCTGAAAACGGAATCCCTTTAATGCCCGTTTCATTGTCTGTCACCAGTTCAAGTAACGCCGTTACTGCAAACTCCTGTCTGACGATCTTAAGAATCATGGTGAGTAGGTTGCTTTCAAACGAAAACTTCGCCTTCAACTGATTGGATTCACAGATTTCATCGATAAAATCACGGTGAAAGTAACCTTTCTTGAACATCACCAGTTCCTGTTCAAAAAACTCCTGATAAGAAATGGATTCTTTTGTCGCTAAAGGGTGATGCTCCCCAACGACAGCCACCATTTGCGACCGAAATATAGGGTCGACGTCCAAAACATCTGGCACATTTTCATTAATCACCACTCCGATATCCAACTCTCCGTTGAGAAGCATTTTCCGAACAGATTGCGTACCAGCTTCAACGATGGTCAGTTTTAAGTTGGGGTAAGACGCTTTGAATGCCATTAATATCTCGGGAAAATAATAAGACCCCATCATGCTCGGCACGCCTAATCGTACTTCACCTTTTTCCAGCCCTTTCAGCTCTTCCATAGCCAGTTTAGCGTCGTTGAGTTGCTGCAATATCCCTTTTGCGAAAGGCAGAAGGACTCTGCCTTCATCGGTTAATGCAAGCTTGCGTTCATCACGATGAAACAGTGAGAGTTCCAGTTCGGCTTCCAACTTTTTGATGGCAATACTCAGGGCGGGCTGAGCAATATTCAGTTTGGCGGCGGCTTTAGTAACGTTGCCGGTTTCAGCAACAGCAACAAAATAGCGAAGAGGTTTGCTTTCCATATATTTTAGATATAGCGATGATATTTTTTATATATTTTCACTATAGAGTGCAGATTGCTAGTCTTTCCTTGACGTTTTTCAGAGTAAGTCCGCATGATAGATACCCATTCCCCTTCTTATCGTTCTGTGAGTTTCGCATTAGCTTTTGGCTCATTCATTGTGTTTAACAACCTCTACTTATTTCAGCCTATGCTGCCTCTGATGGCAGATCATTTCGGTGTCTCCTCAACACAGGTTAACTGGATTTTAGCTGCAGGTACTTTTGCTCTTGCGTTTTCCCTAGTTCCTTGGGCGGTCTTGTCTGAAAAGATTGGTCGCCGAAAAGTGATGCTTATTAGCTTATTTCTGCTTCCGTTCGTGGGCTTAACACTATTAACTTCTGAAAGCTTGCTTACTCTTACCCTTTCACGAGCAGCAATGGGCTTTGCACTGGCTGGCTATGCAGCGGTTGCGGTTGGGTACATGGCAGAAGAGTTTTCACCTCAGGCACTCGCATTGGCAGTGGGTACCTATGTGAGCGCCAATTCTCTTGGCGGGATTGCGGGTCGTTTATTTGGAGGGTTAGTCACTCAGTATTTTGACTGGCAATCCGCGGTGATCGGAATGGCGGTATTCAGCTTATTGGCAGCCATTTTGGTATCAAAGCTGTTACCTCCTCAAAAACACTTTAAACCTCAGCCCGGTTTGTTTTTCCACCATAACCGTAGCGTCTTAAAACATCTTAAAAATCGAGAGTTACTGCTTGCGATGTTACTAGGTGGCGTTAATTTCGCGTTGTTCGTTAATCTCTACAGTGTGGCGGCGTTCAGGTTAGTCGAACCTCCCTATGAGCTTCCTGTCGGGATCGTCTCTATGATTTTCCTTTGTTATCTGGCAGGCACCATCAGCTCGCGCCTGAGTGGCAACTGGCGTAAACGCTTTAGCAGTGTTTCAGGCATGGTATTGGGCACAGTTATCAGTGCTTCGGGAATGCTACTCGCTTACGTCGATTCTATTTCAGCGCTGGTTGCAGGATTATTACTAGTGGGATTTGGCGCTTTCTTCGTACATTCGCTGGCGTACGGATGGGTAAGCCAGAGAGCCAAACACGCTAAGGCGACCGCGACGGCACTCTACCTTGTTCACTATTACATAGGTGGAAGCTTAGGCGGCTTCCTATTGATTTACTGCTGGCAACACGGTGGCTGGGGAAGCGTCATTCTTGGGGGAAGCGGCCTCTATATCGCTATGTTTTTGCTGTGTTATAAGTTGAGAGGTTTTGAAAGGCTCAAATCAGATTCAATGATGCATTTGAGCAAAAAAGTTGGTTGAAGGTTAGTACACTTGGGATTGGCGTTTTGAATGTGGTAGGCTTGCGCCAAAATTTGCCTAAAGAGGCCCGAGCAATGTCGAATTCAAAAGATCAACAAATCCACCAGCAAGTCACTCAATGGCTGGAAGATGTCGTTATTGGTCTCAATCTGTGCCCTTTTGCTGCCAAACCCAACCGCAACAAGCAAATTAAGATCGCCATCAGCCATGCCACTCTCGAAGAAGCATTGCTTGAAGATATTCTTACCGAGCTGGTTGAGTTAAACAGTTGTGAACCAGAAAAGCTTGAAACGACCTTAGTTGTTGTCCCTGACATGCTGTCTGATTTTATGGACTACAACTTTTTCATCGACTGGGTCGAGGCTCTGATTAAGCAGCAAGACTGGGAAGGTATCTATCAGGTGGCGACATTTCATCCAAACTACTGCTTTGGTGGTGCAGATCCAGAAGACGATGAGAACCTGACTAACCGAGCGCCTTATCCAATATTCCACCTTATCCGTGAAGAGAGCATGGAGAAGGTTCTGAAACATTACCCAGACCCGGAGTCGATCCCAGACACCAATATCGAAAGAGTCTCAAACCTTTCGGAAGCGGAACGAAAAAAGCTGTTCCCTTACCTCTTTGTCTAGGGTCTACAACCCGCGAATAACCCTTAATCCAAAATCTAGGAAAGCACTTTGTCTAACACATCATTTAAATCTTTAGGGTTAAAACCTGAACTTCTGACCAACCTTGATTCACTGGGTTATGAGGAAATGACTCCAATACAGGCACAAAGCCTGCCTTTTGTTTTAAAAGGTCAGGACGTGATTGGGCAGGGTAAAACAGGCTCTGGTAAAACGGCAACATTTGGTTTGGGTTTATTGCAGAACCTGAATGTGAAAAAGTTTCGCGTACAGTCATTGGTTTTGTGCCCTACCCGTGAGCTTGCCGACCAAGTAGCAAAAGAAATCCGAAAGTTAGCGCGAGCAATCCATAATATTAAGGTGCTAACGCTTTGTGGTGGAATGCCAATGGGACCTCAGATTGGTTCCCTTGAACACGGCGCACATATTCTGGTTGGCACACCAGGTCGTATTCTGAATCACCTAGATAAAGGTCGAATCAGTTTAGAACACCTCAATACGCTAGTGCTGGATGAAGCGGACCGCATGCTAGACATGGGTTTCCAGGATGCGTTGGACGCCATCATCGAACAAGCCCCTACAGACAGACAAACTCTGCTGTTCAGTGCTACCTTCCCTGACTCCATTGAAGCGATATCCAAACGAATTTTACGAAAACCACAGCGAATCACCGTGGAATCGACGCACGATACTGTGAGCATTCGCCAGCATTTTTATGACGTAGCAGGCTTTGAAGAAAGACTGGAAGCGACAAGAAGAATTTTAATGCAGGACAAACCAGAATCGACGGTCATTTTCTGTAATACCAAACGCGATGTAGATGAGGTAGCGGATGAACTTCGTTACCACGATTTCAGTGTTATCGCACTGCATGGGGACATGGAACAAAGACAGCGTGATCAGGCTTTGGTGCAATTTGCGAATAAAAGCGTATCGATACTGGTTGCAACCGATGTTGCCGCCCGTGGGTTGGACGTCGACAACTTAGACGCCGTAATCAATTTCCACCTTGCACGCGATCCGGAAGTTCATGTTCACAGAATCGGGCGTACTGGTCGTGCAGGAGCACAAGGTTGCGCCCATTCCTTTATCAGTGAAAAGGAATCTTACAAAGTTGCTCAAATTGAAGAGTATTTTGATTTCGACATTCGAGCAAAAGATCTACCAAGTGAAGACGTACTTAATCAGCGCGCGTATTACGCCAAGATGGTGACACTCCAAATTGATGGCGGGAAGAAACAAAAGGTTCGCCCGGGTGACATATTAGGTGCGCTAACTGGCGACGACGGCATCCCGGGGAGTCAGGTAGGAAAAATCAATGTATTCCCTATGAGCGCGTACGTTGCTGTTCATACTGAAAGTGCCAAAAAGGCCTTCAAAAAGCTTGAGAAAGGCAAATTGAAAGGTAAGCAGTTCCGCGTAAGATACGTGAAGAACTAGTAGAGATAGATTTAAGCAGCGCCTCACGCACTGGGGCGCTGCGAGAATTTATGATTAGCAACACATACCCTGTTTCGCCCTTTCGCTTTTGCTTCATACAGAGCATTGTCTGCCGTCAGGATAAAGTCATCAAGTAAGCTCTTAGGGTCGTTAACTTTAGAATCTGAAAACTCGAAGAAACAGACACCAATGGAGACGGTGATCGTTGATGTCCCGGATTTGATTTTCGACACACTCGACATGATTCTGTCGCAAATTTTCATGATGTCGTTTTTATTGGTTCTTGGCAGCCAAACCACGAACTCTTCTCCACCAAACCTCGCTATTAAATCGATTTCACGAATCGCATCCGCAATGCTGTCGGCGGTTTTCACTAAAATCTTATCGCCATACAAATGCCCAAACGAATCATTTACCAATTTAAAGTGGTCGATATCGATCAAAGCCAGTGCACCTTCGGTCTTATCGAAAGCCAGACGGCGAATGGATTTGGGCACAACATCCAGTAACGAGTGGCGGTTTGGCAGCTTGGTCAGCGGATCGAACAGAGCCAGTTTTTCTAATTCTCTGTTCAGTTTCTTTAGCTCTGTCTCGTGTTGATGTCGCCTCAGCTCTACAGAAATCCAGGACGCCATCAATTGCAAAGCGTCGACATCCGACTCGTTGAATTGCCTTTTATATGGCTTATGGCTAGAAAAATTAAGAGTACCGTAGAGGTTACCCTCAATGTATATGGGCACGCCGATGTACGATTCTAAGCCAAAGTTTCTGTATGCAGGATGCTGAGCCAGTTCGTCACTTTTGCTCATACGGTCAATCATGACAGGTTTATCTGATTGGCAGGTGATTTGGCAGTAAGTGTTAAGGAGAGGAAACGAGTCTCCGGCATTGAGCTCGATATGGTCAGGGCGCTGGACCTGTAATACCGTGTAATCTTCACCTTCGATATGTGAAAAGATGCCTATATCCAGCTTAAAACGTTCGCACCCGAGCTTTAGCAGCCCTTGGATCTGTGCGTCTAATCCGTTTGAGTAATTATTCGTTATTTCATAAAGGCGTCGTATAACCTTTTCACTTGAGCTCGACTCACTCATAATGACATTCCCAGTATTTCTGCCTGTCTGTTAGTTCACGTGCTTATATTTATTGATTTGGTGATGTTCCCCACCCTTTCTAATAATCTTAGTTATAAAGCTCACATTTTAAAGCCAATGAAGAGAATTAATTTTTCTGGTAACATGCGGAAAAATTCAAACGAGAAGCATACAATGCAACTGACCAAGCTGACTCAAGACCTATACGATCATCTATATCAAGACATTACTGAATTCCGCTCTACTTTTGACCTACCCGTCGCACAACCAGATTCACTGGATGAAAAAGCCGACCAGCTTCATTCTTCTTTAGCGATTGAAGAGCTCACAGAACTGGCAGAAGCTGACTGCAAAACTGAGCAGGCAGATGCCATTGTGGACACGGTATACGTTCTTATGGGTCGTTTAGTACACCTTGGGCACAGCAAAATGGAAGACAACATTGCAATCAGCTACCTGATTGACCTGCTTCTTCATGTTGCCGCTAACCGTGAGATTGATTTTGTACCTTGTTGGGATGAAGTGCATTCCAGTAACATGAGCAAGGTGTGTCGCAACGAGAATGAATACAGCGAAACAGAAGCGCATTACGCCAAACAAGGCGTGAAGCTGGTAGCGGTAACTAAGGGCGAATACATCATTGCTAAGTGTGCGGAAGATGTAACGATTGAAGGCAAAACGATTCGCCAGGGTAAAGTACTTAAGTCGGTTTACTACCGCCCTGCCGATCTAGCGAAACTGACGGCTTAAGCCAATAGCCAATAGCCAATAGCCAATAGCCAATAGCCAATCAGAGTTATAGCAAGCCCGAGTCTCAATACTCGGGCTTTTTAAATCCAACACACGCCAATCCTATCCGTTTCACTATTTATTCATTTAGCCTTTAAACCTCATGTGCTGAACGCAGTATTTCTCTACCGTTTTGAGCTGAACGTCAATGCCTAAACCCGGTCTATCGGATGCAGCAACCCACCCTTGATTCTGCACTATAGGTTCGCTTACCAAATCAAATTGGGCAGGACCCGGAATTGGTTTCAACTCGAATACAATGGAGTTATTGCTGGCGTGAGAACAGTGTAAACTGGCCGCTGTCGTAATGGCCGTACTCCAGGCGTGGGCGTTAATAAATCGGCGCTTCGCAGAGATATGGTATTGAATCTTCATGTATCCGGTGATGCCTTCGACACGCCCCGGGTCGACGCCGAATACATCTACCGTATCGGTGTCTAGCAAAGCTTGATAGCCTTCGACGTTCCATTCTCGCTCACCGCTGGCAATGGAGACTCCGACTTTTGACCTCAGTTCTTTGTACCCTAGTATGTCGGTTGGGTATAAAGGCTCCTCTATCCAACGAATATTGGATTCCGTCATTCTTTGCGTGGTTCTGACAGCAGTAGGTACATCCCATTTCACGCCATTCCCTGCATCGACCATGATGTCTGGCGTGTCTCCCAGAGCTGACCTTAGATCCGCAACAAACTTAACATCGATGTCTGGTGAGACTTTACCAATAGGTGAAGGACCTTTCTTGGCGAATCCCAGTTTGCAAGACTGGTATCCCTGATCGTGTATATAACCCTCAAGCACTTCGACGGTCTCTTCTGGCGTAGGATGGTTGACGTGGATACATGCGTTTGCTGGCAGTTTTTCCGTTACTTTTCCGCCAAGAAGCTCGTATAAAGGTGCACCGAGTACCTTGCCTTTGATGTCCCATAGTGCGATGTCTATGGCACTTACGGCAAAGTTCGCAATTCCGCTTCGACCATACCACCAGGTATGATCACGCATCTTGTACCAGATCTTTTCTATTTCCAGAGGGTTTTCATCTTTTATTACCTCAAAAAGCCCTTCCACAATCGGCACCGCTGCCTTTGTTGCCTCCGGAAACTGAGCAATACCTTCTCCCCAACCTTCAACGCCATCGCTGGTGGTTACTCTGACTAACAGAGCACAGCGCTGTGAAGAGTAATCATTCGGCTCTGGGTAGAACAGCACATAGGTATCAATCGATGCAATTTTCACAGTATTCTCCTTAAATCTTCCCATTAGGGTTTGGTGACCTTAGTGCTTACGTATTGGGCATCGCAGTGTTTGCCCTTTTAAACCCCGAACAATCTCTTCCGCGGCAAGGCGTTGTAGTCGCTGCATCGATTGAGTGGAATACCAGGCTGAATGGGGGGTCAACACCAGATTCGGTGCTTTCAGCAACGGAGAACCAAAGCTCATGGGTTCCTTGCCAAATACATCCAACGCAGCAGCACCAATCGAACGTGTTTGAAGTGCTTCCGCCAGCGCCGCTTCATCGACCAATTCGCCTCTCGCGGTA
>NZ_AFWJ01000077.1 GCF_000222685.1 Vibrio nigripulchritudo ATCC 27043 | reverse complement strand
CGTAAGCCTCTGGATTACTGTTCGATGAACGTCAGTATCGAAAAAACGCGACACATGCCAAGCCATACTTGCTTGCTTGGTGTGACGCCAATCATGACGGCAATTATTGAAGACTTTCGTTTGCGAGGCGTATCTTCCGCAGAAACTGAGCAGGACAAACGCCTGATTGATGTTTTACTTGATCAATTAGCGATGGCTCCGGAAAAGCAGCACTTTCTGCCTACAAGCAGCCAAAAAATGTTAGCGCCGATTTTGCGAGGGTTAGAAGAAGATCCGACGAACAATTTGTCTTTAAAAGAGTGGGCATCCAAAGTCCACACCACTGAACGAACCTTGGCCCGACATTGCCAGAGTGAGTTGGGGATGAGTTTCACTGAGTGGCGACTAAGAATTCGGTATCTGCATTCTATGGAGTTGCTGCGCAAAGGAAAGTCGGTGAAGGAAACGGCCTTTATGTTGGGCTACAATCAGGCCAGTCCATTCATCACTATGTTTAAGCGTTACGCTGGTGTCACCCCCGATCAATACAAGGGGAATGCACGCAACGATCTCAGTTGTTAGGGTCTGTTGACCTTTCGCGGTTAAATTTTGTTCGAGTTCTATGCGTTTTAATCGCGGCGCAAGGTCTTTAGCTTAGTCATTCTAAGCAAATTCCTTGCAACAAAGAGTAAAGCGCATAGAACCGAACCCTTCGGGCAGCATTTGTGGCTCCTTTCTACTGTGTTACCGCTTATTGATGTAGAGCGACTACACCGAATAAGCGCTGCCTTGTATAAAGAACCCACAAATTGCTGCAAAAATCAGCTCGAAAGGTCAACAGACCCTAGAGTTTGCTGATCTTTCGTAGCGACTGCCATTCAAAATTAACGGGATGCCTTTTTAATCGCATATACCACCGCACCGGCAATCAATAACGCATTCATAGCAAGAAGTATTGCTGAAACCGGTCGCTCCAGAAATATCCATAAGCCATCATTAGATATCAGCAGGGACCTTCTCAGGTTGTTTTCCAGAAGTGGTCCCAATATGGTTCCAATCACTATCGGGGCGAGAGGAAAATCCGCAGCTCGGAACAGAATACCAATCAGCCCAAAGACCAGCATAACCCAAAGATCGAACACCGATGCCTGAAGTGCAAAGGTGCCTATGGCGCACATCAGCAGCACAATAGGAATCAAATGAGATTTTCGAATCCTGAGCACATAAACGAACAGGGGAGTGGTCAGTATCCCTGCAATCAAAAGAAACACGTTTGAAGCGAGATAGACAAGGAAAACACCGCCAACGATTTCAGGTTGTTGTTCAAAGAGACCCGGGCCGGGAAATATTCCCAGGATAAGTAATGCTCCAATCAAAACCGCTGAAGACGCATCTCCCGGAATGCCTAATGCAAGAGAGGGGACTAATGTGCCGCCTACCGTGGCATTGTTGGCACTTTCCGTCGCGACGACGCCACCTTCTGCCCCTTCTCCATAAACCTCTCCATCTTTTGCCGTCGCTTTGGCAACCGCATAGGACGTAAATGAACTGATGACACCGCCAGCACCCGGCAGAGAGCCAAAAAACGCCCCTATCGCTGAAGAGCGGATAAGGTTTCCCCATCGTTTTAATGTTAATAGCAGGGAGGAGAAGCTGGCTTTCACAACGGGAATGTTCGGTCGGTCTGTCAGCGATTTTCCCATGATTTGAAAAGCCATCTCAGAAATCGCAAAAAGGCCGACAACAATGGCAACAATATGGAAACCATTTAACATGTGGTGCGAGTCAAAGGTGAACCGATACCCTGTAGAAAACTCGTCTGTGCCTATGGTCGCGAGTAGCAAGCCAAAGCATCCGGACAATAACCCTTTAATTAAAGATCCTCCTGATATCACGACAATGGATACCAGCCCGGTAATGGCCAAAGCTGTATATTCGGGCGGAGCAAAGTTACTGGCAAATTGCGCAAGAAGGGGAGCCAAAAAGATCAGCGCTGTACCGCCAATTAACCCCCCAATCGCACTGGCGGAAATAGCGATTCCAATGGCATCTGCGGCTCTGCCTTTCTGCGCCATAGGATAGCCATCAAATAAAGTGGCGGCTGCAAGTGGTGTTCCCGGTATTCTGAGCAATATCGCGGAGATAGAACCCCCACAAGAGCCGCCAACAAATATCGCTATCAGGAATCCCATTGCCGCAATAGGAGGCTGCTCTATCGCCACTGGTAGCATGAGGATAATGCCCATAAGTGGCCCCAGGCCGGGAAGTGCTCCCACGAGCAAGCCAAACAAGATTCCGAACAGAGTTAAACCAATGGTGAGAGGGGAGAGAAACAACTCAGCCCCGGCATTTAAAGACTCTAAAAGCATACATTACCAAGCCACATTGAGTTGCCAGTACCCTCCGGGGAGGACGACTTTTAAAAATTTCTCAAAGAAAAATGCAAACAGTAATGAAGATGCAACTGCAAATATGACCGTCGACCAGATGTGACGAACACCTGTTAAAAATAAGATACTCGCCAGCATAACGGGAGTGGCTAAATGGTAGCCAACAACCTGTAACCCAATTAAGTACCCAGCAAATAAGCAGATCAACACACCCGGTTTGATCAGTTCCCGCCAACGCGTACCGCTACTTTGGCTGCGCGTAGCTTTGGAGATAAAGGCTTGGATGACCAGAAGCACAATGATCAGTGACGCCAAAGCTTTAGGATAGGCGGCAGCGTTATTATACGCGCCGCCAGATGCGATTCCCTGCTCAGTCATAGAAGTATAGATTTGCTGAAATACAATGGCGGTTAAGGCGACAAAGAAAGCAATAACCATTATTTCAGCATGAATCCTTTTTAACATTCTGTTCTTCCTTGAGTTAAGACATTATTTCTTTAATGCTTTTAGAGAGTCCTCTTCCCATTTTAGTGCATTTCCCATCGCGCCTAACTGACCAGCAACAGGACCGACAATAGACTCATACTCAGTCCAGTCCCAATCTAGAGGAACAAAGCCGATTTTACTGATTGCCGCTCTAATTTCGGCGTTTTGCATGGTGGCTTTCATTGCGTTTCTTAGTACTTGAGTAACATCATCTGGCGTGTCTTTATGCACTAACCACCATGTCCAGCCCATGGGGGCTAATCCAGAAAGCCCTAAATCAATATCCAGATCGGTGATACTTGGTGCGCCGTCATAGGAGGCTTTTGCTCCGGGCAGCTCTGATAGCACCAGCAAAATGTCGAAGCCTTTTTTGTCCTGAAGGTATGCTCCTACGTTGATAAAAGAGAAATCCAGCACTCCAGATTTCAAATCTTTCCGTGCATCTCCATCTGTTTTATAAGGAATGTTCTGAGCGACAACGCCATAAGACTGAAGCACTTTGGCGATAACCATATGAGGCAGGTTATTTCGAGACCCCGAGGAATAGCGAAGTTTCCCTGGGTTGGCTTTTCCCCAAGCCATCATTTCCTCAAAGTTGCTCCAACGCTTTTCTCCTGGTCGGCTACCGATTGAAAATGCATTCGAAACGGCAGCGTGCAAAGGCTTAAAGTCTTTGTAATTCCAGTCAGCGTTGCCCAGCATGGGTTGAAGGACGAGCGGCGCGACATACCCATCAAACAGGGTGTAACCATCCGCAGGGCGATTCATCGCGGTTTTAAAGGCTTTTGTTCCGGCGGCTCCCGGAGTTGATATGACTGAGACAGACACACCGAGCTCATCTCCCATCCCTTTAGCAATTATCTGGCTGATAGACATTGCCGTACCGGCTGACCAGGGAAAAATATTCTCAATGGTGCGCTCGGGAAACGCTGCATTAGCAAAGCTGATTTGGCATGCCATTGCGACAAGCCCACCTGCGGTCAGTATTTTTTTAAACATAACAAGTATCCTCCGTGATAATGTTGCCTGTTTAGCGCGTGGCATATTCCTGTTTTATGCTGGTTGCCTGTGCGCAGTAAGTCCGTAATATTCGTAGATATCTTCTGGGGCATCGTGCCGTTCCAGATGTTCGACGATGGCGATGTTCAATCTCTCGGTCACATCAGGGTCGTCGATAGCATTCAGCTGTTTGGGATCGTTCGACAGATCAAACAGACACGAACCTTGATGACCCCAGTTTTTAACGCACTCGATGCCCGTTTCAGTGTTCTCCTGACTGGGTGTAATCTGAAGCACGGGTACACCCTTGGTAAAGTCGAAAGGAGAAACCAGCTCGGCTGTTTTCAATTCCTGACCAGTAAAGAGCTTATGCATGTGAGACGGCATCAACGTGTACGCATGCAAAGGGTCTCCATCCAAATCTTTAGGAAAACGGTAATAGGTGTATCGCCCGTCTGTGACGCAAATCGGTCCTGCAAACATGCCCAGAATGGCCGTCTCGCGTGAATTGCTCTTTGCCATGAGCAGTGGCGAGAGCGAATGGGACGTGACTTCCTCTGGTATCATAATCCCGTAGAAATCCAGAAGCGTTGGCATTAAATCAGCCGTTTGCGTCAGTTGGTCTACTCGCGGTTCTGAGGATTGCCCCGGGTGCCACATCATCAGGGGAATATGCGAAATTTCTTCGTAGTAGGGCATCTTGTTCTTTGCCCACCAATCGTGCTCCCCGAGCAGAAATCCGTGATCAGTGGTTAAAATAAGTGCGGTATTTCCCCATGCCTGATTTTCATCAAACCAGTCTAGAAGCTTTCCAAAGTATTCGTCACACATGGAGACTAATGCTGCGTAATTTGCTCTTATCTCGGCGATCTCTTCGGCGGAGTCGGTGACTTTTTCGTACAACGGCCAATCCAGTATTTTGCCTTTGTAATCTGTTTTGTAGGATTCTCTGAATCTTGATGGGGCTGTGAACGGTTCGTGTGGGTCGAAACACTCAAGCTGTAAGAACCAGTTATCAGCAGATTGGTTTAACGCCAAAAATTCCATGGCACTTTGAAAACATTTTGCGGTTGGATAGTCCGCTTCGTTCTCAATAAACATGGAGTTGATGGCATGGCGTGAACGCCGCCAAGCGTTGGTGTCTGTCGATTCTCTTGTGATGGTTGAGCCAGAATCCAGACCACCCATAGGGTAATGGCGCTCGTTGTATTTCTCACGTAAGCGATCAATTGGGGGCTGAACCAAGGCTTTAACGACGTCGTACTCCTGTCCTCGAATGAAATCCCAACTGTCAAAGGCATTCACATAACCTGACCCACCATTTTCAAAGTAATGAAGATGGTCAGAAACAATGTGGGTATAGACTCCGTTTTTACTCAAAAGCGAAGCAAAACTGTTATCGAACGGTTCCAGTGGACCCCAGGGGCGATGCATAAAATTCAGACGTCCGGTATGCATATCTCTGCGTGCGGGCATGCAGGGAAGTGAACCAGCATAGTGCTTGTCGAATGTCACCGCACGTTTCGCAAATCGATCAAAGTTCGGTGTAGAAATCGCCGTACCACCATAACTTCCCAGGGCAGCCCGATTAAGAGAATCAAAGAGAACAAACACGGTTCGCATTACTAATATCGTCCTTGTTAAAAAATGTTACTTGAAAAGAATAGGGAATTACCTGACATTTAAAAAATGAAAAAAGCGTATCTAGGTATAGAAAATAGGAATGGATAAAAATCTTCAGACTTTCTTGATGGTTTCAGAAACACTGAATGTGACGCAGGCAGCGGAACGCCTTCATATCACGCAGCCAACACTCACCAAACGGTTACAGCAGCTTGAAGAGCAATATGGGTGTAAATTGTTTGAGCGGTTACCAAGAGGGGTTCAGCTTACCGAGTTTGGAACGCATTTACTTCCTTATGCCAGACGGATTGAGCAAGACTATCTTCACGCGAATGAAACCGTGCATCTGCTGGCTAACGGGCATCTGGATGAGGTAAAGATAGGGGCGGGACCTCTGTTTCATTTGCGATATCTGGCTCCTGCTTTTGATCAGTTGCAGAAAGAGTTTCCCAATACGCGAATTCACCTGACGGCAGGGGTAAATGCATCTAACTTGCCAAAGGTGAAGAATGGTTCTCAAGACATTATGTTTGGCACCCGCGAGTATCTTGAAGACGATGAACAGGTAGTGTTTTTCCCGTTACTGGAGGTAGAGCAGGGAATTGTGATCCGTTCCGATCATCCGATGCTCGAAACGAAGGATGCATTAGATGCCAAGGATCTGTGCGAACTTCCATGGATTGTTTACAGCGATACGCCTGAAAACGAATTGATGGTTCGCAGTTATTTTCATTCACGCGGTTTACCTCCTCCGCGGATTGTATTGCAAACTACTTCTTTTCATCTTGGGTTCGATTTAGTGAAAAGGGGGGATTACGTGATGCCTGTGCCTTTTCAGCTAAAACCAGTGATAGACAGCAAAAGCCTTCATATTTTTCACCCAAACCCTCCCATTGTAAAAAAGCCGGCAGGGGCGTTTATTCGCCAGTCTTCCACGCACGCTCCCATCATTACCCGCTTGATTGATATTGTCAGGGAACTGATAGACACGACTGAAAAATAAAAAACCGAGAACAGCTTTAGGCTATTCTCGGTTTTTATTATTTGAATGAGCGTTGAGCTAACGAGCCTTTACTCTGCGATGTCGAGCTGAGTGACTATTTCACTTTCCACTGAATTTGTTCGCCAGCACGGATTGGCACAACAATGTCGCTGCCAAATGGCATGGTTTCTGCCACGTCCCAAGATTCTTTAACCAGAGTCACGGTATCTGAGTTACGAGGGATACCATAGAAGTCAGGGCCGTTGTGGCTGGCAAAACCTTCAAGGTGTTCCAGTTTACCTTCTTGATCAAAAACCTCGGCGTAAAGCTCGACTGCTGCGTGAGCAGTGTAAGAACCTGCACAACCACACGCTGACTCTTTTGCGCCTTTTGCGTGAGGGGCTGAATCTGTACCAAGGAAGAATTTCTTGCTACCGCTTGTAGCTGCTTCAATCAGTGCTTGCTGGTGGGTGCCGCGCTTAAGAATTGGCAGGCAGTAGAAATGTGGCTTAATACCGCCAACCAGCATGTGGTTGCGGTTGAACAACAGGTGGTGTGCTGTAATGGTTGCCGCTACGTTTTCGTTTGCATTTTTTACAAACTCTGCCGCATCTGCAGTTGTGATGTGCTCAAGAACGATTTTTAGGTTAGGGAAGTCGTTCACGATAGGAGCCAGAACCGTTTCCAGGAACGTTTTCTCACGGTCAAAAATGTCTACGTCATGAGTAGTGACTTCACCGTGAATAAGCAGAAGCATGCCGACTTCTTGCATGGTTTCCAATACGTGGTAAATGTTCTTTGCGTTGGTTACACCTGAATCGGAGTTTGTTGTCGCTCCCGCTGGGTAAAGCTTAGCTGCAACCACTTTGCCTGATGCTTTCGCTTTACGAATTTCATCTGGAGTTGTGTTGTCTGTAAGGTAAAGCGCCATTAATGGTTCGAACTGCTCACTTGGCTTCGCTGCCATGATACGTTCACGGTAGGCAATGGCTTTTTCTGTATCGGTTACAGGTGGGATAGTGTTTGGCATGATCAGAGCTCGGCCATTGTAGCGGCTGATATCGCGAACGGTGTCTGTTAGAACATCGCCATCGCGCAAGTGAACGTGCCAGTCGTCAGGACGAGTGATAGTAATTGTTGTCATTTGAAAGCTCCCACCAGGTTAAGATAAATCAGGAGCCTAAAAGCAGAAATTTCACACGAGGTGTAAAACGCAACCGTTTAGGCGACAGGATGATAGACAAAAACGCCGTGGGTTTCATCCCTTTTTTGATGGAATGCTTAATTTCATTTAGTTATGCGATACTTCTAAATGCATTGATTGTTGTAAAGAATATCAATGTGTAACAGAATACTAACTTCTTTTCTCGGTAACTTACCTTCATTTAAGCAGCTTGAATGAACAATACTTATACCCAAGTACCCTTATCCTGTGGTTAGAGGACATTTGGGTATAAGAAGCCTGCAACGGAAAGTGAGAAGAGATGTCTACAATTCAACTATCCCAAATCAACGTATTTCCTGTTAAATCCATTGGTGGTATCAGCCTGTCTAAAGCTTGGGTGGAATCCCAAGGTCTGACTTTTGACCGTCGATTTATGGTTGCAACCCCTGATGGCACCATGGTAACTGCTCGCAAATACCCAAACATGGTCAATATTCATGCTGCGCTTCAACCAGATGGCTTCATATTTACATATCCGGATGTCCCTCCTTTTCAACTTCGTTACGATGATTTAGAACGCAAACCACAGCAGACTCAGGTTTGGAAAGACGAATTTGAAGCGCTTTCAACTTCCCAAGAGGCAAACCGCTGGTTTAGCGATGTCATTGGGATAGATGTGCAGCTACTTTATTGTGGTGAACAGTCTGCGAGGTTTCGTGAAAAGATCAAAACGAATGTGAGCTTTGCTGACGGTTATCCGCTACTTGTTATCAGTGAAGGTTCGTTAGAGGAGTTAAACGCACGTAGCAGCGAGAAACACTCTATGGATCAGTTTCGAACCAATCTTGTCGTTTCGGGGACCGAGCCGTTTGCGGAAGACGGATGGAAGCGCATACGAATAGGGGAAGTAGAGTTTGAAGCGGTTAAACCTTGCGAGCGTTGCATTTTAACAACGGTTAACACCAAAACAGGCACCTTTCGTGAATCCAAAGAGCCTTTAAAAACACTGTCTGAGTTCCGGGCAAACGAGCGTGGCGGTGTCTTTTTTGGTCAGAATCTGGTCGCAAAAAATGAAGGGATCATTCGAGCGGGTGACTGTGTAGAAGTTTTGGAGACCAAACCAAAAGAAGAGTACGAAGACAGGTCTAAAGCGAAGTTAATTCTCACGTGTGTTGAACGAGAGACCATAGCCAGAGATTTCATTACCTTCTGGCTGGAACCATCCAAAGGTACTTTGCCCGGGTATCTTCCAGGTCAGCATCTTCCCATAGAAATTGATACTCCAGCAGGTAAGTTGTCTCGCCGTTACACGCTCTCTTCCAGTCCGACCCGTCCGGGTCGATATGCGATCTCTGTTAAACGAATCGATGAAGGCGCGGTGTCTAACTGGTTACATGACCGATTTCAGGTTGGCGATACTTTAGTGGCTGACTCACCAGACGGCGCATTTCACCTTACCAACGCGACTAACCCGTTGCTGTTGATTTCTGCGGGTAGTGGCGTAACGCCGATGCTGTCGATGCTCAGATACCTGTCTGACCATGATCAAGTCAATAATGTCGTTTTCTATCATCAGTGTCGGTCTGAGCGAGATATTCCTTGTCGCTCGGAACTTGAAAAGCTGAACATGATCTACCCGGGTCTGCGGGTTATGGTTTCTTTAACTCAGCCTGAAGATGCGTGGCATGGCTTAAAAGGTCGACTTTCTCTT
>NZ_AFWJ01000078.1 GCF_000222685.1 Vibrio nigripulchritudo ATCC 27043 | reverse complement strand
ATGTATCCCCTGCCCCCCATTATCTGGAGTGCGGTATCGCAAACCTGACCAACCATCTCGGAGCAGTGAAGCTTCAGTGCTGCGGCTCGGGCATGTTTCATTTTACGATCGTCACTTTGGTCGATCTCCCAGCTCAAACGATAGAGCATTGACTTTGCAGCCATGATTTTTACTGCCATATCAGCCAGCATGAATTCAATAGCCTGAAAGTCTCTGAGTGGCTGACCGAATTGCTGCCGACAAGCAACAAACTGGTTTGCCTCTTCGGCTGCCCGAATAGCACCTCCCACACAGCGCGCCGCGATACCCAGCCGGGCTTCAACAAACCAGTCCTTTGTTAATTCATAGCCCTGCCCCACCTCTCCCAGCATTTCTTTGTCAGTGAGGAAAACATCTTTGAAAACGAATTCTGGATGCTCAAAGGCAAAGTGATGGGTGTAGAGAGGGGTTCTTTTTACTTCGACCCCGGGTAGGTCTTTGTCGACAAAAAATACGGTAGGTTTGTCCGGGTCCCCGTCGACATGAGCATGAACCAGTATGTAGTCGGCAATGTCTCCTAAGGTAACGAACCACTTTTCGCCATTGATAACCCAGCCACCGTCGACTCTGTCTGCTCTGGTCGCACATTGACGGGGATCAGAGCCAGCATCGGCTTCTGTGATGGCATAAGCATCGCGACGCTTACCCTGACAGGTAGGGATTAGATACCGTTCCTTTTGTTCCTGGCTGGCAAATTTCATCGGATATGACGGATACCAAAGTGCATCCCAAATCGCACCCGTTGCCATTCCCAACTGTTCATTGAGAAGAGTCTGTTCAAAAATGCTAAATTCCTGCCCGCCGTCTTCCCGGCTGTGATTTGGAGCATTAAATCCCCATTCCACAACTTGTTTTTTTATCTCTTCGTGGGTTTCCTTACTGATGCCATCATTTTCTTCACACTCTAATTCATGTGGAAACAGAACCTGTTCTGTGAATTCTTTTGCTTTTGTCTGTAATGCTAAGTGTTCTTTGCTGAGGTTGAAGTCCATTCCTGTGTGCCTCTAAGTCGATTTAAGTTAAGTTTTATTTTCAAAGTGGTTAACCATTTGTTAACGATATCGGAGAGTGTTAGGTGTCTGTTTACTAATAAACGACATGTTCTTTTAAATTGGTGACAAGAAAACATTAAAGGGGTAGCCATTAGTCAATGCCATTGATATGGCGCAGAGATGAAGGTTTATGTCACCTGAATGAAACAGTTCTTTTGTTGACTGAGGTTTACTTTCTGAAGGCTCTGTTCTTTTTCAGAGCCAGAAAGAGTTTCGAGACCAAATCAGGTCCGACAGATGGAATGGACTATAAGGACAGTAAGGATGACTGCTTCTATAAAAATACAGCAACAGAACCATATCTTGATCGTGACACTCGACAGACCCAAGGCAAACGCAATTGATAGCCATACTAGCCGGGAAATATACGAAGTGTTTGAACAGTTCGAGAATGACAACTCTCTTGAGGTGGCCATCGTCACTGGTGCTGGAGAGAAATTCTTCTCCGCTGGATGGGATTTGAAAGCGGCTCTGAATGGAGAAGCCGTCGATGAAAACCATGGTCCCGGAGGATTTGCGGGCATCACTGAGTACTTTGATGTAACCAAGCCAGTTATCGCGGCGGTAAACGGGTTTGCCGTAGGGGGAGGTTTTGAGCTTGCTCTGTCTTGCGATCTGGTGATCGCGTCTGAGAACGCACAGTTCTTTCTTCCTGAAGGACAAATTGGGATCGTCCCTGATGCAGGCGGCGTTTTCCGCTTGTCTGAACGGATTCCCAGAGCAATTGCAATGGAGATGATGCTGACGGGAAAGCGCCTCAATGCAGCTGAAGCGTATTCTTTGGGGCTGGTTAATGACGTTGTCTCACCGGATGAAATAATGAGTGCAGCGGTGACCCTTGCGGAGCGAATTCGTAAAACAGCTCCTTTGTCGCAACGAGCCATTAAGGAGTTGGTTTCCATTTCTGAGCGCCATGATATTCAGACCGCATTCGAAATACAACGAAGCGGCAGTTTGAAAAACTACAGTCAAATGCTTCGGTCAGAGGACGCAAAGGAAGGAGCAATCGCCTTTGCAGAAGGACGAGAACCCGTCTGGAAGGGGTGTTAACAATGAAGCATATATTTCGTGAGAAGCTGTTCGATGGTCGGGTCGCTTTAGTCACAGGCGGCGGCAGCGGGATCGGCCTTGAGATTGCGCGTTTAATCGGACAGTTGGGAGCAAAGGTTGTCATTGCCGCGAGGGATATTGATCGTCTTAACAACACGGCAAATCAACTTAGGGATGAAGGCATCGACTCTCACGCTGCCGAGGTGAATATTCGAGACGCGGAATCCGTTGCAGACCTATTCCGGCAGCTTGAAGAAAAATCAATTAGTGTTGATATTCTCATAAACAATGCTGGTGGTCAGTTTACTTCACCTGCCATCGATATCTCTTCAAATGGATTTAAGTCTGTTCTGGATCTGAATTTACAAGGTACTTTTCATATGTGTCAGGCATTTGCCAAACACTCTAAACCGTCCATTCGAGATTTGAGTATCGTTAATATTGTGCTTTGTCTCGAACAGGGAATTCCTGGAATGGCTCATGCCGCAGCCGCCAGAGCGGGTGTTGTAAACCTTACCAAAACACTGGCCTGGGAGTGGGCAGATAAAGGAATCAGGGTTAACGCCATTGCTCCTGGAACCATAGATACTGAAGCCCTTAAGCAGTATGACTTTGACAACCTTCAATCGGGTATCAATCAGTTGCCATTGAAGCGAATCGGGCAACCGTCAGAGATCGCACAAGCCGTTGCCTTTCTGGTATCTCCGGCTGCGTCTTATATAACGGGTATCTGCCTCGCCCAGGATGGAGGAGAGCATCTGACTGGGGCATCACCACAGATTTAGAGTCATTGGTCTCTGTCTTCACTTGGTGATACTTCAAAAAAGTTTTTGTAACTGGTTGCAAAATGAGGGGCTGAATTGAATCCGCACGCAGCCCCTACATCTGAGATACTCAGGCGAGTTTCGCGCAACAGATGTCGAGCGCGCTCCAATCTTAGTTCCAGATAATATCGCGAAATGGTTTTGTTAAAATTCGCCCTGAAAAGACGCTGCAATTGTCTGACCGAGATATGTGTTTTCGCGGCAAGCTCTTCAGCCGTCAACGGGTCATCAATATTCGTTTCCATTATCGAAATGACATTTAATAGCCTGGGATGATGAATATTGAGTCGCGAAACCAAATCTATCCGCTGGCTCTGAGACTTAGGGCGAATTTTACTTTGAATAAACTGCTCGCAAACCTGAAGGGCAACATCTCGTCCCAGTTGTTGCTGGATGATGAAAAGCATCATGTCGATTGAAGATGTGCCTCCTGCGCATGTCATCAGATTTCCGTCAATTTCAAAAAGCTCATATGAAATCTTTGCTGAAGGATAATCTTCAGAAAACGCTGGAATGGCTTCCCAGTGTAAGGTGACTTTTCTGTCGCGCAACACGCCAGCTTCTGCTAAAAAGTAGCACCCCGTATCGATTGCCCCTAAGGTTGCTCCTGACCGAAACGCCAGTTTAAGCCAACGCGTGATTTTTTGCGTATGATAATTTTGTGGATGAAAGCTTGAACAGACAAAGACATTCTTGGGTAAATTGTCAGTACTAATTTGAGATGACTGGTTAATAGTGAGTAGATTGCTTGCCGCAACGAGCTCGGTACCTTCGGAAAATAATTCCCATTTGAAAATTTCGCGCCCAACAATGCGATTCGCAATCCGCAAAGGTTCTATGGCGGCTACCAGTGCTATCATCGCAAACTCAGGAATGAGCAGAAAAGAGAGAGTAATCGAACCATCATCATTGGGTTTCATTGTCTTAATTACGCGTTATTCGTCCATAAATAATGCTAGCCATGATAATCAAAGTTACCTACCTTTTCGCAAAATCGGCGAGTTTTCTTAGGTATACGACAAACATTAGAGGTACTTTTCCAAGCCATGACATCTTCCTTCACTGTCGCGACGTTTAACCTGTTCAATTTTATTGAGCCTCCCAGTGCGTTTTACGAGTTCGATAACATATACAGCCGCGACGAATGGCAAAGAAAATGCGACTGGACTGAAAAAGTACTTCGTGAAACATGCGCTGATCTTATTGGCTTTCAGGAAGTATTCAGCGCTGAGGCACTTGCTCATCTATGTAAACGGCAGGGATACTCTCATTTTAAAACTGTCGATACACCAGCCGTAGAAAGCGATTATGTGTATTTCAGCCCTGTCACTGGGCTGGCATCCAAATTCCCTATCCATTCCTGTTCCGGGTTGAGAATGGACAAGCATATTCAAAAAGCGCTTGGGTTTGAATCCAGTATCAGGTATTCGAGAATGCCACTTCACGCCACAGTCCGTCATCCTAAGCTAGACTTGATCGATGTTGTGGTTGTTCACTTAAAATCTCAGCGCCCAATGGACGTCGAGAACGAAGGGACGCAGTATTCTCGCTATACAAATGATTACATTGGGTCCGTTCTCTCCAGCCAGCAGCGCAACGACGAAGCCATGGCACTGAGGTATCAACTTAGGCAAATCAAAGCGCTTAACAAGCGTCCGATGATTCTGATGGGCGATATGAACCAAAACATAGGGTCACCATCAGTCCAGTGCTTAATTGAACCGCAACAGAACTTTACTGACCGCGGCAGTCAGAAACTCTACCTGAGCGACTCCTGGCAGATTGCAAAACTTGATACCCCGCGCCAGCCCTCTCACTATCACGGAGAAAGCGGAAATGTTCTGGATTATATTCTTCTATCTCAGGAGTTTTCGAGTGCAAAAATCCAGCATAAAACCCTCGATAAACATCTCGTACAACCTGAATATGATGAAGATTCGATGAGCAGCGATCATGGCATTGTTGTTGCTTTGATAGAAATATAAATTAACCATTGATTTTGCTTAACTTTTTTCGGTATGTTGATTATTCATTCATTCAAAAGATGCAGAAAAATGAACTGATACATGTAGAAAAAGGAGAGCAGTATGGAAATTATAATCCGACCAACAGAAATAAAAGATGTGGATGCTTTGTGTGAGATTTACACGCAGCCAAAAGCACATCGCGAGACCTTACAGCTCCCTTTACCTTCACCGCAAATGTGGCATAAACGCATTAGTAATATTCCTGAGCACGTTTATACATACGTCGCAGAGGCAGATGGCAAGGTGGTGGGCAATATCGGTTTTGAGCACATGCAGCGCCCTCGGCTTAGGCATGTCGGTCGGTTTGGGCTTGGCGTTCACGACGATTATCACGGAAAAGGGATTGGCAGTAAGCTGATAGAAACCATCATTCACCTTTCTGATAAGTGGCTGAACCTTCGCCGCATAGAGCTGGACGTGAATTGTGACAATGAGCCCGCCATTGCTCTGTATAAAAAGTTCGGGTTTGAAATCGAAGGCGAAGCAGTCGATGCTTCATTCAGAGATGGCGAATTCGTCAACGTTTATCACATGGCGCGTATCAACCCAACACACAAGAATTAAAAGTGCAGACATGAAGCAGCGGCTATACCGCTGCTTCTTATTCTGAATTCAGATTACTTAAACACAGAAATGACAGTCTTCTTCCGAAAGACCGAACACTCCCGAGCGTTTTTTCATATGCTCTTTACCCGCTTCGATTCCCATCTCATAACCAGCCAGTAACGTACTTTTTCTCATAGTGAATCGACCCACTTTGAAATGCTCGTCTGGCGCAATAACACGAACAACACAGCCTTTCGGTGGCTGACGGATGAAATCCAGTGAGGCGTTATAGTTTTTAGCCCGCTGCTTCATCGCCTCGGCAATGTTTGGGTAGCGTTTTAGCAACTGGTCCATCAGTTTTGGAAACTTCATCTCTGGCATGTTGTAGGACAAGGGGTGAGACAGGATAACGGTAATGTCTCTGGCACCTCGTCGGTAAGCTTCTCTAACCGGAATTGAGTCCGCTACGCCACCATCGGTATAGCATCCACCAGAGAAGCAAGGCGTGGTGCGATAAGCAATTGGTAGTGCCGATGTCGCTTCCATAACATCTGCAATATTTGACGGCTTTATACGATAGTAATCGGCATTTCCTGTCACGGCATTGGTGACCGCAGCGAACATAGGGATAGACGAAAACAGAAGTTCTTCATCAACAGGATAAAGCGCATTCGCTTGCTCCCATAACCATTTGACATCCACCAAGTCTCCACCACGCACAAATCTGGTTGGATTGAAAAAACGTTTTTGGGTCGCAAGTTCAGTGATAACGCGTTGACTGCGTTTGGGAAATTTAGCCAGATAGCCAATGAGGTTGGAAGCACCGGCAGATACACCAATGGCAAAATCGTAAGGCATAAAATCGTCAATCAGAAAGGCATCCAGAACACCGCTAGCAAATATCCCCCGCATTGCACCACCTTCAACGATCAATGCTCTATTGCCCGATATTTCACTTAACTCAGCCATGCGACAGTACCTTTATTCTTTTGTAAACGCTGATTTGACCACGTTTACAGAGTACTGCAGGGCTTGCTATTGATAAATTAGATAATTTCTATCATATCAATCGATGTTTTCGATGTTCACAAATCAAAGTGAAGACGCTTTCCGCTTCAAAAGTAAAATAAACCTTTAAAATCAGTGGTTCACCAAACAGTTTTTCAGCTTGATTACATAATTGAAGCTGCAAAGTCCCTGATTCAACATCCACACTTCGCAGTATCGAATCTGAGAATTCTAAGTAGTTTTTTACGTAGGGGTAGATAGCTTTAAAAACGCTCTCTTTGGCTGAGAAAATCAGAGTCGCAAACTGCTGTGGTGTAAGTCCACTTGTTTGCTGCCAATCCATTTCGGCATCAGAAACAAACATGGGCATTAGCGTTTGAACTTGCGATTCATCAATCAGGTTTTCTACATCAAGCCCTAACATAGATACTTCACTGTCACGTGCAACCGTAGCAAGAGCTAAGTTGTCGGTGTGGGAAATACTTCCTAAGTAGCCTTTAGGCCAAATAGGTGCCCTATGCTCACCAATAGGTAGTTTGGTGTGAATGACTCCCAAGTCTTGCAGAGCCTCCCTGGCGACAACTCTACCAGCAGTAAACTCGGCTTTCCTTTTTGGTACAGCACGGTTCATTTCTTGGGGCAATTCAATGGCTAATTCGGAAGAATGAGAATCAGAGTATTGGGACACATCAAACTGACGCTGCCAGATTTTGACAGGCCCGAGTGTTCGGATTTGTAATTCAGCCAGAAAAGACATCTTAGTCGTTACTTTCCTAGTGGCACTATCATAGGTGTATGACTGACGGGATCATCTATGATGACGCTGTCCAGACCAAATACCTTCTTGACCAGAGCAGCATCGATCAGGATTTTAGGCTCACCTTGAGCAACAATCTCCCCTCCGGAAAACGCAATAAGGTGATCCGCGTATCGACATGCCTGATTCAGATCGTGTAGCACGGCAACAATGGTGTGTTTCTTTTCTCGATTGAGGCTTCGAAACAATTCCAGCAGATCAATTTGGTGTGCCACGTCCAGATACGTCGTTGGTTCATCCAGCAAAACCGTTGGAGTTTTCTGTGCCAGTACCATCGCAATCCAGACTCGTTGCTTTTGCCCACCGGAGAGCTCATCCACCTGCCTTTCAGCCAGTTCCGTCACACCAGTGTCTTCCATTGCCTGAGCTACCGCTTCCTGATCTTCCGGGCTCCATTGTTTAAATAGCTTTTGATGGGGGTAACGCCCGCGAGCTATAAGATCAACAACACGAATACCATCAGGTGCCTGAGAGCTTTGAGGCAACAAGCCTAATTCTCTGGCTAATTCTTTTGCTGGCATTTCCTGAATGTTTTTACCATTCAGACACACTTGCCCGTGAACAGGTTTTAGCAAACGACACAGGCTTCTTAGCAACGTAGACTTGCCACAACCGTTAGGTCCAACGATTACAGTGAACTTTCCTTCGGGAATACTGAGTTCGAGATCTTCACAGATGACCCGATTTTCGTAGGCAAGTTTGAGGTTCTCACCTTTTAACCGAAATGAAGTGTTGGATTTGGTTGGTGTAGATAGGGTCATAACTTTCTGATTTAACGGTATTAAAAAAACAAAGCAGCATTGAGAGTATCTTCCCCTCAATGCCGCTCAAACGCAACGAATTCTTATTGTGTAATGACTAATGCATGACGAGCATTACACAGTTTCAGAATCGATAACACGCCCTTTAATGTCTTCAAGCAACTGGTCGCCCTTGGCAGATTTCGCAAATTCGGCAAATAGAGCACTTGTTGTATCAGATAGAAGCTTGACCTGTGCTGGGCTGTAGTTCTTAGACATGTAACTCATCATCACACGCAGAACTTGTTCACCGTTAACCACTTCCTCTAATACTTCAAATTGCAAACCTAAACCTGATTCGCTTTTATCCGGGTCAACCTGTTGGAAGTCCAGTCGATCACCGTTAGGTAACTCAAGAGCGCCATTGAACTTATTCTTTGCATGAAGCTGAATGAAGACTTCGAACATAAAGCCCCCACCCTCTGGCACCTCTAAGTCCAGTTCCTGTTGAACTAACCCTAAAGGAATATCCGTATGCGGCATAGATTCATTGATACTGTTCTTCACTTGCTCAATTAATTCCGCAACTGTATCTACTTCACCAAATTTAACTAGGTGGGCAACTATGGTTGTAAAGTAACCAATGGTATCGAAATACTCCGCATCCAAACGCCCTGATGCTGGAGTACCTACCACTAAATTCTTTGGTGCTCCCAAAAAATGCAGTGCTGAAGTAATTGATGCATAGACCACATTGAATAAGGACGCGTTGACAGATTTCGCCAGGGCATACAATCCTTCGATTACATCTTGTTCTAATTTGATTTCTACCCAACCGCCGGAAGCAACGCCGGTTTCGTCAGGCATTCCTGCAAGGTAATGATCCTCTGGGAATATCGGTTTAGCCCAAGGAACGCCCTCTAAAATATTTTTCCAATAATTGAGGTTGACTTGGTTAGTGCCTGACTCTCTTTGCTTGCGAGCAAATTCATTGAACGGATTTGGAAGCTCCTTCCACTTTGGAGCAGCTCCAGACATACGCTGCTTGTACGCATGAGTTAACTCATCCATCATCAAATTCACTGACCATTCGTCCAATACAATGTGAT
>NZ_AFWJ01000079.1 GCF_000222685.1 Vibrio nigripulchritudo ATCC 27043 | reverse complement strand
GAGCGTGCTCGCAACCGCCGCGATGAATTGCAAGAGCGTTTACATGCTTCTCGAAACCGTAAGAGCGAGTTTGAGCGCACTATCACCTCCACTGAGCTGGAAATGAAAGCTCTGGCGAAACGACTGAAGAAGGTTCAAAAGGAATATATTGAACTTCGTACCTTTGTGGTGGCTGCGAAAGCTGGCTGGTGTTCAGTACTTCGTCTGGCGCGTGAAAATGACGTTGAGCGTCGCTTACACCGTCGCGAATTGGCTTACATGACGGCTGATGAGCTACGATCCATGTCGGATAAGTCATTGGGTGCGCTGCGTTTAGCAGTAGCAGACAACGAAGATCTGCGTGATGCACTTCGGGCGTCGGAAGACAATGCTCGTCCAGAGAAGAAGGTTCTTTTCTACATTTCGGTGTATCAGCATCTGCGTGAACGTATTCGTCAGGACATCATTCGTACTGATGACCCGGTTGAAGCAATCGAAGAGATGGAAGTAGAACTGGCTCGCTTAACGGAAGAGCTCACTCAACGTGAAAACCGTCTGGCAATCAGTTCTGAGTCTGTTGCGGCAATCATCAAGAAGACCATTCAGCGAGAGCAAAACCGCATTCGAATGTTGAACCAAGGCTTGTCCAATATCTCGTTTGGTCAGGTGAAAGGGGTTCGCTTGAATGTCAACGTGCGCGAGAGCCATGAGGTACTTCTAAACGGGTTAGCCACTCAGCAAGAACAGCACAAAGATCTGTTTGAGAGCAACCGCTTTACCTTCTCCGAAGCGATGGCGAAATTGTTCCAGCGCGTGAACCCACATATCGATATGGGTCAGCGTTCTCCTCAAGTGCTCGGTGAAGAGTTACTCGATTACCGTAACTACTTAGAGTTGAGTGTGGAAGTCAACCGAGGCTCAGACGGTTGGTTGCAGGCAGAGTCCGGTGCGTTGTCTACTGGTGAGGCGATTGGTACGGGTCAGTCGATTCTTCTTATGGTGGTTCAAAGCTGGGAAGAAGAGTCACGCCGCTTGCGTAGCAAAGACATTGTTCCTTGTCGCTTGTTGTTCCTGGATGAAGCGGCACGACTGGATGCTAAGTCTATTTCAACGCTCTTTGAACTGTGTGACCGATTAGACATGCAATTGCTGATCGCGGCACCTGAAAACATCAGCCCAGAAAAAGGCACAACCTATAAACTGGTGCGTAAGGTGTTCAAAGATCATGAGCACGTGCATGTGGTTGGTTTACGTGGTTTTGGCAATACGCCAAAAACCAGTGATGTAGCACAGGAAGCACTTGAAGAAGCAGATTTAGTCGACTAGCTTCCAAGCTGTCGCAACCAAGGTTAATTCCGCTTAATAACGCCTCCTTTCAGGGGGCGTTTTTTTGCTCTGTACTCAAACAAAATCAGGATGTAGGATTCAAAACTCTACCTTCAGGTTACTTGGGTATAGTTACAAGCGCATCTCAATATCGGACAGATTTATGAAAAGGAAATCGCTAACGGGTCAACTCAGTGATATCGATCTACGCCTACTGCGTATTTTTCGTTGTGTCGTGGAATCAGGCGGGTTTTCGGCAGCAGAAGTCGCGTTAAACATCAGCCGCGCTGCGATCAGTGCAGCAATGGCAGATCTAGAGATCCGACTAGGCTTTAAGCTTTGCCACCGTGGGAGGTCGGGTTTTTCGATGACAGATGAAGGGCAGCAGGTTTACCAGTACGTGCTGCAATTGCTAGCGTCGTTGGAAGAATTCAAAACTCAGATTAATACATTGCATTCGAGTCTCGTTGGTGAATTAAACATTGGTATCACGGATAACATGGTATCGATGACGGAAATGCGCATAACCAACGCTCTTGCGAAGCTAAAGAAAGCCGGACCAGACGTCACCATTAACATTCGAATGATCCCACCGAATGACGTCGAAAAAGGGGTTCTGGATGGCACTTTACACGTTGGAATGATCCCACATATCCGCACGTTATCTGGGCTTCAATACGAGCCTTTGTATAACGAAACGTCGCTGCTTTATTGCGGCTCAGGACATCCATTATTTTCCGAGACAGTTCAATCGGTTGATCTCACTGAATGGGACGCGATAGTCCCAGCTTATGCACAGACGCCAAAAATTCAGTCGTTGTACAACACAATGAAAAGTGCAGCCACGGCGACAGACAGGGAAGGCATCGCGTTTCTTTTACTTACAGGGCAATACTTGGGTTATCTGCCTGATCACTTTGCTCAAAGGTGGGTTGATGATGGCGTAATGAAAGCTATTTTACCTAAGCAATATGGCTACTCTCAGCCTTTTGCCTCCATTACACGTAAAGAGCGTCGAGCAAACTTAGTGTTAGAAACGTTTTTGTCTGCCCTTAACCAGGTCAACAGACCCTAGCGTATTTTCCGAAGTGGCTTATTTGGTTAACGCTTTCCATTTATATGATGGTTTGCTTGTGTTAGAAATAAAGGCTGTTTGAGCAATAGTTGAATTTCATGGTTTCAGGTACGATTTCGAGAATTTTTTCCGATCAGGTTTTGGCTTATCTTCGCACCCTAGATGAAGAGGTTTCTGATGACCTATTACCAGTGCCAGGAGAAGCTGTTCAATACTTGGAAGACGGTAGCTACCTTTATCTGAGCGACTTCTATCAGTTTCTGAATCGGGTGGAAACCTTGACGGGAAACCCGGATTTTGGCTGGGATATCTATAAAGATTTCGACTTTCGTAACATGGGCATTATGGGGTATGCGATTGTCAATTCGACTCGTCTCAAAGACGCCATATCAGTCACTTGTGACTACGTACAATTGGTGCAAAGCCACACAGAGGTTTTTCTAAGACCTAGCCTCCATCACCCTGATTGCATGGATTTGTGTTACCGCGTGAATTCTGAAGGCTTAGCATCGACGCATGATACCCACATGTCTCTAGGCTTTTTTATCCGCCTCATACAATATTTATGTAATCCAGATTGGAGCCCGGTACTCATCGGTTTAACGCACAGTGAGCGAAAACAAGACATCAGTGAGAAGACACAGTCTTTGCTTCTTGCAGAACAGCCATTCAACTTTGTCACCATAGAAAATCACATTCTGGAAGCACAGATTGCCGCATCGGATCAGCGTTTGTATGACATTATGTGCAGCAATTTGAATGAAAAAATCGACCAACAGTCTGAAACGCTGTCTTTTTTCCAGGAGCTGGAAGATGTCATCTTTCAACTCTTGTCTGATGAAGAATGCGGAATTGATAAAGCCGCTGAGCACATGTGCATGAGCCGTCGTACACTTCAGCGCAGGTTAGCGGATCACGATGTGAGCTTTTCCTATCTAGTGGACAATGTGCGTCGTCATTTTGCGTGTCAGTTGTTACATGAAGCCAGCATTTCAATGATCGATATCGCCTTAACTTTAGGGTATTCGGAGCTTGCTGCGTTCAACAGAGCGTTCAAACGCTGGCATGGAATTACCCCTACGCAATATCGCGAGTTATTTTTTCCAAACTAGCGGCTTTCCTTAAGTTGTTCTCTTCTCTTTTTGCCTCATGTGCAGAACGTTTACTCTTGAATCGCCGTTGTGCCACTAAGTTGTCACTTCAAGTCAATACAGAGGCTTCTTACCCTTTTATCTTAATTTGAGTTGTTAACAAGTTGTGAATTGCACAATTGTTCTTGGATATTCAAATTAAGAGAAGGTTTCATGGCAGTAACTCGTTCCAATTCCAAAACACCGCATCATTCTTCAGCCCCTCGTGCTCGAGACTTGGGCATTCCATTCGAAGGCGAAACCGCCACCTTTAATGCCATTACCGATGTAAAAGGGGTGGAAGTGGGGTACACCACCTTGATTAACCCGTTGAAAAGAATGTGTACGGGTGTGACCGCCATTCTCCCTAGAGGGAAAAGTAAATCCCCAAGTCCTGTCTGGGCTGGTCAGTACGACCTGAATGGGAACGGAGAAATGACAGGCACCCACTGGATCAACGAAGCCGGTTATTTCCTCGGTCCTGTCTGTATTACGAATACGCACTCTGTCGGTATGGTGCACCATGGCGCGACCCGATGGATGATGGACACCTATGATACGCACTTCAAAGATGGTCACGCCTGGGCAATGCCCGTTGTGGCTGAGACTTACGATGGCTTTATGAATGATATTACGGCTCAGTTTGTCACTGAATCGGATGTGCTTGAAGCAATCAACCGAGCCCAGTCTGGTTCAATAGAAGAAGGCAATGTGGGCGGTGGAACGGGTATGCAAACTTACGAATTTAAAGGCGGTTCGGGAACGTCATCTCGCCTAGTTCGTATACCCGGGCATGAATTTGTCGTGGGTGTTTTCGTTCAATCCAACTTTGGTTTAAGGCACGAGTTTAACGTGGCTGGTGTGCCAGTAGGGCAATACTTAAATGAAAATTGTCCGATCCTTCAAGCGATGGACAGCGACGCAAGAGACACAGGCTCCATCGTTGTAACCATAGCAACGGACGCCCCGTTACTGCCTTTGCAACTCCAGAGCCTGGCGAAGCGGGCAGCGATAGGGTTAGGCAGAACGGGTACATCTGGTGGTCACTACTCTGGCGATATCTTTCTTGCATTTTCTACAGCAAACGACAATGGCATGTCGTTCAGTTGCGGCACGGTTTCTAATGCAGTTCTGCCCTTAGAGCATGTGAATGAACATTATTTAGATGAATTCTACATGGCGACGGTTCAAGCCGTGGAAGAAGCGATTTTGAATGCCATGGTGGCAGCAAAAACGACATTAAGCGTGAAACCCAAAGGATTGGTGTTTGATGAAATTGACCATCAAAAATTGCGTTCGCTTCTCAAGAAGCATAACCGTTTAGTTGATGGACACTAAAACCAATACACATTTATCTGTCAAAGGACTGAAGAGAGAAGTGCAATGAATAATTCGATACAACATCCCAATTTACTGTCCATCATGATGCTTGCGTGTGCAGGAGTATTACCTGCTTTCGTGTTTCTCGTCGCCCCCGTCTTCGTTGGTGGGTTGGTTGAAACGGGAATGGCGGTTGAACAAGCGGGGTTTTTACTGTCAGCAGAGCTAGGAGGCTTTGCTGTAGGTGGGCTAATAGCGACGCTGTGTTTGAAAAATATCCAATGGACAAAAATCGTATTTGTTGCGTTATGGATAATGATTTCTGGGAATCTTGCCAGTGCGTATTTGTCCGACAGTCATGAAAGCAGCTATGAGGTGCTGATGTGGGTGCGAGTGATGTGTGGATTAGGGAGCGGAAGTTTGGCTGCCATTATTAACATTGCGCTGAGTAAGGCACAAAATAGCGATCGAGCGTTTGCGTATTTGTTGTTTGCTCAACTCTCTTTTAGTGCGCTAGGCATATACTTTTTCCCTAATGTCATTGCCTCCGTTGGCAGCGTCAATGTTATATTTTATGTGCTCGCGGGATTGTGTGTATTGGTGCTTGCTGCGTCACCGATATGGACTCGGAAGCTGTCTGTTTCAATCTCGTCCGTAACGTCATCTTCTGATACGTCGTCGACGCGTAATATCGTCATTCTGCTTTCTGTGTGCACAATGTTCTTTTTCTACGCTGGCGAGAATGCGGTGTGGGCGTTTTTAGAGGTCATTGCCGAAGAAGGCGGAATTGCAAACAGCGATATTGGGGCATTGCTTGGGACGATAGGCTTAGCAGGTCTTGCGGGCGCTGCGTGCGCCGTGATTCAAGCTGAAAAACTAGGTCGACTATTTCCTATTTTGCTGACCATCGGCATTCAAGTTATTGTTATCTTACTTTTACAAGGCGACCTGGAGACCATGCCGTTCTTGTACCTCGCTTCAATATTTAACTTCCTTTGGAATTATTGTGCACCGTATTTGTTTGCTGTAGTTGCAGATTCAGATTCATCAGGTCGAGCGGTGGCACTTAGCATCCCCGCATTAGGTGCAGGTTTAACAGCGGGTCCTTTAGTTGTGGGGGTACTGCTACCAAGCTTCGGTTTATCTATCGTCAATACTATAGCAATTGTCGCTCTTGTATTGAGCGCGATTGCAGTACTGCCATTGATACGTAATTCAGAGGCTTTTAAAGCAGAAACGGTGAGCTAAGAGCTCCAAACATCATAGAGATAACCAACGCTTCAACTCAGATATTAATAAATCTGAAGTAATGAAAAATCTAGTCACCCTAATGTCCTATTCAAAAGACGTTAGGGTGTTTTTTATGGGAATAAGGAAAATCAATTGCGTAATTAAAAGGTTAACTTAGCGTAACTAACTCTGTATTTAAGTTGCCTAATTTGAACATTACATTGGAGGAATTGTGTAACCAATAAGGTGATCAGAATATGGAAGTTCAGTCTTCTCACAGCAACTCCTTGACCTCTCATTCCAGCAGGTTAACCAAGGCACAGTTGGATGCGCACTGGATGGCGTTCACAGGGAACCGAGAGTTCAAAAGTGCGCCCAGAATCATCCAGTCTGCAAACGGTCGATATTATACCGATGATAAAGGACGCAAGATCTTTGATGGTTTATCGGGTTTGTGGACCTGCGGATTGGGGCATTGTCATCCACGCATTGCAGAAGCGATATCAAAGCAGGCAGCTACGCTTGATTATTCTCCGGCCTTTCAATTTGGTCATCCAAAAGCCTTTGAGCTGGCAGAACGTATCGCCTCGCTGATGCCACAAGATTTAAACCGAGTTTTCTTTACAGGATCCGGGTCAGAATCGGTTGATACTGCGCTGAAGATAGCGCGAGCGTATTGGAAGAAACGCGGTAAAGCCAGTAAGACAAAGTTGATTGGACGTGCCAAGGGTTACCACGGTGTGAATTATGGTGGAATCAGTGTTGGCGGTATTGGCGCTAACCGAAGCCTCTATGGAGAAGGGCTGGCGAGTGATCACCTTTCTCATACTTTGTTGGAGGAGAACTTATTTTCCAAAGGGCTACCTGAAGCTGGAGCTTCATTGGCGGATGAACTTGAAGAAAAAGTACTGTTGCATGGCGCAGATAACATAGCTGCTGTGATAGTAGAGCCCATTGCTGGGAGTGCTGGTGTGCTACCACCCCCAAAAGGGTATTTGTCCCGCTTAAGAGACTTATGCACCAAGCACGACATCTTACTGATTTTTGATGAAGTAATTACCGGTTTTGGGCGAATGGGAGCAAACAGCGCCGCGGAACTCTTCGGAGTCAAACCCGATTTAATGACCATCGCCAAGCAGCTCACTAATGGTGCTATTCCAATGGGAGCTGTGGTGGCCTCTCAGCCTATTTACGACACATTTATGGAAACGGGTGGGGCGGAGTATTTACTGGAATTACCCCATGGCTACACCTATTCAGCGCACCCAATTGCGTGTGCTGCCGCATTGGCAACATTAGACGTGATTGAGCAAGAGGGTGTGATATCTCAAGTGCGTGATCTATCGCCACTCTTCGAGCAGAAAGTCCATAGCCTTCACTCTCATGACTCCGTACTCGATATTCGAAACTTTGGTCTGGCAGCCGGCCTCACGTTCTTAGCCAAAGAGGGACAACCACTGTTGCGTCCATACCAGATAGCCATGTCCTGTTGGCAAAAGGGTTTTTACGTACGTTATGGTGGCGACACAGTTCAGCTTGGTGTGCCATTTCAAACAACTGAAAAAGAACTCGACGCATTAATTAATGCGTTGGGCGAAGCGATAGAAGAAACAAAGGATTAAAACATGGAAACGATAGGGCATTGGATAAATGGACGATATGTACAATCACAGGGGCGAGAGCAAGGGGTATGTAACCCCGCACACGGAGAAATACGAAGAAATGTGCAGTTGGCCGAACGAGGCACGGTCGAAGATGCGATTCTCGCGGCACAAGCGGCGTTCCAAAGCTGGCGAGACACCCCAGCAACCAAAAGAGCAAGGGTCATGTTCCGCTTTAAGCAGCTGGTGGAAGAAAATCTAGAGCGATTGACTCATCTGATAGGAGAAGAGCATGGGAAAACCTCCAGTGATGCGATGGGGGAACTTCAGCGTGGGCTGGAAAACATAGAATTTGCATGCGGCATTGCAGATGCCTTGAAAGGCGAACACAGTAAAAATGTAGGAACGGGCATCGATTCCTGGAGTGAATTTCAACCGTTAGGCGTGGTTGCTGGAATCACGCCGTTCAATTTCCCTGTTATGGTGCCGATGTGGATGTTCCCTCTGGCGATTGCATGTGGGAATACCTTCGTTTTGAAGCCATCTGAACGTGTGCCGAGTTCCACTTTGTTGTTAGGTGAATTGCTGTCACAAGCAGGGTTACCAAATGGTGTGTTCAATATCGTCAATGGTGACAAAGAAGCCGTGGATGTACTGCTTTCAGATGAACGAATCAAAGCCGTCAGTTTCGTCGGTTCAACAGCCATCGCGGAGACGATTTATAAGAAGGCGTCGGAAAATGGTAAGCGTTGCCAAGCTCTGGGTGGAGCGAAAAATCACGCCATTGTGATGCCTGATGCCGATATTGAAAGTACGGTCAATCAGCTACTCGGCGCAGCATTTGGATCGTCCGGAGAACGATGCATGGCGTTATCTGTTGTCGTCGCAGTCGGTGATGCGATTGCAGACCAATTGGTTGAAAAACTTCAGCAAGAAATGAGTAAGCTGCAAGTAGGAAGCTGCGAGCAAGGCGAAAGTGATTTTGGTCCGTTAATCACGTATCAGCATCAACAAAAAGTATCTGGCTACATTGATAGTGCACAAGAGCAAGGCGCAGATATAGTGGTAGATGGTCGAAACATCAAAGTGGCTGGGTATGAGTCTGGGTACTTTATTGGCGGGACACTCATCGATAATGTCACAGCGGAAATGACCAGTTACCAAGAGGAAATTTTTGGACCAGTCCTTCAGGTGATGCGTGTGGAGTCGATGGAAGACGCGATGTCACTCATCAATGACCATGAGTATGGCAATGGCACCTGTATTTTCACCCGCGATGGCGAAGCCGCTCGATATTTTTCCGATCGAATTGAAGTTGGAATGGTGGGAATTAATGTTCCCTTGCCGGTTCCCGTTTCCTACCACAGTTTTGGAGGATGGAAACGCTCACTATTTGGTGATTTGTCGGCATATGGTCCTGATGGTATTCGTTTTTACACCAAGAGAAAAACCATCACTCAAAGATGGCTTTCAGCGGAGCTGCGTGAAAAGGCTCAGTTTGCTTTTCCGAGTTAAAAGCCAATTCCATCATTTTATTAAAAAGCCCTTATTTGGGCTTTTTGTAATTTATGTGGTTCATATCATTAAATCGATGTGCATTTAATTGTCTTGCTTGTGTAAAATCCTTGAATTATATGAAAAACCTGACGTTAGGTTAGAGATATAAGTGCCAGTCACAGACTGAAAATAGCACTTGTCACTGTATGGCTAAGGATACAAAAATGAACTGCACAAGTTGTAATACAGGCGTTTTAGAACCTCAATTTATCGATGGTATGTTTCCAGCTCACATCTGCAATGGATGTGAGGGAAATTGGATACTGGTTGAAGACTACGTAGCTTGGAAAGAGCAAAACCCGGCTTACCCAATTTCAGAAGATGCGACCTGCGAAATTACCGATACAGAAAAAGCGCTGCTTTGTCCTCAGACAGGCACCATTATGCGCAAACTCAGAATTTCCAGCAGTATTTCTCATCGCCTGGATTACAGCGTGGCAGTGGGTGGAATCTGGCTAGACAAAGGTGAGTGGGATTTAATCAAAAATGGAGGGTTAGCTAACTCTCTGAATGCGGTTGTTACTTCACAATGGCAAAAGAATATCCGCACCAATAACTCAACGGAAAACTTTGTCGCACTGTATAACGAAAAGTTTGGTGACGAAACTTACAGCAAATTGAAAGAAATCCGTAACTGGCTAGCGGAACAACCAAACAAGCATGAACTGCAGGCTTATTTGTCGGCGGAAGATCCTTACTCCGCAGAGCGTTAAGCTTCCATTCATTTCTACTTCGCTACATTCTTAAAAGATAGAATAAACGGAATTGCATTCTGTTTATTCTATCTTTTGTGATATTCTCATCCCACTTCTTTATCTGTAACTCGGTATAGCGATGTTTGACGCCATTAAAGACTTTATCAATCCGGGGAAAAATCCCGACCTCTCATCAGCGCATGACTATCAAAATTCACACCTTCCTACTTTGTGGTTGTTAGGAAAAACAGGTGCTGGAAAATCTTCGTTCATTCAAGCGTTAACCGGGTTGTCTGAGGTTGAAGTGGGTAACGGCTTTGCACCTTGCACTATGACGTCATCGGCTTATGACTTTCCCCAAGACACACCAGTTCTGCGTTTTCTCGATACGCGTGGGCTTGGAGAAGCGAATTATGATCCCTCTGAGGACATTAGAATATGTGCAGACCAAGGGCATGCTCTTATCATCGTCGCGAAGGTTGATGAACCTGAGCAAAGCTCCGTTATCAACGCCTTAAAACAAATCCGAAAGCAGTCGGAAATCAAACATTTGTTGGTAGTACATACCGCGATCAATTCAGTCAGTGAAGCCGATAGAAAGAGGATGGTGGAGCATAATCAGCAACAGTTTGAAAGTGCGTGGGGCAAGCCCGTTAAGTCGGTAGATGTTGATTTCGACTGTGAATCACAAGACTTCTACCACCGTGAAGAATTGATCGAGATGCTTTCAGAAATGCTTCCTATTGTTGGCTTGATGGTGGAAGAAAAAGAATACGCCAATCTGGAAGAACAGAATTTCGATAAGCTGGAAAATGAAGTGCTTTGGTACTCTGGCAGTGCGAGTGCTTCTGACTTAGTTCCAGCGGTCGGATTGGTTTCAGTACCGGCTATTCAGGCTAAGATGCTTCATAGCCTTGCGAATCAATATGGTGTGGAGTGGAGCAAGCGGACGTTCAGTGAACTCATCGGAACCTTGGGTACGAGCTTTGGCATTCAATATGGCGTGAAGCTTGGGGCAAGGCAGTTAGTCAAACTGATTCCTGGCTATGGTCAGACTGTGGGAGCTGTCGCCGCTGCTGCGGTGAGTTTTGGAACCACTTACGGGTTGGGGCGTGCTGCATGCTACTACTTCTACCACAAAAGCAAAGGTGAAAGCGTAAGCAGTGAAGCGATGCAGCAGTTGTACAAAGATGCATTTAAGAAAGGCAAAAAGGTAGCAGGCGATGACGAGAGTTAAACAGGGTTTGAAAAGCTTAAACCACTACGCTGGTGGGCTGATGCTGGTGTCTTTTATCGGGGTTATCTTGCCTCTTCTGGTACTGAGTGGCTTTGGCTTATACGCCATTGTTCAACATGGTTATGTCATTCATTTTGCAATAGCTCTGCTGATTTCAGTGTTAATGGTGTTTGTTCCCCGTTGGGTATGGAGCAAGCGTTCATCTGCCGAGCAGGTAATTGAAGAAGGTTCTGAAAATTTTGTTGCGGCATCAAACGACTGGTCAGATAGAGAGCTTTCAATTTGGGAAGAAGTAAATCAATCGATCGAAACAAAGTTGAATCGTGCCAGTGACTGGGGTGTGCTCAAAGCACACGGCTTTGAGATCGCAACGGAAGTCGCTCAAGCATTTGGAAAGAAAGACCTTGATTTCACCGTGCCTGAAGGGCTGCAACTTTTAGAAGAAATAAGCCGACGCTATCGACAGGTGTTAAACGAGCATGTTCCCGCTGTCGACATGGTCAAAGTGTCTCAGATTAAATGGGCTTATGACGTCAATGACAAATATGGTGAGCAAGCTGTCAAAGTAGGAAAACGCGGCTTACTGGCGTGGAGAATCTTTCGTGCTGCCAACCCCGTTGCTGCCGTTGCGAATGAAGTTCGGGGAAAGGTGTTGGGCACCCTCACAGAAAAAGCAGCCGAAAACCTTCAGCAAAATGCCAAGCGCGCTCTGCTTCAGGAAGTCGCTAAAGTATGTATCGACTTGTACAGCGGTCGATACACAATCGAAGAGCAAGCCGTTCAGGTAAGTCGTATCAGTGAAGATGATGAGACCCGAAAAGCCAAGCCTCTTGAGCCTGTCCGAGTCACTATTATTGGTCAGCTTAGCTCGGGTAAGTCTTCACTGGTCAATGGCCTGACAAAAGAGATCAATGCAGAGGTCGATGCTTTACCTGCAACCGACGATGTTCGCGTTTATCGCTGTAGCATGGATGACGAAGAGCAACTAAATCTTATTGATATGCCAGGATTAGATGGCAATAAGAAAGTGACTGATAACGTGCTTGAACAAGTCACCCAATCTGATTTAGTACTATGGGTGCTTAAAGCAAACCAGTCTTCTCGTCAGCTTGATGTGGATTTGCAAACCCAGATAGAGCAGTTTTATTCCCGTAAGGAAAATATCTCTCTTAAGAAGCCTAAAATTGTGGGCGTGCTTAATCAGGTAGATAAGCTCAAACCAGCAAGTGACTGGGCTCCCCCTTATTCTCTTGATGATGAAACCAATCCAAAAGTACAAACCATAAAAGCTGCGATGGAGTTTAACCTTTCTCAGTTATCGATGGATGCCATTTACCCATTGGGAATGCCAGAAGAACGACCAATGTTTGGAATCGAACAGTTGGAAACTGAGATACAAAACCAGTGTGATCATGCTAAAAATGTTCAGCTTAATCGCCAAAGAAATGAGGCGAAAGGCGCAGCTGGTCTTATGGGGCAAAGCAGACGCTTGTTTAAAGCGGGTGGGAAGATCGTTAAAAACATGATTTAGAACAGTGTGATGAATGAATTAATTCGTCACATTTGCATCATTGATATTTATTGGCTCTTCATTAATATCATATGCAGTCAAATTCATTTTGAGGTTAAAAATGATCATAAATCATGTGTCGGTTGGAACAAATAATGTTGAGCGCTCCACTCAGTTTTATGACGCAGTACTAGGTAAGTTAGGAGTCAAACGTTCTCACACCATTGATGGTGTTGCTGTCAGTTATGGGAAAAGCTTCGAGTTTTGGGTAGGCAGTGCTTGTTGTGGTCATTCCAGTTCTGGAATAGGTTCTCATATCGCCTTTAATGCGCCAGACATAGAAGCGGTCAATGCATTTCACCAGACCGCTCTAAAGTTTGGCGGTCTTTGTGCCGGAGAACCTGGATATCGGCCAGAGTATGGGGAAGGGTATTATGCTGCGTATGTGCATGACCCAGATGGCAATAAAATCGAGGCAGTACTCTTTAATCCTGTCTGACCGCATTTCTAATAGGTAACTTTACTGCGCAGCTTTTTGGTCTGCCCTCGCTGAGATTTCTTGTCCATTCTCTTCATTTTTGATGAAAAGGTCGGTTTAGTTTCACGCCTTTTCTTCTGGACAACCGCAACGGAACGAACAATTTCAGCTAACCGATTCAACGCATCTTCTTTGTTTTGTTCTTGTGTTCTGAACTGCTGAGCTTTAATTATGATCACACCATCTTTGGTAATACGGCTATCTTTAAGGTTTAACAAACGTTGTTTGTAAAAATCTGGTAGGGCAGAGCGCTGAATATCAAATCTCAAATGAATGGCGCTGGAAACTTTGTTTACATTTTGTCCACCAGCACCTTGAGCACGGATTGCGTCAATCTGAACTTCCCACGGTGAAATCACCACCGAATTTGAAATTGTAATCACGCCGTTTTTCTCCACCAGTTCATAAGCCGCTTAAGGCTAACATATCTCAACCGGTTTTGTTGGTATCAGAGGCTCTGGTTATTTAGGTAGGGTTTGTTCTATTGGGTGTTCGGCGACGTATTCTTCCAGCAGGCGTGATGTCTGGTCTGCGTTGACTTTCAAAAGATTCACGAGTTCCTGAAGTCTTGAAAGTTCAGGCATGTTTCCTTTAGAAGCTATCTGAAAGACTTGCTCCGACTTTGCCAGCATTTTGTTGGCGTTCAGGCTGCTGGCGATGCCTTTCATCGTGTGTGTGTGAAGTGTCACGGACTCAATATCGTCTGACTCAGTTGCTACCATAAGCGCATCAATACTTTCCAGCATTGATTCTTTGAGAGTCGAGATGATTTCCACTAATTGCTCAGTATCGCCTGCGCAAACTTCATCAATGTAAAAACTGAGGTCTATCTCAGATTCTGATGTGGAATTCGATTCGTTTGAACTGGTGAAGTGCTCCATTTCAACCACCTTACTGCTGTGGGACCGATGTTTTTCAATCAGTGATTTATGTTCGACTAAAGCATCATTAAAACTGTTCTTTTGCAACGGCTTGGTGAGGACGTAATTTGCTCCGGCATTGATGAAACGGTCATGTGCTTCTTGAAAAACATCAGCCGTACAGCCGAAGATGACAGTATTGAGTTTTAGTTCATTGCGAATGTGTTTTGTCGTTTCAATCCCATCAAGCCTTGGCATGTGGTTGTCCATGATGATGACATCAAACGTCTGGTCTTGGAGATATTCGATCGCCTCTATGCCGTCTTTAGCCACCGTTACCTGGTGATCTAACGTGTGGCAGAATTTCTTGGTGACCAGTGCATTCACCGGGTTATCTTCCACAATCAAAATGTTTAATCCAACAGGGAGAGTACTCGTCAACGTCTCGTCCTGATCAAGCTCTATAGGGCGATCTTGTGTCTGTTCGAGACTGATATTGATGGTAAAACAGGTTCCGCTGTCTATCTCGCTGCTTACTTTGACCTGTCCTCCCATTAACTCAACCAGTTGTTTAACGATTGCCAGCCCCAGACCCGTCCCGCCAAAGTTTCGGGTCGTGGAGGACTCTGCCTGAATGAACGGGTCGAAGATATGCTCAAGTCTGTCCTCAGCAATACCAATTCCAGAATCTTCAATCTCAACCCAAAGGTTATAGATGTTGTGTTCAGCCAGTTTGCAGTTACATCTCAGTTGAACATTTCCATGGGCAGTGAACTTAACTGCGTTGCTCATCAGGTTAAAAATGACCTGGCGAATTCGGGATATGTCGGCAAGAAAGACCAGTTCATCAGGAATCTGGTTATCAATGATCAAATCTATGCCTTTTTCATCGCACAAAAGCTGGTAGGTAGAGGCGATAGGAGTAAGTATCTGATTAAAGTGAAAAGGAACCGCATCCAGCTCAAGCTTGTTTTGTTCGATTTTGGAAAAATCCAGAATGTCGTTTAGCAAAGATGTCAGGTGTTCCCCGGATTCAAGCAGTACCTTCAGTTGTTCTTTGTGTTCGCTATTGGTGGTTTCACCACGCATGATTTGCGCCATACCTAATATCCCGTTGAGGGGAGTCCGGAGTTCATGGCTCATGGTTGCAAGAAACGTTGATTTCGCTTCATTGGCAACCGTTGCACGTTTTGCGGACAGTTCGAGTTCCTGTTCGAGCTGGACTCTTTTAGTGGTATCCCTTTCAACAGCGATAAAGCAACTTAACTCACCATCGTCATCAAAAATAGGAGTGATGATGATATCTACCCAATAAGCAGTGCCATTTTTTCGGTAGTTAAGTAGCGTCAGTTCGATGGTCTGTTTGCATTTAATGGCTTCTGAAAGAAGCTTAATCTGCGTGCTATCGGTATCCTTTCCCTGAAGGACAGCCCCGGGTTTTTTGCCCATCATTTCGGTCAGTGAGTAGCCTGAAAGTTTTTCAAATCCCTTGTTTACCCAGGTCACTAATCCTTTTGGATCCGTCACGATAATAGCGTCTTTTGCATGCTCTGCTATGAGCGCATGACTGGCGCGCTGACGTTCAGATTCAAGCATGGCTTGCTTCATTTTTAGTAGTTCGGTGAAAGCCAGTTTTTGTCGGTGCAGTGCATAGGTGCAGACAAATATAATGAGCAAAAGAATCAGAACACCAATGTTCTTAGTGGTATCGGATACTTTTTGTTCCCAATAAAGATCAATCTGTTTTAAATGTTCAGTAACCCCCAGATTGGCCAGCGAAACCTGTTTTCTTTCCAACTGGTGCTTCACACGTTCTTGCAACTGAACATAGCTCAATAGTGACTGGTATGTCGGGTCTTGATACAGAGCGGAATCTTTGAGGTACAGGCTATCCGATATTCCGCCTTGTGTTGCGGTTGATATCACTAGTCTTTCGTCTACGGAGGTGTACTGTTGGTAAAGCTCATTCTGCAGCAAATCAATGGTTTTACCAGAATAGTTAAGCGATACGTTGGCACTTAACAGAGACTCCATCTCTCTCACAAAGGCTGCCAGCTTGAGTTCGGTGGTTTTGCTTTTTTCTAGTGCAATGGCATCGAAAGGTTGAACCAGATAGGGCGTTTCAGAAAAATGTTTCTGGATAGAGTGGTTTAAAGATTCCGCATAAATTTCGGTGTGAACCAGCAATTCAGACAACTCATCATAGCGGTTGAAGTTCCTGAACTGAAAACTGAACAGATTCTCTTGCAGCGCGGTAACGTTCTGAAGAAGCGAGTGATAATTAGCTTGCAGCTTGGTATGAATATAGTGTTTGTAGAGATTAAAGCTCAGTACGGCAATTACTACCGTAATCAGGGTAATGAGCGTTGCTTCCTTGAACGTCTTACTGATTTTCATTCATCAATTCCCTGAGTATTGGGGGCTTAGGAGCGGTCAGGCTATTCAAAAAGGCACTTAGCTCCAATGTGGTCACTGCATCCAATTCCATTCCCAGTTGGACTCGGGCCATTATCGCGATGGCTTCTTCCAATGTTGCTGCATGACCATCGTGAAAGTAAGGGGGAGTGGTTGCTACGTTGCGCAGCCCCGGGACTCGGAAAACGTATTTATCTTCATTGTTACCTGTCAGATTATATCGACCGAGATCTGTGACCTGTTCGTCAGGCAATATACTTTGCAAGTTCCCAAATCTCTGGAACAGGTTTCCGCCAAGATTTTGTCCTTGATGACAGGCAATGCATCCCAGTTTTTGAAAATTGAACCAGCCTCGTTTTGCAGCCGCTGATAGGGCAGAGTCGTCACCCATCAGGAATTTATCGAAAGGCGCATCCGGTGTGTTCAGAGAACTCATAAAGATGACCAGCGCATCCTTAATTGTCTGTTCAGTGATTTCACCATCATAGGTTGAGGAAAAGAGTGCTTTGTAATCCTTGGAACGTTTTACTTCTTCAACAACAGTCGCCCAGTTAGTGTTCATTTCAAGGGGATTATGAATAGGTCCGTCAATTTGGTGCTCTAAACTGGATGCACGACCATCCCAGAAAAAACGTGTGTTCAAGCTTACATTGAAAACGGTGGGGGAGTTTCTTAAGCCAAAACCGTTGACGCCATGAGAGACTCTGAGTTTTTCTGCTCCGTTGGTTTCAAGGTGATGACAACTGGCACAACTGACTTGCTGATTTGATGAAAAATTTGGATCGTTAAAAAGAGTAAAGCCCAATAAAACTTTCTCTTGGTTATCGATTCGGGAGGAAGGGATCGGTTTGACAACGTCAGTACTGTACGCTTTCTTTTCTGGAAGGCGCAAAGGCTCTCCGGACCATTTAGACCCTTGAAAAAAGAAGTAGCCAGCGAATAAGAGTGATATGGCTAAACATGCCCACCACATTTTTGTTATTTGTATCATTGCCCAACTTACCTTGACGCTATACTTTGAGTATGGTCGGTGTCTGGGTATTTTCAACTTGGCTCAGGTCTTAATTACCTTTGCCTGTTCCTCTTTTTTCATTGGCAGGTATATAGGTAAAGTTCATGGAAATTTTATCCGTTTTTAGTGTGTCTTCATGAGTTCAGGGGTTATGATTACCCGGAGTAATTAATAAAGATGTAATTTTGGAGTAACGAATGGCGTTTGACCTAGACCAGTACCAGGGTCTGATTTTCGATATGGATGGTACGCTTATTGATTCTATGCCTGCGCATCTTGATGCCTGGGAAAAAGCGGCTGAAGACTTTTCTGTTCCGTTTGATCGGGAGTGGATAGGTTCAATGGGGGGGATGCCATCAGCTAAGATTACGTTAGAAGTCAACAAGCGCTACGATCTGTCTCTTGATCCAGTTGCAGTGTCTTCTTCAAAGATGGCGCACTTTGAGGCAATGGAAGATTTTGGAGACCTTATCCCACAGACATTCGCTTTAGTACAAAAGCACTTTGGCAATAAGAAAATGGCGATTGGTACGGGGAGCGTAAGGCAAAATGCAGACAGAATGCTCAAAGCAAAGGATGTTATTCGCTACTTTGACGCTGTAGTGACTGCTTCGGATGTAGACAACCATAAACCTAACCCTGATACGTTTTTGCTTGCCGCTGAAAAGCTAGGTGTTCCTGCTGAAAACTGTGTGGTTTTTGAAGATACCCTATTGGGAAAGCAAGCTGCGCACGCGGCAGGAATGGATTGCATCATGGTGGTTGAGGGCGGGTTTGAATTTTGTCCTAAGCTTTGAGGTAACTTGAGTATAAGTTGCCCTATATACGCAAAAGCCACCCATTTCGGGTGGCTTTCTCAATTCCGTTGATTTTGCAGTGCGGCTTATAGCGCGCCAGCCCAAAACAGGGCATTAGATAATGTGATTCCAAACATTACTGCCATCATCAGCAAGAAACCTGCTGCAAAACGTAATTTTGATAACATTTTTGTAACTCAATTTCAGTTTAAAGTAAAATCGGCGAAATAATGCCTAAAATGTGTGCGCCATACAACATTTTTTTGTTTTTTTAAACAAAAAAGGTGGCTGTATTTAGCCACCTTTATCTATCAAACAGTTATATTAATTCCAGCTTGCCGGAGCCCCTGTCTGAGAGTTAATCATCAGTCTGTCTTCTGGCAAAGGTTGTAATACACCATTGACTGATTCAAATGGTTTACTGTAATCATTCAGTGGTTGAGTACCCATTGAATTCACTTCAATACCATCAGGAACACCATCATTGTCACTGTCGCGAACATTAGGAGAAGTGCCCAATGCTCGTTCTTCCAGACTATCTAGACCATCATTATCTGCATCTGTGATTGGGTATGCGACATTTGTATTTTGAGCGCCTAATTCACGTCGTAGGAATTCAGAATTACCGCCTTCCCAACTTCTTCCCCAGGTAGTTACAGAGCCATCTTCATGTAGAGCGATAAATGAATTTTCAGTAGCTGATAACTCTACAATCGGGTTACTACCATCAAATCTTGCGTTGTCTAATTGGATCCTAGGTGTCGGTGTGTTTCCTACTTGGTAGTTAGGTGTGATTTCAAAACCTATGGTTCCCCATTGAATAATGGATCCATCCTCCATAAGAACTGCCACAGAACCCAATGCAATCTTCACGTTTTTAACTTTTACCGTGCCATCCAGTTTCTCTGATGGGAATGGTATCTCTTCTCTTTCAGGAGAGAATGAGCGACCCCACGTAACAAGAGAACCATCAGATTTTTCTGCTACATATATCTTCTCTTCTGCCCATACACGAGTAATATCAGAAGCCGCAATCAACTGCTTTTGCTCTGTTGTAAGTTCAGCCTCATAGCCCCAAGTCTGATGCTTGCCATTTTCCTTTAGCGCGGTAAACCCGTCATCGTTTGCATATAGCGCAACCACTCCTGTTTCAAGTTCAGCAGGCTCTTCTGGCATAGTTGCACCGATGTATATCAGTTCGCTATGTACCTTATCGAAGTCGATCCCCCCATTTCCATCGCCATAGTCCGTGTACAACCAGCTTGCGAAAATGTTGTTCTCTTTGTCTTCGTATAGCCAGTCAGGATAGTCTGCTACAGATGCCTGAAGTACGCCGCCTTGGGTTTTACTTCCCCACGCAACTACTTTTCCATCTTTGCGAAGAGCTGCAAAAGCCCCTTGGCTTGCGACTAAGCGAACAATATCTGAAGACCCATTTAGATCTTGCTCAACTTTTCTCGAATCAGCACCAAAGCCAACCGAACCCCATGTGAATACTGAACGGTCTTTTTTGATAGCGGCAAATGCACCTTGGTTAGATACTATTTGCAGTGCTGCCTGGTTTGCACTGTCTTGAGGACGTTGCGGATCCTCACCAGGGAACTCAAGCTTGAGTTTACGTAGATCTTCTGCACTTATGTTCCCCCAACTGACGATTACGCCGTCGTTTCTAAGTGCCGCAAAAGAATCTTTGGTAGATGAAATTGACACAAATCTTTGACCGTCAGAAAGCATTAAGTCTTCTCTGACTTCTGTAAGGTCCGTGGCGTTACCCTGCCCAATTACCACGATAGAGCCATTCTCTCTCAAAACAGCAAATGCGTTAGCAGTTGCAGCAATGTCGAGGGCTTTTGTTGTGCCATCAAGCTCTTGATATGTCTTAACAACTTGATCTTCTAAGCGAGTATCCCAAGTGATTACAGACCCATCTTTTCTTATTGCAGCGAAGTAAGATGAGTTGACAAATACTTGCGTAACAGGATTGTCTTGATTGTCAGCGTTAAATGACTTGATTATTGGATTCTGTACAACGCCACTTTCGGGCCATCGTTTCAATTTTCCATCAATACGCCAACTTAAAACGCTTCCATCATTCTTTATGATTGCGTGTCGGTTTTTATGACCATTGAGCTTATTACTTTGCACACTCACAGATGCAGCACCTGCAACAGTTAAATTATTGATGCTTCGTTGAGTGGCATGTATATCTAGCATGTTGTCATTGGCATCCAAAATCAAATCTGGTTTGTGATCAACTGTGTTGTTATTTTGCACATTTTTAGGAAGCACGAAACCAGCGTTTAACACGAGCTCTTGTAGCTCTTGGCTTGTAGGGGCTGTATCTAACACGACAGAGTCCGGGAACCGGCTTTGTAGTGGCCATTTAACGTAGCTTCTAGCATAAGAAGCCAGCGTATTCGTTGAATCTACAACGGATTGCATTGCACTGATTGATGGATTCTCAAGATTTAAAACGTTGGTAAGCATGTAGTCTTGCGCAGCTACTCTGTTTTCAACATATAGATTTAAGATATTCTCAACCGAGTATTCAGCGTGTTCTGAGTCTAAGGCAATGTTTTCGTGGGTATATTTGTTATCCGTTGTTAATGTAGACTCGACTTTTGCCATGGCTCTGGCTCGGTATAGAGTTTTTGAAATATCTACAGTACGTTTGTAAGTGTCAAAATCAAAGTCATACTTAATGTAAAAGTAGGTTCGTTTTACAAAGAGAGACGAGTCTAAACCAGTAAGTGACGCTAGGGTGTCGTAAAATTCCTGTTGACCTTCAGGTGTTCTGAGTGTCGCAAAATCCAGAGCCTGCTCTTCGAACTGGTTGATAAGCAATATTTTCGGTTGGTTTCAGCAATATCAATTTCACCATCTTTTGTGGTGAAAGCGAACCGGTATGGATATGGCTTATCAATTAAAAGGTTCTCAATGCCTTCGACCTCAGATAGTGCTCGGATAAAAGCACCTTCAGACAGCTGTTCAAGTGACTCAATCAGACGCTTTTGCATCATATTTTGAAAACCACCTTCCTCAACGATAACAGGGTTTTTCTCTAGGTGTTGCTTAGCTTGATCAACCGAGACAAATGTGTAGGTTACGCCGTCAGCTGTTTCATTGAGTCTATCTAGAACACTTTGCAGATTAGTTTCAAAATCTGCATCACTAAGTTCATCTAAATCTTTTAACTGTTTGATTACGTCATTGTTTTCGATCCCATGAAGTGAGTCAGGAATCTGAATTCCATCAATGTCAGGGTTGCCATCCTGATCGATGGATTGAAGAAGCTGTGCAATCTTAATAGGGCTTGGTAGATCAACTGGTGTAACGTCACTTTTAGCAGCAGTTGTCCCAAGAGTTATACTACCAACTTTGAATGTGATGGTACTTGTAGGGAAATACTCAAATTCACCTTTCTCGTTTGTTAGCCCTTCAATCAATTGCTTGTCATTCTGGTCATGAACAACGTATGCAATGTTTGAGACCGCTGAGTCAGTGAACTTGCCAATTAAAGGTTTATTTTGATTTTCACCAGTGTCCGGAATTGTAGGTTTATTATTGTTCAATCCATTTCCTGGGGAAACGGCTCCATCTGATGAAGATCCTCCTCCTCCACATCCCGCCAAAGCAGAAATTATAGCGGCTGAAAGCAGCGTCTTTTTTAAGACTCATTGATAAGCTCCAAACTTAGAAAAATGTAATGTTTTTATATAATTAGAAATTATTTTTAATAAAGATAATAGTGATGCTTTAAGTATGTATTGAAGTGTCCGGTACTTCATTTCGTAAACTTTACAGAATTATGTTTTGTCAAATATGTCTTGACCAAAATATTAAACTTGTAAATAATTTCTGGCGACGAATGCTAAATGATAACTATTATCAAATGCAATAAAAATTTTAAAAGGTTTATAGAATGCTGTGTGAGCTTTACAGAAAGTTAATTGTTTTATGGCTTGATGTTCGTGGAGTAACCACTATCGAGTATGGTGTACTGGCTGCAGGTCTTGCTCTTGTAGTAAGTGTTATTCTTGGTGAAGATGGCGCTTTTACTGATGCGTTAGAAAGTGCATTCGGTAAAGTTACAGAATCGATTGATGGTAATTCAAGTGGTGGTGCTGAGGGTAATTAATTTATCCTAAATTACCTATCAAACTTGTTTTATTAGTATGGGTTTCAGTATTTTCTGAAACCTATTTTATTTGTTAAATAAAATTGGTTGGATTTTATGCCTATTAGGCTAGTTTTATATGTATTAATTACCATTGGTATGATGAGTGGTGGGTATTTTTATTGGGTCAATAAAAATTCATCTGAAAAGCCGTTACTGCATCCTACAAACAAATCCGTAGATAATAAAATAAAAGTAAAAACTGTACATGTATTATCTACAAGTATAGATCTGCCTACGGGTACTCTAATTGAAGGAGAAGATTTGATATGGGTGCCAATTGAAAGTGGAATAAAGTCAACAGAACTAGATAAGTATTACTTGAAAAAAATTGCAAGCGAGAACGACTTAGATAATTTCGTTGTACGAAAAAGTATCCAAGCCGGGCAACCCATTCTAAAAGCCAGTGTCATTAAGCCCGGAGACAGTCAGTACCTGGCATCAGTACTTACACCAGGTATGCGTGCCGTAAGTGTTCCTATTGATCCGGTGACCGGAAACTCTGGATTGATTAAGCCGGGTAACGTTGTTGATGTGATCCTGACAACAAACATCGAGGGGGAAGGGCTTACTGGTCGAGAGCTTTCTAGCCTGATGTCTAAAACCATTTTAGGCGGTGTGAGAGTTCTGGCGATCAATCAAAGCACTGAAAATCTAACCCAGTTTAAACCAAGTGAAGAAGACTATGGTACGGCGACCTTGGAAACGTCAGCAAAGCAGGCGGAGATCCTTACCGTAGCAAGAAGATTGGGAAGACTTTCTTTGAGTGTGCGAAGCGCATTTGAAGAAGTCACAAGCGAAGTCTCTGGTGGTGAAACACTCGCGGGAGATGTGGCAAGCGGTCTGGACACTCCAATTGACTCTCCTGACCTTATACTAATGCACGGAATTAAGCGTAGAAATACTAGCGTTTTAGATTCGGCTCCTGAGCATATTGCTGACTAATTTTAAAGATTAATAAGTCATCATAACTATGTATTATTTTAGGTATAACAGATGAATTACCTTATTAAAAATATCCTAAGAGATTACTTCAGGGTATTTGTTTTATTATTTTTTTCGATTTTTTTGCTTCAAATTCTTATGCTGCCAAAGTTGAGTCAGCTGAAAGAAATGTTAATTTATACATCGGTGAAGCAAAAGTTCTTAGCATCAAGAATCAAGCTCATACTATTTTTGTTGCAGACCCGGAAATTGCTAGTTTTCAGGCGCCAAGTGCAAACTCATTAATTCTTTTCGGTCGAATGCCCGGTTCTACTAGCTTATTTGTATTAGATAAAAATGGGAAACAAATCTATTCAACAAATATTAATGTTGGGTTTAATATTTCTAAGCTAAGACCAGCACTAAAGCGTGAGTTTCCAAACTCAAGCATTGATATCCGCCCATATGGTATGGGAGTTATGCTAACCGGAACAGTGCCCGATGCAGATACCGCTGCTCGAGCTTTAGCACTCACTGATGAGCTAATAAAGCAAGCGATTCCAGTAGAATTGAGAAATGGGGTACTCGCTAGCAATGCTTCAGATAAATCTGTTGGTGCAGGTATGGCTGCAATCAAATACGGCACTGTAATAAACCATCTAAAAATCAACTCTCCTACACAGGTCAATATTCGTATTCGAATTGCAGAAGTGAGTAAAACGGTCCAGGAGAATTTTGGCTTTAACTGGAACTACATGTACAGCGGATTAAGTAGCGTTGCCGAGAAAGTTGCTTTCAAACCCAATTCAATAGTTTCAAATTTGTCCAGCTCAAATGGTGATGTGATTGGGATGATCGATATTCTTGCACAGGAAGACATGATCAGCGTGTTGGCAGAACCAAACCTGACGGCTACGTCAGGCGAAACAGCCTCGTTTCTTGCGGGTGGTGAAGTGCCGCAGATTGTAGGTGGTTCAGCAACCGAAGCTCCGACCGTTGAGTACAAACAGTTTGGTGTTTTACTTGCTGTGACACCGACAATCCTGTCTGGTAACCGTATCGGGTTAAAAGTGAAAACGGAAATCAGTGATGTATCGAGCACGAATAGTGTGTCAGACGGGCAATTTGAGCAAAAAGGTTTTGATATTCGCCGAGCAGAAACCTCTGTCGAGCTTGCTTCGGGTCAAAGCTTTGCACTGGCAGGCTTAATCCGCAGAAAAACCGAGGACGAATTACAAAATCTGCCTTGGTTAAATGAAATACCGATAATTGGAAGGCTATTTGAGTCTTCGCAGTTTAAAAACAATGAGACTGAACTAGTCATCATTGCCAGCGCGTATCTAGTCGAACCTACCAATACTCCACTTACTTTACCTACAGATAACGTGCATCTCTCTAGCCCGTTAGAACGATTGATTTTTGGACGAAGCTTAAAGCCTGTAGAAGGCTATCAAAAACCTCCTCAAGTGATCGCTGATCAAGTATTTCAAGATTTCAAATTTTAGGGTAAAGCATGAATATTAAATACATAGGATACGCTAAAAGCGTAAGCCTTTTGACTGCATTGTTTGCCGTTGGAGGATGCGCAGAGCTGAGTCGACAAGGTATGTTGATGATGGATAATCGTCTATCTGAACCTTACGAGACACCTCAAATTATCGTGCGTGCCATACCTAAGATGGCGTCGTTTGAAAGTTACGCTGATTTTCGTGAATGGACGTCTTCTGTCGATTTTTCAAAAAATGAACTGATTGGTCTTGAGCTTGAATATCCAAAGCATTGGCAAAACGAATCCCTATCAAAATGGTTTAAGGTTATCGAAAAGAAAGGTCTTTCAAAATCAAAGGTGAGATCTGAGGCTCAGAAGCGTAATGACGTGTTAATCACCCTGTACTCCGCGAAAGCATCGGTACTAGGTTGTGATTCTTCAGCGTCACCGCGTGTTGCTGATTCAAAAACGGGTTATTCCAGTCAATTTGGGTGTTCAGATGTGAAAAACTTAGTCGCTATGACACCAAATCCGTTGACCTTCCTTGAAGAAAACCAGTACTTACCCGGAATAGATGTGATCCCTGTTAATGCGATTTTGCGATTTAACAAAGGAGACGTAATCAAGCCTGAAAGCCCAAGTGTTGTTGTCGGAGGCTCAAGCGAATGAACATGATTTCAACCGCAGACTTTCAAAGCGTAAAAAATGCCGCTTTATTCTTTTCGAGAAAAGAAGAAACGGAAATGGCAGAAGCAGCACTAACGCTAAAAGGTTTTAAGGTGAGTGCAAAGGTGGGCGACGTATCTGAAGCGATAAGTTACCTGAAGACCAACACAAAACCCGATGTGCTTGTATTGGAGATAACCCACGAAGAGGAGGTTACTCATACCGTAAAGCGGCTTAGTCAGCATAAGCATCCGGCGACCAAATTAGTCGTAGTCTCGGAAGACCGTGGTATCAGTGTGTACAAACAAGCACTTCAGGCTGGTGCTTTTGAGTACATGATTACACCGCTTAACCACGACGAGCTTGCTTCAGTGGTCGAGCGCGAAAACAGTATCGAAAGAACTCATACCAATGGTGGCGTTGTTGTTTGGGGGCTAGTAGGTGGAATAGGCGCATCGACGATCAGTTCTAATATTGCATCTTATGCAGCCAATGAACTCCACCGACACGCCTTACTTATTGATATGAATCTTCATTCCGGGACTTGTGGCACCTTACTCAATCATCATGAGCCAGGACAACTCGCAAGCCTGATGAACTACGGTGATGATGTAGACTCGCTGTTACTTGGAAGAAGCGTATCAAAGATTAGCGATCATCTTTCATTACTTAACGATCAACTGGAGTTGACGCAAAACGTCGTGCTTACATCATCCAGTTACCGTTCTCTGGTTGAGTCAGCGAACAGCGAGTTTAACGCTCATGTATGGGATGTAAGTGGTTCTGCATTGACTGCTTTGCCTGAAATATTGTCCCGTTCAAAGACTTGTGTTTTGGTCACTGAACTCACAATTGCTGGCGTGAAAGGTTTGTCTCGTTCTCTGGAGCTACTTGAAAGCTATCCAAATGTACGACCCATTATCGTCATTAATAAAGTTCGACCGGATTCAGGCCGCCTACTGAAAATAGATTATGTGGAGAAGACCGTTGGTAAAAAAGTTGACCACATTATTGAATACAGCGGCAAATCCTTTATCGCATGTGACGAAGACGGTTCGTTGTTGATTAATGGTTCAGGGAAAGTTTCTCGCGAAATTAAAAAACTTGCGGGTAATGCTGTCGGGGTAGCTGAGCAAAGTACAGGCATCAAAAAATGGTTTGGAAAGAGGTAATAAATGAAGTCGGAAGAGCAACCAAACCAAACATTTGAGCAGCAGCGCCTCGCACAAGTTTACGAGCTGAGAAAAGCCGTTTTGGAATCTCTTGATCCCACTGAAGCGGTAGGTATGTCAGCAAAAGAGCTTGAATTCTCTATCTATCAGAACCTGAGCCGTCTGGCTCAGGAATCTAAAGTAACCATTTCGATGCGCGACCAGCAACTGCTCACAAAGGAGTTGATGGATGACATTCTGGGATTAGGTCCACTGGAGCCCTTGATTAGAGACGCTAATGTGTCGGACATTATGGTTAATGGTCCTGATCAGGTGTATGTCGAGAAATTCGGAAAGATTCAGATTACGGATGTAAAGTTTCGCAATCAGGAGCACGTGCACAATGTCGCTCAGAGGATTGCAAGTGCAGTGGGACGACGAATTGATGAAGCGTCTCCTATGGTGGATGCGCGTCTGGAAGATGGTAGCCGAGTAAACGTAATCGCTCCGCCTTTGTCTCTTAGCGGTACCGTGATTTCGATTCGTAAATTCTCCAAGAAGACGCTTTCCTTAGACATCATGGCTCAGCAAGAAAACTTATCTGATGATATGGCAGAACTGCTAGCCAGCTACGTGTCCTGTAAGCTCAATGTTTTGGTATCTGGCGGCACAGGTGCAGGTAAAACCACGCTCTTGAATGCCTTATCAAAGCACATTGGAAACGACGAGCGACTCATCACTATTGAAGATGCGGCAGAGATTCAACTACAGCAACCACATGTGATTAGTTTAGAAACACGATCGGCGAGTGTTGAAGGTTCGGGTCAGGTCAACCAGACTGACTTGGTTAAAAACGCCCTGCGTATGCGTCCGGATCGAATTCTTCTTGGTGAGGTTCGTGGTGAAGAGGTGTTTGATATGCTTCAGGCAATGAACACTGGTCATGACGGTTCGCTTTCTACCGTCCATGCAAACACGCCAGCCGATGCACTTGTCCGACTAGAAAACATGATGAGCATGAGTCAGTCGAAGTTGAGCTCAGACTTTGTTCGCAAGCAAATTGCTTCGTCTATTGATGTGATTGTACAAGTGGAACGTTGTCGGGATGGTGTGAGGCGTATTACTGAGATCACTGAAATCTCGGGTTATCGCGAGGGTGAATTTGATATACAGACTCAGTTTAAGTTTGTGAATAGCGGTGAAATATCTGACGACAGGCTAGTGGGTGAGTTTATCTGTAAGAGCAATAATACGTGCAAAGCAGATAAGCTGACTAATGGTGGTCAGTTACGTCAGGTGCAAGCTCTGCTATCGCAATCCTATGAGGCAGCTCAGAATGCTGGTTAGTCTGATTGAATTCATAAAGGAAATACAGGTTTTCCTTTTTGTCACCATTGCCTTTCTTGGAGTAGTTATTACCTTGGAGCACAGGCAAAAGCGTTTAAGCGTATTCAAGAAACGTGTTGCCTCACATCTTGACATTTATTCAAGATCAGTACGCGCAAGCGAAGGGAACAAAGTCACTTTGCTCGGTAGAGTCTATCAGGATTTTCAAGCAAGACTGACAGCCCGAGTTCTGATTCCTAGTGGATTAGTGGGATTTTTTGCGCACAAGCTATATGGATATGCACCGCTCACTTTCATAGCGTCAGTTCTTGGGATATATATCGTGAGTACTGTCCTTTCCAGACAAGAAGCTAGAAAGCAAATATTGGAGTTGGAAGACAGGCTACCAGATGCCATTGAAGTATTCGCTCGGGCCGTGTCTGCAGGTGTTCCTATTAATCGGGCTGTGTTGAGTGTCGGGCATGCATTTGAAGGTCTTTTAGGTCAAGAATTTCGTCGTATCTATGATGCTTTAATACTTGGTGTTCCGTTTCAACAAGCTTTTGAGGATTCTTCTAAACGCGTTGATTCTGATTCCTTTGGTTATTTTACCGCCATTCTTTGCCTGAACTCAGAAACTGGCGGTCCTCTTGTAGAAGCGTTAAATAACCTAAGTCAGGGGCTTCGAGAAAAAACCAAAGCCGACAGGAAAATGTTGGCATTAACAGCAGAGCCAAGAATATCGGCACGAATCGTAACGGGTATTCCGGTTGTACTCCTGTCGCTGCAATTCGCAAAACAACCTGATCAGGTTGAATTCCTGTTTAAAGATCCCTCGGGTCAAAAAATACTGATTTATGCGGTGGTGAGCATCATTGCAGGCTTGCTCTGGATTAAGCGTTTGGCTCGGATATAACACCATGATTGAAATGATTATTCTTACCATATTTATTGGTTTGTTTTTATATAGTGTGTTCAAAGCAGAAAAAAAACGACGCCAGTTAAATACTCGTGTCCATGCTACCCTGCACCTGCCGAAACAAGAGTCTGTATTGATCCAGAAACTTCGTCTTGGTAGTCAGCGTCTGGCAAACTGGATGGAAAAGCATTTAGTTTCTGAAAAAGACAAATCGCAGCTAAGAAATCTATTGTTGTCTGCGGGTTACTTTCATTCTAGAGCTCTGGCTTGGTTTCTTTTAATCAAGTTTGGTTCAATGGCGATTGTATTGCTTATCGGAGCCAGCTTTTTCCATTTGGGTGTTATAGAGTCAAACGCCAAATCGATTCTGGTACTGGTATTTCTGGGTTTTGGTGCGGGTGTGATCGGCGAAAGGGTGGTCCAAAGTCAGGCAACGTCTCGTCAGGAGAAAATCAGTCGTTTCTGCCCCGACGCCATGGATATGCTGGTGATTTGCGCGGAAGCTGGTACCAGCATTGATCAGGCATTGATCAAGGTCAGTCAGAAGATCTCGCCAATCTGTCCTGAAATCGCACATGAATTCCGACTGGTGGTTGATGAACTCAGGGTACTTCCTAACCGTGGTCAGGCTTTTAAAAACTTGGCAGAACGCTCTCAGGTTGAAGAGCTTAAAATGCTGGCCACCACGCTTTTGCAAGCGATGAATTATGGTTCTTCCATAGCGAAAACACTGAGGATTATCGCATCTGATACTCGGGACAAGAGGTTACTTGGTATGGAAGAGAAAGCGGCGAAAATTCCGGCGAAAATGGGACTCCCGCTAATCATCCTCGTTCTTTTCCCTACCTTAGTTTTAATTGCAGCACCAGCAATGCTGAAACTTATTTCTACACTTTCTTAAGGATTGGCTATGCGTCTTATATTTGGAATTTTTCTGTTTGCTCTCGCTGGGTGTTCAACCGTTCCAGAAGAAAATAAATCGGCGGCTGATTATGAAAACCAGCTCAATATCGCCCAGTTAGCAGAACAAAATCAGCAATATGATGCTGCTCTGGTAATTTATAACCGGCTGAATGACATGAAAAAAAGCGATGAGGTTAGCTTATCTCTGGGGCGACTTTACTATCGTGCTGGTGAGTGGTCTCTCGCTCAGGCCCACCTGATAAGCGTTGAGCACGAAGATGAGCTCTATCCAGAAGCACGATTGTGGTTGGCAAAAACTTATCTGAAGCTGTCTCAGCCAGGAAAAAGCTTTGCTTTGTTAGAGAACTCGGCATCCAACTCAGAAGAGTTAAACGTAAAAGCGGTTTCCCTCGATTATCTTCAAAGACATTCTGACGCGCAGAAGATTTATGTTTCTTTGCTGGAACTACATCCGCTTAAAACAGACGTACGAAAAAACCTTGTTTACTCATACATTCTGTCAGGAAACTTCCGTCTGGCGGAAGAAGAACTCAAAGTTCTACATGGACATGGAATCCGCGACAGGCAACAAGAGATTCTGGCGGCTGTGGTTTCGTTATTAAACAGTCCAGACAAAAATGCGGTGAGTACTTTGGAGGAGTATGCTTCTCCAATGGAAGTGGCACATTTTATTGAAACGCTAGAGCAACTCAAGCAGGAAAAACTGAATGACTAGTTGCTTACGCAAGAAATGTCAGGGCGTATATGCTGTAGAATTTCCATTGGTATTCATTGTTTTCCTTTTTGTTGTTTTCATAGCTTTGGAGATAAGTCGATTCTATCTGACAAAAACCGCCTTAGATGCCAGTTTACGATCTTTGGTGAATGAGGCAAAAACTACGAATAACAATGCTTTGTCGAGTCTTATTCCCAAGCACTTTAAAGGAAATTATTTCTATGATTTCGACAAAGTTGAGATATCCGTAAGATCTTGTATCGGTATCGAAAATTATTTGTCAGATATCTGTTCTAGTGGTTTGGGAAAGCCTCAGGATATTGTTCATTATAAGTTGATATATGATTTCAACCATTACCTTCCTGTAATCTCTGGAAAAATACTTCCAGACTGGGAGCATGTCAGCGTACTGATTGTTCGAAATGAACCTCAATTTGATGGAGGGAACTGGTGATGAATCAAGCACTAAACGTCAAAAAACAGTCTGGTTTTGCGTCAATAGAAGTTTTGTTGTACGTGGTAGTTTTGTTCTTCATCATCTGGATGTCTTCTGACATTGCTAGGTACGTGTATATGCAGGACCGCATAAATACAGCAGTCGTGGTAGTTGGCAATCTCGCAGCGGATTTGGTCCCAAAAAATGATCAGAATCGAACGTTTGAGTCGTTGTTGTGTAACGTCAATGATGCAAACAAGCGTTACGACTTATGTCCGGATAGCCTAGCGTTAAGAGGACTCAAAAAAGCTGCACGAGAAGTGATGGGCTTAGCCGATGACAGTAATTTCGCGATGAGAATCGAATACATCAGTCGCCCCAATATTTCTCAAAGCGAAGAATATGCACGTTCACCTGTTCTTGGAAGGGGGAATTGCAAACTGATTCAAACTGTACCTGGAGGCATCCGTATCCACAACTACCTGACACGAAACTACGCTAACTCTCCAGCAGAAGTAAAAAATAGAGCTCACAACCAATATGTCTACGTATCAGCATGTTACGTAGACTTGTCGTCAAATTGGTTTACGTCAAAACTTCTTGGTGTTCAGCACTTTTCTGACTCATTCAGTATCAGGCGTTACTGGTATCAAGGAGACACCATTGAAAATTAAAATCAGTGAAAGGCTTGCTCCTAAACACGAGTCAGGAAATGTCACAATTGTTATGCTTGGTAGCCTGACTCTTATATTGATTATGTTTTTTGTCGCTATTAGTACCATTCGTTATACAACGCTCAAAACGCGAATGCAGCATGCTAGTGATGGGGCGCTCACCCTTATCGCACGGGAAGGACCCGCTTTAAAACAAAATGAAGCACAGTATTTAACAAAAACCTTTGTTGCTTACAATCTACCTTACGGAATCCGTAATGAATCTCTCAAACGAGTCAGTCAGGTAAATTTACAATTTTCTGAAATCAGTTTCGATTCCCACCTTTGGATTAAATTATCTCAAACGACGCAGCCGTTTCTTAGTTTTCTACCAGAATTGAAAGCGACGGTAGAGAGTCGAATTGAACGTCGGTTTAGTCCCCATGAAACTGTGATTACCTTGGATGCATCCAGATCCATGTCAGGTGAAGGGAGAGGAGGAGAGAAAGCTTCAATCAGAATGAAATCAATTCTGGAAGACTTTGTTCGGACTGTTATGGCTGAACAAGAATTCTCCCATGATTATAATTTGGGGTTTGTGCCTTATTCAGGCTATGTGAATCTGGGAAGAGACTATCAAGATATGCTGATTACCGCGACATCTCGAAAAATCCCGGAAGAACTACGGGAAGTGGCGCAGGAGTTTGGCTATGACCATGATTTTCTTCATAAAGCAGGGGTTGAAGGTAAGCGCAAGGGGGCTTGTGTAAACAGGCAGAGATATAATATTCATCGCCCTGAAACATTGCTCCGAGTGCCCTCAAGTGCTGCTAATGCGTTTGATTTACGAGTGCATACGTCGAGCAATGGTGTCGAATATGTTGATCCCAAAGAAATCAATGACGCCAACCTTGGATTGGTTCCAAAACCACTTTTACCGTTCAAACAGGAATACAAGGGTAAGGCAATTGGTACTGCTGGTGACTGTGCATCTATGCCTCTGACGCCTTTAACAAGTGACAGCGCTCGATTGGAAGACCGAATTAGTATGTATTACGCAACCCACAACACTGGTGGAGATGCGGGTATCGCATGGGCTTGGCGATTGCTTTCACCTGAATGGGAAGGGATATGGGAAAAACCAGGGTATGAAAGAGAAGTGCTCACGGATCCGATACAGCAAATTATTTTGTTCACCGATGGGGAGAACAACGAAGGGCTTCAGGATCAGGAGTTCGATATTTTCTTAACAAATGTATGCAAAAATTTTGCTGACAAAGGCATTAAAATGCATGCGGTTTTGTTTGACCGAGGGATCACTGAGCAAGAAAAAAACGTATATAAACGGTGCACTAAAATGACAGGGGGTCGTTTTCAATATGTTAAAGGTAATAACTTGGCTAAGCTGGAGTTGTATTTTGCGAGGTTAGCTATCCGCCAATATAAGATTAAGCACTTGTAGAATCGGGTATTTTCCTTACAAGCTGAATTAACTGAGATTTCATTTTCTTCTTGCTTAATAATTCGTTAGAATTGCGCGTTCGTCAGGCAAAGAGCATCCGTATTTGTTTTGAGCCTGACTGACGAATTCATGTCTTTAAGACAATTATTTTCTCTTACGCTTTGAATGCATGAAGCGTTTGAACGAACTAAACATGTGTTGCTTGGTGTGCAACACCACTGTAAAGGACAAAACATGCCTATTATTACTCTTCCTGACGGCAGTCAGCGTCAATTTGACAACCCAGTTTCTACCCTTGAAGTTGCACAATCCATCGGTCCGGGTCTTGCGAAAGCCACCATTGCTGGTCGCGTAGACGGTAACCGTGTTGATGCCTGTGACCCAATTGAACAAGATGCAAGCCTTGAAATCATCACCGCAAAAGATGAAGTAGACGGTCTTGAAATCGTTCGCCACTCTTGTGCTCACCTATTAGGTCACGCATTGAAACAGCTTTACCCACAAGCGAAAATGGCGATCGGTCCAACCATCGACAACGGTTTCTACTACGACATCGACTTGGACGAGTCACTCACGCAAGAAGATCTGGAAAAGATTGAAAAGCGTATGAAAGAGCTGGCGAAAACCAAGTACCAAGTGGTTAAGAAAAAAGTAAGCTGGCAGGAAGCACGCGACACGTTTGAATCACGTGGCGAACCATACAAAATTGAAATTCTGGACGAAAATGTTTCTCGTGATGATCGTCCGGGGCTATACCACCACGAAGAATACATTGACATGTGTCGCGGTCCTCACGTGCCACACATGGGCTTTTGTCAGCACTTTACACTGCTAAACGTAGCTGGCGCATACTGGCGTGGTAATAGCGACAACAAAATGTTGCAACGTATCTACGGTACGGCTTTCCACGATAAGAAAGCACTGAAGGCACACCTGACTCGTCTTGAAGAAGCTGCAAAGCGTGACCACCGTAAAATCGGTAAACATCTAGACCTGTTCCACATGCAACAAGAAGCGCCGGGTATGGTGTTCTGGCATCACAATGGCTGGTCTATCTTCCGTGATCTTGAAGTGTTCATTCGTCAGAAATTGACGGAATACGGTTACCAAGAAGTAAAAGGTCCATTGATGATGGATCGCGTACTTTGGGAACGCTCTGGTCACTGGGACAAATACGCAGACGCAATGTTCACAACCTCCTCAGAGAACCGTGAATACGCAATTAAGCCAATGAACTGTCCGGGTCACGTTCAGATCTTTAACCAAGGTCTGAAGTCTTACCGTGATCTTCCGCTACGTATGGCAGAATTTGGTTCTTGTCATCGTAACGAACCATCTGGTGCGCTACACGGTATCATGCGTGTACGTGGCTTTACCCAGGATGATGCTCATATCTTCTGTACAGAAAGCCAAATCCAGGAAGAAGTTACTAGCTGTATTAAGATGGTGTACGACACATATCAAACCTTTGGTTTTGATAACATCGTCGTGAAATTGTCTACTCGTCCTGAAAAGCGTGTGGGTAGTGATGAAATTTGGGATGAATCAGAAGAAGCGCTGAAACAGTCTCTTGAAAATATGGATATTCCATACGAGATTCAAGAAGGCGAGGGTGCATTTTATGGTCCTAAGATTGAATTCACCCTATACGATTGTCTGGATCGTGCATGGCAGTGTGGTACGGTTCAGCTAGACTTCAACCTACCAAGCCGTTTAGGTGCAACTTACGTTGGTGAAAACAACGAACGTTTGGTGCCTGTGATGATTCACCGTGCGATTTTGGGCTCTCTGGAGCGCTTTATCGGTATTCTTATCGAAGAATATGCGGGTTTCTTCCCAACTTGGTTGGCACCAGAACAAGCAGTTATTATGAATATTACGGACAAACAGTCTGAATATGTTCAGGAAGTAGCACAAAAACTGCAAAAAAGTGGAATTAGAGCCAAAGCAGACTTGAGAAATGAGAAGATTGGCTTTAAAATCCGCGAACATACATTGAAGCGTGTTCCGTACATGCTGGTTTGTGGCGACCAAGAGATGGAAGCCGGAGAAATCGCAGTACGTACTCGTAAAGGTAAAGACCTAGGCAAATTTAAAGTGGATGACTTTATTTCATACATCCAAGCCGAAGTGTCGAGCCGTAAGCTCAATCTGGAGGAATAAGCTATTAAAGGCGGAAGACGTGGCCAACAGCCGGCCAAACAAAACCAGCACCGTTTGAACGGTGAAATTCGTGGCGTTCGTGAAGTTCGTTTAACAGGCGCTGACGGTGAGTCAGTTGGTGTTGTATCAATCAACGAAGCACTAGATGCAGCTGCAGAAGCTGGTATGGATCTCGTAGAGATCAGCCCTAACGCCGAGCCACCAGTTTGTCGTGTGATGGACTATGGCAAGTTCCTCTTCGAGAAGAGCAAAGCTGCTAAAGAGCAGAAGAAAAAGCAAAAGCAGATTCAGATTAAGGAAGTTAAATTCCGTCCTGGAACTGACATTGGAGACTATCAGGTAAAACTACGCAACCTGACGCGTTTCCTTGAAGACGGCAACAAAGTGAAGGTAACAATTCGCTTCCGTGGTCGTGAAATGGCTCACCAAGACATCGGTGTTGACGTTTTGAATCGTTTGAAAGAAGACACAGTAGATTTAGCTGTTGTGGAATCTTTCCCGACTCGAATCGAAGGTCGCCAGATGATCATGGTGCTAGCCCCTAAGAAGAAGTAATTAACGGCTTACAAGTAATTCAACCCTGCCGCAATTCCTTTGAATAAAAGGCTTAAACGGCGGGGTTTTATTCGCCCTGATTACTAGTGTTAAATAACTCAACAATGCGGAGTTCTTCATCATGCCTAAGATGAAAACCAACAAAGGTGCTGCTAAGCGTTTCAAGAAAACTGCTGGTGGTATTAAGTACAAGCACGCTACAAAACGTCACATCCTGACTAAGCGTACTACTAAGAACAAGCGTCAGCTACGTCCAAACGCAATCCTTCCTAAGTGTGAAGTGGCTGCAGTTGTTCGTATGATGCCATACGCTTAATTCTTTTTAGTTATCAATCGTTTAGTTTAGGAGAAGCATAATGCCTCGCGTAAAACGTGGTGTACAAGCTCGTGCACGTCATAAGAAAGTTCTAAAACAAGCTAAAGGTTACTACGGTGCTCGCTCTCGCGTATACCGCGTAGCTTTCCAAGCAGTTACTAAAGCTGGTCAATACGCTTACCGTGACCGTCGCAACAAGAAGCGTCAATTCCGTCAACTGTGGATTGCACGTATCAACGCTGCATCTCGTCAAAATGGTCTATCTTACAGCCGTTTCATCAACGGTCTTAAGAAAGCATCTATCGAGATCGACCGTAAGATCCTTGCTGACATCGCGGTATTCGACAAAGCTGCATTTGCAGTTCTAGTTGAAAAAGCGAAAGCTGCTCTTTAATAAGCAGTGTAAGGTTTAAGAGAAGGAGAGCATTTGCTCTCCTTTTTTCTTTTTGTTGAATTCTCCCATCTTCCTTCCTATTTATTTTCTCCTTTAGAACCCCATAAGAAATCAAAACAGCGCCTAAAAATTCGTTTCGAACAGGGCTATTTCATTGCATGCCGTCGTTTACTTTGTCAGAGTGACTTTTTCTCTGCCACTTAATCGGGGTTTAGCCATGTCCGATGTACATGTTTCTCTTGGGCTTGACCAAGATGGATATATTACGAATCCTTGTTCGATTGACCGAATCCATCCCGATTTCCAGCCCGTGGTGAACGCCGTGTCTGACATGCTCTATTCCGACTTTAAAAATAAAGTTCACAGCCTATATCTGTACGGTAGTGTGGCGCAGGGAAAAGCCCTACCGGAGATATCTGATCTCGATGTTTCGGTAGTGTTTAACGAACCACTAAGCGCACTTGAAAGCAATCGCCTTAAGGAAATATCAAACGAAATAGCTCGGAAACACGCCGTAGTTAGCAAGCTCGATATCGACCCCGGTTATCTAGAAGAAGTGATACATAAAAGGGAGAAGTATCGGTGGCATTTTTGGCTTAAGCATTGCTGTTGTTGTATTACGGGGGAAGACTTGTCAAAAAGGTTTGGTCGCATGAAACCTAGCATTCAGATAGCGTATGAATTGAACAGCGACCTAAAAGCTTTTATTGAAACTCTGGATGTTGAGTTTTCTCACGTTTCTAAGGTGAAGCGAAGACAAATTCTAGCGAAGAAGATTTTACGCACAGCCTACACACTCATTGCAGAGAAAGATGGCAGTTGGCATACAGAGCTGGAACACTGCATGCGTGCTGCAATGCCGTACTACCCAGAGTATGAACAAGACCTTCAACTGGCACTGAATATATCTAAGGGTGTGCTGGCTGAAGACAAGCAGGTTAACCGACTTATTGAACGTTTGGGGAGTAAGTTAATTGAAACGTCGAATAACGCCAAACCATTTTCAGCAACCTATCGAGAGTAGTAACCTCTAACTATATTAATCAGCAAGGAGACCCATGAAGGAACTCAATGGAGGTCGGGAAAATTCGATCTTTCAATGTGGTGATACTGTTATTCGTCCATTGAATCCGTGGTCGTCAACGATACATCAGCTCCTAACCCACTTGTCACAGAAGGGAATGGGTGGCATTCCAAAATTAGTTGGCAAAGATGAAAGTAATGAACACTTAACTTTTGTCGAAGGCGACACGTTCAATTATCCACTTAGAGGGGCTATCGCATCGGAAGAAGCGCTGGTCTCTGCTGCTCAGCTCCTCAGAAAAATGCATGATGCAAGTGAGTCTTTTGTTCACGAACATTCAGTCGAGGAGCTTTGTTGGATGCAAACACCAAGAAAGCCCTATGAGGTGATATGCCACAATGATTTCGCTCCTTACAACGTGGCTCTTGTTGGCAACGAAACCGTTGGTGTTTTCGATTTTGATACAGCTCACCCCGCCCCCAGAACTTGGGATTTAGCATATGCAGTGTATTGTTGGTCTCCCTTTAAAACGCATCCATCCGATCGTTTGGGAAATTTGCAAGATCAAATAGATAGAGCACGGCTTTTCTGTGAAGGATATAGCATTAGCGTTGAGGGGCGTGAGCAGCTACCAAGCGTTATGATTTCAAGACTAGAAACTCTGGTTGCCTTTATGCAAAAGGAAGCCTCGCTAGATAACGAGAGTTTTGTCTCTAGCATCAGAGACGGGCACCATCATGCTTACATGAAAGACATTGAGTACATTCGAAAAAACCAGAAAGCTATCAGAATGGGCTTAGGCTAAGATCGGCTTAACAGTCAGGTTATGGCTGTACACAAAGGTAACTCAACACTCTGTTACGTTACTTCAGTTTCTGAACGGGTAGCTATGCATTAACATCAATGTCTAACTATCCGTTTTTATAGAGGTTATATGAAAAAGTCACTCATCGCTTTGTTTGCTATGGCTGCCCTGGCAGGGTGTGAAGATGCAACCAAAGCTATTGATCAGGCACAAGAGGCAGCAAACAATGCCGTCGACAACTTCCAAGAACAGCTGAATGTGGTAGATCTCAGCGATTTCAATCTGGACCAGTTAGGCAGTGCTGCAGATTCTGCTCAGGAGCTTGCGTCGGCTATTGAAGAAGTTATGAATATGGACTTGAGTAACCCTGAGTCACTTGTCCAGGCTACAGAGCACATTTCTAATGCTTACAGTTGCCTGGTCGAGGCTTCTTCGGACACTACTGCAGATAAGCTTATTGAAAAGGTAATGAATTCTATCAGTAACGAAGATGCTTTAAATTTGATAGAGCAGGGTGTTGAAAAGGCAAAAGCGGCGCAAGAGTGCGTAATGTAAGAAATACTTAGTTCCTGTTTATTACTTTAATTGGCAGATTGGGTTGAGGAATTTGCGACGCAAATCTTTTTAAGTGAGAGTGACTACCACTGATCGGTTGTAAAGCAACTGGCTCACTAGTCAGAATAGAGGTTCAAATTGGATATCCAAATTCAAACATCTCCTGAGCAATCAGATATTGATGAAATTAAAGCTGGTCTTCGGAAACACAATACCCCATTTCTTAAAGATGTAAGACATGAGGATTTTCTCTGTTACCTGAACGACGATAATGGCAAAAAGATAGCCGGCTTAATTGGAGAGATATGGGGCAACTGGCTTCAAGTTAATTTCCTTTGGGTAGATGAAAGCCAAAAGTCGCAAGGCTTGGGAAAACAATTGTTAAAACGTGCTGAAGACTTTGCCAAAAAGAACGGATGTCACTCCTGTTTGCTCGACACGTTCAGTTTTCAGGCAAAACCGTTTTACGAAAAGCAAGGTTACCAGGTTCAAATGCAACTGGAAGATTTCCCCGAGAATGCACAGCGCTTTTACATGGTAAAAACTCTTAAGTAATGGTCAACGACTGGCTCGGAAAAACGCACTCTAAATTGCACACATAACAACAAATAAATGGAAAAATGTAGATGGAAATAATTAAAGTAACAGCGTCAGAAGTCGAAATGGCTGCAAGTCTTTTCGACCAGTATCGTGTATTTTATGGCAACGAATCTGATGAGGCATTAGCTCGAACGTTTATCGGTGAGCGTATTGCCAATGCCGAATCGGTTGTGTTTCTCGCTAAGGATGATTCAGGAAACGCAGTCGGTTTTACCCAGCTTTACCCTACGTTTTCTTCGGTGTCTGCCCAGCGAAGCTGGATTTTAAATGACCTGTATGTCTCGGCTGATGTCCGCGGTCAGGGGTATGGAAAAGCTTTAATGAATGCAGCCAAAGACTTCGCGATTGAAACGGGAGCCAAAGGGTTGGCATTAGAGACAGCTCACGATAACCAGAATGCGCAGAAACTTTATGAATCTCTGGGTTATCAGCGTGACGAGCATTACTACAGCTACTTCTTGTCCGTGTAATCAAATATGATAGGAAATAGCTCAGAGTAATCTGGGCTATTTTTTTAGTGATCACCGGAAATCATGGAGGCAATATGCCAATCGCTATTTGCTACGCACGACAAGAGATTCTGGAAGCATTAAAAGCATCACCGCTTGTAGAAATGTGGGCTCAATGCTCGCAAAAAAATGCCGAGCATATGACGGTTAATTTCATAAAGTGTGAGCATCAAAAAGGAAATCCGTACAAAATACTTGTTGATTTGAAGTTACCTTCGCTATGGAATCAAACCAGTCGAGATGCCTTAGCGCTTGGGTTGTCTCAAGCTTTGTCAGTAGAAGCGGGGATATCTGAGACAGAGCTATTAATAACAGTCAACGTCATTGAATCGGGCTGTGTGGTGTCCAATGGTCAGATAGAGACCTGGTAGCCCTAGACCACTACCTCATGAAATTTGGGGTCATCTCTGTCTAGCAAAATTTTGGAGCCATCTTTGAAGGTGTAAAGCTTTCTGGTGGAAGTGATGTATTCCGACTGTTTTGCTTTCAGCACCGTTTTTAGAACCAGTGTTAAGCCATCTGAAAAGTCATCAACTAACTCGTCTGCAATTGTTTTCTGCATTGTGATTTTCTGTAACCTTTTGAATAGGCATAGACTAACGCTTGTACCTTATAAGAGCAATCTCAGAACACCATTCCCTTAGCACACATCAATTCTATCTGCTTACCTGTCCATTCTCATATTTGCTTATCCCAAGACTTTGTTTCACTAATGAGACTGTTGCTGAAGTCTGATGGGGAAATGGCGAAATTACGTCTAAAGTAGTTTAAGGAGGAGTTTATCTTTGTTGATTCGGAGGTGAACATGGCTGTTTCCCCAAAACACAATGACATTGGCAAGCACTACAATCCTGATCAGGATTTCAGTAATGATCAAAGGCATCGTTTTACTGAAATAGCGAACAGGGCTGCGGAGCGACGTGCTCAAAAAAACGCAATCGGTAGTAATGCCGCTTCAAATAAGCAACCCCAACCCAAAGTTAAAGTTCACAAGAGAAAGAAAACCTTCTTCTCAGGTTTAGTCAGAGCGGCTATCTGGTCTGCCGTTCTGGGTCTGACCTGGCTATGGGTGATCTTTATGACTGGGGGCTACTAGCGGCATATTTCATCCCGCTCATATTTCACAATAAATCTTATTAATGGTTTCAGTGTTCTATACTGCTATTAGACGTTTATAGAGCAGGCACACACCATGGCAATTCCTAACGAGATAACGGAAGAAGAGATCCAATACGAATCATTGGGTGACTTCTTCCAAGATTTCCGTGAAGCGCATGAAAAATGCGAGGTTATTCTGATCGATCTGGAACACAGACCAGACGATGTCGATTTATTGAATGGCTTGTTTCGCGTGGTGCACACCATTAAAGGCAATCTGGTGTATGTCGGGTTGGTATCAATCACTCCATTGATGCAAAGCTTGGAAGATCTCCTCGATTACATTCGTAAAGGGCATCTGTCGTATGACAGCATCTTGTGTGATGTGATTTTGCTCTCCTTAGATAAAACGAAGCAGATGGTCGAAGCTCGGCTTGATGGACGAGAAAGTCCTCTGGCTTCGGATGTTTTAGATAAGATTTGTGAAGACATCAGTTTAGTGGCTGATGTTTCCGCCAAGAAACAAGTCAAGCTGATTAACGATGTGTTACTACTGCTCGACCCTTCAGCTCAGATTACAGAAGTACCTGATGATGGGGTCACATCCAGTGAAAGTAATGAATCTGAGCAAATAAGAGAGAGCTACCAAGAAGAACTGCTTGGAATGTTAACTCAACATGGAATCGAAATAGACGACGACATTCGGTTTTATTCCAGTATGGTTCAGCCTCTTGAAGACAGAAGTAAATACTGGCACGGGCGAACTCTCAGACAACTGTTTCTGAGCATGGAAATGAACAGAGTTGCCGGAAACCCCGTTGACCCTTCCCAGTTGGCAGTTGCTGTTATGCTGCACGATGTCGGTATGTCCTTCATGCCATTAGAAATGCTTAACAAGAAAGGCACGATTACTTCCAGTGAACGTGAAATTTTGCATCACCATCCATATTCTGGGTATCTGCTTCTCAACGAGTCAATTCGTTGGCATGATGCGGCGGTAATGATACTCCAGCATCATGAACAGATGGATGGTTCTGGCTACCCTAATCACCTGAATCAGGATCAGATATGCGATGGTGCAAAAATCTTAAGCATCGCTGATACGTTTGATGCCAGAACCCATGAGAGAGCCCACCATACTTTGCTCAAGCGACCACTTGTCCGATGTATTGTCGAGATCAACAATTATAAAGACAAGCAATTTGATGCGCGTTGGGTCAATGTCTTTAATCAGGTTGCCAAGCAACATTTCAAATCAGATTCTTAACATTCGTTAATGGATAACTTTCTCTATCTAGGTATAGTTTTGTCTCATACCCAGTTTGAGGAAGCACCATGGATGTTTCATTGATGACCCGTCAGGACTTCGAACTGTTCTGGAATACTTTTCAGGAAATCGTTCGTGCAGAAGAAACCTACGCTTTTGACCCCGACATAACGTTTGAAGATGCTTACTCATTGTGGGTGGAGAACACCACCGCCACGTTTGTGTTTAAAGAGAACGGTACTGTTTTAGGGAGTTATTATCTCAAGCCTAATGCAGTTGGGCCGTCCAGTCATATTTGCAATTGTGGGTACATGGTGGCTTCCAGTGCCCGAGGAAAAGGATTAGCAACACAAATGTGCCTTCATTCTCAGGCTCATGCAAAAAAGTCCGGCTTTTTAGCCATGCAATTTAATTCTGTGGTTTCTACCAACGAGAGTGCGGTTAAATTATGGGAAAAATTAGGCTTCAATATTATTGGGGTTATACCTGATGCATATCGCCATAAAAAGAAAGGTTTTGTTAGTAGTTATATTATGCATAAGGTACTGATTTAAAATTGTAACCTATCTATTTCTCTTGCGGTCTAAAGGGTTGAAAATATACGGCATAAGAATGAGATTTTTATAAGTAATATTATTGTTAATAACCAAATGTAAAAACCGTTGCGCTCCATAATAATCTAGTATATTCTCCGCGCTAATCTCGAAGAGCGTTTTGGGGGATACGCACAGTGACCATTCAAGCTGATTGTGACACTGTGTAGGGTAGGTACTGATTGGTTCTTCAATCAGTAGATGGGAAGAAAATGCCATAGGACTGGTATTGTTATAGGAAGCCCAACATGACTAACTTAACTTCAATTTTTAAAATCAGCTTCGTACTTCCAAACTGCAGTATCATTACTGAACCTTGATACGTCGCACATTTCTCTATTAGCACACTTTGCTAAACCCTTGCCTTTGTTTGCATGACAAACACAGGTTGCTTTCTATTGCTTTTCTAATACGCCAAAGATCTATATTTGCGTTAATGAAAGCGAATCTTTGCTATTCAAAATCAATAATTTGAAATGGCGCTATTTAAAAGGTTTTTTGCGATGAGCACAGCTTTTGAAATGGACGCATCACGCTCCAATACACCTTTCTCATCTGTTGTTCCTGGGGTTGAAGGCGTTTATGACCTGACTCCAGACCAAGTATTACTCGACCAAGAACAACATGAGTCGGAAGTACGTTCTTATCCGCGTCGTTTACCAATTGCCATCAAGCGTGCATATGGTGCATTGGTGGAAGATACCCGTGGACAAATTTTTCTAGATTGCCTTGCTGGTGCAGGCACACTTGCGATGGGTTATAACCATCCCGAGATCAATCAAGCACTAAAAGATCAACTAGACTCTGGTCTTCCGTACCAGACTCTTGATATCACCACGAAAGCCAAAGACACCTTCATCAAGCGCGTTAAAGCGTTTCTGCCTGAAGAGTTTGCCAAAAATTCTGCCATTCAGTTCTGTGGTCCCTCTGGTGCCGATGCAGTAGAAGCGGCGATCAAGCTGGCGAAGCAAACCACTGGGCGCAACACCATGTTCGCATTCCGAGGTGCTTACCACGGAATGACCAATGGCACTATGGGCATGATGGGTAACCTTGGCACCAAAGCGCGTCGCACGGGTTTGATGTCTGACGTTCACTTTATGCCGTTTCCATACAACCTACGCTGCCCGTTCGGATTGGGTGGCGATGAAGGTGCAAAAGCCAGCATTCGCTACATGGAGCGTCTGTTGAATGATGACGAAGCGGGCATCATGAAGCCAGCTGCGATCATTGTTGAACCTGTACAAGGTGAGGGTGGTGTAATTCCTGCTCCGGCATTCTGGTTGCGCGAACTGCGTCGCCTTTGTGATGAGCACGGTATCCTGCTGATTTTTGATGAAATCCAGTGTGGTGTCGGTAAATCTGGTTACCGCTTTGCGTTCGAAGAATCCGGCATTTCTCCAGACATTCTCTGCCTGTCTAAAGCAATTGGTGGCGGTTTGCCGATGTCTCTGCTTGTTTTCAACAAAGAGATCGACACCTGGAAAGCGGGTGAGCATACAGGCACGTTCCGTGGTAACCAACTCGCGATGGTTTCAGGTGCAAAAGCGCTGGAAATCATTGAGCGCGACAACCTTGTTGAACACGCGAACATTGCGGGTCAGTACCTTCGTCTTGGATTAGAAAGAATCCAGAAGCGAGTGAAGTGTATTGCCGAAGTTCGTGGCAAAGGTCTGATGCTGGGTGTTGAAATCCAGAACCCTAATGGCGAGAAAAACAAATTCGGCGAACCCGTTGCAGACGGCGATCTTACACTAGCGATTCAGCGAGCAGCGCTTGAGCGCGGTTTGATGGTTGAGAAAGGTGGTCGTGAAGGTTCGGTGATTCGTTTCCTACCGCCTCTTATCATCTCGTTTGAGCAAATCGATTTTGCACTGCGAGTGATTGAAGAAGCGATGCTAGTTGCTGGTGGTGGTCTGAAAGACGAAACGCCAGAAGAAAGCGAATGGCAAAAGCATTTTATCCAGACGGGTGAAACAGGTGCTGATGAGTTTGCTTCGGTAATGAATCATACAACCAAAGCCATGAAACAATTGTTCGAGCAAGTGGACAAGCCATACTCCGGCATGGATCCAAAACTGCTTGAAGCCCAAATCAATGGGGTGAATCTGGATGCGTCGAACGAAAGCCTGAAAGACGTTATCACTGGTGCAACCGATCTGGTCGCTAAGAACGCGATTTTCACGCAACACCCTAATTGTATTGCCCACCTTCACACGCCTCCTTTGATGCCAGCGGTAGCTGCAGAAGCAATGATCGCGGCACTGAACCAGTCAATGGATTCTTGGGATCAGGCCTCCTCTGCCACTTATGTAGAGCAGAAAGTCGTGGACTGGTTGTGTGAACGTTATGAGCTAGGTAAAGACGCTGACGGTATCTTTACCAGCGGTGGCACACAAAGCAACCAAATGGGTTTGATGCTGGCACGTGACTGGATTGCAGACAAACTCAGCGGTCACTCCATCCAAAAACTTGGTTTGCCAGATTATGCAGACAAGCTTCGCATTGTTTGCTCAGCTAAAGCACACTTCACCGTGCAAAAATCCGCATCTTGGATGGGGTTAGGTGAGAAAGCCGTATTGCCTGTTGATGCATTGCCAAACGGCACTATGGATGCGACCAAGCTACAAGAAACCATAGAGCAAGCCAAAGCAGAGGGTCTGATTCCATTTGCGGTAGTGGGTACTGCTGGCACAACCGACCACGGTGCGATAGACGATCTGAACATCATTGCCGATGCAGCAAAAAAACACGAACTTTGGATGCACGTTGACGGTGCCTACGGTGGCGCATTGATCCTGAGCAGCCACAAGGCGCGATTGTCGGGCATTGAACGTGCAGATTCTGTGAGCGTGGACTTCCACAAATTGTTCTACCAAACAATCAGTTGCGGTTCTCTATTGGTGAAGGATAAAGCGAACTTTAAGTTCCTGCTTCACCATGCGGATTACCTTAATCGCGAACACGATGAGCTGCCTAATCTGGTCGACAAATCCATCGCAACAACTAAGCGTTTTGATGCATTGAAAGTCTTCATGACTATGCAAAACGTGGGTCCAAAAGCGTTAGGCGATATGTATGACCATCTGCTTGAGCAAACACAACAAGTGGCGGATCTGGTTCACCAACGCAAGGGCTTTGAGTTGCTCTCAGAACCTGCATTGTCAACGGTGCTATTCCGAGTAACCAATAACCAGGTTGATGATCTGTGCAAGCTGAACCAGAAGGTGCGCATCGAAGCCTTGGTTCGCGGCATTGCGGTACTGGGTGAGACCACGGTAAACGGTCAGTCAGCGCTGAAATTCACAATTTTAAATCCGTGTCTGGCTCTGTCAGACTTCGAAAAACTATTAAACGACATCGACCAACTAGCGGTTGAACTAGCGAAATAATAAGGGACAAGAATAATGGCAATTCTTCAAATTGGTGCAGGCGGCGTAGGTTGGGTAGTCGCACACAAAGCGGCTCAGAACAACGACGTGCTGGGTGATATCACCATTGCTTCACGTACTGTAGGCAAGTGTGAAAAAATCATCGAATCTATTCAGAAGAAAAACAACCTGAAAGATCCATCCAAGAAGCTGGAAGCTCGCGCAGTAAACGCAGACGATGTCGACGCTCTAGTTGCACTCATCAAGGAAGTACAACCTGACCTAGTGATTAACGCAGGTCCTCCTTGGGTGAACATGACCATCATGGAAGCGTGTTACCAAGCGAAAGTCTCTTACCTTGATACATCCGTTGCCGTAGACCTTTGCTCTGAAGGTCAGCAAGTACCAGAAGCGTATGACTGGCAGTGGGGTTACCGCGAGAAGTTCGAAGAAGCGGGCATTACAGGTATTCTAGGGGCGGGCTTTGATCCAGGTGTTGTATCTGTATTCGCTGCATACGCAGTGAAGCACCTGTTTGATGAGATTGATACCATCGACGTAATGGACGTGAACGCAGGTGATCACGGTAAGAAGTTTGCCACTAACTTCGATCCTGAAACCAACATGCTAGAAATCCAGGGCGACTCTTTCTACTGGGAAAACGGCGAGTGGAAACAAGTTCCTTGTCACTCTCGTATGCTTGAGTTTGATTTCCCGAACTGTGGCTCTCACAAAGTTTACTCGATGGCGCACGATGAGGTGCGTTCAATGAAAGAGTTCATTCCAGCAAAACGCATTGAATTCTGGATGGGCTTCGGTGATCGTTACCTGAACTACTTCAATGTTATGCGCGATATTGGTCTGTTAAGCCCAGATCCACTGACTCTACATGACGGCACGGTTGTCCAGCCTTTGCATGTACTTAAAGCGCTATTGCCAGACCCAACATCTCTTGCGCCGGGTTACACAGGTCTAACGTGTATCGGTACTTGGGTTCAGGGTAAGAAAGACGGTAAAGAGCGCAGCGTATTTATCTACAACAACGCTGATCATGAAGTCGCGTACGAAGACGTTGAGCACCAAGCTATTTCTTACACTACAGGCGTACCAGCCATTACTGCGGCGCTGCAATTCTTCCGTGGTGAGTGGGCAGACAAAGGTGTGTTCAACATGGAACAGCTAGATCCGGATCCGTTCCTTGAAACCATGCCTACTATTGGTCTTGACTGGCATGTGCAGGAACTGGAAGCAGGGCAGGGACTTCCCAATATTCACGAACTGAAAAAGTAAGAACCTAGCTCAGGCTAATCTTGAATTTACTAAAGCCGATGCCACTGCGTCGGCTTTGTTCGATTTTAAAGTGCTTTATTTGTTAAAGCACTCAAGGGACTAAGAATGCAAAAAAGCGAACTGAAAACCCCGTACTTCATGATCAATGAAGATAAGTTGATTGCGAACCTAGAGAAAGCCAAACAACTGAAAGAGATTTCTGGAGTGAAATTGGTGCTGGCGCTCAAGTGTTTTTCTACTTGGGGCGTGTTTGACATCATCAAACCTTACTTAGATGGAACGACAAGCTCGGGTCCATACGAAGTCAAACTTGGGCACGAAACGTTTGGTGGCGAAACGCATGCCTACAGCGTTGGTTATAGCGAAGACGATGTTCGTGAGGTCGCCGACATCAGTGACAAGATGATCTTCAACTCACAAAACCAGCTGGCGGCATATCGTCATATTGTTGAAGGCAAAGCTTCAATTGGTCTGCGTTTAAACCCTGGGGTGAGTTACGCGGGGCAAGATTTAGCAAACCCAGCGCGTCAGTTTTCTCGTTTAGGTGTGCAAGCTGACCACATCAACCCTGAAGTGTTCGATTCCATTGATGGTGTGATGTTCCACATGAACTGTGAGAACAAAGACGTTGATGCCTTTATCGGTCTGCTGGATTCCATCTCAGAGCAGTTTGGTGAATACCTGAATAAACTGGATTGGGTCAGCATGGGCGGTGGTGTGTTCTTCACTTGGCCAGGTTATAACATTGAAAAACTTGGCTTGGCACTGAAAGCCTTTTCTGAAAAACACGGTGTTCAGATGTATCTGGAGCCTGGTGAAGCGATCATTACGAAAACGACTGACTTGGTAGTGACGGTTGTGGATGTCGTTGAAAATCAGAAGAAGACAGCGATTGTTGATTCAGCAACTGAAGCTCACCGTCTGGACACGCTCATCTACGACGAGCCTGCGTCAGTCTTAGAAGCGTCTGAAAATGGTGAACATGAATATGTCATTGGTTCATGCTCTTGTCTGGCCGGTGACCAGTTCTGTGTCGCTAATTTTGACCAGCCACTAGAGATTGGGCAGAAGCTACATATCATGGACAGTGCCGGTTACACCATGGTGAAACTCAACTGGTTCAATGGACTTAAGATGCCTTCCATTTACTGTGAACGTTCCAATGGTGACATTCAGAAACTGAACGAGTTTGACTACTCAGACTTCAAACGTTCTTTATCTCAGTGGTCTGTTTCTTAGGGCTAGATAAAAAAGAATACCTAAATAGGGCGAATACGTGGCGTATTCGCCCTTTTGTTATCTTCTCTATTGACTCGTGTAAAGATTACTGAAAAATTCATCTAAGGAAGATGATTAACGTGATAAGGAAGTGCATGTCGAGTAAACCCTCTAACGCTGTGACCATGACGGACGTTGCTAAATTAGCCGGAGTTTCTCGTGCTTCTGCTTCCAAGTATTTCAATGGAGACATGTCTCTCAAGCCTGCGACCATTCAGCGCATCCAAGCGGCTTGTGAAGCCTTGCAATACGTGCCCAATCAGCACGCTGTAAACTTGGTAAAAGGGCAGAGTTCTCTGATTGCAGCAGTTGTGCCTTCCACTACTGATAGCTTCTATTCCGATACGCTGAAACACATTGAAGATTTCGCTAACGAGAAAGGTCTAAACCTGATTGTGCAGAGCACCCATGGTGATGCAGAACGAGAGCGCAAAATCATTCAGTCGCTTCGCAGTTTAAAACCGAGAGCATTGATTTTGGTTCCAACGGCAAGTGATGAAGCGTCAGTACGTTTTTTCGAAGCACTGCGTCACGATATACACATTGTCTGGCTGGATAACTGTTTGTTGGAAAACGCGAGTTATGTGGTTAACGATAACAGACACAGTCTGGAAATCATCTGTGATTATTTCCTCGAAAAAGGCATTCATCCTTTCTACCTGGATGTACCCAAGAAGCTTGAAAAACCGTCTATTACCACTCGCAGAAAGAGTTATTGCGATCGCATGGAGAACGCTGGCTTAACGCCCAGATTCATCGTAGATGAAGACTTAGACATCACCTGGCCAGACGCTGCGTACGGACACACGATGATCTTTAAGTGGCTGCAAGAAACCGACTGGGCGAATGAGAAATGCGGCATTATTTGCATGAATGACAACATCGCAGTAGGCGCGTTAAGTGCCTTAAACAACGCAGGGGTAAAAGTCGGGAAACAGGTTTTGCTGGCAGGACACGATGACATTGAACTCGCGCCATTTTTGACTCCACCCCTGACCACAGTGAAGCAAAGTTGCAGTCAAATGGCGAGGGCGGTGGTTGATGCGGTGTTGGAGCCGGAGATTATTCGAGAGGTCACCATTCATTCCCGTTTAGTGAAGCGTTTGTCTGCTTAGTTGAGGTTTAAAGTAACGATGTGATCTTGTCAAAGATCTTCTTATTTTTCCTCAAGCTACAGAATGTTTTTCCTAAAAATAAAAGCACTTTACTTTCAAAATAGTTAGGGGCTTTTATCCGTTTAACTACCTCATTTGTATTTAAGTTTAATTAAAACAAATAGTTACCATCGCGTGTTCTATTCTGGTTCACAAAACTGTTCACTAAATCACCTTTCTCATTTTTGATTCTGTACACGTGTCAAAATATAACATAGGGTTAACTTTAACGAATCGGTTAGAGAATTGGGCATCTGGAAAAAGATCCAAAAGATAGGAAGCGTTTCTTTTTCACAGCCATGTTATGCCCGTGTCATCCCATCTGATACAAGGAAGGAAAACGATGAAACATACCGTGAAAGTTGCCACCCTGACAGCGATTCTGGGTTTGGCTGCAATGTTCAGCCAAATGACAAATGCTGCTGAGAAACTCAAGCTTGCCCTGATCCCTGGGGTTGTTGATCCATTTTATTTCACCATGCACAGAGGCGCGCAACACGCTGCAGATGCCATTGGTGCTGACCTGGCATTTCAGGTTCCGCGCGAATGGAACACCACCGCTCAAGTGCCTATTTTGAACGCCATCATCGCCAAAAAACCAGATGCGATTTTGATTTCTCCGGTCGATAAACAACAGTTGATTGCACCGTTAAAACAAGCCGCTGATGCGGGTATTCGCGTGATTACAGTAGATACATTCATTGATGACGGAAACTATCAGGATGGAAGTGGTCCAGGCGATTTTGTCGACAGTTATATCGCATCCGACAACGTGCTAGGTGGTCGAATTGCTGCCCGAGCACTGGCGAAATCCATTGGTTACAAAGGCAAGGTGTATGTGGCAAGTGTGAAACCTGGCATTTCCACTACTGACCAACGCGCAGAAGGCTTTATGGATGAGATGAAGCGCTGGCCAGATGTAGAAGTTCTGAAGATTCAGTACAACGAAGATGATTCCAACAAGTCGGCATCACAACTTCAGGCAGTCTACGCACGTAATCCAGACCTTGCAGGTGTGTTTGGTGCCAACACGTTTTCTGCGTTGGGTGCAGCCGAAGGTGTGAAGAAGCTGGGTAAAGTGGGCGAGATTAAGGTAGTGGCATTTGATGCATTGCCAAGAATTGTTCAGGACATTAAAAGTGGTTTGGTCGACATTGCTGTCGCTCAGCAACCTGCCACCATGGGTTACTACGGTGTCATGACTGCCCATGCGTTGTTAACAGGTCAGGCTGTACCTACTCATATCGGAACCGGGTTTGTGGTGATGGATAAATCGAATATCGATTCACCAGACATCCGTAAATACGTGTACTCCGACTAAAGAATCACTGGGCAGGCGCGTCCTGCCCTAAGTCAGCATTCTAATTACAAACCTAAATCCATAGATAGGTATTTTTATGTCTAGTGTTCCATCTACCACAAAGGCAGAGGAGTCGTCTGCTCAAAATTCAGGATTTTCCTGGCTGGAGTGGTTGAGCAAAGCCTGGCCCTGGTTATTTTTAACTTTATTACTTCTGTTTTTTGAAGTGTGGTCTCAAGTGATGTTTGACACTACATTTCTGGGCAACAGCTTCACGCTGCAAAGTATTGCTTTATTTGCTGCTGCCCCATTGTTACTGGGCATTGGTCAAACCTTTGTGATCATAGCGGCGGGCATCGATTTGTCGCTGGGATTCATCATGGGTTTTGCCTCGGTCATTATGGCCGCTACCATGAATTTGATGCCAGCGGATACCTTTATTGCACTGATAGTAGGGTTCGGTGCAGCGCTGTTGGCATCCTTTATTCCCGGTGTCATCAATGGCACCTTGATTGCGAGGCTCGCTATCCCGCCGTTTATCGGAACATTAGGCATGTATGGTGTTGCAAGGGGGATGGGGTTCATTTTTGCTGACGGCACCACGGTCCCAGTCAACAACAGCTACCTGTATGCCTTTGGCAATGGGAAATTATTAGGCATTCCTTATCCGGTTTTGCTTGCCATTGCGGTGCTTATTCTCGCGCACTATCTGCTATCTCAAACCAAATTCGGGCAATACACTTATGCGATTGGTGGTAATCGCAATGCGGCGATTCGCTCAGGCATTAAAGTCAAACGCCAGCTGACCTGGGTATATATTCTTGCGGCTTTATGTGCAGGCTTGGCTGGTGCGACCTACACCGCCCGTTTCTCTGCTGGAGCAGCGCAGGCCGGCGAGCCTATGCTGCTGGATTCCATTGCGGCTGTGGTGATTGGAGGCGCCAGTTTGTTTGGCGGCTACGGCACTGTTATCGGCACATTGATCGGAGCATTGATCATCGCCGTTATCCAGTTTGGCTTAGTGTTTATTGATGTTGAACCATTCTGGCAGTTTGTGGCGGTTGGTGTGGTCATCATAGTTTCAGTGTTCATTGACCAGTCGAAATCTAAGCTGACAGGAGGTCACGATGAATAGTGCTGAACAAGCAAAGCCCATCCTGTCGGCGTCTAATCTTTGCAAAACCTTCGGGGGCGTCGAAGCGCTAAAACAGGTGTCGTTTGAAGTTCGACCCGGCGAAGTTATGGCATTGGTGGGGGATAACGGAGCGGGTAAGTCCACTCTGATTAAGACCTTGTCTGGTGTCTACATTCCCGATAGCGGCACCATGACTTACCAAGATGAGGATGTCGCCTTCGAAGACCCGTCGCAAGCACGAAGTTCAGGGATTGAAACTATCTATCAGGATTTGGCGTTGGCCGACAATCTGGATGTGGGCAGCAATATCTTTCTTGGTCGGGAACCCAAAACCAAGCGATTAGGGGTGTTTCCCGTATTGGACAGAGCCTACATGACCAAGGTGGCTGAAGAGGTCATCAAGCCACTCGATATCATCATTCCAAAAGCCTCACTGAAGAAACCCGTGCTCAGTTTGTCGGGTGGTCAGCGACAGGCGATTGCCATCGGGCGAGCGGTGTACTGGCAAGCCAAAGTACTGATTATGGACGAACCCACAGCGGCACTGGGTGTACCCGAGCAGCGCAAAGTAATGGAGATGATTTTAAAGCTCAAAGAACAGGGCGTCGCCATCATTCTTATCTCTCACAACATGAATGATGTGTTTGCGGTGTCAGACAGAATTACCGTTCTTCGCCGAGGGCAGGTTGTTGGTGTACGAGAAGCGAAAGAAACCAACAGCGAAGAGCTGGTGCATTTAATGGTTGCAGGTTAAGGAAAATCACATGTTAGAAGCAAGAATGAACCGGCTGTTTGGAGAGTCCGGACACTGTTTTGATGTCGCGATTGATCACGGCATGTTCAATCAGGGGGCATTTCTCCAGGGTATCGAAAATATGGATCAGGCGATTTCTGCCATTGTGGAAGCGGACCCAGATGCGATTCAGCTTCCACCGGGCAGCGCACGTATTCTGCAAGGGATGAACAAGCCAAAAAAACCGGCTTTGGTATTAAGAACAGACATTGCCAACTGCTATGGGACGGAATTGGTTCCACCCATTTTCTCGGAAATGATAGAAAACCCAGTGGAGAGAGCGGTTAGGCTAGATGCAGCCTGCGTTGTTGTGAATTTATTGCAGTTGCCGAATGAAACGGATTTGTATCGCCAGTGCTTAACGCGCATTAACGCGCTCAGAAAAGAGTGTGAAATCTACTCCATGCCGTTGATGGTTGAGCCATTAGTTATGCAGCCCAATAGTCAGGCAGGTGGATATATGGTGGATGGGGACCTAAGTAAGATCGTGCCATTGGTTCGCCAGGCCAGCGAGTTAGGTGCCGACATCATTAAAGCCGATCCCTGTGATGACGTGAGCGAGTATCACAAGGTGATAGAAACTGCCCAGCGAGTGCCAGTACTCGTTCGAGGGGGCGGGAGAGTGAGTGATGATGAAATCTTGAATCGCACTGCTCAGTTGATGAAGCAGGGCGCAAAAGGGATTGTTTACGGGCGTAACGTAATACAACACCACGATCCTGCGGGCATCACTCGCGCTCTAATGGCGGTGGTTCACCAGGGAACAACGCCGGAAGATGCAAAAGCAATGATTGGGGACGCGTAATGAAAACCATACGATTTGGCATTATAGGCGGCGGCATGATGGGTAAGGAATTTGCCTCCGCTGCAGCGCGCTGGTGTCATTTGACCGAGGTATCCGGTAAACCAGAAATCGTGGCGCTATGTGATACCAATGAATCCATTTATGGCTGGTATCAAGACAACTTTCCCAGCATCACACGCTATACGTCTGACTATCACGATTTGTTGAATGATGAATCTATTGATGCCATCTATTGCGCTGTCCCTCATCATCTTCATGAACAGCTGTATATCGACATCATCGAAGCGGGCAAACATCTTTTCGCAGAAAAACCGTTTGGGATAGACAAATCAGCTTCAGAAAAGATCTTAGCGTGCATTGAATCTCACCCGGATGTGTTCGTGCGCTGTACCTCTGAGTTCCCGTTCTATCCAGCCATGCAGGCGTTAATTCGAGAACTCAAACCCAGCTCAGATAATACGTTGCTGTATGCCGACATTGGTTTCCTGCATTCGAGCGATATCAACCCAGATAAACCCATCAACTGGAAGCGGCAGCAACAATTTTGTGGCGAATACGGGTGCATGGGTGACCTTGGTATGCATATTCTTCATGTACCTCTCAAACTAGGATGGGGGTTTGAATCTGTGTACGCCCAATTGAGCGATGTTGTTCAGAAGCGTAAGAATACACAGGGCGAATGGGTGGATTGCGATACCTATGAAAATGCCGACTTGCATTGTCAGGCAAGATGGGAAGATCAGGGCTTTCCTGTTCGCCTAAAAACCTACCGAATTGCGCCGGGGCATAACAATTCCTGGTACTTCGAACTTCATGGCACCAAGCGAAGCTATCGCTTTTCCACTGCCAATCCAAATCAGTATCAGAAGATGGAATATGAAGCAGGCGGCAAGCAAATCTGGCAAACCGTACCAGTTGGCTACCTGCCTGCTTATTCCACCATTTCGGGTGGGATCATGGAGTTTGGTTTTACCGATGCGGTTCAGCAAATGTGGGCGTCTTTTGTCGATGAACTCGCAACGGGAAGTGTGTCGGGTTTCCAATGTGTGACGCCGCAAGAGGCGTTTATTCAGCACCAAATTTTCACAGCAGCTTTGCTGTCTCATCAGAATCAATCCGTGGAGGAAATACAATGAAACGATCTCAGGTCAACCAAGCGATACGAGATGCGGAAGCCTTGATGGAACAATTCCATTTCAAACTTCCACGCTGGGGGAAGTGGAGTAAAGATGCTTGGCAGAAAAACTCAGATCTTGCGGCATACAACAACCAATATCAGCTCGGGTGGGATGTGACGGACTTTAATGAAGACCGATTCGATCAGCGAGGGCTGGTGTTGTTCTGCATTCGAAACGGAGATCAGTCTGATAAAAACAGCGTGCCTTATGCCGAAAAGATCATGATGGTCAAAGAGGAACAAGAAACGCCGCTGCACTACCACAAAAAGAAAGTGGAAGACATCATCAACCGAGGTGGCGGAAATTTGGTGGTCGAATGTGTCAAAGTCAACGGGAAAGGTGAGCATCTGGACAAAGACATTAAGGTGACAGTTGATGGTGAATGGGTACAGGTAAAACCGTTTGAACCAATCATTCTTTCGCCTGGGCAGAGCATCCGAATCCCTACGGGGTTGATGCATCGTTTCTATGGTGAGAAGGGTAAAGGTCCGGTGCTGACGGGGGAAGTCTCGATGGCGAATGATGACAACGGAGATAACTATTTTGATCAGCCACTTGGTCGTTTCTCTGACATTATCGAGGATGAGCCAGCGATCTACCCATTGTGGAATGAACTCAAGTAGGCTGGCTACGGAGCAGGTTGGTTATGGATCAGCGGCAGGGGATTTTGTGCATTGGCAACTGGATCGTTGACCTTGTGCATTTTGTTTCGCCTTGGCCAGAAAAATCTGGTTTAGGCTTGATCGAGAATCAGGTTAAGGGACCGGGCGGTTGCGCATTTAATGTGTCTATAGGCTTGAGTGTACTGGATGACACCGTTCCAGTTTACGGGTGTGGTGTTGTGGGCGATGATGAGTACGGGCAGTTTGTTCTCGATGTTTGCCATCAGTACGGGTTTGATTACTCCTGGATTAAGTCGATTCCCGGAATCACGGCTCACACTCATGTCATGACGGATGCAAAAACCGGAGAGCGCACGTTTTTTTACCAAGACGGTGTATCAGCGAAGTTTTCCCCTGTCGATATTCCTTACACCGCAATTGGGATGCGGAACATCAAGATGGCGCATTTTGGTTATCTATTACTGCTTAAAACCATGGACTCCCTAGATGCCAACGGTCTACCTTATGCCGTAAAAGCACTAAAACAGCTAAAGATTCTTGGGTTAGAGACCAGTTTAGATATGGTGTCGACCGAGATAAGAGATGTGGATTCTCAGGTTACCCCCTGCCTGAAGTACGTTGATCACCTGATCATTAATGAACTTGAGGCGGGGTACTGTTTGCAAAAGACTCTGCGAAAAGAGGGCAGCATCAGTTCAGATGATGTTTTAGCGGCGGGTCAGGCGCTGCTTGAAAAAGGCGTGAACAAGAACGTCATTATCCATATGCCAGAAGGGGCGGCTTGGGTTTCAAAGTATGGGGATTCAATATGGGTGGAGAGCCTGGCACTCAGTTCTGAAGACATTGTTTCCAGCGTAGGGGCGGGGGATGCATTTTGCAGCGCATGTCTCTGGGGAATTTACAATGAAATTAGCCCTGTAAAAACACTTCATCTGGCCAATGCCAATGCTGCCGAATGCCTGAAAGGGTATACTACGGTTGATTCGCTGGTTTCTATTCACCAAATCCGCAAAAAGCACGGTTTGTAAGTTATTGGTTAAGCGACTGGGTGGCAATCTGATTGACTTTGATCTTCTTCAGTCCCTGATTAATGATTTTCCGCCATTTTCGACCCAGATCGTCGTTAGTAAACGCAATAAACAGCTCTTTGTTTTCTAGTCTTTTGGCGTTCATCTGCAACTCACCATTCAATAAATCGAGTTTGGGATCGTTTTCCATTAGGTATTGAAAGACGTATTCATCTATTACAGCGATGGAAATGCGTTCAGCTCCCAATTTACGGATGTTAGATGCGTCATTTAAAACAGGAGAAGCGCGCAACGTGCCGTTTGCTATTTTTTCGTCCAGTTCCTTGGTATTAACGTAATCCTGAACCACGCCAATACTATAGGGTTTGAGATCAGACAATGTTGACCATTTAATTGGATCCTTAACGCGCTCGACGAAGCCCAAAGTACTGGAACCGATGGAATCAGAAAGTAGAAGGTCGTCGGATTCAAGATGATACTCCGGGAAATAGCCAGCGTAATCCTTGTTGTTCTTTGCAAGCCGAACCGCTCTTGACCAAGGATAAAAACGAATTTCAAGGTTGTGTCCCATTGCCTGTAAAGCTGCTTTAACAACTGCAGAAGATGCACCGTGATCAGAGAGGTATTGGCTGGTGTAAGGTGGCCACTCAAGAGATGTCAGTACCAGCGTATCTGCGTTTGAATCGGGTGATTTTATTAAACTGCAAAGGGCGATAGCAGCAAGCGCAATTTTATTCATAGGCTCAGTAATTCAGACAACCATTAACCTGAAGGTTAACCAATAATTGTGTGAGCTGAAACTATTCTTGTTGATGAAATTAAATATAAGACAGGAATACAGAGGAATGTGCGGGTTTTGTTTTAAAACCCGAGAGTAGAGAGCCCAAACTCGCTGCGGCTTGGGCTCAGTTTATTAACTTTCCAGAACGACTCGCGTATCTTCGCTAAGAGACTCTAGCTCATTGATGATGTCTTTGATGTTCGCTTCTTTTGGAATTTTAACTGCTATTGTTGAACTAAACAGGCTGGAGCTGACTCCGCCTCCTCCGGCGATAAACACGCGCTGGCAATCCATATCTAAAATACTGACGCCCTGACCATCCAGCACATGGCTGATTTCATTGACAATACCCGCCCGGTCATTCGCATCCAACCTGAGCTGGTGGATGGTATCTTTTTCATTGCTGAGGTCGTTTGCATTGCTGAATTGAACCAGAAGGTCGGGTGTTTGAGCAAACGCGTCTTTGACTGTGTCTTCGTTTTCCGAAGGTAACTCGATTTTGATGACGGCAGCGACCTGATGTTCGATGAAATTCACCTTACTGAGTAGCCACTTGCCTCCGTTGTCGTGAGTAATGGAAGCCAGTTTTTTGATTGTGGTTGGGGTCGCAGTTCCTACAAAGCTCACTATGAAGGTCGTGTACATACGCATCCTCCTATCTTAAGGCTATTGACCTGATTCAGAGCCAAAAATTTGCTCTGTGATATCAGTTTAGAGGTTTACCGGTAGGGAAATATGATAGTAATCAAGTTTATTAAAAGAGGGGCGGGCATAGCTCTAAAAACTGAAAAAGCGCCTGAGAAGGCGCTTTAATGAATTCCGACTGCAGCTTAAAACGTGATGGTCAATTCCATACCGTAGAATTGCTTGTCCAGAGGTCCTTGTGGGTTAACGGCTAAGTCGACATCGGTTTGGTAACCAGTCCACGGAGTCGTTCTGAAATTGAATTTCGCATCTCCGCCCCAAGCATCGGTTACCCAGTAATGAATGTGACCAACTGGGTTTAAGAAGAACAGGGAAACATCGCCAAGCGTCTCAGAGCCTAGTACCTCTCCACCATTGGCAACGATGCTCTGCTCGCCTTCAAACATCAATTCACCGACTACTGCGCCGAAAAATGGAGTAATGAAAATGTCCTGCCACGAAGGGATTTCTGCAAATGCCTCAACGCCAAACTCCCAGAACAAGGTAGACATGGTCAACGAGTAGAGGTACGACTCAAACTCATTGAATCCAGCGTGTCGGGAAGCGGTGTAGTAAACACCACCGAAATAAGGGTGCATGATGTAGTTAAGGAAATGTTCGTCGCGGTCCCAGACAGGTCCCTGGCTAACATTATCGACCCACTTCTTACCGAGCTTACTCATGTCACGTGCTTCGGCATCCCACTTGGTGATGCTTTCTGGCAACAGAGTCATTAACCCGACAGTCGCGACACTCAGTCCAAGAATGGTATAGGTCTGCTCTTTCAGATACTGCCAATCCTTTTCTGGCTGTACTTGCAGGTAAAGCGGGAGCGGCTGCTCCACTTCAGGGTTCGTCTCAATATTGTCATTAAAAGACAGATAGAATGGATTTATGCTTGTATCAATGTTAAGACTGTAGCTCTGATGGTCATAGCCGCTATTCAAGTCATAGGATAAGTTGTCGATATCAAAATCAGCAGCTTGAGTCGAAGTTGTAAATGCAAGCAATGCGGTAGACAGTGACTTCAGTCGCACAGAGATCTCCGTTGAGAATAACCAATAACAGTGAGCTGAGCATTATTTCCTGTACGAATCATAGATGCAATCACTTTGATCGTTAAAAAATTGAAAAATATCAGCCTTTAACACGGTCTAAGAAGAATAGTTGAACAGAAAATAATTGACTAATTTGAGTCAGCTTGCGTAGCAGAACTGTGAAAATAACAACAATTCGAAAGATAAAGGATTAGGTTTATGTTGAAAGTGGCAATGTTGAGTACCGGTGAGGAGGTGCTTCATGGCGACATTGTGGATACCAATGCGTCATGGCTTGGTGAAACGCTGTATCAGAGTGGGTTTCAGCTCTCTGCCCGCTCTACCGTCGGCGATCAGTTGGATGTGCTTCAGGACGAAATCGAACGTCTGAGCAAGACATTTGATGTGGTGATTGTCAATGGAGGTTTGGGTCCTACAACTGATGACCTGACGGCTTCAGCAGCGGCAAAAGCAGCGAACCAAAAGCTGATTTTGTTTCAGGAGTGGCTGACCGTTCTTGAAGAGAAGTTCACTCGTCGCGGGCTAACAATGCCAGACAGCAATCTAAAACAAGCCATGTTGCCTGAAAAAGCCAGTATTATAGATAACCCAATTGGCACAGCCTGTGGGTTCGAAATGCAAATCGACAAAGCCATGTTCTACTTCACACCGGGCGTTCCAAGTGAATTTAAAAAGATGGTATGCGAGCAAATTCTGCCAAGCCTGGGCGATAAACATCGTGACATCTTACCTTCCGAATGTAGCCGAATTTACACTGTGGGGCTTTCTGAGTCCGGTATTTCAGACAAGTTAGACCTTATTAAACTGCCTGAAGAATACGAGCTGGGTTATCGCTCATACATGCCATTCATTGAAGTTAAAATCTTCGGACCTGCCGCGGACATGGAACGCAGGCTCAAGCTGCTTCAAGTGGTATACGGACACTTAAAAGACAATGTAGTGAGTGTTGATGAGCCTATGATCGACAATGTTGGTGCATTGTTAGCGGAAACAGGAACAACGCTCTCTATTGCAGAGCAAGCCAGTGGCGGCTTTTTAACGAGTTGGGTCCACGAAAATGAGCTAGTAGCGCAACAGCTTAAGCAAAGCTGGGTGATGAACACTCAAATGGATAAAAATTTGGTTGAACAGGATCCTCTGGCCGCCGCTTTAGCGCTTGCGGCGGCAACTCGCGAAAATGGCAAAGCGACGTTTGGCTTGTCTTGTGGAAAATTGAAAGACAACGTGTTTGCCATCGCACTATCAACAGGAAACGGCGAGTGGGGGCAAGTGCTGGAATTCGCCAGAAACTATGCCAAGCAGGATAAACGCAGCCTGATTGCCGCAGTGATGTTGGACATGTTAAGGCGTCATTTAGAGCAAAAAGCTGTCTTTGGACGATATAGTTCTCTGGTTAGAAAAAAAGAGCTCTATGTGCCAAATTCTGCGGTGTAAAAGTTATAAGGAAAAGCATTGACAACAAAATTGTCTTTGCGTCTCAAGGAGTAATGAGAGCCAAAAAACGAAAGAAAACAAATCACGTTTTATGCAAGTGTTTTTTTCAACATTTTCTTTAAAATGAGTCTTGGGATTGGCGAAAAATTAGCTAATATAAGAAGGTCAGAACAACATATTGACACCTTTACTCACTTCATTTGCGATCTGGAGGGACCCATGATTACACAAACGATGATCAAAGTTTGGTACCGTGTATCCGGTGAAAAAGTGTTGTTGGGAGAAGCACATAGCCAACATGTCAGTGATTTGGTATCAACTTGGTTGGAAGCGCCCAGAGCAGACAATGATACCCCAAATGGTGGTTACAGAATGTCTCTGTTTGATGATGGTGGAAAACCAATAGGTGAGAAAGATATTTCGTCCAAAACAGCTGAATATTTACTCAAAAAATATGCAGGTTTAAGCAATTCTGAGTGCATTCAAGACGCTGCAAATTGACGGAAATGTAGGTCAAAAACACAAAAATCAGGCTGTTTTGACCTTTAGCTGATAGTTTACTTTTTCCAATTCTACATCGGTTTTTGCCCTGCATATGCAGGGCAAAATTTCTTTTGGCTGTGTAAATGCCATAGCAAAACCAACATATTCAACTTCACCAGACTTCAATTCACATCGACATGCACCGCAATGACCGTCTCTGCAATTGTATTCTGGCTCAAAACCAGCCAGTTCCATTTCTTCTAGCAGCGTTCTTCCACTACTAGTGATTGGGTTGAGTTCGTTGATTTTGATTTTCTGCATTACAGCTCGAAGTCTCCGAAATCTTCTGCATCCACTTCGTTGTCAATCTGACCAACTAGGTAAGAGCTGATTTCTGCTTCCTGTGGTGCAACCTGTACGTTGTCTGAAGACAACCAAGCATTGATCCATGGGATAGGGTTAGAGTTTGCTTCAGGGTATGCCGCATCCAGACCTACTGCCTGCATACGAATGTTAGTGATGTACTCAACATACTGACAAAGGATGTCTTTGTTCAGACCGATCATTGAACCGTCTTTGAACAGATATTCTGCCCATTCTTTTTCCTGCTCAGCTGCATCTCTAAACAGATCAAAACATTCTTGCTTACACTCTTCAGCGATTTGCATGAACGTGAAATCATCCTGACCGTTACGAAGCAGGTTCAGCATATGCTGAGTACCCGTAAGGTGAAGCGCCTCATCACGAGCTATAAGCTTGATGATTTTTGCGTTACCTTCCATTAGCTCACGCTCAGCGAATGCAAATGAACATGCGAAGCTCACGTAAAAACGGATTGCTTCCAGTGCGTTAACTGACATGAGGCAAACGTAAAGCTTCTTCTTAAGATCATGCAGCTTGATCTCAACAGTTTCGCCATCGATTTTGTGAGTTCCTTCGCCGTAGCGGTGGTAATCGTTAGTCAGCTGAATCAAATCGTCGTAGTAGTGTGCAATGTCTTTTGCACGCTTAAGAATGTGCTCGTTTTCAACGATGTCGTCGAATACCAAACCAGGATCGTTCACGATATTACGGATGATGTGCGTGTAAGAGCGTGAGTGAATGGTTTCAGAGAAAGACCACGTCTCGATCCAAGTTTCTACTTCAGGTAGAGAAACCAACGGCAGTAGTGCCACGTTCGGGCTTCTGCCCTGAATAGAATCCAGCAGAGTCTGGTACTTTAGGTTACTGATGAAAATGTGTTTTTCATGATCAGGCAGGTTGTTGTAGTCGATACGGTCGCTCGACACGTCTACTTCTTCAGGACGCCAGAAAAAAGAAAGCTGTTTTTCAATCAGCTTTTCAAAGATTTCAAATTTTTGCTGGTCGTAACGCGCTACGTTTACTGACTGACCAAAGAACATAGGTTCTTTTAGCTGATCGTTTTTCTTTTGAGAAAAAGTACTGTAAGCCATATATGCCTCAAATCCTTTAAAGCCTCTTTGAGAGTCAAAGAGGCTGTTTATATCTATTACCTTGATTCAATAACCAAAGTTTTAAATCTTACAAGCGCCGCCTGCACAATCGTCATCCTGAGCTTTCGCCGCTTCTGACTGCTCGTCCGTCGCACCATCTCGGGTGTTATGGTAGTAAAGCGTCTTCAAGCCGTATTTGTATGCAGTAAGCAGGTCTTGCATAAGAAGCTTCATAGGTACTTTACCGTTTGGCTGAACACTTGGATCATAGTTAGTGTTCGCCGAGATAGCCTGATCCACAAACTTCTGCATCAAACCAACCAGTTGCAGGTAACCATTGTTAGATGGAATGGTCCAAAGCAATTCATACTGGTCTTTCAGGTTTACGTAGTCAGGTACGACCTGCTTCAAGATACCGTCTTTAGATGCTTTAACAGATACGAAACCACGTGGTGGCTCAATACCGTTAGTTGCGTTAGAGATCTGAGAAGAAGTCTCTGATGGCATCAGTGCCGACAGAGTGGAGTTACGCAGACCGTGTTCAACGATTTCCTTACGCAGTGTTTCCCAGTCGTAGTGCAATGGTTCATCACAAATCTTGTCAAGATCTTGCTTGTAAGTGTCGATAGGCAGTAAGCCTTTCGCGTAGTTTGTTTCGTTGAACAGCGGGCAGGCACCTTGCTCTTTCGCCAGGTTCATCGATGCTTTCAGCAAGTAGTACTGAATCGCTTCAAATGTGCGGTGAGTCAGGCCATTTGCACTGCCGTCAGAGTACTTCACGCCATTCTTCGCTAAGTAGTAAGCGTAGTTAATGACACCAACACCCAGAGTACGACGGTTCATTGTAGACTTACGCGCAGCCGGTAGTGGATAGTCCTGGTAATCCAGTAGTGCATCCAGAGCACGAACAACCAGGTCAGCCAGCTCTTCAAAGTCATCCAAGCTTTGAATTGCACCCAAGTTGAACGCAGAAAGCGTACATAGTGCAATTTCACCTTCGTCATCTTCAACATTGTTAAGAGGTTTAGTCGGAAGAGCAATTTCCAGACAAAGGTTAGACTGACGAACGGGTGCTACAGCCGGATCAAACGGGCTGTGAGTGTTACAGTGGTCAACGTTTTGAATGTAAATACGACCTGTTGAAGCACGCTCTTGCAACAATAACGAGAAGATATCTACCGCTTTAACTGTTTCGCGCTTAATCGATTCGTCTGCTTCGTATTTCTCGTACAGACGATCAAACTCATCCTGATCTTCGAAGAATGCGTCATACAGACCCGGAACGTCAGAAGGAGAGAATAGAGAGATGTTGCCGCCTTTAATCAGGCGAGAGTACATCATCTTGTTGATTTGTACGCCGTAATCCATGTGACGTACACGGTTTTCTTCAACTCCGCGGTTGTTCTTCAGTACCAGCAAAGATTGCACTTCACGGTGCCAAAGTGGGTAGAAAACAGTCGCAGCACCGCCACGAACTCCACCTTGAGAACAGCACTTAACCGCTGTTTGGAAGTACTTATAAAATGGGATACAGCCAGTGTGGAAGGCTTCACCATTGCGGATTTCAGAACCCAGTGCACGAATACGACCAGCATTAATACCGATACCCGCACGTTGAGAAACGTAACGTACAATAGCGCTGGAAGTCGCATTGATAGAATCAAGGCTGTCATCACACTCAATCAGAACACATGAACTGAACTGACGAGTAGGTGTACGTACACCAGACATAATTGGTGTAGGTAGGGAAATCTTGAACGTAGACGCGGCATCGTAAAAACGTTTGATGTAATCAAGACGTGTATCTTTCGGATACTTCGCGAACAAGCAAGCGGCCACTAGAATGTAGAGGAACTGAGCACTTTCATAGATTTCTTTCGTTACTCGGTTCTGAACAAAGTATTTGCCTTCAAGCTGCTTCACTGCTGCGTATGAGAAGTTCATATCGCGTGAGTGATCGATGAAACCATTCATCTGTTCAAATTCAGCTTTGGTGTAGTCTTCAATCAGGTGCTTATCGTATTTGCCAGCGTCAACCAGCTTAGCTACGTGATCAAACAATACAGGCGGCTCAAACTGTCCGTACGCTTTTTTACGCAGGTGGAAGACCGCTAGGCGTGCTGCCAGATACTGATAGTCCGGAGACTCTTCAGAGATGAGGTCAGCAGCAGATTTGATAATGGTTTCATGAATATCCGACGTTGTGATGCCGTCGTAAAATTGAATGTGTGACTTTAATTCAACTTGAGAAACGGAAACATTGTCCAGACCTTCTGCAGCCCATGCGATAACGCGATGGATCTTCTCCAAATCAATGTTTTCTTTGCGACCGTCCCTTTTTGTCACAGTTAGTTGTTGGTTCATTCTGGTAGATTTCCCTGACGAAACTGCTAAAAGCCGTATTTCTTTGGTAATTCTTGTAAAACTGTAGTCGGCTTTGTGATCTATATCCACCACATATGGTGACTCAAAACACTATATGTGGTGTTGTTCGGTTGAACGAGTTACAAGATAGTGCGCGGTGGGTGATTTTTCAAGTTGGAAGAGTTGCACGACTTGTGGATAAGTTGGGGGAAGAAAAAAAAGGTAAGTATCTACTAACCTATCATTTTAGGCAGAGATTACCTGTAAAAAATGATCCACTCATAGACTGTTTTAATTATGAGCAGAGTAAAAAATATTTTTCTTGATCTTTGAGGAAAAAAGGTCTCCAAAACCAAGCTGTACAAAGGTCACACAAGTCGTTGTGATATTGCGCAAAAAGGAGAGGAACCTCTACTTTTTTACAAAAAATAAGATTTGTTGATTATTGTCTCACTTTTCACAAATTTGCGAAAATCCGATTTGCATAATGAGCATTTATATTATGCAGAATGTGGCTATGAAATGGTGAGTTCTGGGGCTTAGGATAACTTCGTGAATATGCGCTCTGTGACTAGGTTTATGCGCAACGAAACACTAATTGATTTTATTGAATGGAGAAGGCCAAAAGAATCCTGAAAGAGACCACCTAACGATTCGATAGGCGGTCAGGAAAGCAATAGATCTAGTTATTGACGAGTGGTATGAACAATGTAGTTAACGTCTACATTAGTACCGAGAGAATAGCGGTCGTTTAGAGGGTTGTACTGCAAACCTGTTATGGACTCTTCATAAAGGTCTGTGGTGTCAATCATCTTGAGAAGTTCGGCAGGTCTTATGAACTTATCGTGATCGTGAGTACCTTTTGGAACCAGCTTAAGTAAGTGTTCTGCCCCTACAATGGCGAACAAATAGGATTTAACGTTTCTGTTTAACGTAGAGAAGAAGACTTTGCCACCCGGTTTTACCAGTTCGGCACAGGAACGGATAACAGACAATGGGTCTGGTACATGTTCCAGCATTTCCATACAAGTTACGACGTCATACAGTCCAGGGTTTTCAGCGGCGTGGTCTTCTACCGTACTTTGTACATAGGTTAGGGTAGTGCCTGTTTCCAGCGCATGAAGCCTCGCTACTTCCAGCGGTTCTTTACCCATATCCAGCCCTGTAACTACGGCTCCTTCTTTCGCCATGCTCTCTGCGAGTATGCCGCCACCGCAGCCTACATCGAGCACTTTCTTACCGAATAGCCCTTCACATTTGTCCAGAACATAGTTCAGGCGGAGCGGGTTAATCTGGTGTAGAGGTTTGAATTCACCTTCCAAATCCCACCAACGAGAAGCCATGTCTTCGAACTTTTTGATTTCAGCTGGATCGACGTTTTGCTGCTTGGTCATAACAATCACATTAAAGATTAGGATGGGAGCATTATAACGGCTGAAAATGCGCAGGACAGCAGATTTCCATTTTTGTGAAATTCACCTTGATAATCTGGCTATAATTCATACAGATAAAGTTTTACTGTGCAATTTCTCATCGATTGAATCACAACCAAGGTCACAACCTGATAAAACGAAGGGGAAAGAGATGCCGAATGGGGTATTTGTGTGTTATATTTTTGAACCTTGTACGTATCTAACATACGATCAAACTATAGAGGGATAATGGCTCTATGAGCGATCTAGCTAAAGAGATCACGCCCGTAAATATTGAAGATGAGCTTCGAGGTTCATACCTAGACTACGCGATGTCCGTAATCGTGGGTCGTGCTCTTCCTGATGTGCGTGATGGCCTAAAACCAGTACACCGCCGCGTATTGTTCGCGATGAATGTACTAGGCAATGATTGGAACAAACCATATAAAAAATCCGCCCGTGTGGTTGGTGATGTAATCGGTAAATACCACCCACATGGTGATAGTGCTGTATACGACACAATTGTGCGTATGGCACAGCCTTTTTCGCTTCGCTACATGTTGGTCGATGGCCAAGGTAACTTTGGCTCGATAGACGGTGACTCTGCTGCGGCAATGCGTTACACCGAAGTTCGTATGGCAAAAATTGCCCACGAGCTTTTGGCTGATCTCGACAAAGAAACAGTGGATTACGTACCTAACTACGATGGTACTGAGCAAATCCCTGCGGTACTGCCAACAAAAATTCCTAACCTACTGGTGAATGGTGCCTCTGGTATCGCGGTAGGTATGGCAACAAATATCCCGCCCCACAACCTGACCGAAGTGATCGAAGGTTGTCTGGCGTACATCAATAATGAAGAAATCACTATTGATGAACTGATGGATTACATTCCAGGTCCTGACTTCCCAACGGCAGCTCTAATCAGTGGTCGTAAGGGCATCGTTGATGCTTATAAGACAGGTCGCGGTAAGATCTACATGCGTTCTAAAGCAGAGATCGAAGCCGACAAGAATGGTAAAGAAACCATCGTTGTTACTGAAATTCCATATCAGGTCAACAAAGCTCGTTTGATCGAGAAAGTCGCTGAACTGGTTAAAGATAAGAAAGTAGAAGGCATCAGTGCACTGCGCGATGAGTCTGATAAAGACGGTATGCGCATTGTTATTGAATGTAAGCGTGATGCAGTCGGCGAAGTGGTTTTGAATAACCTTTACGCTCAAACGCAACTGCAAACTACTTTCGGTATCAACATGGTTGCGCTGAACAATGGTCAGCCTCAACTGTTTAACCTGAAAGACATGCTGAAGTGCTTCGTTGATCACCGCCGTGAGGTTGTGACACGTCGTACTATTTACGAATTGCGTAAAGCTCGCGACCGTGCTCACATCCTGGAAGGTTTGGCTCTTGCACTGGCGAACATTGATGAAATCATCGAACTGATCCGTAATGCGCCAACTCCTGCCGAAGCGAAAGCTGGTCTTGTGGCTCGTGGCTGGGATCTAGGCAATGTAGCGGCAATGCTTGAACGTGCTGGTACTGACGCCGCTCGCCCAGACTGGCTCGAAGAGCAATACGGCATTCGCGAGGGTCAGTACTTCCTGACTGAGCAGCAAGCACAGGCTATTCTGGATCTGCGTCTACATAAGTTGACTGGTCTGGAACACGAAAAGATTCTTGATGAATACAAAGCACTTCTAGAAGAAATCGCTGAGTTGATGCACATTCTGGCAAGCACAGAGCGCTTGATGGAAGTGATTCGTGAAGAACTTGAAGCAGTACGTGACGGTTTCGGCGATACTCGTCGCACAGAAATCACAGCAGCGGTTCACGACATCGACATGGAAGAACTGATTGCTCAAGAAGATGTGGTTGTGACTCTATCACACGAAGGTTACGTTAAGTACCAAATCCTAAGCGATTACGAAGCACAGCGTCGTGGTGGTAAAGGTAAGAGCGCGACGAAGATGAAAGATGAAGATTACATCGAACGTCTGCTAGTTGCGAATACTCACGATAACATTCTATGTTTCTCGACCCGTGGTAAGACGTACCGCCTGAAAGTGTATCAATTACCTCAAGCGAGCCGAAATGCTCGTGGTAAGCCAATTGTGAACATTCTTCCATTGGAAGAAGGTGAACGTATTACAGCTATCTTGCCAGTATCTGAGTACTCTGCTGATAAGTACATCTTTATGGCAACGGGCGACGGCACAGTTAAGAAGACGTCTCTGGATCAATTCGCTAACGTTCGTTCAAACGGTCTGATTGCTGTGAACCTTCGTGATGACGATTCTTTGATTGGTGTTGATATTACCGACGGTGACAGCGACATCATGCTGTTCTCGAAAGAAGGTAAAGTCGTACGCTTCTCTGAAGATAAAGTTCGTGCAATGGGTCGTACCGCAGCAGGTGTTCGTGGTATGAAACTCGCTGAGAATGACCAGGTAGTGTCCTTGATCGTCCCATCTAACGAAGGTGACATCTTGACAGTTACGCAAAATGGTTACGGTAAACGTACACCACTAGCAGAATACCCAACGAAAGGTCGTGCAACTCAGGGTGTTGTTTCTATTAAGGTTTCTGAGCGTAACGGCTGCGTAGTTGGTGCGGTTCAGACTGAAGAAAACGACGAGTTCATGATGATCACCGACGCAGGTACCTTAGTTCGTACTCGTGTATCTGAAGTGAGCCAGGTTGGACGTAACACGCAAGGTGTAACGCTAATCAGAACGGCAGAAGACGAGAATGTTGTTGGTTTGCAGCGCATTGATGAAGTTGAGGAATCTGATTTGCCGGAAGGTGAAGAAGCTGAATCAGTAGAAAACAGTGCAGAGCAACCCGCTGCTCAGCAGGATGACTCACAAGAGTAAAGTCCAGCAAATTAAATAACGAAAGCCGTTTCATTTGAAACGGCTTTTTTATTGAAGAAAACTCTATCTAGAAATCGCTTTTAAATAAAAAGTACTTAAATAATAAAATGCCTAAGTGGGGGAACTTATATCCACTTAGGCATATTTTGATCGACTTAGATAATTTTGAATCAAATTAAGGTCACGTTCTTTTATTAGCAGAGAGCAGGTGCAGCAAATTTTAAATCTTCCAGAATTCTTGTATAGCCACTGATATTGAATTTATTACAGTCTTCTTTTGTATCAATGTTTAAATAAGGCTGTGTACTTAGTGAAGAAACGAGCATGTAATAGTAATCGATGTTCATTTCATTACATCCTGGCACCTTTCTGAGCGCGGAATACAGGGTTTGTTTAGTCACGTGGTTAAAGCGTGATTCTTCCAGTTTTCTTCTGGATTCAATATCCTGGCTTAGTCCACCACGTGTCAGAAGGACAGGGATATTTGGGTGGTCTTGCCAGAATTGGACATACTTAACGATAATTTCTGACAACTGGACCTGGCTGCGTGAATTAAATGCAGCAAATTCTTTTGCCAGGCGAGGTGTGTGTTCTTCAATTAGCTGATCAAAAAGTTGTTCTTTATTTTTGAAGTAGTAAACAACCAGTGCTGGGCTAACTCCGACTTTTTGAGCAATCAGCCTAAATGTGACTCGTTTGAATGCATGAGT
>NZ_AFWJ01000080.1 GCF_000222685.1 Vibrio nigripulchritudo ATCC 27043 | reverse complement strand
AAATCTTCTAATGTATACACTTTATCTAGCCCTCTTTGGTTACTGCTACGGTGACTGCTAACGCCAGCTTAAACCGCAGACAACGCACAAAATAAGCCGCTGCACTGCGCCTTAAACACAAAAATTACCGCAAACTAAAAATGCCACGCGTTGTTTGTCGGTTTGAAGCTTTTGTTAGGTTTTACCATAAATTCTCAGCCAATTTGACAAAGAACTGATGCCTTATCGACAGTTTACACGTAGTCACATAAATGAATTCAAAGTGACCACCAAATGCGCGAAACCAACAACGAATTTTTACACGAATTTAGGTGAGAAATCTTCAGCCATTTAAGCTAGAAAGAGTCAAAATAAGACAACGGAGTTTTCAAAATAATAAACACCCAAGTCAACACTTAAGCCGCTGCCCCAAAATAAACCTAACGCCTCAAACACCGGCACAGCTTTGCTGCGTCCGAGTACTTTGACTTGTTAGCTTTTTCGCCAGAATTTCCACTTGGGAGAATCGGTAACATTTAGAGCACCTACTAATGACTGCCTGTTAGGGTTTATTCGATGATTGACTTTATGTTCTTGTAGCTTATTGTGAAGTTGTTTTCTACCTTCTGCATCGTGCTCTACGACATAGGATAATTCATCTGGAGTTAGTATTTGAATAGACGCAAATAGAACTTCCCCACCTGGGAATTGAACATATTTTGATGAGTTGGGATTTTCTACTCCGATCATTACCCCGACCATTCCATTTTCATTTTGGAATTCTTCTAGGCCATCATCTTCTGCGTAGAGCTCCATTGTAACAACACCGTATTTTTTTATATAAGGGTAAAACTCACCACTATGTGCGGCTTGCCTAGCAATTGAATACACTAGCTTGAATAACCAGCTTTCACTTATGTTTTCCGGTAGTTTTTCGTTAGTTTCAGCATAAACCTCTAGAAAAAAACCTGAATTGACTTCGTCAATGCCTTGGAATGGATCAGACAATCCATTACTAGCAACAATAGTGCTGTCAATAGTCCTAATTATGCTGAAAGCTTGGCGCAGTGATGGCCATGTTGGTCCGCCCATGAAAGAAGGGTTTATAAGATGAGATATGACATCTGGTTCAACATGCCCTAAGGACTCAAATAACTTATCTCTAGAAATGTTTGTCTTTTCGTAAAGCTCTTCGTACATCGAAATTTCTCTTTCAGAAGCTAACGCCAAATTAAGGTGTGAACAACGCTAACACCTTACCTAAAGCATTGTGCCATAAACACTAAACTATCTTGAAGTGAAAGCGCCGAGCGTTGTGAATCACTCTTAAATTTATTGTTATATGCGTCTAACGGAGTTCATAGATCTCGACAATTCGGTCCCACTCCCCTAACCGACCTAAACACCAAATTAGAAACTCCAAATCCATTGTGTTTTCAGTTAGAGCTTCGGTCGTTACATCCGATTTTAATGACCACCCAAGTTTATAAAGCGTATAGCAGTATGAACAAGAGTCATACCCAAGCAGTTCTTCTACAAAGCCTGAGGAAACTTTGCTAATTTTGGCATACAACTTGGGGACATAACTCCTATGCGAGCATGACTCGACAAGAAAATGACGAGCTTCAACCAATACCTCTGGCTCACAATTCTCGATTAAAACATCGCAAACTTCAGGGTCTTCAAATTTATTACATGCAGCTATTAAAATACCTTGAAAGTCTTGTCTATAGTGCTCTTTGACAAACTTATATGCCCTCTTGCGAAATAACTTCCACTCAGACAAAGCTAAAGCAACTAAAATCTCTAGTTGTGTGTCTAATCTTAAGTATGGAAGGATAACACTTAAAGTCATTACAGAACTTAACGCTACCTGATATCGAGCTTTTTTCGTTATATTGAGTATGCTACTAGCTAACTCTTCATAACAACACTTTCGCCCTCCAGAAAGGTCGAAGTGTATTTTCCTGTTCACTAGGTCTCTGATGTAAAGGTCATGTTCTATTGAGTAAATTAACAGCTCCAATGTTTCCTTTGTATTTAAGCAACCAATCAACGCTCGGTATATTGCTGGATTTACGCTATAACCATCTTCAACTTGCTCTTCTAGCCGTAATATATAATCGACTCTATCTGTCATATCTTCCTCTAGAGCATATAACGCCGCATTAAGGTGTGAACAACGCAAACACGAAACTTAACCTTACCACCGTAAACACTGAACTCACGATGGGATGAAAAATGCCAAGCGTTGAGAATCACTCTTAAATGCTTTGTTAGGGCAATTTTTATAAACTCGTAACTTTGACGTTCCTCTTACCATTTTTCGTTTCACGCCAAACCTCTACTCTGAATTGATCTACAGCTGGCGGAGGTGTTCGAGGCTGAGGTGTACGTGGCTGTTTCGGTGGCTTACTAGGAGTTGCCAATTCTTCTCCGTTTTTATCAATTAGCTTCAACTCCATTTGTTCAGGAATTACGAAAGTCTGCTCTAAGGATTTCTTCAATTCGTTGTAAAACTCTGGAACTTCATTTAGTTCTTCACCAAAGATCGCTTCAGTCTCTTTCATCGCCATTTCTACAGTTAATTCGCCACGTTGAACTTTGACAAATAGACTTTCTATACGAGCAAGAGACTCACCTCTTTTTCGTAATTTGGGCTTAACTCTTGTGAGATCGAATGGTGAACTGGCTCTTTCTCCCAAGTAATCACCAACGGCTTTAACTTGGTTATGTATTGTCTGTAAACCTGAAATGAACGAACCATATTGAGCAATACCAAAATACAAAACACTTGCTGTTGCGAGTATTTTACCTTTAGCTTTGATCGACCCCTCTTCAACCTCTAGAACGAGGGAGTAGTCCTTTAAATCAAGGTTTTGTTCAACATAAGCTTCCCATTCATCAAATAGCTGTGTTGAATAATTTTCAAAGTCCTCACGAGGTAAACTTGGTACACCAATATAAAAATCAACCGTTCCTATATTTGCCATTCTTACTCCTTTCGCAAAACTCTAATTGCCCTAACGCCACATTAAGGTGTGAGCAACGCTACCATGAAACTAAACCATACCACCATAAACACAAAACCCAACGATGGAATGAAAAATGCCAAGCGTTGGGAATCACTCTTAAATGTTTTGTTATGTGTTGTTTTTCAAGACTAAGTAGAGGTCAGGCTTTTTCAATCATCATCGTCATCATATTGCTGTTCTTGTTCTGATTCACAGCTACTACACAACTCTCCAGTTATTCCACTCACACCATTTTCACCGGTAAAATAAAGAGTGCAGTAACAGTTTGCACATTGTATTTGGTTACTCATTATCATCCCTTCAGTTTTTATTCTTCGAAACAATAACATGAGAAAAATACAATATAGCTTTACTCGTTAGGTTACAATTTAGATGCTCGATTGAAATCACATAACGCCCTGTTAAGGTGTGAGCAACGCAATACCGATGCTGCCGCATGCCACCTTAATCACTTAAACCAACGCATGGTAAAAATGCCACGCGTTGCGAATCACTCTTAAACAGTTTGTTAGGCAACTTGCCGCTACGAATGAAGATCACTGTCGAACATTTACAATCCGGTCTATACCAGCGTTGTATTTTATAAAGCCACCCCCACCGAAGTTTTCTTTTGTTTTTGAATCAATACTATTGCTCTGCATCGTAGAGAGGAATCGAACCAAATATAGTCCAGGTGTGCTTGCTTCATAAGCATAAGAAATATCATATTTTTCATGGGGTCCAATATCAATATAAGGCAAAGTAATTTTGTTTTGTCCTTGATACCTCGAGTGACCCAGATACACAGGTTCGTTGTAAACAACTTGTCCATCTTTAAAGTTCATTTTTGTAACTAAAATAGAATTTTTATCAAGTGAAACACGAACATCTTCATTCCCTATGTTTTCTAGAGTAATTTCCATAGCTAAAACAACACCGCTCTTTGTCGTAAACTGCTTAACTGTCATCTCCGTCAGGACACTAGACATTAAACTCGTTTTTTGTTGAAGATCGATAACCTGAAGCTCAGCAATGCTTTGTTCCCGTTTAACCCAAGTACCATACACCGCCCAAGCAGCAACACAGATGGCTGCGAGAATTGAGAAAACTTCTTTCGCTATGGTAACTTTTTCAACAATCTTCATTTTGCCACCTTGGTTGCCTAACGCCGCATTAAGGTGTGAGCAACGCTACCACGAAACTTAACCACGCCACCGTAAACACAAAACCCAACGATGGAATGAAAAATGCCAAGCGTTGGGAATCACTCTTAAATGCTTTGTTAGCTGAATTTATACTGCCAAGCCATTTTGTTTTGCAAATTCAAGTACTTTAGGAACATCACCTTTGACTAGAATAGGCATTACTTTCTCGATTAACTCAACTTCCCAGTCCCACCATGCTAGGTTTAAAAGCACATCTTGATCAGTTTCACTGAACCGAGTTTTAACGACTTTCGCAGGGTTACCTACCGCAATACTATACGGGGGAATATCTGTGGAAACGACTGATTTAGCACCAATAATTGACCCATGACCGATGTTTACTCCGGGCATGATTGTTACGTCATAACCCAGCCAGACATCATTGCCAATTACAGTGTCTTTGTATGCTTTAAATGGGTACTCTGTTAACGGCAGAGCTTCAGTCCACTTTTCACCGAAAACAGCAAATGGATACATTGTGATACCTGAAGTTGCATGGTTTGCATCAGGCATGATGAATTGAACCCCATTAGCAAATGCACAAAATTTACCAATATGAAGTGAGTTACCCGAAATACCAAAGCTATATAGTACATTTTTAGTCAAGAACTCTGTTGGGTCGTCAAAGTCACTGTAATAGCTAAAGTCACCGGCATGAACATTAGTCACTTCGCTTTCAGCGATTAGTGGCTTCAAAAAGACAGTATTTTTGAAGTCTTTGATAGGGAAAAGGTTGTCTGATTTCATAGAGTTATTCTCGTTATACTTTGCCTCTATTATTCCACACGCTGTAGGTCAATGTATTCAGCTAACGCCTTGTTAAGGTGTGAGGCACGCAATGCCGATGCCTCCGCATACCACCTTAACCACTAAAACTAACGCATAGTAAAAATGCCACGCGTGCCGAATCACTCTTGAACAATTTGTTAGCTTTCTAGCCAACGAAGTACGCTGAATCATTTTCTGCAAATAAACAATCCAACGGGTAAGGCTGCTCAAGCCTTGGCATATTACCTTTTGAAAACCATTTAAGGCATACCGTTTCATCATCGAGTGCGGATTGAGAACAACTTTCTACTACACATTTGAACATGATAACTGTGTATTCAACTTGATCACCATTTGGGTATGTAAAACCAAAACCCTCACCGCCGAATACACCAAGTAGGCGATCTACTTTTACAGCCAAACCTGTTTCCTCGCGAACTTCCCTGATCAATGCTTGCACTGGCGACTCTTGAGGTTCAATCATTCCGGCAGGAAGGCTCCATGTGCCATCTGATTTTTGCTGAAGTAGTAGCTCTTTATTTTCATTTAAAATGACACCCGCAACGCCGGGGATAAGAAGTGGCATCGTTCCAATCTTAGAACGAACCTCTTTGATATAGTCACTTGCGCTCAATTTTCCTCCTTGAAAGCTAACGCTTAACTTAAACTGCAGACAACGTACAAATCAAGCCGCTGCACTGCACCGTAAACACTTAAATCACTGCAAACCCAAAGTGCCACGCGTTGGCTGTCGGTTTGAAGTTTTTGTTATGCCCATACTCCCAATTCAAAGCGGCTTGACCGCCCCACAAAGATGCCAAAGACACACGATGGACTCAATGACCAGCTTTGATTTTTGCTGAACCGCTCGAAACCTGAAACTACGCGCAAGGTGGATTGGCAACTAGCCAAAGTGAGCGTTGAACAATCAACTAATGCAAGCCCAAAAACCTAGAAAAACAAATGGGGTATAACGCCCTGTTAAGGGGTGAGCAACGCAATACAAAAGCCGCCGCATACCACCTTAATCACTAAATTCAACGCATAGTGAAAATGCCACGCGTTGCGAATCCCTCTTGAACAGTTTGTTATATGCGTGGCTCAAGGGGTTTCATAACTTGCAGACTTGTTAGTCAACGACTTTGAAGCTAATAAAACACAAGCTCTTTTCTGCTGGGTATATCTTTCGCAAAATCCATTTGAGCATGAACACAAATGGAAGATTTTCTGCTTTTGCGTGCTTTCTGTTGAGTTTATCAAAGTTCACATGCTCAACACCGACAATTTCTAGTCTACAGATTTTCCGCTCATCTTCGTGAGTAAATGCTTCAACAACCTGCCCTGGGTAATAATGGCTTTCAGATTTATCCCTAATCGTTGCAGTCTTTTTACCAGAAAGAATCTGGCGCTCAAGCCTTGTGAAAAATGTAATTTTGCTCACCATTAAACACCTGCTTCCTTACAGATTCTTTCAAGCATATAACGACCAATTAAGGGGTGAACAACGCCTCCACTCAAACCTAAAGCATTGTGTCATAAACACTAAATTTGAAGTAGAAGCAAAAATGCCAAGCGTTGTGAATCCCTCTTAAATTGCTTGTTATATCTCATTACACCATTGTTATTAGCCTAAGCTTATGCTTACTCGGGATGTACTCCAAGGAAACCATCATGCGTATCGGCAGCTGGTTATCTACGTGCTTTTCAATAAGTAAATTAAATTTAGTTATTTCATGTTCTTTTAAATAGGTAAGATTATAAATGTAATTGTCACTTATCTTACTTCTTATGAGCGCTTCAAGTTCCTGTTTATCAAAATGAATAAGCTCTGATTTTTTCATTCTACCTGTTTTGTTTTCTTTTAAATAAGTGAGCTTTCTTTCATCGATCTCAACATCGAAATTATCAATAGCTAATACGTTACTTGTGATAGAGTTTATAGAAAAATCAGTATCTCTCTTGAAACCATCATATACACGGCGCTCGACTTTATACGAGAGAAAAACCCCATATAAGGAATCCTGAACACTAATACATCTATAGCCATTTTCCTCGAATGCATAGCCACTCATATTTACGTTTTCTGAGTGATCTCTATCATCCTCATGACCACAGATAATGAAGTTTTTGTGCTTAATAAACGATCTAACAAGAGTTGTTGAAGCATAGTTTTTCATGAAGCCAGAGAAAGTTACATCAATATATCCCGTGTACGGTTTGTAATTCCTCAAACCATTATTTAAAATTTCGATGAAGTTATCAGAAACATTATTAATGTACACTAAGAAATATTGACTACCATGCTTGTACTCGCTTGGGTTCATAGCTTTAATACTTGCAACCAGTTCACTATAGAGATCATCTTGACTTAATCCATGATCTATATAATCGCCACACAGAAAACTATGACTCGTACGTCTATCTAACAAAGGTATTATTTTCTCGAATACTTCTCCACCATACCAAGAGCTATCAATTTGAAGAGAGTCAAAGACTAAAATCACTTCTTTTTTGTCAATTGATGGAGTAAGACAGTTTCTTAACTCCTGATAATTTACAGACTTATCTTTCAAAGTCTCTACCAACTCATGAAACATTCTATTTATCTCCAAATAAATGGATTCATGAGTCATTTGGAAGTAATCAGCCATAACTTCCAACATGCAATGTTCTCTTGCATCAATCGTATAAATTGTTTCCATAGAACCTCTGTGAGATATAACGCCCTGTTAAGGGGTGAGCAACGCAATACTGAAGCCGCCGCATACCACCTTAAACACTAAAACCAACGCATAGTGAAAATGCCACGCGTTGCGAATCCCTCTTGAACAGATTGTTATGTCTCTTACTTCATTTCTAACTAGCTATTTTCTAGAAGTGACTTAGCCTGAGCTATTGTTTCTTTAAGCGCCTTAATTTCAGCACGCTGCTGTTTAAATTGTTTATAAAATTCTTCTAACTTTTCACCATCGATCATGACGTTGAATGTCGAGTTATCCCTGTAGTGAGCCCTAGAAATTGCTCTTGAAACATGAGTTTCGGCAGAAGCGTTCTCTGAAGGTGTCTCGCTGAGTTTGTTGAATTCGGATTGAGTTGGGAAAATCATTTTTATCTCCAAGAGAGTTAACGCGATGATATTTTTACATATAAGTTTGGATTTAAAAGCATATAAGTCACATTTAGGTATGATTTTTACTCAGAGACATAACGCCCAATTAAGGTGTGAGCCACGCGACCACGACACTAAAATTGAACGCCGTAAACACTAAACTAGACCCAAACCAAAAATGCCAAGCGTGGGGAATCACTCTTAAATTGTTTGTTAGCCATCGAACTCAACACGCTCAATTTTACCTTTAACCGACTGAACTTTATACATTTTACATTGTGGATAGTGAGCCGCGATTAAACTAACTAAATCTGTAAGATCTTCATCGGCAATTCGAGCTGAGAAAGTTACCGACACCAACTCTTCTTTGTAAAACTCAAAGTCACTGTATCTTTTATCCTCCCCAGGACGGCGTGTCATCACTCGCCACTCTTTTTCATATTCCCACTTTGCAGTTTTGGTGTAATAAATTGCATCAGCAGTTTTGGCAAGCAACTCTTGACGCTCATCGTACAGTAAGAAGTCCAAAGCAGAGCCCAGATTAGGCGTACTGTCTGTATAAGTTACCTTTTTTGCCATTTGAAAAGGTGTGTCTAGCTTTTCAATATGTCTAAACTCAAACATACAACCAGTATGATTGTCTCCATAGTGAGCCCACATAACTTCGTTGTTTTCATCTTCAGATAAGCAGATTATACGTAAGGCACCGTTGTTATAACGTTCAGTTTCCTCGCGCAGGTTATCTTCCAAACTCGACAAATTCAGCTCAAGTGAAGAAAGTTCCCGATACAGTGTATCTTTACCGACTCCCTGACTTTTAGTCATTTGCATAAGAGAAACTAAGCCCTCAGAGTCCGGTGAAAGCGATTTATTCAATTGCAACTCTTCATACGCAACGTTCATAAGAGTTTTTAAATACTCATCCTTACATGCGTCAATCGAAGGTTTAAAAGCAGGCATCCTTTGCAGTTCATTTATGTCGTTAAATGAACTTGGGCAGGACCAACGAAGCTTTTGAGATTCAAGCACCAATTTTGCTGTATTAGCACTCATATACTTATATAAACGACTAGGTACTTCCAATTTTCCTCCTAGATGGC
>NZ_AFWJ01000081.1 GCF_000222685.1 Vibrio nigripulchritudo ATCC 27043 | reverse complement strand
CTTGCTTAGCCAAGCCAGCCTTACTCTTTGAGGTTATCCATCTGCTGCACTGGAGACGCTTCTGAACGCCAGAGCTGAAAGGCGATCCATAGCAGGTAAGCCGCACCCACCAGTTTAATGGCGAAGAAAATGGTTTCTGAAGCGTATAAAACTGCAGCGAGACCAGAGGCTGCCAGTGCAATCATGACAGCGAATGCGGCAATACGCCCAAGCCCTGCGATAACAGCGGTTTGAAAACCGTAGCAGCGGGCATTATTCAGAGACAACAAATTGTTCGGTCCCGGCGTCATGTTCAGAGCAAAACACGCAGGAATGAATAGAAGTAACTGCAAAAGATCCATTACTTTTGGTCCCTGATAACAATAGTGCTAGCGAACTTGTCGCCAAGACGCTGTCTCTTCTTCCCCAAAATAAACATGGCATCAAAAATCCATAAAATAGGAGAAAAGAAATTGCGCAAAAAAGAACGCCACAGCGAGCAGTATTCACCATTCTTCTTGTTTAGAACGGTCATCCCCAGCAGATGTTTGCCCAAGCTTTTGCCTTTAGGTAAACCATCTGAAAAAACAAAATACATGCCCGCCAGACAGAGTGAAATAATGTCCGTCAGATCCCTTTCGACCGAAAAGTAATTCAAACTGCTGAGCAGAATAAGGTAGATACACCAGGTCACAATACCGTCGATGACCTGCGCAACGTAACGCCTGCCAGGGCTTGCCAGTCTGTAATGGGATAAATCCGGGGTGGTTTGAGGTTCTGTATCAACCTCAGTCGCTTCAATGCTCATTATTTATGTCCATATATAAGGTTTTTATCTAGCCAAACTGATTGATTGCCAAACAGCGAACCTTAATATACCTAAGACAAATCAAGAAGCTAAGCTTAAATCGATAGAAACTCGACTTCTAAGTCGTTGTTTGATGCGCCAGACAATCTTACTATCGATTTCAGGTACTTTCCGAACAGCCTCTTCAAAAACGTAAGGAGCTGTCACCTGCAATTTCATTCAATACTTACTTTTTCGCATTCAGTAAATTGGACTGTCTGAATGACGTAAAAGGGTTACAAAATGGAATCGCTCATCATTTCAATGGTGGTATTTGCCTTTGCAGGGGCTGCTACTCCGGGACCAGTGAACATTGTAGCAGCAGCCTCGGGGGCACAATTTGGAGTGAAAAAAGCATTGGTGTATGTTGTTGGGGCGTCTGTGTCTTATGCAGTCGTTGTATTGCTATGTGGATTAACCATTGGTTCGATTCTGCTTTCTGTACCGGAATTTTCATTCTACCTAAAAGTGGCTGGCTCCCTTTTTCTGCTTTATCTGGCGTACCAGATTGCCTCATCTTCGCCTGTAGCATTACAACAAACGAGCGCAAAAACTGACCCACCCGGATTTGGTAAAGGGGCAATGACGCAAGGTTTAAATCCCAAAGCCTGGTTGTACGCATCATCGGGGATTTCACTCTTTGTTGCCGGAACAAACTCTGCGAACTTGTATTTAACCCTACTCGTCACTATTTCTTTAGTAGTGTGTTTTGTTGGTGTCGCGATTTGGGCGGTTTTCGGTCAAGCCATTGGCCGTTGGCTAAACAGCTGCAAAAGACAAAGAATGTTTAATGTACTTATGGGTTTACTGCTTGCAATAACAGTAGCTGGAATGTGGTGGGAATGATTGATGAAACAGGATGATTCGGTTTTTCTCGCTCAATCAAGGAGCTTGCCCTTCGTCGAAATGCGAACCGCATGCGACTCTTTTGCGTGCTATCAGGCTCACTCGCATGATGAGTTTTCATTTGGAGTGATTGATGGCGGCAGTGCCAGTTATCGCAATCTGAAAAAAGTCCATAACGTTCATCGAGGTCACACTGTGACCATTAATCCCGGAGACATGCATTCCTGTAACCCAGACAAAGCCCAATGGTCATATCGGATGCTGTTTGTTGATACTCACTGGATCGGGCAACTTCAGCAGGAGTGGACAGGAAAACACGGTCACGACTATTTACCCTTTATTCGCAACTATGAGCAGCGCCCAAATCTGTATGCTCAATTCCACCAGCTATACCAGGCACTACTTTTGGAAGACAATGCGTTGGCCACAGAGTCGTTAATGATTGAATATCTCGCCACGGTATTCGGGCAGCCACAACTGGAAGGCAAGTCCATACAGAAACCGGAACCAAACCTGAATCGGGTTTTAGAAATGATGGGCGACCAACTTGATAAAAACATCGCTCTGGATGATTTTGCTCAGGAAGCCAATATGAGCCGATACCAGCTCATCCGAGCGTTTAACCGCCATTTTGGGTTGTCTCCTCACGCATATCAGCTCGACCAAAGGATCATTAAAGCAAAATCGTTACTTAAAAATGGGTTGTCCTTAGCAGAAACAGCTTCAGAAACCGGGTTTTCTGACCAAGCTCATTTCCAAAGGCATTTCAAAAAGCGTTTAGCCATTACGCCTAAACATTATCAGTCATTTTTCGTTGAGTAGACTTCTGATTGAAGCCGAAAGAAAGTCACTTCTATCACTTTGAGCCAGACCGAGAAATCAGAATAATCCTATTGTTAGATCCAAACTCAAACCCTAAGCTGAGTCATCTTTTGGTCAAACTGCAATCTCTATGCTCACCCTAATAAAAAGACTTAGTGTTTTTGCACTTTCAGGCTTGTCGTTTTTTAGCTTCAGTGCAGAGAAAGATATGCGCTTTCCACTCCAATGCTTAGGTACAGAGCCTTTCTGGTCACTCAACGTCAATCAGGACAGCGTCATATTCGAAGACTTAGATGAAAATAGAGAAGAGTTTTCGATAAAAAATATTGTTCAGAGCAACAACCATATCAACCGATGGTTCATCACCTTCACTTCTGAAAGCAAGCCAACAACGAAGTTAATGGCGCTACATCGTACCGGAAGCTGTTCAGATGATATGTCAGATTCCAAATACGATTACGAAGTAATGATCCTCACCACAGGTACGGCTGCATTCTCTGGATGCTGTAATAGGTTGGATTAGGTAATTTTAGATACCTCGCCTGCTGGCAAGGCACTTTTATTTGACCAGACTAAGCATTCACTGCCAGAAAATTACGCCATAGCGCTTTTAAGAAGTTAGGTTTCTTGGTTTTCTTTTGATTTTTTCTGTTTGCTCTTCTGGTTTCACGTTTTTCCTGAGCCTGATTTGCTAACTCGGCATATCGACGTCTTTGGTCGGAATCGAGTACGCTTTTCTTCCACTCATTGGAATTCCGATGGCTTGCTGCTGGATTCTTCTGGTGACCACACATATTGTACCTCCGCGCGTAAGTAAAACGGCGCTACAATCTATATGACCTTATATGTGAAAGATAAATTTCAGATGCAAAAGCCCAAGTCTTTGCACCTGAATTGTCTGGCTATGCTATCGCAGCGCTCTCTGGTAGCAGGTTTTTGTCCGGCAAACAGAATGGATAATTTTCAGGAAGCTCACTTGGTGGGCATGCTATGACTTGCTCGTTATCGGGACCGCAATCCCGCATGTAGATAAGAGTGGCAAAGCTATCGATGATTTCCGTTGGATATATAGGACCAGCGTCGCGCAACGCTTCCATTTCTTCTAAGTGTTCATTTTGGTAACAAGCAATTTTTTCGGGATTATTCACAATCCAACGCGGAAAATAAATCGCGCCATGAACCACAAAGTCATGGAGATTCAGGGTTAGCGAAACATCCGTACCGGTTGGCTCAGTCCAGGAAACTCGGTAAAGATTCTCACCCACCCTAGCTAAGCAAACCGTTTGATCTTTTACCCAACGACCAGCCACAATGCCACTGTGGACGCGGTAATCAATGGTGGTCCTGTTTTTTACATATAACTCGTAACGCCACCCTTTGTCGTAGTTGTAGATAAAACTTTTCCCAACAAACTGGCTGAGATCTTCTCTGTCAAAACGCATGAATTCACCCTTTTAAAGTGCGCTGCGAGTTAAAGTAAACAGCGCTTGAATTTATTTTATAAAATTAATTTTTATTCCATAAAACAACGGTCTGTAAATTCGAGAATCTTGTTTCTATGACTTTTAGTCCATTTCTTTTCATTGGCGGGGATATATTTGAAGTTTTGCCTGTCATAACTTTCAACGGCTTCGTGTTGCCGTTGTGAAATCGGTTGGTTTGCAAGGTGATGACACTTGCTGTACTCTGTGTTTCGCCTCATGACATTCGGCTCAGACGACTCTCTTCAGAACTTTCTCAGCTCATATAATCCAGCAAACTAACGCTATTTCTACTCGATACTGACTATGCTTATTGAGCTAACGTCATTAAATCGTTTTAAAATTTACCAAAAACTGCAACATTCGCAGTCTTAAATTAAGTGGTAGCGAGAGTACTTAAACTCTCTTTATTCAATGACCAAGGAAAACATTATGTCTAAATCTATGGGACGACATCGCTTTTGGTTCTACAAGTGCCGAGAGAAAAATCCAAAACAAAACCACCAAAGAGGAAATCAATGAGAATCGAATTCAATCTTTTTGAAGACAACACTCAATGGGAAGTAACAACCCATCAAATCAATAGCGACATTTTACTTCGAAGCGTTCTAACTCAAGGTCACGTTTCCGATATCAACCTACGCTTTGCCTACGACGAACGATCGAGCAAAGGCACCATTTCTAACGCAGATAACCAAGTCATTGGCGATTTCGCTGTCCGCTTTTAAACAGTAGTCTGCGAAACCACACTAGTCATCTTTAACTACACACCTATTCACAGATACTGCCGCCCGTATCTGGGAATAAACCGTTCTTCCCAAAATAGTTAATAAATCAGACTAAAATGCCACCTGCCTGCCAAGTGTTATCACGCTGACGGGAGTCAAAACAATAAAGTGAGCACTGAAACACACAGATGACATTATTAACTGATTGGCGCTAACCAACCTCTGAACTCAATAGTGGCGTATTGGCTTAAAGATCCGTTGGTTTTACGCCTGTGATGTACTTAATCCAACGATTGAAGCGAGTTACGTTGGTGTAAACACTTGCACCATCACACTGAGGTGCACCACGAGAGACAACACCAAATAGGAAGTTTGTGTCTCCAATCGCTCCCACAAGAGGTCCACCGCTGTCACCGTAACAAGCAGATGAAGCACCTTCATAAGTACAAATGACATTCTTGTAGTTTTCTTTGTCAAACTCGCCGACATCCAGTACTTCCGCCAGCTTGTCGTGACATTCGCGTTTAGTGATGACTGGAGCCGTGGTTGACCTGAGTGTTTGTGAAGGTTTCCCTGTTTCAGTCATGCCCCAGCCTGAAACGCGTAAATAATCCCCTTTGGATGCGATTGCGCGTTTCACTTGTCGTGTCGGAATCTTAGCCGGTGTGTATTTTTCGTGTGCTTTGGTTTCCAGCCTGATAAGAGCAATGTCAGGTTCAACGAAAAACGGGTTGTAATCACGAGGGAAAACTATTTCGTCAATATCGATGATTTGCCCTTGCTCAATCTGGCTTAAATCTTCCTCTCCAATAGCGACTTTCAGGAATCTGTCAGAGTTGAATCCGTCGACACAATGACCTGCTGTTACCACCCATTCATCTGAAATCAGCGTGCCACCACAACCTTGTCGATACCCGTCGTCGGTGACTAAAACTAATGCGACCATATACGGTGCCGACTCATGGGTAATCTCATCACCATTGACGATTCTGGGTTGTGCAGCGTATGAAGCGGCACTAAACACACCCAATCCTAATGCTAAAGTTCTTAAAATAAGAGTTTTCATGCTTGATACTCTCCATGTATTTGTTGATTAAAAAGAAGCGCATATTGCGCCTCATAAATATTTAAATATCTGAGAGTATTTTTATTCCTAATAAATGATAAAACAGGATCTTTATTCAAAGAGCACATATATAAATGAGATCATTATCAATGATGGATATATTAATAGAGCACGGATATTCAGTATTAATTCACCTTTAATTCCAAAAATTCCATAGAGTCTATTCAACTATTTCTTTTTATATATTGGAGAATAGAAAATCAAAACAGATAAATAAAACCTTTATAAGCATATTCTTATGTTGTTTTTACTTACAAGACCATTTCGATATACGGTATCAGCAACCATTAAAAATTCAAGATGATTATTGAGCTAATTTAGAACTTAAATATTTAAAATCTTCTTTGACTCATATTACTTAATGACACAAGGCTTTCTATTTATAACCTAGAATATATCTAAGAAATAGTTCTGATTAAACAAAATATTTAATATTTATAAACAGCTCATTCTTGACCGTACTGTTTATATTCTTAATTTCAGTGGCAGATAAAACTCTCGTTTTTTTGAATAGACAAGCAACTGGCATTGAGTCATTCCACTGGATACTTAGAAAAAAATCCCGATTAAATCGGGATTTTTTGCTGAATTAAACCGCTACCGCGTCAAACAGACGAATCTTAGTGAGTTTGGTGACTTCATCAATGTATTGTCGAACATGCGTAGGGAACTGAATGCCCTTCACCACAGTTAAGTTACGCAGATGTGGGTACAGGTTTACATCATCGTAGCTGATGGCATTGCCACGTTCAGAAGGCAAGGTTAACCACTCAAGTTGCTCAAGGTGCGCATTCATTTTTGCCAGGTACTCATCCGTCTTGGCATACGCCTCGTCAAAACTCATCCCGATCATCGCAGATTTGTTTTTCGTGAACCATGCTTTTGCGTCTTCACTGCCATATTCTGGCAATTCAATCATCAGCCAGCGCGGGTATAGCAAAGGTCCACTGAACTCAAAGAATTGTCCTAACCAACCGCTGATCTTGTCACCCAGCTTAGCCTCAGTTATCACCGGAGAACCGTCAGACTCATCCAGATACTGAGCAATGTCCAGGCTTTCTGCCATGTAGCTGCCGTCTGGTTTTTCCAGAATTGGCACCATGTTTGCCCCTACCTTTTCAATACGAGCATCGACATCATGGTTTTGCAGAAAGACTTCTTCAACAGCAAGGTTTTTCAGCCCCGCCACCATCATTGCTTTGATGCAATATGGGCAGTGCTCAAATACAAACAGCTTCATTTCTTCTCCTTAAGAGGCTGAATTTTGCAGCAAGTGTATCAAACTGAACGGATTTCTCTAACTCGTAAACACGACAACAGTCAAAACAACCAAATCGCTCAAAATACCCCAAATGGAATAAAATTTGAGCCATTCTGTGCATTTCGATATGCTCAACCTTCGTAACCTTGTCCTTAGTTTTTTAAAAGGCTATCGAAACAAGGAGAACGATGATGAAAGCCCAATATCTTGCTCTAACGCTTACTGCTGTATCAATGAATAGCTCAGCGTTCACGCTGACCAGCAGCGACATTCAGGAAGGCTCTCGGATGGAAAGTACATTCGAATTCAAAGGTTTTGGCTGTGAGGGAGACAACCTTTCCCCGGCATTAAGCTGGAAAGATGCGCCGAAAGGCACCAAGAGTTTCGCCATTACGGTTTATGATCCAGACGCACCTACCGGAAGCGGATGGTGGCACTGGGTGGCAACAGACATTCCTGCTAATGTAACCCATTTAAAGCGCGGTGCGTCGACTCAGGTTTCGTTTGTAGGTAAAGAGCGCAAAAGCGATTACGGCGTGCTCGGGTTTGGTGGTGCATGCCCACCGAAAGGACACGGTATGCACCGTTACCAATTCAGGGTTTGGGCATTACCAACCCAAACCCTGAACGTACCAGAACATGCTTCGAATGCCATTGTGGGTTACACCTTAAACAGCACATCTTTAGGCAAAGCTACACTCACCGCGACCTACGTGCGTGAGTAACAACATTCAGGTTATTCGAAACGAGATTAAACGAAAAGAAAACAGGTACTCAAATGACCGCATCGCTAATTCAGGCTGGACACTTTCATGCAGCAACATCTCAACCGCTGCGCAACGTGTTGATTTACGCGCCCACGATCATTTGGGTTGCCCAAGGTGAAAAGCGCCTTTGGTGGCATGAGGAAACACTCAACTACACCGAATCTGACTGGCTGGTTAGCCCCGCCAGTCACTACCTTACTTTTGTTAACGAACCTACCCTGTTGCCTTTCCACTCTCGAACCTTAACGTTTTTAACACCGCCACCCAGTGACTGGGTGATTGAGTCTGAGCAGCAGAAAGACAACAACCCCATGAGAATTAAGGTCACGCCTACTCTTGCTTTCTGCTTTGAAACGTTATTTGAAATGGCGAATAGCGGTCTCACCAGAGAGGCACAAAAGCAGTTTCTTTACGGCTTTTATGCTGAACTAAAACAGGCGGGGGTGCTGCACAAGTTATTCCCTCACCAAACCACCGAAATCAAGGAAAAGCTGGCTCAGTACCTGAACGTTAATCCTGGGCACGATCATAAAGTTGAAATTGTCGCCGAGCACTTTTTTATGAGTCGTGCGACTTTAAACCGAAAACTCGCGGCGGAAAACACCACCTTCCGGCAGGTACTGACAAACGTGCGAATGATGTATGCGTTAGGGCTGATGCAGCAGTCTCGCAGTCAGCTGTCGGTGGCATTATCTTGCGGGTATCAATCGGAAACACGTTTTGCGAATCGCTTTAAACAAACCTTCGGTATCACACCCAAAGAGTACGTTCGCACCCTTTAAGAAGGAGGACTCACCGAGAATGCGTCGCCGCATCAGCCAGTCTGTCTACCACATTCAGGAGAGTTTGGGTGTGGAAATCCTGATCTGGTTCGACTGCAATATGATGAGGGTATAGAGCACTCAAATCCAGCCCAACGCCCAACCCCATTGTCGTGATACCTCGCTTACTCATATTTTCAATGACTCTACATAAATGGTGCGTGAGGTAATCCTCTCCATTGGCAAGTTGAGTCGCCGTATCCATCGGGCAGCCATCGGATATCACCAATAACAATTTGTGTGTAGCACTGCTCTCAATGAGCCTTTGGCTCGCCCAGGCAACCGCTTCACCGTCTACCCCTTCTTTGAACAAATCCTGCTTGAGTAATGCTGCAATTTGCCCTTTCGACTGCGCCCAAGTATCGGCTGTTTCTTTAAAAATAAGGTGTCGAACATCATTTAGGCGACCGGGGTACTTTGGCTTGCCTTGCTTCATCCACTCTTTATACGCTCGACCGCCATTCCACTCTC
>NZ_AFWJ01000082.1 GCF_000222685.1 Vibrio nigripulchritudo ATCC 27043 | reverse complement strand
TAAAAGGCTGTAGTGAAACTTCGATTTGCCCTCGGCTCAAAGGAACATGTGTACACGTATTTTGAGATTCTATTTCTCCCAACCCTAAATTTCTTAACTGAGCGTTCGCAACTTTGACTCGCGCATTGTACGTCTCGCAAATCCCTTGTTTTGATTCACCAAAAGGATTGACTACGATAGGACTTATCGAGACCGTACTTACATTTGCGTTAACACCGAACGATAAAAACGAAGCCAAAATCGCACTCGATAACGCCCCAAGCCTAGCTGAATTGTTATGTTGATTAACTATCATAAAATTTCCTAAATAATACTTATTGGATTAGACAGCTTTACCGACGACAAGATAGCCGAAGTTAAAAGCCACATAACATGTATCATGAAAAATAAATAAATATATATATACCATTATATTATTAGGATTAAGATCTCATTTTATAAAATGTAAATATAAGCCAATAAAACACGACTTGAAATATATTAAAATTATAAAAATCAAGTAAATAAATTTCTACACAGCCAAAACACTTTTGTTTAAATGTTAAACAAAACCACCCAATCGATTGTATTTAAAGAGTTTTAATTTCCAATCGATAGAGTCTACAGCTTATTCTTATTGGCGAGTAATTTTATTACCAGGAACAGTTTGTTCCGTAAATAACATCCATAAATTAAGAGTGAAGAAATGGATACTCGATTTTTTAATAAATGCACTTTCCAGAAATTTGGTTGTACTTTTCAATGGATAGTTAATATAAATAGGTAACGTTATTTAAATAACAAGATTGATGAATTTTATTTTCCCAGGGAATAAATTTGAATGTAATCTTGGTCTTTCAATGTACAAAAAAATAGGACGCCGAAGCGTCCATTTTTATATCAGATACATTATGTAATTACTGCGCGATACCACCTTGCGTCAGTTTCGCTGGATCAAGCAGTTTTTCTAGTTCCTCGCGGCTTAGATCCGTTTCTTCTTCTGCTACGTCGATAATGGCGCGCTGTTCTTTGTACGCTTTCTTAGCCACTTCTGCCGCTTTCAGGTAACCAATCACTGGGTTTAGTGCCGTCACTAGGATTGGGTTCTTAGCCAACGCCACTTGCAGGTTGTCTTCGCGAACTGCAAATGTGGACACCGCTTTATCTGCCAATTGCGTAGAAGCGTTAGCCAATAGCTCGATGCTTTGAATGATATTCAAACCAATCACAGGCAACATTACATTTAGCTGGAAGTTACCAGACTGACCGCCAATGGTAATAGTGGTGTCATTACCAATCACTTGCGCCGCGACCATTGCTGCCGCTTCTGGGATTACAGGGTTCACTTTACCTGGCATGATGGAAGAGCCTGGCTGAAGCGCTTGCAGTTCGATTTCGCCCAAACCTGCTAGAGGGCCTGAGTTCATCCAGCGAAGATCGTTGGCGATTTTCATGATAGCAACCGCACCTGTCTTAAGCTGACCTGAAAGGCTGACGATCGCGTCTTGGCTAGACATGTTGTAGAAGAAGTTTTCACTCGGCTGGAAAGACACGCCCGTTGAAGCTGAAATATGTTTAGCAAATAAACCAGAGAATTCTGGCACAGCATTGATACCAGTGCCTACTGCTGTACCACCTTGCGCTAGTGCCTTCACTCGCGGTAGCGTTTCTTGAATACCGTTGATGGCGGAATCGATTTGGAATTTCCAGCCACGAAGTTCTTGTGCCAACGTAACTGGCATTGCATCCATCAGGTGAGTACGACCTGTTTTCACGACGTGTTCTAGGGTTTTGGCTTTCGCTTCTGTTTTGTCGCTCAGGTATTTTAGTGCAGGCACCAGTTGGTTTTCCGCCGCCAATGCTGCGCTTACAGCAATTGCCGTTGGAACCACATCGTTACTGCTCTGCCCCATGTTTACATGATCGTTTGGATTGACTGCTTTACCTGCTTTTTGGGAAGCCAGAGTTGCGATCACTTCGTTGGCGTTCATATTAGAACTGGTACCAGAACCTGTCTGGAATACATCAACTGGGAATTGTTCAATGTGCTGACCATCAATGATTTCCTGACAAGACTCGGAGATTGCATCTGCAATATCCTGCTCTAGCAAGTTCAGTTCAGCATTAGCCTTGGCTGCGGCTTGCTTTACAAAAGCCAGAGCCTGAATAAATTTTGCTGGCATCGTAATGCCGCTGATTGGAAAATTGTCTACCGCTCGTTGGGTCTGTGCTTGATATAGTGCTGCTTCCGGTACTTGCACTTCGCCCATGCTGTCTTTTTCTATACGGTACGTAGTCATTCTATTTCCTTTATAGATCATTGATGTATTGGATGTCTCGCAGGTCTTGTTGTAGCGTTAAAAAACGTTCGTAGCCTGCTGATGAGTGGCAGTAATGCCGTTTTAGGGCAATGAGTGGTCCGTGAATTTGATCTAAACAGATTTGTCGAAGAACCCGACAGTTGGTGGCATCGTTAATGGCTTGCAGTAGGTTGTAATACACTCTACGAAGAAACAACTCTTCCAGCAGAGGGTTGGCAAATTCTGAACCTTCTCCATACCAAGACGCTAAATTCAGGCTTGCCTGTATATAGCCAAACACCACTTCATGTTCAAAACCGTTTTCTTCAGTATGAAACAAAAAGCGATCTTCCGCCTGATAGAAGGCTTGGTATAAAAAGGTAGACTCTTTCATGATCGACTCTATTGGACTAAATCTTATTGTTAACCATTATCATTCCAATTAAGTCAATCTTTCAAGGCTTTTGTCGTTAGTTGACCTGATATTGCTGCACAAACGACATATCTGGTTCTACTCCCAGCCCATGCCCGGTTGGTAAGGTGATAAATCCACCGTTTTGTGCGACCTGATTTTGTACATCCAGAGATTCAACCAGCAAATTTTCCCGGAATAAATTTGGTGTTGTATCGTATTCCAGCATTGGCTGAACTGGATGAGCACCACCCGGTAAATGTGGCATTGAAGCAAGCAGGTGAATATTCGTAGCAACCGCAATTGCTGATCCCCAAACATGGTTTACGACAGGCACGAAATGACTATGCGCCATAGACAGTACTTTCTGGTATTCCGTGATCCCACCCAGCGCACAGGTTTCCGGCTGAAGCAGATCCACGCATTTGTGTTCAACCAAATCACGAAATCCCCAGCGTGAAAATTCTGCTTCTCCACCAGCAATACACATATCCAAATGAGTACACAAATCCCGATACCCCTGCTTGTCTTCAGGAGCAACGGGTTCTTCAAACCAACTCACACCTAGCCGCTCAAGCTCTCTACCCAGTGGCAATGCTTCTCGTGTTGTGTACGCGTGATTGGCATCGACCATAATTTCAATGTCATCGCCAACGGAATCTCTTACCGCTTCAACCAACTCAACATCTTGAGATACGCCCAAGCCGATTTTCATCTTCATGGATTTGAAGCCTTTTGACGCAATGTCCGCGCTTTCTTTGGCAAATCGCTCTTTCAAATCAGGAACGCGTTGCAACATCATCCCATATCCATAAACCGGAATGGTTTCACGGAATGCGCCACCAAGTAACTGATAAATGGGTTGTTGGTAAAATTTACCTTTGATGTCCCAAAGTGCAATATCTACGCCCGATAACGACTGTAAAGGCATACCTTTCTGACCGTGGTCGCGAAGTAAGTTGTATACCTTGTGCCATATCACTTCGTTATCCAGCGGATTCATACCGATGATCATCGGAGCAATCACCTTTTCAACGATGGTCTGATTGGCAAGTGCAACTCCCCCACCGCCAAATGCCTCTCCGTATCCCACCAGTCCATTGTCGGTTTTTATCTCAATGATGTGGGCAGTGCGTTTGGTGTAATACTGCTGCGAGTAACCCAGTTCTTCTTCAAGGTCATATTGCAGTACGTAACTCTTCACCTGTGTAATTTTCATGGCGACCTCATTAACTTCCTTGTGCACTCAGCTTTTGCCATTGCGAAACAAACGCATCAACGTTTTGAGAAAACTCGCTGAGTGAAATTCCCGGTCGATATAACCGACTTCCTAAGCCAAACCCCTCTGCCCCGGCTTTCATAAATGGCGCCATCGTTTCAGGTGTGATTCCGCCTACTGGCAGTATTTTGATATTGGGAGGGATCACGGCTTTCCATGCCTTTAATCCCGTAGCTAAGACCTGTTCTGCCGGAAACAGTTTGAGTACATAAGCGCCCGCGTTAATGGCTTTGAACGCTTCCGAAGGCGTTGCCACACCGGGAATCGGTATCAGATCTTTGCTGATGGCGTATCGAATTAAGGTTTCATCGGTGTGAGGCATGACAATCAGTTTTCCGCCAACCTCGCTCACCTCATCGATTTGTTGTTTCGACATCACCGTTCCAGCGCCAACCAGACTTTGCTTGCCAAAGCGCATCGCCAGTTTTTGTATGCTATTTAGTGGCTGTGGCGAATTCATCGGCACTTCGATCAAATGAATACCACCTTCAGCTAACACCTCGGCATAGCGCTCCACTTCTTCTGGTTTTACCCCCCGAAGAATCGCAACCAAACCACAAACGCTCAGTGTGTCGTTTAATGCCTCTATTTGTTGGCTTGAATCCATGAATGCATCTCCCAAATGCCCTGAGCCGCCGTATTGTTGTACTGCGTGACCAGAGCTTCTGGCTTGAAGTAACGCAGAGCGATTCGATACAAATCGCACAACGACTCCTCACCAATCAAAGAAATTTCTGTTGGAAGACCACCTAATGCCTGCTTGGCTTCTTTCACTTCTGAACCAATCAATAAACCAGAGAGGTAAGAAAATCGCAGCTCCCCTTTGACTTCACCAAACAGCACCGCACTGCGACAGGAAAACAGCTCAGACATAATGCCTGAACCGTTTAAAGCGGCATCCACCCCCTGCAAAAAGGTATCGATATCCATGTCATTTTGAATATCTGCACCACCCGCATTCAGGATTGAATGCTTTTTCAATAGGGAGTACAGCTCACCTGTCATATACGTTTGGAACTCACTGATCTGAAGGTTTTGAATCAGTACCCATTTGGAATGAGTACCAGGTAGGATGACCCAACCGTCGTAGGTGCGCTCCCAGCTGTTAAGAAAAGGCAGAAGTTGAGTCTCTTCTCCACGCATCAGGTCAATTTGCCTGCCGTGGAAACAGACTCCGGGAATCAGATGGACTAACTGACAGTCTTTAGTAAGAAGAGAATGACCACCCGCATGGATGTCTTCGATACCGCAAGGAGCATCGACATAAGGCACTTCCACCCAGCCAATTTTGCTGGTAACCATGCCCGTCAAATACACATGCAATGCCGGATACGCCATGATCCAGTCGTCTACCGCCGCATAAAAAACTTGCTCAAAAGACAGCGTTCTGCCTTCATTCTTAGGGCGCTGAAGCACACCCCAGGGGAAGCTTTTTTCAGCCATCACATTGCCCTGCTCACTGAGTAAGTAAGCACGTAGCATGGTGGATCCCCAATCCATAGCAATCACACTGGCGGTTTCTTTGGTCATTCTGAATCTTCCTTAATTCAATGCCCGCGTAATTCGTTTCACTGCTAAGTAATCGTGCAGTGCTAAGTGCGAGCAATCGCATCCGATACCCGACTGTTTGATCCCTCCATGGGGCAAGTCGATACCATACTTCACACCATTGATTTGGATTTCGCCAAATCGCAGCTGGTTTGCGCACCGCTCGGCTTTCGCCTGGTTCTGTGTGAACACATACGCCGTTAAGCCTGCTTCGGTGTCATTAGCATGATCCAGTACTTCCGCTTCATTTTCAAACTCATAGAGTGAGACAACCGGTCCAAAGATCTCTTCCTGATAAATTCGCATACTGGTATCGAGGTTTGAAAGCACCGTTGGCATATAGAAATGCCCTTGCTCGACGCCTTCAGGCTTCTGACCGCCATATAAAAGTGAAGCGCCGTTTTGCACAGAATCCTTCACCAGACTATCAACACGATTCCATGCAATTTCGTCAATAAGGGGGCCCATTTCCAAATCACTTTGAATGCCAAAACCCACTTTTACCGCCTTTGCTCGCTCTACCACTTTGTGGGCAAATTCCTTCGCCACACTTTTCTGAACAAACACACGGTTGGGCGTGACACAAATCTGTCCGCAGTTGCCAAATTTCACCGCACAGACAATGTCTGCTGCCAAATCCAGATCAGAATCGGCAAACACTAACACTGGAGCATTCCCGCCTAATTCCATGGAATAACGCTTGATGGATGTGGCACCAGTTTTCATTATGTGCTGCCCGGTGGCAATAGAACCAATCAAGGTCAGCATGGATGGAATCGTGGACGACGACAAAGCGTCTCCCACTTCGGTATCATCGCCACAAACGATATTCACGACACCTTTTGGTAAGCCAATGTCATGGCACAGTTTGCCGACCAGATAGGCTGAAATGGGCGACTTGAGCGAAGGCTTAATCACAATCGGGCAACCAGACGCCATTGCCGGGCCGATTTTGAACGCCAGATTCAGCAGAGGAAAATTCCACGCCAGAAACGCTGCGACTACCCCGACAGGTTCGTGAACGAGTTGATGGGTATGCGTACCTTCTTTATCGACCAGAGAATCGGTTCTGAAACGCGATATTTCTTCGGCATAAAACTGTAGGCTATTGACCAGAGATTCAAAGTCTTCTTGTGTGCCCGCCCAGTTTTTTCCCATTTCGATCTGAATCGCTTCGCGAAGCTCAGTTTCATTTTCTATGACGGCATCGCGAAGTTTGTTCATCCAGGACACACGCTCTGCAATCGTTGTATTTGACCAGCTTGGGAAAGCCGCCTGCGCCGCCTCTAACGCACGATTCGCATCACTTGCCGAAGCTTTGGCTATCACCCCAGAAACCTGTTCGGTCGCGGGGTTGATCACATCAAACGTGCTGCCTGAATTGACCATCTCGCCACCGATGTACATAGGTAAAGTACTCATTGCGGTCTCCTAAAACGGTTTGTTATCTGAAGTGAGATCCAGCCAGTCCACTTCCGCTTGTGTCAGGGTTAACGACGCCGCATGAAGTGAGGTTTTCACCTGTTCGGGTGTTTCTGCCCCATTGAGGGCAATCACCGGGAAAGGCTGATTCAATACATACGCCAACGCCATCTCAAACATATTGAGATTCTTATGTTGAGCAAGCTCGGTGGCTCTTTCTTTGCGTTCGAAGTTGTCATCAGAATAGAAAACCCGAACCAAATCTTCATCGCTGGTGTCCTGACGGTCGCCTTTGGCAAAAAAACCGCGCCCTAATGCTGACCACGCCACCAGTGGAAAGTCATTTTGAGTAAACCACTGTTTGTCCTTTTCTGAAGTGACAACCGTTTCTGGCCAGAAGGGTTCGTTAGCTTTAGCCAGCGAAAAGTGCGGGCTCGAGCTCATCATTTCAGCTTTGCCGTTGGCACGGGCATAATCTATTGCTTCCTGAATACGTTCAGTGCTCCAGTTAGATGCACCATAAGCACGAATTCGCCCTTTCTTCACCTCTTCGTCCAGCGCATCAACCAGTGGACCAACGGGCTGACTTAAATCATCACGATGGAACATCCAGATATCCAGATAGTCGGTTTTCAACCGTTCAAGTGATCCATCAATCGCACGATGAACGGATTCTGGGTTGACCTTTGCCCCACCCGGGTGAAGCGGCGCACAATAGCCTGTGATCAGCCCTTTGGTAGCCAGCACAATATTTTCTCGTATTTCGGGGTTGGCTTCTAACCAGTCGCCAATCACCATTTCAGAGTAACCGTGCTCTTCCACCGCGCCATACACTTCGGCAGTATCGATGTAGGTGCCACCGTTATCGACGAAAGCATTGAGCAAACTGAAATCTCGCTGTTTGGTGTCTGGATGGAAAATCATCGTCCCCAGACCAACCGCCGAGACGGGCTTACTGATTGACTTTAAAGAGTAAGTTTTCATCGTCATTGTTCCTTATGATCTTTGTCCATGTTCATTTAGTACTCACGCTTTACCCGTTTTCCTTGAAAGCGCATCAATCGAAACCGCAATCAACAGAATCGCACCGGAGAACATCAATTTGTCGGCAGCACTGGCACCAGAAAGATCCAAACCATTTCCAAGCGAACCAATCACCAATGCACCCAAAATGGCATTCCATACACTGCCGCGACCGCCGAATAACGATGTCCCGCCGATAACGGCTGCACCTATGGCGTCAAGCAGAAGTGGACCTCCGGCAAAAGCATTGAAAGATACCGACGCATAGCGAGACGCCCCTATAATTCCACCCAGTGCAGCCATCAAACCTGTAATCGCAAATGCTGCAATTTTGATTTGGTTGAGTGAGATCCCTACTCTTCGAGCAGATTCAGGGTTGCCCCCGACTGCAAACAGAGCGCGACCAAAAGGGGTGGAAGTGGTAATCCAGGCAAAAAGAAGGGTCACACCAAATAGAATCAACACCACTAAAGGCACACCTTTGTAGCTGTTCAAAGTCATCACCGCTGCGCCAGCAAGTACGGCAAAGAAGAGCACTTTGCCCGCGATACCAGACACCGAATCCTGCTCAAGCCCCATTTGCTGCCTTAGTCGATATTCCCTTGTTGCCATAAGCACCATGAGGAGAATGCCCACGGCAACCAACACCCAGCCCAGCCAGTCAGGTAAACTTGTGGTGGTGATGCCTCGAATGAACGGATCGCGCACATTAATAGCGCCGTGAATGCCCAGAATCTTAAGCATCAGCCCCTGAAAACCGAGCAGACCAGCAAGTGTCACGACAAATGAAGGGATTCCGATGTAGGCAACCAGACTGCCCTGAAACATACTCAGTAATACGCCCGCACCAATCGCGACAAGGCATGCCAACGGCGCTGGTACACCCATGTTGGTAGTAAGCACAGCCAATATTGCTGCGCATACCCCAGCGGTAGCCGCTACGGACAAATCAATATCCCCAAGGAGCAGCAACACTGTAATCCCGACGGCTAATATCCCGACCACAGAGCTCTGCATAAATAGGAAGTAGAAGTTTCGCGCACTGAGAAATGCAGGTTCTGTTATGCCGAAATAGGTCCATATCGCAAACAACGCAAATAGAACGGGGACGAAATTGCCAAACCTTGAGTTTCTAATCCTCTCAAACCAATTC